>JANMNO010000071.1:0-91260 GCA_031374115.1 Hyphomicrobiaceae bacterium | reverse complement strand
CCGGTCGCAGCTCTAGGGGAGTTGTTCGGTTGCGCGGTGCTGCCAGCAGGACCGGTTGGTTGAGGCACGCCAGGCGTCGATTGTTGACCGGGGTTTGCAGGTTGTGTCGGAGCGGTGGGTTGACCGGTGAGCCCAGGCCGATTTGGTGCGACCGCGCTTGGAGCAGGGGTCGGCGAAGGGGCGGCGCCCGGGGAGCTCTGTGGCGTCGTACTGAGAACGCTCGGAGCGGGTGAGTTCGTGCCGGCTCCCGCAGCACCGTCGCCAGTTGCGGAGCCTGCGGCCGAGCCGCTTGCGCCGCCCCCTGCGCCACCTGAGGACTGCGCGTATAGAGACGATGACGCGGCCGCTGCGAACAGTAAGGACGTCAAGATAGCTTTTGCACGCATTGCGTTCCCACTCGGTTTCAGGGTGGAAACATACAGAGAATTCTTCTGTTCCGGGTTGCGTGGTGATCTGGAGGTCGTTAACCGCCGCCGGCAAGTGTTTCGTCGCCGCTTTCGTCGTACGCTGGCGGCAAATAGAAATTGACGGTCTTCAACGGGCTGAAGCCTGTGTTCTTGATTTCGTGGTGGTCGTTTGCCTCGATCAAAACGAGGGTGCCTTCGCGCAATTTCAATTGTCGGCCGTTTACGATGGCGACGCCGCTTCCTTTCACGACAAGCAGCCACTGATCGGCACCGCTGTGGCGATTGTCCGGTCCGCCTTCTGAAGCGCCAGGCGCCAGCACCATCACTGCTGCTTGCGACCGCTCATTCCCGATCGCAATATGGAATCCACCTGTGAATTCGAGATCCTGATGTTTCATCAGCAGATCATAACTCATCTACTTCAGGTTTACCGTTGCAACACTCGCCTTGTAGTCTTCTTTCGGGTCGGAACCCATCAGCATCTTGATACCCGCGATCAAGCTTGAACCATCGAGCCAAATTTCGGCCTGTTCCGCGTCGAGCCGCATCAGGAGCAGCTTGGGATCATCTTTGCCACCTTCATACCAAGCAGCGACAAAGCGATTCCAAAGCCGGTCGATGACGGCGCGATCATTATCGATGGCAAGCGTCCCGTGCACGGTCGCAAACAAGTCGTGGCCCTTGGAGGTGAATGTCGCGATGGCGCGATCACCGGCGTCCGTTAATTTTGCCAGTGTGCTGTCTTTGGAGGTGAAGAACCAGATCGGCCCGCGGTCGCCGTCGAGCTGTGCCGTCATCGGGCGAGCATGACCATCTTCCTGTCCGTCAACGCCGACCATCATCGTCATATCTGACTTCAGCGCTTTCCAAAAACGCGCCTCGAGTTCTTGTGGGCTGGGCATTGAGACCTCCGATTGCAATTCGTGAACGCAAACGGCTTGGGGGTCACGAATGTTCCGGTCTGCGCCTAATCGGCAGGCGTCTTACAACAGACGCCTGAGGCCGACGGATACGGGAGTCTCGGCGTAACCTCAACGCGAGGATCGCAATGTGATCTAGTCCGGTGGGTGCAGCTTCTTCTGCACCCGCTCGTCGAACCGCGCCACGTTGACGATCACGCGTTGGTGGGTCCCATCACCAATCGCCTCGCGGGCGTCGCGGGCTTCGATACGGAACGTCAATGTTCGGCCCTCGATGGCGATGAGCTCGGCGGTCGCACGGACAGTCATGCCAACCGGGGTCGCGGCGAAATGGCGGACATCGAGATGAATACCGAGACTTTGGAAACCAGCGGGCAGCAAGTCCTCGACCGTGGCCAGCGCCGCCGCTTCGATGACATTGATCATGATCGGAGTTGCGAGCACGGCTACGCGGCCGCTGCCCACGCGCGGCGCTGTATGTTCCTGTCCGACGACGAGATCAGCGAAGCCGGTCAGTCCCATGCGCAACATCGACAGATCCATTGGTCGTCTCCGGCTCGCGGGTTTCAAATGCTATGATCGCTGATCACCTGGCGGAGATGCCGGCCCGCAGAATTTGTCGTAGATCGCCTGGATGAATCTGCGGGTCGAATCGTCCGGCAGACTGTAATAGATCGTGCGCCCGTCGCGCCGCGTTTCGACCAGCCCCTCATGGCGCAGGCGCGCTAATTGCTGCGATACCGTGGCCTGACTGAGAGCCAATAGTCCTTCGAGTTCGGTTACGGAGCGCTCGCGCTCGGCGAGCAGGCACAGGATCATCAATCGGTTCTCGTGCGCGAGCGCCTTCAGAAAATCACTGGCATTGCGCGCTTTCAGCATCAAGCTCTTGAGCTCGGACGACACCGCGCGACTGGCCGGCCTTGATATCTGTTGTGAAAGGGTTTTCGCCATCGATATTCCGTCAGCACCTGCGCATTATTTGTTGACCGGGCTGTCAGTGTCGAACAGATATGCTGTGACGTCCTTCATCTGCTGCTCGGTTAGAAATTTGTGATAACCGAAGCGAGGCATGTTGGAGCATGGCTGCACCGACTGCGCGTTGAAAACTTTCGCGTAAGCCTGCTTGGCTTCTTTCGGGTCGAACTTGCGATTCTTCCCATATTCGAGAAGGCTCGGACCGAGCGTTCCATAGCTCAACTCGGCCTTCTTCATTTGATGACAAGCATAGCAGTTGCCGCCAGCGACCGTGTTCGGACCGTCCGAGAACTGGCCACCGACGCCCGTTTGCGCCACCGCCTCGCCGCGTTTCCAATCGCCGAGCACATTGCCGTCGGCTGGATAGACAACGGTCGCTTCCTCGCGTTGCTTGACCTTATCGAATTCGGCGGTGGGAAGGTCGTTGCGGTATTGCGAGCACACCTTTTGGGTCTCGTCCTGATCGACCCTTGCTAACCAAGACTCGGGTGCTGACTTGAAGGTTGCCTTCGTGATCGCCTCGATCGTCGCCGGATCGATCTTGGCTGCCTGCTGAGCTTGCACCGGAGCCGCCGCCAGTAACGCCGGCACTATAAGGAGAATTTTTTTCATCTGTGTTTCCTGCGCCTTAACGCTTGATCGAGGGCACGGTCAACTCGGCCCCGGCGGCTTGTGTATTCAGATACATCGTAAGTGCGGTGAGGCCGTCAGACGCATAATCGGGCGCCGGCATGCGCATCTGCCGATAGCAGTCCCAAAGACGGTGTTGCATCGTTCGAAGTTGGCTTTGTGAGACGCGATAGGTTGGCCATGAGCCCATGGTTTCCTGCGCCGGTTTGCCAGGCTTCGAAAAATTAGGAAGCCCCTGTAGGCGGATCCGCTTGCCATCCTCGGCGTGGCAGGTCGCGCATGAGAAGTCGCTGATCGACGCACGCCGGTAAAACATGGCTTCGCCGATCGCCAGTATCTCCTGCTCTTTGGGGTGTTTCAATTGCGGTTCCAGCTTGGTGCCGTTCGACTTGTTGGCGATGAAGGCCACGAGGTCCTCCATGTCGGAGGCGACGCCTGGGCCCGAGAAGCGCCGCTTGACTACATCCTTGGTGTCAGCGCCCTGCACCTTCTCCATGCACCACAGCAGCCGCTGCTCGAGATCCATTACGCGATCCGCATCGGCGAAGTAGCGCGGCAACTTCGTATAGGCACCTACGAGTTTGCCCGCGCCCAGGCCAAGATCGCATGCTTCGAGCGAAACATTGTTAGTCCCGCCGGTTTTTCTCCAAAGGATTTCACCGCGATCGACATTGAGAAAGCCTGGGTTTGAGAATGGATCGGAGATCATCGCGCGATAACGTTCGATCTCTTTCTCGCTGTCTTGCGCGGTGGCCTGCGCGTGCGCGAGCCCGGCCGGCAATGCCAGCGAGACGAGAAGCATCGCAGCGCTACGCCACCACTTGTTGATCCACGTCCCGCAGTGTCGGCCTCGCATGTGTTCTCCTCGTCGATCCGGTTCAGCCGCGCCTTCGCAACTTTGCCCTTGCGTTTGATCAAACATTACATTTAAAAATATGAATATGACAAGGGATGCGCGGTCGCCATTTTGAGGCCGGCCAAGCGGACTGAAAAACATTTTGCTATCGGGAGCACCTTCATGGCGCATGATGATCGAAAGACAATGGACCGCAGGGGCGTAATGATCAGCGGTAGCGTTGCCGCGGCGCTGGTGCTGCTCGGCCCTCGTCTCGCGATGGCGGCACCTGCGCAAGTGGAAGCTGAAATCCAAAAGCTCTACGCGGGCAAGACGCTGGCCGACGGCAAGATCAAGCTGGACCTGCCATCGATCGCCGAGAACGGGCTCGTCGTTCCGCTAGGCGTGGACGTGGAAAGCCCGATGTCCGAGGCAGACTTTGTGAAGGCATTGCATGTGTTTGCCGATGGTAATCCAAATCCTGGCGTAGCTTCGTTCTACTTCACACCGATGATGCCAAAGGCAACCGTACAGATCCGCATGCGGTTGGCGCAGACGCAGAACATCGTTGCGGTGGCGGAGATGTCGGACGGCAAACTGTTTACAACGAAGCGCGAAGTGAAGGTTACGATCGGCGGCTGCGGCGGCTAGCGGTCGACACGAAATCGTTTCAAATCATAAGCTTCTGTGAGGACCTACACCATGGCGACCCCCACTCCCCGCGTCAGAATGCCGGCCGCGGCCAAGGCAGGCGAAGTCATCGAAGTAAAGACGTTGATCAGTCACGAGATGGAATCCGGCAATCGCAAAGACAAGGATGGCAAGGTGATCCCGCGCAAGATCATCAAGGCGTTCGCTGCGAAGTTCAACGGCAAGGAGATCTTTCGCGCGGATTGGCATCCGGCGATCTCGGCCAATCCATATCAGTCGTTTTTCGTGAAAGTGCCCGAAGCTGGCACATTCGAGTTCACGTGGACCGACGACGATGGCTCCGTCTACAAGGCCGAGCAGAAAATCGCGATCGGTTGACTTTCGCTACTGGCCTGACAGCCTCGGTTGTCAGGCTTTTTTGTTGCTCGAAATATGTAAGTATTCGCATATGGTTGAGTGTTTCATTCTAGGATAGTTCATGATCACGCGACGGGAGTTTACTCAGGCAGCACTTGCCGCATCCGCCATTGCGTCGACCGGCATCGGACCTCTTGGACGAGCCGCTTCGCAAGGCCGCTTGACGCAAGACGAACTGCTGAAGTTCGACGCGGTCGGCAATGTCACGCTGGTCCACATTACCGACATTCACGGGCAGCTGATGCCGCTGTATTTCCGCGAGCCCAGCGTCAATGTCGGCGTGGGCGAGGCCAAAGGGCTCGTGCCGCATCTCACCGGCCATGCATTTCTGAAGTCGTTCGGCATTCAGCCGAAGTCGGCATTGGCGCACGCGCTGACCGATCTCGATTTTTCCGAGCTGGCAAAAAACTACGGGCGGATGGGTGGCCTCGACCGGATCGCAACCGTCGTCAAATCGATCAGAGCTTCGCGCGGCGAGAAAGTGTTAATGCTCGATGGCGGCGACACCTGGACGAACAGCTGGTCGGCGCTGCAAACCCAGGGCCAGGACATGGTCGATTGCATGGCGCTATTGAAGCCGGATGCAATGACCGGACACTGGGAATTCACGTTAGGTGAAAAACGCGTTCAGGAGATCGCGGGGAAGCTCGACTTCCCGTTTCTTGCCCAGAACATGCGCGAGTCCGAGTTCAACGATCCGGTGTTCGAGCCGTATAGAATTTTCGAACGCGGCAGCGTCAAGATCGCGGTCATCGGACAGGCGTTCCCGTTTACGCCGATCGCCAATCCACGCTGGATGATCCCGAAATGGACGTTCGGCATTCGCGACGATGATATGCAGAAGCAAGTCGATGCAGTGCGTGCCGCCGGTGCCGACCTCGTCGTCCTGCTGTCGCACAACGGCTTCGATGTCGATCGCAAGATGGCGCGCCTCGTCAACGGCATCGATGTCATCCTGACCGGACACACGCACGATGCCGTGCCTGAGGCCATCCGGGTCGGCAAGACGCTTCTGGTCTCATCGGGCAGTCACGGCAAGTTCGTGTCACGGTTGGATCTCGATGTGCAAGGCAAAGCGATCAAGGACTTCCGTTTTCGCCTGATCCCGATTTTCTCGGATTGGATCACGCCGGATGCCGAGATGGCAGCGAAGATTACGCAGGTGCGCAAACCGTATGCGGCTGATCTGTCGCGCGTGCTCGGACGGACCAGCGGGCTGCTGTATCGCCGCGGCAACAATGCCGGCACGCTCGACGATCTCTATTGCAGCGCCATGCTTGCCGAGCGCGACGCTGAGATTTCGCTGTCACCTGGCATCCGCTGGGGCAACAGCATTTTGCCGGGCCAGGACATCACGTTCGAGGATGTCACCAACGGCTGTGCGGTGAGCTATCCGAATTGCTATCGCACCACAATGACGGGTGCGCGCATCAAGGAAATTCTCGAGGATGTGGCGGACAACTTGTTCAACCCCGACCCCTATTACCAACAGGGCGGCGACATGGTGCGAACCGGCGGCCTCGGCTTCACGCTCGATGTGGCGGCGGGGCCCGGACGGCGCATTTCCAACATGACGGCGATGAAGTCAGGCAAGCCAATCGACGTCTCGCGCTCGTACGTGGTCGCGGGCTGGGCAAGCGTCAACGAAGGTACCGAAGGCCCACCGATCTGGCAGGTGATCGAAAAGCATCTTGCAAACGTCAAGACCGTCGACATCAAACCAAACGACGCCGTGAAGCTCATCGGAATCTGAGGAGGAGTGTTATGGCAAAGCGGACCAAAGCCCGCGAGACAGGCATTTTCAACTCGTCTCGGCGCGCATTCTTAGGCACGGCCGCCGGCGGTATCGTCGCCGGTGCGGGTCTGGCCGACGCGGCCGATACCGCAAAGGTCGCGACGTCCGCCAATCCGAAAAACTTGCCGCCGAACGTGCCCGATTGGACAAAGGTGCTTGGCGACGGTGTGGCCACCCACCCTTATGGCAAGCCATCCAAATTTGAAAAGCACGTGGTGCGCCGCGACGTCGAATGGCTGACGCCCTCGCGCGAGAGTTCGGTCAACTTCACGCCGCTGCACGCGCTTGACGGCATCATCACGCCGAACGGTTTGTGTTTCGAGCGTCATCACGGAGGTGCAGCCGAGATCAATCCCATCGATCACCGGCTGATGATCCATGGCCTCGTCGACAAGCCGCTGATCTTCACCGTTGGCGATATCATGCGGATGCCGCGGATCAACCGGATAAATTTTTTGGAGTGCGCGGCCAATTCCGGCATGGAGTGGCGCGGCGCCCAGCTCAATAGCTGCCAGTTCACGCACGGTATGATCCACAACGTGATGTACACCGGCGTGCGGTTGAAGACGCTGCTGGATGAAGCCGGCGTCAAGCCAGCCGGTAAATGGATACTGGCCGAGGGGGCCGACTCGGCCGCGATGACCCGATCCATCCCGGTCGAGAAAGCGATGAAGGATTGCCTCGTCGCCTTCAAGATGAACGGTGAGGCGCTGCGGACCGAGCAAGGCTACCCCGTCCGCCTCGTCGTGCCGGGATGGGAAGGCAATTTGTGGGTCAAGTGGCTGCGCCGGATCGAAGTCGGCGATCAGCCGTGGCACACGCATGAAGAGACGTCGAAGTACACGACCCTTATGGAGGACGGCCGCGCCCGCCGGTTTACCTACGTCATGGACGCGAAGTCGGTGGTGACCAACCCATCACCCGAAGCGCCGCTCCTGGTCAAAGGTCGCAACGTGCTGTCTGGGCTTGCGTGGTCGGGACGCGGCCGGGTGCCTCGGGTCGACGTGACGCTCGATGGCGGGAAGAATTGGAGTGAGGCCCGCATCGATGGCCTCGTGCTCGATAAGTCACTGACCCGCTTTTATGTCGACTTCGACTGGCAGGGTCAGGAGTTGCTCGTGCAGTCGCGAGCGCATGATGAGACCGGCTATGTGCAACCGACCAAGGACGAGCTCCGAAAGTTACGTGGCGTCAACAATATCTACCACAACAACGGAATTCAAACGTGGCTCGTGCGAGCAAACGGGGAGACCGAAAATGTTGAGATTTCGTAATCTTCGCACGGCTGCCTGTGTTCTGCTGGTTGCGGCCGGCGCGGGTGGTATTGCTTCCGCTCAGAAGCTCGGTATGGGTCGCGAGGCGTTATCGGAAGAAATCACGGGCTGGGACGTCGACGTGCGTCCCGATGGCAAAGGGTTGCCGCCGGGGCAAGGCACAGCTGCGCAAGGCGAGGATATTTTCCAATCGCAGTGCGCATCGTGTCATGGCGAATTCGGCGAAGGCCGGGACAGATGGCCGGTGCTGGCCGGTGGCATTGGCACGCTGAAGCACGACCGCCCGGAAAAGACCATCGGCTCCTACTGGCCCTATGCGTCGACAGTGTTCGATTACATCAAACGCGCCATGCCGTTCGGCAACGCGCAATCTTTGAGCAACGATGAGCTGTATGCAGTGACAGCCTACGTGCTGCACCTGAACGACATCATCCCCGACTTAAAATTTGAACTCAGCCGCGCGACGTTGCCGGCGATCAAGATGCCGAATGCCGGCCAGTTCTACGACGATGATCGGGAAGTGGCGGAAAAACAGTTCTGGAAGCGCAAGCCGTGTATGAAGAACTGCAAGAAGGAAACAGTAGTGCTCAACCGGGCGCAGACTTTGGCAGTAACGCCGGACATCAAGACGGGTCCGAAAGTGGATTAACGGCGGCGCTCCCGCGTTCAGTATTTGCTGTACGGTGGTTCGAATGACAGATCGAAGGAACAGACCATGACAAATTTCGATCGGCGCGCGGTCGTCGGCGGCTTGACAGTTGCGAGCTTCGCTACCGTCGCTACGAGCGCGAATGCGGCACCCTCGATGGTCAAGCCGGCGGATATAATGAAGGAAGCGGATGTCGCGTGTGTTTATCATTGCGATTTTGGCGAGACCCCTCGCTTCGCTCAAGTCATAAACAACATCTCGAACCACTATTCGGTCTACGGAAATCCGCTGGAGGTCCAACTGGCTATCGTTGCCCATAGCGCCGGCGTACGTTACTTCCTCACCGATTGGGCCGCCTCGCCTTGGAAAGACGACGTGCTCGATCCCAGCATTTTCGAGCGTGTCGAAAACGTCGCCAAGAATGGTCTCAAAGTCTACCTTTGCGACATCACCTTTCAGCGCTTGAAACTCGATCGCGGTAAAGTTCGCAACGCGGGCTTCATCAGCTTCGTGCCGTCGGGCGTGGCAACGGTCGCAGCGCTCCAGTCGAAGGGCTTTGTATACATGAAGATCGGCTGAGATCTTGACGCCACCGCCGCAGCGGTTGCACTGATGGGTGCAAGAAACGCTGGAGGCGGGTCAATGGTCAGCAATTCACAGCCTGATTTAATGTCGGTTGACTGGGCGAAGATCCCGGCACCAGTCGACGATGGCGCAGCCAAACATTTGATCGGGGCGAAGCTTGCAGACATTGCGCTGGCGGCCACGGACGGTGCGCTGGTTTCGCTCGCCAAGCTAACCGGCCGCACGGTTGTGTTCGCCTATCCCAGAACGGGAACGCCTGGCCAAATCAGTGTGGTTGACGATTGGGATTTGATTCCGGGAGCACGTGGATGCACGCCGCAAAGTTGTGCATTTCGCGACTTGTTTGCCGAACTTCAGGCTGCTGGAGCCAACAAGGTATTTGGACTTTCGAGCCAAGACACGTCATATCAAAGCGAGCTCGCGACGCGCCTGCATTTGCCGTTTCCAATACTATCCGATGAAGCTTTGGCTCTCACGAAAGCAATGCAGCTACCGACGCTCGCCGTGGCGGGGCTTACGCTGATCAAGAGAATGGCGCTCGTCATTGATGATGGCCACATCACGCAAGTGTTCTACCCCGTGTTTCCACCAGATCGTAATGCCGCCGAGGTGCTCAGCTGGCTGCAACTCAACCCGGTCTGATTTCGGCTTTGATTGCGCCGAACACGTCGCGAAACATCCCGGTGGTCAGGCGGCCGGTGTTGGTGTTGTAGCGCGAGCAGTGATAGCTGTCGTACAATGCCAGTTCCCGGCCAGCGCCGAGCGTCAATGCATGACGCGCGCCGTGTGCAAAAGCAAAACCTGATTTTCGCTGGCGCAGGGTGGTCAACACCGAATCGTGCGCGATCCGGCCGAGCGCTAGGATTACCTGTAAGTGAGGCAGTCCCGCGATGCGCGCGTCGAGAAACCGGCGGCAGGTGTTGATCTCGGCCGGCGTAGGTTTGTTTTCCGGCGGAACGCAACGAACAGCATTCGTAATCATGGTGTCGACGAGGCGCAGGCTGTCGTCCGCGCGAGCTTCGAACACGCCGCTGGCGAAGCCAAATTCGAGCAACGTTGCGTAGAGCAGGTGACCTGCATAGTCGCCCGTGAACGGACGCCCTGTCCGGTTAGCACCCTTCAGTCCGGGCGCCAAACCGACGATCAATAATTTAGCATTGCTAGCACCGAACGAGCGAACGGGACCGTTATACCAAGCCGGTTCGAGCGCGCGTTGGGCGCGAAGGAAGCTTGATAGCCGCGGACAGAGCGTGCAGTCGAAGGGCGCTTCGACCCCGGCCTGCTGGTCGGGTGTCTCGACCCTCGCGTGGTGACGGTGGTCGACCACTCTCAGCCGAGCGCGCTATCGTCCGGATCACCATAGGCTGGCGCTTCAGCTGGAACACGCGCGACGTTTTCACGCCGGCTGCCGGTGTAGGCACGTTCGACTGCGCGCTCAGGCCGATCGACCGGACGAGAGGTCGGCAATGCTGGGCGCGTACCCTGGTCTCGACAGATCATCTGCTCGAGATCGGCGAGATCGATGAACTGATCGGCTTGCCGGCGAAGATCATCAGCGACCATTGGCGGCTGCGTCTGCAGTGTCGAAACCACGCTCACCCGCTTGGCCTTTTGCTGTAACGCAGAAACCAGCGGCTTGAAATCCCCGTCGCCGGAAAACAACACGATATGGTCGAGGTTCTCGGACAGGCGCATGGCATCGACAGCAAGCTCGATATCCATATTGCCTTTGATCTTGCGGCGGCCCATGGAGTCCGTGAACTCCTTGGTTGGCTTGGTGACCATGGTATAACCGTTGTAATCCAACCAATCGACCAGTGGCCGAATTGACGAGTATTCCTGGTCCTCGACCAGCGCGGTGTAATAGAGCGCACGGACGAGGTGGCCTTTTTGCCGGAACAATGTCAGCAATCGTTTGTAATCGATGTCGAATTGAAGCGCTTTAGCGGTCGCATACAAATTTGCGCCATCGATGAACAGCGCTGTGCGCTCTGTGGGATAGAAATGCATGTATAAGCCTCGCTCCAGCGTGAGATATAGAAAATCCGAGTGCGGTTAGGACCCGATCAATAATAATGTTTGCTTGCGGGACTGTGCGCCCTGATCGGAATTTTAACTAAGCGCTCAGTATGACATGAACCTAATCGACGAATTTACAAATCTAAGCAAATCAGAAATGCATGGCAAGCAAAAGCATTGTTTTGATAGCCATCGGAAGCAACACTCCGGGTAGATGGGGTTCCCCTGCTGATTGTCTAGCCCGAGTGGTCGCAGAACTCAATTTCGCTTTCAACGGGTTGACGAAAGTTTCGCCATTTATTCTGACTAATCCACTGGGGTTTGTCCGGCAACCTAAATATCTCAATGCGGTGATGCGCGTTGAGACCAGCTTACCGCCTGCCAAATTGTTGATATTTCTTAAAGATTTGGAACGTCAAGCGGGCCGCCGAACGAGCGCCAGCACGCGTTGGGGACCGCGTCCACTCGATCTGGATATTATAGACCATGGCCGCAGAGTGAATGGCTGGTATGCGAAAAACAGGAGGCTGAAGACGGCGCGGCGACCGAAATTTCTAATCTTGCCACATCCTGAGGCTCATCTGCGCAGGTTCGTGCTCGAACCGTTGTTGAAGGTCGAACCGAACTGGTGGCATCCGGTCCTGCGACTGTCCGGTCGGCAGTTGCTCAATCGGCTGTCACAGCAGCAAGCCGCCATGTCCGGCCGCCGTCACCGTCCCACTTGATCGTCGCGCTGTTTTCATATAATGTTGTAGGATGATGACCGTCGGGCCATGCTTCTCCAGGGAGGTGTGGCTTTCGCGGTCTTTGCTGTTGTCGGAAACTTATCAGGAGTGACTCCATGGCACGCGTCACAGTCGAAGATTGTGTTGATAAGGTTCCAAACCGCTTCGAGCTGGTTCTTCTGGCGGCCCATCGCGCCCGTGCGATCACGAATGGGAGTCCGATCACGATCGATCAGGAGAACGACAAGAACCCGGTTGTAGCGCTGCGTGAGATTGCGGAAAAGACCGTCCCGCCAGCCGACCTGCTCGAAGGCCTCATCCACTCGATCCAGAAGAATGTCGAGGTCGACGAGCCAGAAGCAGAGGCCGCCCCTCTCCTCTCCAACGATCGCCGTGGTCCGATGCTCGGCCGAGATGATCAATCGTCCGACAGGTCGGTCGACGTCATGACCGAAGAGCAGCTGCTGCGTGGCATGGAAAGCATGACGCCGACCGAGCCTTCAGCGGCGATCGGCGGCAATGGTGGCGGGCGCGGCGGTTTGTAACAGAGCGATCGGTAAACTTCGATCGGCAATCTGCAAATAAGTTACGAGGATCTTTGCGGGTGCGGTTAGACTGCGCTCAGATGATCAACGCAACCGAAGTGAACAGCCCGTCATGATGCGCCAGTACGAGCTCGTCGAGCGCGTGCTCAAGTACGACCCGAAGGCAAATGAGGCGCTCCTCAATCGCGCCTACGTTTATGCGATGAAGGCGCATAGCAACCAAAAACGCGCTTCGGGCGACCCTTACTTTTCCCATCCATTGGAGGTGGCGGCGATCCTGACGGATTTGCGTCTCGACGATGCTACTGTCGCGACCGCCCTGTTGCACGATGTGATCGAAGATACCGACGCGACGCGCGCCGAGATCGATCAATTATTCGGACCAGAAATCGGTGCCCTCGTCGATGGCCTGACGAAGATCAAGCGCCTCGATCTCGTTTCGAAAAAGGCCGAGCAGGCTGAGAATTTCCGCAAGCTTCTTGTCGCCATCTCGACCGATATCCGTGTTTTGCTGGTCAAACTTGCCGATCGCTTGCACAACATGCGTACGCTCGAGCATAACAACTCGGAAAGCCGGAAGCGCAACTCCGAAGAGACGCTCGATATCTACGCGCCGCTGGCCGGCCGCATGGGCATGCAGACGTTGCGCGAGGAACTGGAAGACCTGTCGTTCCGCTGGCTGCACCCCGACGCCTATACGACGGTGACCGAGCGGCTGCAGGTATTGCGCGCGAAAAACAAAGGTTTGGTCGAGCGCATCGGTCAAGCGCTTGGAGAGAAGCTGACTGCCGGTACCATAAACGCCGAGATTGCCGGCCGCGAGAAAAAACCATACGCCATCTGGCGTAAGATGCAGAACAAACAGATCTCACTTGAGCAGCTGTCGGACATCTATGCCTTCCGCGTGATCGTCGACACTCTGGACGACTGCTATCGTGTGCTTGGCTTGGTGCACACCACTTGGAGTACGGTGCCGGGCCGCTTCAAGGATTATGTTTCGACACCGAAACTCAACGGCTACCGCTCGATCCACACGACGATCGTTGGCCCAGGGCATCAGCGGGTCGAATTGCAAATCCGCACGCGTGCGATGCATCGGGTCGCCGAGGACGGGGTCGCAGCTCACGCGATTTATAAGGACATCGGTTCGAAGGATGGTCTGCCCGGCGCCGGCAAGGGCTTGAACGCTGCGGTTCCCGTCGATATCTACGATAAGGAAAGCGGGCCCTATATGTGGCTGCGCCGTCTGGTCGAGACGTTGCTCGAGGGTTCCAACCCGGAAGAGTTTCTGGAACATACCAAGCTTGAATTGTTTCAGGATCAGGTGTTCTGCTTCACCCCTAAAGGTCGTCTTATCGCCTTGCCGCGGGGAGCAACGCCGATCGATTTTGCCTATGCAGTGCATACCGATGTCGGCAACTCCACAGTGGGTGCGCTGATCAACGGCCGGCAGCTCCCATTATCCACAGTGTTGCGCAATGGTGATGAGGTGCAGGTGCTCACAGCGCGCAGTCAAACGCCGCCAACGGCCTGGGAGCGGCTTGTCGTCACCGGGCGTGCCCGCGCTGCAATCAGGCGGGCGGGACGCGATGCCCGGCGCAAACAGTATTCGGAACTGGGCCGCCGGCTGCTCGTCGCACGTTTTGAAAAATCAGGCGTCACCTACAGTGACGATAAGATCAAACGTGTACTGACCCGACTGGGTCAACGCGCCGTTGATGACGTCCTCGCCAATGTCGGGCGTAATGAATTGACGACTACCGATGTGCTGCGCGCCGTCGCACCCGGTGCTTTGGAAGCGCCGGCGGCGGCAGCGCCTGCACGTCTAAATAGCCGCCACGATCATGGTCAGGGCCAGGAAGGATGGTTCAATCTATCAAAGGTTTTCGGCTTGAAGTTCCGGATGCCCGCGGGCGGCGCCGAGCCGAACCCGAAAGATTCCCGGTCGATCAGTCCGATCGCAATCAAGGGGATGCGCAGCGATCTACCCGTCAAGTTCGAGGAGGGCGGCGCCGTGCCTGGGGACCGCATCGTTGGTGTTTTGACGCAAGGCGACGGCATTCGCATATTCCAGATCCATTCACCCAAACTGGCAGCTTTTGAACACGAACGCTGGATCGATGTGACCTGGGATATCAATCCTGAAAGTCATGAGCGATTTCGGGCGAAGATCGTGGTCACGGTACTGAACGAACCCGGCACCCTCGCCCAAATTGCCCAAGTCATCGGGGAAGCAGACGGGAATATCGACAACCTGCACATGCGGCGCAGTGCGTCCGATTTCACCGACATGGTGGTCGAGCTCGAGGTCTGGGATCTGGAGCATTTGAATCGGATCATCGCCGGCATCCGGGCAAAGTCGGTCGTCAGCAAGGCCGATCGTGTGTTCGAATGAGGCCTCCCCCATCGCTCAGCTGCCCATAAAGCTGGTTTTCGAAATGTCCGTCTCGATCATTGCGGGCAGGGCCTGGCGCAGCTAGTCTTTCGTCGAAGCCATTGGGAGATAGCCGCGCTGATGCTGCGATATGCTATCAAGCAACTGATCAACATGACGCTGACACTGATCGCGGTGTCGATGCTCGTCTTCATGCTGAACGAATGGACGCCGGGCGATGTGGTGTCCAAGCTGCTGGGACCCTATGCCAGTCAGGATCAAGTCGAGAAAGTAACCAGGGAGATGGGTCTCGATCGGCCCGCCCTCGTGCGCTACGTCGAATATATGGGACGCGCGCTCACCGGCGATTTCGGCCAATCGATCGTCTATCGTCAACCGGTCGCGAACATCTTGTGGGACCGGCTCGGCAATACACTGCTGCTTGCCGCCATAAGTTTCGCGGTGATCGTGCCGCTTTCGATCCTGTTCGGCGTACTTGCCGGGATGCGCGAGAAAAGCTTCATGGATCGCAGCGTGTCGGTGTTCTCGTCGATCACGGCATCGATTCCGGAGTTTGCGATGGGCGTGTTCTTGATCGCGATCTTCGTCGTTTGGCTGGGGCTGTTGCCTGGCACCTCGCCGCTGCGGGCCGATAGCGGGTGGCCGGTGTGGATGCAATTCGTCATGCCGGTCGCGGTCATCACACTATATGACGCGGGTTATCTGATCTCGATGATCCGCGCCTCGATGGTCGAGGTCATGCGGCAGCCCTACATCCGCACCGCGACGCTGAAGGGTATGAGCTTTCGCCAGGTGGTGACGAGCCACGCAATACGTAACGCGTTGATCGCGCCGTTCACGGTGATCTTGCTGCAGCTCAATTACCTGGTCTCCGGGCTTGTCGTGGTCGAGACCGTGTTCGCCTATCCAGGCTTCGGTCGCATGATGCTGGAGGCGGCACTGGCCAAGGACATCGCGATCGTGGAAGCGGGCACGCTAATCGCCGTCGGTGTCACCATGCTAACGCAGCTGCTCGGCGATCTTGGCTACATGGCTCTCGATCCGAGGATCCGCGTATGACGGAGGTCTTGCCACGATTAGAAGTCAACACCGAGTCGGCTGGAAGCGCGGTTCGGCGCACTGGCCCGATGAGGCGCACATTGGCACTGCTGCAGGCCTCCCCAATGGCGACCATCGGAGCGTCGATCATTCTGTTCTGGGCGTTGTGCGGACTGTTCGCGCCTTGGATCACGTTCTATCCGCCAAATAAAATCGACCCGCTTCTGATCATCGACCCGTACCCTTCCACGCAGCATTGGCTCGGCGTCGACAATCTTGGGCGGGACATGTGGGCGCGCATAATTTATGGCGCGCGTACGGTGCTGACTGTGGCGCCGCTGGCGGTAATCTGCGCGGCGCTGTTGGGTTCTTTCCTGGGGCTCGCAGCCGGTTATCGCGGCGGTTGGCTCGATGCGGTGATCATGCGGGTCGGCGACACGCTGTTGGCGTTCCCGAAGATCATCCTCTACCTGATCATCATCGCCAAGTTCGGCGCTTCGGCCTTCAACATCATCGCGGTAATAGGGCTGACCTCGGCACCGATCATTGCCCGGATCGTGCGGGCGGTGACGCTCGATGTAAAAAACCGCGACTACGTTGCTGCCGCCCGAATGCGCGGCGAAAGCGCGCTCTACATCATGCTGGTGGAAATCTTACCGAACGTGCGCGGACCGTTGATCGTCGATTTTTTCCTGCGCCTCGGCTATACGACCATCGCGATCGGCGTGCTGGGATTTCTCGGCGTCGGCCTGCCGCCGCCCGATCCCGACTGGGGCGGCATGGTCAAGGAAACGTACGGCATGTTGTTCGTGTACCCGCACATGACGTTGATCCCGTGCCTCGCGATCTCGACCTTGGTGATTGGTTTCAACTTTCTTGCGACAGGCCTCAAGGAGGCCGGTCAGGATGCGTGATGCAACACCGATCAGCGTCTCGCATTCCCGGCAACTTGTGATCGGGGTAGTCAATGGCTGACGGCGCGCCCGGAAAATCGTCGACGGCCATGCTCGCGATCGAGGGACTGACGGTCGAAGCGCGGGGGCGGCAGGGTGTCAGCCGCATCTTGCAGGATGTGAGCTTCACGATTGCGCCGGGCGAAGCGTTCGGGCTCGTCGGCGAATCCGGTTGCGGCAAGTCGACGGTCGCGCTCGGCATCATGCAATACCTCGGCCGTGGATTGAGCCTGACGGCCGGACGCATCCTGTTCGAGGGTCGCGATATCGCGGCCATGCAGCGCGAAGAACTGCGGAGTTTGCGCGGCAATAGGCTGGCGATGGTCTATCAAGATCCGATGTCGAGCTTGAACCCGGTTATGACGATCGGTCAGCAACTGATCGAAGTGCCGATGCTGCACGGCGAGACCGACGCCGAGCGGGCGCGAACGCGAGCCATCACAATGCTCGGTGAAGTTCGGCTACCGGACGCTGCGGCAATGATGGATCGCTATCCGCATCAGCTCTCGGGCGGGCAGCAACAGCGCATCGTCATTGCAATGGCATTGATGGCGGAACCGGCGCTGCTCATCATGGACGAGCCGACGACTGGGCTCGACGTGACGATAGAGGCGGCGATCCTCGAACTCGTGCGTGAACTGCGGCAAAAATTTGGAACGGCGATCCTTTTCATCAGCCACAATCTCGGCACAGTGGCGCGCATCTGCGATCGGATCGGCGTGCTCTATGCCGGGCGGCTGGTCGAGACGGGCACGATCCGCGATGTGTTCAAGCAACCGGCGCACCCGTACACGCGAGGGCTTCTTGCGGCGTTGCCCGATCACGGTGCGCGCGTCGGCCAACATGCGCGATTGTCGCCGATCGAAGGTACGTTGACTGCCGCCGATCGGGCGCGGATCGGATGTGCCTTCGCGCCTCGCTGCGGCTATGCAGTCGCGGATTTATGCAGCACAAAGCCGATCCCCCTTGTTCAGGCGATGGATGGCCGAGCCGATCACGTTGCGCGCTGCGTTCGATTGGCAGTTGTCGCTTCGGCAAAAGCTGCAACAGCAATGGTGCAACGAACTGCCTCGCCCGAGGGCAAGGGCCGGGTCCTGCTCGCGATCGACAAACTGTCGAAGCGTTATGACCTGAGCGGCCGGTTCGGCTTCAAATCCGGCGCGTCGATCTACGCCCTGAGTGATGCCAGCATGGCGGCACGAGCCGGCGAGACACTCGCCATCGTCGGCGAAAGCGGCTCAGGAAAATCGACACTCGCCAAGGTCGTTAGTGGACTGACGCAAGCGACCAGTGGAAATGTGGCTTTCGTTGCGCGCGGCGACACCCCTGCGGGGAGCCGGCCGCCGCGCGCGGTTCAAATAGGAGATGTTGGCGTCGATGAGCGTTCGCCAGATACGCGCCGCCGGGTGCAGATGGTATTCCAAAACCCCGACGCGACGCTCAATCCGAGCCATTCGATCGAGTTTGCGCTGATGCGTCCGTTGCGCAAACAGCGGGGCATGTCGAAGCCGGATGCGCGTGCCGAAGTGGACCGGTTGATGGATCGCGTCCGGCTGCCGGTCGATCTGCTGCGCCGTAAGCCGCATCAGTTGTCCGGCGGGCAGCGTCAGCGCGTGGCGGTTGCGCGTGCGCTCGCGGGGCAGCCCGATCTTATTATCGCCGACGAGCCGGTGTCGGCACTCGACGTGTCGGTGCAGGCGGCGATCGTCAACTTGCTGGGCGAATTGCTCGAGACCGGCGATCTTGCGCTTGTGCTCATCAGCCATGACCTCGGCTTAGTGCGGCACATGGCTGACTGGGTGGCCGTTATGTACCTCGGGCGGATCGTCGAATACGGACCAGCGTCTCAAGTGTTCCATCCGCCTTTCCATCCCTATACGGAGGCGCTGCTGGAAGCTGCACCGCGACCCGATCCCGATGTGAAGGCGCCGGCGGTCGTGTTAGGCGGCAGCATGCCCAGCCCTACGCAGCGCGCGGTCGGCTGCGTGTTCGCGAGCCGCTGTCCGAAAAAGATCGAGGGCATGTGCGAGAGCGAGCCGCCACCCATTCACCGCTTCGGCGAGCACACGATCGCGTGCCATCTCAAACTAATCGAACCGCACTAGCAGCTGAGAGCTCACTCGACGCGGTACGAAAAGTAGCCACCGGCTTTAGCAACCGGGTCGACATCGAGTTGGCGCAAGCGGCGATCGTGCAACTCGGTCGAAGACAAAACCAGTCCGTTAGGCCGAAGCAGACAGCAGCACGTGTCCGGCAGCCAAGATTGCAAATCGGCATTGTAGGTCGCCGACCCATCGCCGAGATCGGCATGGACGACAGCTGCGGTCGACCCGTTGCTTGCGACATAGGAGCGAACTGTTTCTCTTATGTCACCGACGAAAAAATCCGACGTCGGGGGAATGACGCCGTGCTTGGGTGCGGCCGAGCGATCAAAAACAACGATGCGGCGTCCGATCAAGCGCTGCCTGACGTGATCGTAGGTTCTCGCGTTACCAAGCCCCAGCTCGACGAAGGGCCCCGGCGGTGCTCCTTCGGCATTTAGCCCGATGCACACTTGATCGAGCATTGCGCGCTGCGCCTGCATCCGTGCGATAAATCTGTCCAGTCTGCTCATCGGAACCCTTGCTCGTTAGATATGCGATTTTCTGCATGGATGTAGCCGCGCCGAGCTATCCTCATGCATCGCGAAGCACAGTACAATAATTCCACTTCGACCGTGCCGTTCGCTTTGGTGCGCATCTTCTGGAGAGTTCAAAATGGTTGTTGCCACTGCCACTGCCACAAGCGACCGAAACACCAGCAAGGCTGCGGCCGCTCACACGAACGATTTCGATGCACTGATTGTCGGAGCCGGCTTCTCTGGATTGTACCAACTGCACACGTTGCGCGATAAACTCGGCCTTGACGCCATGGTGCTCGAAGCCGGTGAAGGCGTGGGCGGAACCTGGTATTGGAACCGCTACCCTGGCGCGCGGTGCGATTCCGAAAGCCACTCGTATTGCTACACGTTCTCCGCGGAATTGGCACGCGAGTGGGAGTGGTCGGAGCGCTATCCCGAACAGCCCGAGATCATGCGCTATCTTAATCACGTTGCCGACCGGTTCGATCTGCGGCGTAACATTCGGCTCGGCGCCCGCGTTAGCGCCGCGCACTACGATGCGAAGGCGAACCGCTGGCGCGTCACGACGGAGGCTGGCGAGAAGTTCTGCGCCAAGTTCTTGATCACTGCGGTCGGCTGTCTGTCCACGGCCAACGTCCCGAAAATTCCGGGTCTCAACACATTTGCCGGACGGTGGGTGCACACCGGGCAGTGGCCGCACGAGGGTGTCGACTTCAGCGGTCAACGCGTCGGGCTCGTCGGGACCGGCTCGACCGGCATTCAAGCAGCACCGGTGATCGCTGAGACGGCGAAACATCTGACCGTCTTTCAGCGTACGGCCAACTATAGTGTGCCGGCACGCAACGTGCCCCTGACGCCGGCCTTCAAGGCGTATGTGAAGGAGAACTTCGACGAGATCCGGCGCGTCACGCAAAGCACGTCGAATGGGCACGCTTTCGTCATCGAGGATCGCTCTGTGTTCGACGTCGATGAGAGGCAACGCGAAGCGCTGTACGAAGCCGCCTGGGAAAAAGGCGGTCTACAATTCCGCGCCACCTTCCGCGATCTATTGGCGGACAAGGCCGCAAACGATACCGCGGCCGAGTTCTTGCGCAACAAGATCCGCCAAGTCGTAAACGATTCGCAGACAGCCAGGACGCTCGCCGATATCGATCACCCGTACGCCGCCAAACGTCCGCCGATCGATACCAACTATTTCGAGACCTTCAACAGGGACAACGTCTGCTTGGTCGATGTGCGCGCGGATCCGATCGAGGCGATAACACCATCTGGCATTCGCACCGGCAAAGCCGACTACCCGCTCGACATCATCGTTTTTGCGACCGGCTTCGATGCTATGACCGGACCTCTGCTGCGGATGGATATTCAGGGCCGCGATGGGCAAACCCTAACCGGGGCATGGAGTGCAGGGCCGCGCAATTACCTCGGCCTGCAAGTTGCGGGTTTCCCCAACCTGTTCACGATCACCGGGCCCGGCAGTCCATCGGTGTTGTGCAACATGCCGGTGCCGATCGAGCAGCATGTAGAGTGGATTGCAGGCTGCATCGCCCACATGCGGGCGCAAGGTCATGAACGCATCGAAGCGCGGCCGCAGGCGATGGATGATTGGGTTGCGGAGGTGAACGCCGCGGCCAATGCAACGCTTCTCCCGCAAGCGCACCACTCCTGGTATTTAGGTGCCAACGTACCCGGCAAGCCGCGCGTGTTCATGCCGTACGCCGGCGGCATGGCGCACTACCGCAAGATTTGCGACGACGTGGCGGCGAACGGGTATGAGGGTTTCGTCTTCAGCTGACACGGGCACGTGAGCTGCCGAGTTCGGAACCAAAGGTGCGCACGCTGGTCGCACCGCTAACCGCCGTGACCAAGATTTCGCCAAATGTTCGTAAGAACCGCAACTGTGTTTGCTGCCGTTGCTGCGATCTTCGTCACGCTTCCGCTTAGTGCCCAAGAGAAACAACCACCGCAAGCTGGGCAAAAGGCGCCGACCGTCGGCGAGCGTTTGTCAACGGCCGTGCCGTCGATCACCGGCAGCCCGATGGCTCAGGCCGACACGGATATGAAACGCGTATTGAACGCGTTCGCCGATCTCAATCCAAAGCCGATCGAGTCATTGTCAGCACAGGATGCACGCCGGCAACCTTCGCCCGCCGATGGCGTAAAAGCGGTGTTGAAGAGTGAAGGAAAATCGGATGCGCCGCTGCCTGGCGTGACCGCGCAAAGCCTATGCCGCGCGCCGGCTGGCCGAGGGTTCGTTGAAGCGCGCAGCAAATTAAGGCGTGCGGTGTGAGAGCTGCAAAGCCCTCACACCTCTTCCCACGGGAAAGTATCCAAGCGCACGCAGCCCGTTTTCGTCAACACTACTTGTGTTTCGAGCTTGATGCACTCGGATCCATTTTCCTCGCCGATCAGGCTTTCGACGCAAAGGCACATATTCTCTTCGTACGTCGCCGAGAAGGCGCGCGCGAAATCGACGTGCGTTGGCACTGATGGCCACTCGTCGCACAATCCCACGCCGTGCATCGCCGCCGAGTACCGTCGCGCTTGGTACTTCTGCGGAATGCGCCAACTCTTCTCGTTGAAGTCGGCCGAGGTCATACCGGCCTTTAGAATGGACACGTTGTGATTGATCTGTTCGAGCGCTGCTTTGTACAACTCGCGCTGCTTTGGCGTCATCTTCGTGTGGCCGATCGTCCATGAGCGCGACAGATCGGCACAGTAGCCGTAAGGGCCGATCAGGTCGGTGTCGAACGATAGCATTTCGCCCTGCTTGCAAACATAGTCCGAGCACTCTTGGAACCAGGGGTTGGTGCGCGGGCCACATGCAAGCAGGCGGGTCTCAATCCACTCACCGCCGGAGCGGATATTCTCGAAATGCAGTTCGGCCCAGATCTCATTCTCGGTCTTGCCGGCGATCGAGTGTTCGTACATGCGCGCCATGCCGGCCTCGCATACGCGGATGGTCCAGCGCATAAGTTCGAGTTCTTCGGCCGATTTTATCTTGCGGGCGTGCTCGGTGAGTTCCTGGCCCTCGACTAACGTGATGCCGCGCTGGCGCAGAGCGTCGACGCCTAGCGGCTCTAGCTTGTCGACGGCGAGCCGCATATTGCCGCCGCCGCGTTGACGGACGATGTCGGCCACCTCGTCGGCCCAAGCTTCGACGCGCTCTTGCAACCGGTCGCCCGAAGAGAAATAGAACCACGACTTTGCGGTGCGGATTTCATCGACGGTCTCGTAGCCTTTGGCCAGATGCTCCGACTTGCCGTACTCGAAGGCGATACTGTGGCCGTCGGCGCAAATGAGCGCATAGTGTGACGGGTTGTGGGTCATCCACAACTGCATGTTCGAGACGTCGGTCGCATAGCGGATGTTGAGCGGATCATAGAGCAGGATCGCCGCGCAATCGTGCTCGACGACTTTTTGTACCAGCCGCTGCTTGCGATAGCCGCGCGCCTTTATAAGGGTCGCGTGCGGGATCGGCGACTTAAGTGGTTTGTCGGCGCTCTCGGCGTTCAGATATTCTTTCTTGCGAGCATCCTTGAAGATCTCGGCCATGGCTCACCCCCGATCGACTGACGAATTAGTTTCTCGCGTCTTAGTGTTTCTGTCGAGCAGATCTGTTGGCGGATATCGACGGTGCTGACATAGTAGAGCCGCGCAGCGGGGAGCTACTGCAGTATGGACAATCGCAAAACCAGTATTGCCCCGCGACTGGCGCGGCCAAGTGCCGGCATCGGTGAAGCCGCTGCCGCAACCAGCATCGCAAGCATATTTTTTCTGCTGTTCCTCACCATCGGCGTGTTCCAGCTCGGCACCGGTATGTTGATGGGCGTGGTTCCCGTTCAGCTCAGTCTCAATGGCTACTCGGCATCTGTCGTCGGGTGGGTTTCGACGGGACAAGCGGTTGGTTTTCTGGCGGGCTCTTTGTTTGCTGCGCCAGTTACGTTGCTATTGCGCGCACGGCCAACGCTCTTCGTCTTTGCTTTGATCAATGGTGCTGCAGCGGTTGGTTTGTGGCTGTGGAGTGACCCATTGTTTTGGACGATCGCTCGGGTCGTCGCCGGGTTCTGTTCCGGCGTTGTGATGGTTCTGTTCGAAGCCTGGGTCGGCTCCAAAGCGACAGCCACCAATCGTGGTTTGATCTTCGGCATCTATATGGTGTTGACGCGGCTCGCCTTCATGATCGCGCAAATCGCAATGGCGGTCGTCACACCGCAATTGACGCTGCTGTTTCTGGTGGCAGCCGTTTGCTATCTCGCGGCCCCGGGCCTGGCTACGATCGTGCCGGGTAATCCGCCGCCGATTGGTGAGAAATCGCTGACCGGGATATGGCAGATGCCGCGCCGTGCTCCGGCGGCCGCGGCGGCCGCTTTGGCGCATGCGATGATTACTACAGCGGGGATGGGACTGTTTCCGGTCTATGCCGTTGCGCGCGGGATACCCGTTGATCAGATCGCGTTCTTGCTGGCTGCGACGCAATTTGGCGGATTGGTGTTGCAACTGCCGATGTCGTTGTCATCCGACCGGATCGGCCGGCGCTCAGTAATGACGATTGCCGCGCTCGCAACTTTCGCGATGTCAATCGTCCTTTGGACGGCGCAAGCGCCAAGCGTTTGGCCACTGGCGGTTATGGCGGCACTGTGGGCTGGCGCTCCGGCGGCCTTGTACTCGCTCGGGGTCGCGCACGCGAACGACATCGCCTCGGATACCGAGCGCGTGGCGTGGGCAGGTGCGCTAATTTCTCTTTGGGGCGTGGGTGCGGTCGCAGGACCACTCGTCGCGGCGGCGCTGATGGATCGCTTCGGCGTTGGCGCGTTGTTCGTGTTCACCGGGGTTTTGAGCGCCGGATTGGCAAGCTTTTTGATTGCCCGGAAACTTATCCGTAAGCGGCCGACGGCGCCGATCCCATCAGCGGAGACGATCGGACCCGCACCGGGAGTTGGAGGATGAACGTGAATATGCATTATAATGCATTGACGCAAACGGTCTTCCGCAATATTTTGCAGGCAAGCAAGGCGCCTCCACCCAAGCGCCACTCAGGATGTGATCATGCTCATCGACTTCAGGACTGATCCATCGCGCTATCGCCATTGGAAAATAACTGTCGACGGCGAGGTGGCTGAGCTGATCATGAATGTCGATGCGGAGGGCGGGCTATTTCCTGGTTACAGCCTCAAGCTGAATTCGTACGATCTGGGCGTCGATATCGAACTCAACGATGCGGTCCAGCGACTGAGGTTCGAGCATCCGGGCGTGAAGGTCGTGGTGCTGAAATCCGGTCAGGAAAAGGTGTTCTGTGCTGGCGCCAACATCCGCATGCTGGCGGGATCGACCCACGCGCACAAGGTCAACTTCTGCAAGTTCACCAACGAGACGCGTAACGGCATGGAGGAAGCGAGCCAAAACTCTGGCCTCAAGTTCATCTGCGCAATCAAAGGCACCGCTGCGGGCGGGGGTTACGAGTTGGCGCTTGCGACCGATCACATCATTCTGGCCGATGATGGTAACTCGACCGTATCGCTGCCTGAGCTGCCGTTGCTCGCCGTGCTGCCTGGAACTGGCGGGCTCACCCGGCTCACCGACAAGCGTCGTGTCCGGCGAGACTTGGCGGATGTGTTCTGCACGACGGAAGAGGGCGTGAAGGGCAAGCGCGCCGTGCAGTGGCGCTTGGTGGACGAGACCGCACCGAATTCGAAGTTCGATGCGGCTGTGCGGCAAGCGGCTCGCAAGCTGGCGGCAACATCGTGCCGGCCAGCTGATGCCACAGGTGTGATGTTTACGCCGCTCGCCCGCCAGATTGAGGGGGACGCGGTCATCTACTCGACCGTGCGCGTGGACATCGAGCGGATGGCGCGACGGGCTGCAATCACGGTCATGGGCCCGGCCTCGCCCGTATCCGCATCGGCCGATGCGATGCTGGCCGAGGGCGACCGGTTTTGGCCGCTACGGTGCGCGCGTGAGCTCGAAGATGCGATCCTTCACTTGCGCCTCAACGAGCTCGAAATTGGCGTGTGGATTTTCAAGACGGCGGGCGATGCTGCAGCCGTCCTCGATTATGACAAGTTCCTTCACGAGCACGCCACACACTGGCTCGCCCGCGAGATTACCAACTATTGGAAGCGCACGTTGAAGCGCATCGACGTTACGTCGCGCTCGCTCGTCGCGTTGATTGCGCCGGGAAGTTGCTTCGCTGGCATGCTCGCCGAAATCGCGTTCGCGTGTGATCGCTCCTACATGCTGGAAGGAATGTTTCCCGGCGACAATCGAGCGCCGGCTGCCATCACGCTCACGGAGGCTAATTTCGCGCCCTATCTGATGAGCAACGATCTCACGCGATTGGCCACGCGTTTTCTGGGAACACCGGAGAGTGTCGCCGCAGCGAAATCGCACCTGGGTGAGCCGCTCGCTGCGGCCGCTGCCGAAGGATTGGGCTTGGTCACGCAAACGTTAGAGCACATCGACTGGGATGACGAGATCCGCATCTTCCTCGAAGAGCGTGCGAGTTTCTCCGCCGACAGCCTGACGGGCCTGGAAGCCAACCTGCGCTTCCCTGGGCCAGAAACCATGGAGACCCGAATTTTTGGCCGCTTGACCGCATGGCAGAATTGGATCTTTCAACGCCCGAACGCGGCCGGCGACAATGGTGCCCTGAAGCGCTACGGCACCGGTCAGAAAGCCGAATTCAACAAGGATCGGATGTGAGGGGAAGTCAATAATGATGAATGTCTTCTACCGTGATCGTATAGTGCAGGCTCTCGATACACTTGAAAACAAGGTGACCGCGCTACCATACGCCGACGCCAAAGCGTGTGTCGACGCATTGTCCGAGATACGTAGCCTAAGTCGGACGACATTCGAGATATCTGAGCACGCAAAGCATATTTGGAACGACAACAGTTACGTCCTCGGACCTGATTGGGAGAAGCGCGACGGCGGTGCGCAATACACCTACGTAGACGTTTGGGCGGCACGCTGCGAGCTGATCCGGCGGGAAATTATGCGAAAACTCGAACTTGGCTACACGATCGAGATGATCCCACCAGATCATGACAATGGGTGAAATGATCTTCAACACCACAAAATCTCTTAGAGTCGAACCAGGCGCTACCCCCCACCCTGGCCCTCCCCCTCACGGGGGGAGGGTAAGAAAGAGTGTTGGACAGTTGCCGCAGGGAGGCACGCGCGAAGGTGGTGCTTACTTGGGATGTGACGACCGTCGAACCGAGCCACGCGACAACCACCTGCCATTATTTCCCCTCCCTCCCCCCTTGAGGGCGAGGGCCGGGGTGGGGGGAGACTTCAGGGGCCGAGAGCAGTCCCAGTTCCCCCAGCATACTCGTGATGACGCCTTCCAAGTTTTCGCGGACTTCCCAGTTCCACGCGCGGAACACCCGGTAGCCGCGGCTTTCCAGCCAGTACGTTCGCTCCGCATCATTGCTCACATTTGTCGGCTGAGCGTGCTGCACGCCATCGACTTCGAAAATGAAGCGATGTTCGAGACAAACGAAATCCACGACATACGGTCCGATCGGGTGCTGCCGTCGGAACCGCAGCCCGGCGACGCGCCGCTTGCGAAGCTCAGACCAGAGAATGCGCTCTTCCTCGGTCGGCTTCGAGCGCAGACGCCGCGCGACCTCTTTCGACACAACGGTTCTCCAACGGCCTAGCCAGGGACAGTACGAGACTTGGCAACAGCTGCATGCAAAAAATAACTCGGAGCTCCCAATGACCACCGCAACTGCACTTCCTGGCGCTGTCGATTATTCGACGAAGATACCCAACAACGTCGGGCTAGTCGACGATCAGCGGGTGCTGAAGGCGCTCGAACAATGGCATCCGGGCTACATCGATTGGTGGATGGCGCAAGGTCCCGATGGCTTCCAGACGTCGGACGTCTATCTGCGGACGGCAATCTCGATCGACCCGAAAGGCTGGGCCAAGTTCGATTACGTGAAAATGCCGGAGTATCGCTGGGGCATCCTTCTCGCGCCGCAAGATACCGAGCGCAAGGTCAACTTTGGCGCGCACAAGGGTGAGAAGGCGTGGCAGGAAGTGCCAGGCGAATATCGGGCGATGCTGCGTCGCCTGATCGTCATCCAGGGTGATACGGAGCCGGCTTCCGTCGAGCAGCAGCGGCACCTCGGCAAGACCGCGCCGTCGCTCTACGACATGCGCAATCTCTTTCAGGTCAACGTCGAAGAAGGCCGGCACCTCTGGGCCATGGTCTACCTACTGCACAAATATTTCGGCAAGGATGGCCGCGAGGAAGCCGACGGCCTGCTGCAGCGCCGCTCGGGCGATATCGATCAGCCCCGCATGCTGGGCGCCTTTAACGAAGTAACGCCCGATTGGTTGTCGTTCTTCATGTTCACGTTTTTCACGGATCGTGACGGCAAGATGCAGTTGGAGAGCCTCGCGCAATCCGGCTTCGATCCGATGTCGCGCACATGCCGCTTCATGCTGACGGAAGAAGCGCACCACATGTTCGTTGGCGAGACCGGTGTCGGGCGCACGATCGAGCGCACGTGCCAGGCGATGAAGGCTGCCGGCATCGAAGACCCCTACGACATTGCGAAAATTCGCGCCCTTGGCGTGATCGATCTGCCGACGTTGCAGAAGAAAGCCAATCTGCACTTCTCGTTGTCGCTCGATCTGTTCGGCTCCGAAGTCTCGACCAATGCCGCGAATTTCTACCACTCGGGCGTCAAGGGCCGGTTCATGGAAACCAAGATCGAGGACGATCACGAGCTGTCGCGCGCAATTTATCCGGTGCTGAAGCTGGTCAATGGCGAGCTGCGGTCGGTCGATGAGCCGGCGCTCACCGCGCTTAACATGCGCCTGCGCGATGATTACGTGAAGGATTGTCGGGGCGGCATCAACCGCTGGAACAAGATCATCGAGAAGCAAGGCGTCAACTTCCAGATAAAATTGCCGTCGGTGGCCTTCAATCGGCACATCGGCGAGTTCAAAGGCATAAAGGCCTCGCCCGACGCGAAGTTGATGTCCGATGTCGAGTGGGTCAAACACGCCGATAGCTGGCTGCCCTCGAAGGACGACGGCGATTTCATCGCATCGCTGATGCAACCGTGCTGGGATCGCGGCAAGTATGCAGGCTGGATCGCCGCACCGAAGGTCGGCATCGACAACAAGGATGGGGACTTCGAGTACGTAAAGATCCACCGGGCTTGAGCGGGGCTCTTTCGTAGCCGTCGACAAGCACCTACTGTGGCGGGGCATTTTATGGAGCCCCCGCCATGATCATTCCCACACGCATGACCGCGGCAGAAGCCGCCAAGCTGCCGTTTCCGCCCGGACGATTATCGTCGCTGGTGATCGGTACGGCGGATATCGAGGTGCGCCACTACGCCCCAAAGGGCGTCGATAACCAGACGCCGCACGACCAAGATGAGCTTTACTTCGTGATCGCCGGCTCGGGCACCTTCGAGCGCGGCACTGAAAAGGTGCAGTTTGCGCCCGGCGATGTACTGTTCGTCGCTGCCCACGAGCCGCATCGGTTCTCCAATTTCACTGATGACTTCGCAACTTGGGTGCTGTTTTACGGTGCCCACAAACCGGGGTGAGTGAGCTGACGAGGCTTGGCGGGCTTGAAGATTTTTGCTTCAGTCCATGAAGCAGAGGATGCGCACGATGACAAAGCCGACGCTCGAAACGTTATTGCAGTCGCTTGCCATGTCGGCGTCGAAGCCGTTGGGTGAGGCGACGGCGATGCACCCAGGCCTCTATCGATCGGAAGACGTGCTGGCGCTTGAGCATGAGGAAATCTTTGCCAAGGAATGGCTTTGCCTCGGGCGGACTTCGGACATCCCGAACGCTGGCGACTACCTGACATTCGTGATCGGCGATCAACCGGTGGTGGCGTTTCGCACCAGCGACGGCGCAATCAAGACCCACGCCAACGTCTGTCTGCATCGGATGATGCGGCTGCTCGACGGATGCGGCAACGCAAAGCGCATCGTCTGTCCCTATCATGCGTGGACCTATGATATCGAGGGTCGATTGATCGGCGCGCCGCATATGGGTGCGTCTCATAGCGTCCCCGGCGGCACGTTCAAGCCGCGCGATCACAAGCTCCCCGCGATCCGCACCGAGATCTGGCAGGGGTGGATCTATGTAACGCTGAACGAGCAGGCCGCGAGCGTCGCCGGGATGCTTGCGCCGTTGGCCGGAGTGACAGATCGATACGCGCAGGAGCACTATATTCCCGTCGCGCGTTACGATTACGTTTGGGACACGAATTGGAAGCTGCTGACCGAGAACTTCATGGAGAGCTATCATCTGCCGGTCACGCACAAGGCAACTGTCGGCGCGTGGTTCCCGGTCGAGACCAACGGCTTTCCAAACCAAAAATTCGATCACTTCACCTATCAGACTTTCACCAAGAATGCCGACGCCGTGTATGGGCTTGCGCACAAGACGAATACGCGGCTGACGGATGAATGGCGCCATACGTCGGTGATGCCGACGGTGTTCCCCTCGCACATGTATGTGCTGGCACCCGATCACCTTTGGTATTTGTCGCTGCGACCGCGAGGGACAGGTCATGTCGATGTGCGCTTTGGCGTGGCCGTCGCGCCCGAGCGTTACGCAGCACTCGACGACAAGGACAAATTCGTCGCCGATACGATCGCGTTTTTCGACAAGGTCAACGACGAGGACAAACTCGTCGTGCAAGGCATCTATCAGGGCGCAAAGGCGCCACTATCGAAACCGGGTCCGCTATCATGGATGGAGCGCGAGATTCACGACTTCATCGGCTATCTGGCAAGGAGGCTAGCGCCCGAAGCCGCGAAGTCTTAAGTGGCGATCGCATGGCGGCCCGTTGTAAGGCAGGCTGGCATCGGTAAGGGTGGAATGTTACCTCCCGTCGACACCAATCAACAACAACATCAGGAGAAGGCGTTCATGGCTCACACAAAGGTTGCTCTCGTCACTGGTGCCGGCTCGGGCATTGGGCGCGCTTCGGCGCTGGCTCTGCAGGCAGACGGCTACAACGTCGTGCTCGCCGGACGTCGCGGCGACGAGTTGGAAAAGACGGCGTCTATGGCTGCGAAGGGCGGCGGCCAAATGCTCGCCGTGCCGACCGACGTATCCGACCCAAAGCAGGTGGCCACACTGTTCGCCAAGACCAAGGAAGCCTTCGGACGCCTCGATGTTCTGTTCAACAACGCCGGCATGGGTCTACCAGCCGGACCGATGGAAGACATCGATATCGCCAAGTTCAAACAAGTTGTGGATCTCAACCTCACGGCGTGCTTTCAATGCGCGCAAGAGGCGATCAAGATCATGAAGGCGCAGAGCCCCAAGGGCGGTCGCATCATCAACAACGGTTCGATCTCGGCCCACGCACCGCGTCCGATGTCGGTCGCCTACACCGCGACAAAGCACGCTATCACTGGGTTGACGAAATGCATCTCGCTCGACGGCCGCATCGACGATATCGCCTGCAGCCAGATCGACGTCGGTAATGCCGATACGGCGATGGGCGGACGAATGAAAGCGGGTGTGCCGCAAGCGAATGGCCAGATCGCGCCGGAAGCAGTGATGGATGTCGCTCATGTCGCGAGTGCGGTGCGCTACATGGCGAGCTTGCCCTTGGATGCCAACGTGCAGTTCATGACGATCATGGCAACGAAGATGCCGTTCGTCGGTCGCGGCTGAACTTTTTGGGCTCGGCGACCCACTGCCGGAGCCGCCCGCCGGGCCTGCGGCCGAGCCGAATCCTCACTTCGATAGGCTAACCGAGACGCCACGCAAGGCGGCCGACCCGCTGGTATTGATCGAAACTTGCTGCCTTGAACCGCCGAACGACACCGACATCGAACCGTTCAATCCGCCGCCATTGATCGCGACCGCTAGATTTCCCGGCGAGGCGCGGCCCGTCAAATTGCCTGACGCGCCAAAATTCGTCTCTTCCCAGTCTCCCGTCACACGGCCGTTATTGGAAGCTACCGTCGAACGCAGGTTGATTGAGAAACTGGTGGAGGCGCACCGTAGAGCGATGCTCACGCCGGCACCTGAATCGCGCGGTGTATAATAAGCGCGGCAGCTGATGCGTTCAGTTTTTCCGCCTTCCAAACGAACCTGTCCGCTGCCCGACCAAGCACCGTTAAGTCCCGCGAACGGTGCATCGGCCCGCTGTGCCAAGAGGGGCGATGCCGAACCCAAAGCGATTGCGCATCCTAGAAATGTTGCGGCCTGAAAAATCTTTCGACGAGATTTGCTTAAGCTCACGGGCGACCCCTGGTTGCTTGGTTGCGTATCTCCCATAGATGAAACTCCAAAGGTTGTTCGGCAAGTGCCTCCCTTAACAATACCTCTTGATCGGGCCTATCATGTAAAACCTTCATAAAATCCAGCATACTTCTACCCGACAACGAAAAACGCCGCACCGGGGACCGATGCGGCGTCTCCAGTAAGATCGAACGTGTCGCTCAGGCGAGTTCGATCGAGCCTGCCTGCTTGCCGCGACCCTTACGGTCATCTTCGAGCTCGAAGGAAACCTTGTCGCCTTCGTTCAAGCTGCGGATGCCGGCGCGCTCGAGAGCGGTGGCATGCACGAAAACGTCCTTGGAACCGTCAGCTGGCTGGATGAAGCCGAAGCCTTTGGCGCCATTGAAGAATTTTACCGTGCCGGTGATGCGAGCCATAGATGCTAGTCCTTTTCCGTCGTCAAGATGCGTGATGAATTAGCCAGTGTGGACCGCACGCTTCGATCCCCTTAGATCTCTAGAGTTCGGAAAAGACAAGAAGCAGCCAGTCAGGTCGCCAGTCATTCAGCCGAGGTTCTATGAGGGCAACTATCAGTTTGACAGATGCCGGCGCTTCTACATGAACCGGTGATGCGGCAAATGCAAGGCATGTTCGGCGAGAATGCTAACGGCAACCCTTATGCTAACTGCCCGCGGAGGCGATGTTCGACGCGTGTGCGGCCCATCAAAGGCAGCAACACCTTCAATTCGGGACCAGCGTCCCGACCGGTAAGCGCTAGACGGATAGGATGAAACAATGCCCGGCCCTTGGCCCCCGACAGCGTTTTGACGGCTGCTGTCCATTCGTCCCAGGTTTTTTCACTCCAAGGTTCAGCCGGCAATGCGCCAGCCGCGATCGCACAGAAATCGCCGTTCTCGATGATTGGTGCGATGGAGCCGGACACGACCTGCCACCATTGTATCGTATCGGACAGCCGGCGGATGTTTCCGCGCACGGCGTGCCAGAAAGGTTCGCCGCCGCCAACGCCCAGTTCAATAAGACGCGCCTCGACTTCGGCAAAGCTTAAGCCGTGCAGAAGTTTAGCGTTGAGTGCGACGAGGTCGTCGGTGTCGAACCGGCCGGGAGCACGAGAGATCTTCGATAAACTGAAAGGCACGGAGAGCGCTTGCAATGTCGGATAGATTTCGATTGCGTCCGAGGTGCCGACCAGCGCTGCGTGACAAGCGACGGCCATCGGTTCGATGCCATCATCGCGCATCCCTTCGATCGAAAGCGAGCCCAAGCGTTTGGATAAGGTTTGCCCATCGCGCCCGACTAGTAAACTGTGGTGGGCGAACGCGGGAACTGTTGCTCCAAGCGCCTGAAAAATCTGGATCTGGACGCCGGTGTTGGTGACGTGGTCCTCACCGCGAACGATGTGCGTGATGCCGAAATCCCAATCGTCTACGACGCTCGTGAACGTGTAGAGGCAGGTGCCGTCTGCGCGGATCAGAACAGGGTCGGATAACGAGCCTACGTCGACCGACTGATCGCCGCGGACGAGGTCCGGCCAGGTGACGAGCGTGGGCACCGGTGCCAGCGGATCGCGGTTGTCAGTGTTGCTCAGCCGAAACCGCCAATGCGGCTCCCGGTCCTGCGCTTCGAGGGTCGTGCGCTCATCGGCGGTCAATCGAAGGCTCGCCCGATCGTAGGTCGGCGGCAGGCCACGGGCGAGCTGGCGCTTCCGGCGGCGATCGAGTTCGTCTTCGGCTTCATAGCAGGGATAGAGATGCCCGGATGCCTTCAACTGTTCGGCTATGTCGGCATAGCGGGCAGAACGCAGCGACTGCCGCTCTTCGCGGTCCCACGTCAGGCCGAGCCACGTTAGATCACGCCGGATCGCCTCGACGTGCGCCGCTTTCGAACGCTCGGCATCGGTATCATCAAAACGCAAGATGAACTGCCCACCGTGCTTGGCTGCCAACAGCCAATTCAAAACAGCGGTGCGGATATTGCCGATGTGGAGCCGCCCGGTTGGGCTTGGTGCGAAGCGAACAATAGGCTTCGATACGGACGTCATGAAAACCTCGATGGGTTGGCGCGGCGCCTCGTTAGCACGACTAATGGGTGAACGCGAAACATCAAGGATCAGCGAGTGGCGACGACCGTCGCCAAGGCTGCGGTGAGCCGATCGGCTTCGGCAGCGTCTGCGGTGGTAAATTCGATTATCCGCCCGTCAATCATCTCGATCGTCAATCGGTAAAGGCGGAGCCGGCTGGCAAGCCCGATATCGATCAAACTGGTCACACCCACGATTGCGAAGAACACCGTCCCCAATAGAAACCGCTCGCGCCAGCCGGCTTGCACGACCAAGACCAGGAAGATGGCGGCAACGCTCAGGTACACGGAGTAATTTAGAAGACTGCCGAGGAAGTCTCTTTCCTGCGAGGCACACCGGGAAATCGATCGAACGCCGGTGAGCGCCAATCGCTGTTGTCCGACACGAAGAACGCCGTTCGACCGGTCATCGCTTGGGTAGGTAATTGCCCAAGGCCGATTGCTGTTGTTGTAAAACGGCATGTGCAACTTCGATCGTTTGTCGTATGACCAACGATAGTTTCGCAGGAATTCGTCAGTAACAGCCTAACGGCTTATCTTAAAGCAACTGCAACTACATAACGGCACGCTGCGCTGCTTCGATTGGCAAAAGTGCAATCGGCCGGAACGCCAAGCTCAAGGCAGTCGCCGGCTGCCAATTCATGCGTCTCGTGACCCTCGACAAACGTTAGATGGCCATGCTGAACCCAGACCTGCTGTCGGGTGAACGTATAGTTGGAAGCGGGATAGCTCACCGATGCCCCCGGCGGCAGGTAGACCTGTACCAGATCGAGAGGTCCACCGGGACGTGGAGACAGCGAGCGGCGCACGTACTTGGTTTCGGGATCCGCCCATTGGTGCTGGTCGCGAGCCCGGGAAATGCGGCTGCCGTCGCCCTCGGCGCGCGCGAGCAGCGTCGACATCGTCAGCCCGAACGCCCCGCTCAAGCGGCCCAGGAGAGCGGCAGTCGGGCTCGATTCGCCGCGCTCTACTTTGCTGATCATAGCCCGCGAGACCCCGGAGCGGTCGGCCACATGGGCGAGCGACCAGCCGCGCGCTTCACGCTCGGCCTTAATTCGCGCGGCGATCATCGACGTCGGGTCTGACAGGATAGTGGACATAACTCCAGTTTCATGGATATTTTGGCCAGGAGCAAGCGAAAAGCGAGACCGGACTAAATGATCATTGGCCATAATGGTGGACCTCCGCTCGACGAGGACGACGAGCCACCGGGTAAGTTACTGTTCGTCAAATGGGCCTGGACGCAAGCCCGAAAGAAAGCTTTCGCGCCCCCAACAACAGAGATCATGCGGTTCCGGCTGGCTCGGGCGGAAGCTGCAAACCTCACCTATGACGAATATGTGCTTCGGCTGTTGGACACCGGGCGCTATCCGCAGGCCGGAGATGACGGTCACAAACGTTAGAAGTTTGGATGTTTCATTGTGCTGTAAGGTGCTAGTTAGCCGGCACACACCGTTGTTAGCTCACACTTGCAAGTGCGGCGGCAACGCTTACATGTTGAAACGCTAGGCACTAACCCATCCCACGGAGGGAGAATTCGAATGTCCCCAGAAGAGCGCGACTTGATCAGCGGCGTCTTCGAGCGCATGCGCTCGGTAGGCACGATCGAAAAGGATCGGGAGGCGGAGACTTTCATCAATTCGTCGGTGCGGCAAATTCCAGATTCGGCATACATGCTCGTGCAGTCGGTGCTTGTGCAGGAACAAGCTCTGCAGCAGGCCGATGAGCGGCTTCGTGATCTAGAGGATCAGGTGAACCAGATGGCGGCCGAGTTGGATGCGTCGCGCAAGAATGCTTCATCTTCTGGCGGTAGTTTCCTTGGCGGCCTGTTTGGTGGTTCGAAGCCAGCGCCCGCCCCTCAAGCATCTTCTCCTTGGGGATCGAGCGTTCCATCTGCCGGCCGCCGTGCCGGTGGCTTCGATGGCGCTCCTTCAGCGCCGCAACGTTGGTCCAATCAGGCGCCGCAACAGGGTGGCTTCAGTCAATCGCCAATGCAGCAACCGCAGGCAGCCCAAGGCGGCGGGTTCATGAAGTCCGCGATGACGACCGCAGCGGGCGTCGCGGGCGGCATGCTGGTCGCCGGTGCGATCGGCAACATGATGCGTGGCAATAGCGAAAGCGGAACTCAAAATACGTCCGGCAGTGCCGGTTCGGAGCCGAGTTATCAGGATGCAAGCAGCAACGATCAAGGCGGTACCTACTCGTCCTCGAACGAGCCGTCCTATCAGGATGCATCCAGCAACGATCAAGGTACTCCTGGTACCGAAGACGCTGTCCATGATGATGGTGGCAGCGACTGGGGCAGTGGCGGCGGTGATATCGAGACTTAGCCCCGGCGCAGTTATGAAATCTGGGCTGAAGAGCCTGGTGTAGGTCAAGAAGCGGTGCGTTCCAGCCATCGGAGCGCGCCGTTTCATTTTCATCGCTTGTTGCGTTGGGCGATCTGATAGCCGTCGAAGAAATGCTCACCGACTTGCCACCACAGATACTGTTCGCCCCGGAAAGCGACCAACGAGTCATAGGCTGCCTTGAAGAGTGGGTCCTTGGCAGATAACTCGGCATATAGTGTGTTTGCTGCCTCCCAAGCGGCGTCCAGCACGGGGATAGGAAACGGCTTCAAAATCGTGCCGCCGGCGATCAGACGCTTCAAGGCCGGTGCATTGACCGCATCGTATTTCGCCAACATCCAGTTGTTGGCGTACTCGGCGGCCTGCCGCACGATCGCCTGATAGTGCTTGGGCAACTTCGCCCATTGCTCCTGATTTATGACGAGGTGCAGCATGGCGCCGCCCTCCCAAAAGCCTGGATAGTAGTAGTACTTCGCCACGCGCTGCAGACCGAGTTTCTCATCATCGTAGGGGCCGACGAATTCGGCTGCATCGATGGTACCGCGTTCGAGCGCCGGATAGACATCGGCGCCGGCAATCTGTTGTGGCACGACGCCCAATCGAGCAAGCACCTGCCCACCAATACCACCGATGCGAAATTTCAGACCTTTCAAGTCCTCGACCGAGTTGATCTCGCGGCGAAACCAGCCGCCCATCTGGCAGCCTGAGTTGCCCATCGGAATGCCGATGACGTTGAACCGGGCGAGTGCCTGATTGACGAGATCGCCGCCACCGCCAAACGTCCACCAGGCGTTCTGCAGCCGCGCGTTGATGCCGAACGGCAAGCCGGTGCCGATCGCCAGCGTGGGGTCCTTGCCATAGTAAAAATAGGTGGGTGTTTGCGCGCAATCGATTGCACCCGTCTGCACGGCATCGAGCGCCTGCAGGGGTGGAATCAACTCGCCGCCGGCGAATGTCTGGATCTGGAAGCGCCCGTCGGTCGCGTCGCTGATCGCCTTGGCGAAGGTCACTGCGGTACCGAAGATCGTATCCAGCGATTTCGGAAAACTCGACGTGAGCCGCCAGTTGATTTGCGGCATCGACTGCGCGATTGCCGGCATTGCGACCGCACCTACGCCGATGCCGGCTGCAGCGCCGCCCTTCAACACATCTCGACGTTTCATCGCTGGCTCCGCTGACGTCGTTTTATCACAGGCCATAAAGCTGGCGTCAGCTAAATCATTTCCTCGAAGGGGATGATGGTCGACTTCACGGTCTTCATCGCCATCGCGTCGGCGACGGCGCGCTTCACGCCATCCTCGCTGAACGGATACAGCGTCTGCATCTTGCGCCAGGGATATTTGTCTCGCGCCTTATAGAGCATCTCGACGCCGAGCGCCAAATCGTTGGCGGTGAACGCCCAGGACCCGAGAACGTTCAGATCCTTGGTACAGATGCGGTGCCATGACGTCATGATTGAGCCGGCATCTGTGAACTGGCCCATCTCGACGTAGGTGCCGCCATCGCGCAGGAACTCGATGCCCTCGGGTCCAGCCGTCGGATGGCCGGAGCAATCCATCACGAGATCGGCGCCATAACCGCCGACGATGTCGCGCACCGCCTTGATCCGATCCTCAGCTGTCTTGTGCACTTCGATATCGACGGTCGCCTCGGCGCCGAAATCACGCGCGAGTGCAAGTCGTGGTGTTTCCGGCGCGCCGACTGCGATGACCCGTCCGGCACCCATCTCCTGGGCGGCGGCAATGGCCAGGATGCCGATCGGTCCGGTGCCCTGAATGACGACCGTGTCGCCCCACTTGAAGCCACCCGCCTTGATCGCGCGGTTGAACCCGCGGATGCATGATGTCAACGGTTCGGACAGCGAACCCAGCAGCAAACTCATATCGTCGGGAAGCTTGTAGATCTTGGTGCCGGGAAGTTCCTCGTAGTCGACGTAGACGTACTCGGCCCACCCGCCCCACAGGTGCGGTGGCTTGTCGAAGCCGAGGTAGCGGCCGTAATACACCGGCGTCAGGCACTTGTTGGATTGCTCGGGATAGCGCTTGCACCAGTCGCAGAATCCGCACGGCATCAACGGCGGTAGCATAAGTTTCGAGCCGACCTGCAGCGGCTTGCCCATGTGATCGGTCTTGAGTTCGGAGCCGAGCTCGACAATGACGCCGGCCAGCTCGTGGCCGAGTGTAAATGGCCAAGGTAGCGGTTTCGGCCAATGACCCTTGAGGATATGCTGATCCGTTCCACATACGCCGCAGGCGCCGATCTTGATCAGGGCAGCCTTGTGGCCAACCTTCGGCCACGGTACTTCGCGGATGACCGGATCGGCGCCTGGGCCATCGTAGGTTGCGACGCGGATCATTGGGTTCGTAGCTGGCGATCTTGCTGGTTTGGCGGTGGTTGCAGTTTTGGTTTTTGGCATCTGGAGTTCCCTGGGCATTGCATTTTGCAGCACACTAACAGCACCCCGCCCAGTGCTCACAGATGCAGCGCCGCATGGGGGCTATGCTGAACGGGCGCGCACAGGTTGGCCCATTTGCTGGCGGGCGCCGATCTGAGCTGCCCGCTGGTGATCGGCATCGGCCTTGGCTCGCTGCCCAATGCGTCCATAAGCAACGGCGCGATCCTGGTAGGCTGCGACGAGCAGCTGATCCTTCTTGATCGCGGCGGTGAAATCGGCGATCGCGGCTTCGAAGTCGCCGGATCTCAAATGCGCCGTGCCGCGCGCATGGTAGGCGATCGCCGCCTTGCTGATTCTGATGGCTCGCGAATAGTCGTCGAAAGCCTGCTTCAGCATGGATTTAGCTTCGAAGGCAGCCCCGCGTCCGAGAAGCGGCGACGCATCTTTAGGCGTAAGGGAAATGGCTTTCGAATAGTCGGCTACGGCTCGGTCGTAGTCGCCTTGGCTGTGATGTGTGTGTCCTCGGCGGCATAAAATTCCGGCAAGCTTCGGATCGATCGCGAGTGCCTGATCGTACTCGGCGATGGCCAAATCGAATTGGCCGGCCTGTTCGTGAGCCACACCGGCGCGGGCGAAAGGCAACGCCTCCTTCGCCTTGGCATCCTTGCTCCTGCTGAAATAAATGGCGACGCCAATGCCCGCGATTAAAATCCATAAGGAATAGCCGAAGGCATAATCGAAAAGCGATATCCCATAAAGGGGCAAGGGTTTTGGCAGCTTGCCGGTCGCCTGTAATTGTTCGATCAGTGTCGGGTCGAGTGTGAAGTAGCGGTTTTGTCCGACGACGCCGAGAATATATCCGTCGTCGGAAAGCATGTAGGGGGCGATGAATGAGTGGTGAGCGTACTTGTGGCCAAGGTAAAGTGTCTCGCCAGCTGGCCCTTTGATCTCTAGATCCTGTAATTTTTCCAAATGCTCTTGCTTGCCGAACATGACCTTTGCAGCTTCGGCGGAAAGTGGAAGTAGGCATGCCGCCATGACGAACAAGGCGGCAGCGAGTAAAGTTGCGTTTGCGGCTTGAGATCGATTAAATACAACTTTGGCGAACACGGTTGAATCCATCCTCGATCGAGCAGCGGCAAGTTCTCAGATACACCGTCCGGCGGGGCAGCATTCGTCAGTCAGGGCAAGCTGGCTTCCACAAAAGAGCAAATCTAGCCCGGCCGCGCGGGCACCATTAAAATTGCTTCGCCGGTTAGAACTTCACGACCGTTGACGAAGCACGCACAATCAAACCGCGCGCGGCGCTTTGCTGGAAACAATTCGGCGACCGTGACTTTCGTCAAAACTTTATCTCCGACACGTACCGGCCCCTTGAAATTGAGCGTTTGCGAAATATAAATCGCGCCGGGACCGGGCAATTCCATGGCGAAAGCCGCAGAGATATAGCTAGCGGTCAGCATGCCATGTGCGATGCAGCCGCCAAACATTGTCTTTGCAGCGAAGTTCGGATCGAGGTGCAGCGGGTTCTTGTCGCCGCTGACATCGGCGAACGATGATATATCGCCTTGGCTGACGATGCGCTGGACGGTTGCCTCCATGCCCTCTTCGAGGTCTTCGAAGGCGTAGCTTTTGCGCATCATCATCGTCATGTGAAAATCCTAGTTGTCCGATATCTGCTAACCCAGCGGTCGAGCCTAACTGTGGTATTGCACCGCAGCAAGAGGGAGTAACCGGGAACAGGATTTTACTGCCCGCGCGCAAACCGATCGAGGATGATAGTCGGCAGGGAACGCTTGAGAATGTTTGCAATATACGTCGGGGCGGTCACGAAATAGCGCGGTTTGGGTCGGGGGGCTTCGAGCGCGCGGATAAGTTGCCGGACGACCGCTTCAGGTTCGAGTTTGAATGTGGTCTTGCCGCCAGTCTCCATCGACGCCAGTCGCCGTTTGTAGTTGTCCCGGTGCGGAGAATTCTCGATGTCGACTTTGGCGCGAAACATCGCCAAGGCGGTCGGCAGAAACTCTGTCCTTATCGGTCCCGGTTCGATCAGCGAAACGTGGATCCCGGTGCCGTGTAATTCCATTCGCATTGCATCAGTCAAACCCTCGAGTGCGAACTTGGATGCGCAATATGCGCCGCGATAGGGCGCCGACATCAAGCCGAGGACTGATGAGCACTGCACGATTCGCCCGGCGCCATTGGCGCGCATCGAGGGTATCAGACGTTGCGTGAGATCATGCAGGCCGATGACGTTGACCTCGAACTGCTGGCGCAGAACGTCTGCTGTCAGATCTTCAACGGCGCCAACTTGGCCATAGGCGGCGTTGGAAAAGAGCGCGCCAAGTTTGCTATCGGTCATGTCCAACGCCCGAGCGGCGCATGCCCCGATCGAAGCCGGGTCCGCCATCTCCAAAGGCAGAACCTCTAGCCCCAGGCCGGAGAGGCGCGCGATATCGCCCGGCTTGCGTGCCGTCGCGAGCACACGCCAGCCGCGTTGCTTGAGATCGCGCGCGGCGGCAAAACCGATGCCGGTGGAGCAACCGGTGATGAGAATCGAACGGTCGGGTGTTTTCATGCAGTAGCGAATAGCTGCGCCGAGGCGATGGTGGAAGGGGGATCAGCCAGCCGTGGTCTGTGCGCGCCACGCTGCATCCCGCGCCGATGGCCGCCGATGAAGCCGCTGATCGATCGTCGCACGCGCCTTTTCCGGGGAGCCACCGCGCAGATACGCGACGATCAAAGTGTCTTCGATCAGCTCGCGTTGAGCGTGACTGCCACCGATGCATACCGTGTCGGATATTACTGCCTCCAATGCTGCGATCGCGGTTTTGTAGTCGCCTGCCGCAAATGCTTGCAAGCCGCGTGACAAGTTGACGACGACGGCACCAGCAGGCAAGCGGCCCTTGGCCTGCAGTGCGCGAAGTTGAGCCAGCCGGGCGTTCGTTGCTTCGGTGTTTCCGCTCCCTGCAGCCACCAATGCATGATGTACATCTGCAAAAGCTAGACCCGCGTTCGGGAACATCTGCGCAGCGTAGGTCGATGTTTCATCCCATCGCGGCCCGATCCCATCGCCGGAGCTCAAACCGGCGCGCCACAGTAACGAGGCCGAATCGGTAAAGGCATTGAGTGGCGCCGCATGCGAAACCGACGGCCTGATCCGCTCCTCGTATAGTTTCATGGCTGAATCGACATCACCCTGTTCGAGAGCAATGAGCGACAAGTGCCAGCACAGGTGACCGTTGAGAATGCCGGTGCGGTCGTAACCGGGCATCCAATCGTTGAGGAAGTTCTGGCAGACCAGCGCCTCACCCTGCTCGAACAATGCGTGCGACAGCGCATGCGCCGCATTCGCATTCTGGCGGCGCAATTCGAGTGCGCGTTCAGCGAGCGCTCGGCCAGCTCCGGTATTGCCCGCTTCCGTATGCGACCATCCTAGGTAGGTCAAAAACCACCAATCCTGACCATAGTGGCGCGCATGCCGTTCGCAGATGGCAACCCGTGCGGCATCGTGATCGGCACGACCGGAAAAAGCATAGAGCCCGAATGCGCCGAGCAGCAGCGACAATACGAGAGCATCGCGCGGCCAAGCTTCCAGATGCTGCTCGGCTGCCAAAATTGCTGCGGCCGATTGACCTTCGATGTTTAACGCGAGCACGTTGGTGTGGCTTTGTTCGCGAGTGCTCGCGGCGAGTGCCAAGGCGCGGGCTTGCTGCGCACTTGTGCGGGCAGCTGTGCCCTCGGCACGCATCTGGTGCACTCTGGCTCGTGCGATGTGTGCGAGCGCGAATGACGGGTCGGCTGCGATTGCCGCCTCGAGACGCTCCCCCGCTCCCGGCCAGGCACTCAACACCAAATCGACGCCCTCCCGGTAGCTGGCAGCAGCGACATCGGATGCGGTCGCAAGCTGGAGGCCATATCGATCGGTTAGCATTGACGCCTCGGCGTTTCTTTTCTGGCGATACACGAGTTAAGGTCGCGGAGCCCAGGTTGGTCAAGCTCGTTGAGATGACGCGCCAGATCCGATATGCGAGACGACCTACACGATGGAAGAACACAAGGACGCCCACCATGAAGCCGGTCAGCCCCGAAACATTTGCGGCCCAGGGTGGCGGATTGATCGAACCGCTATCGGGCGCCATCGTACCGCCGATCCACATCAGCACGACATTTGAGCGCGAACCCGATAACGCCTATCCGAAGGGGTATGTTTACGCCCGCCCCGACACGCCGACCGTGCGCATGGCCGAGGATGTCCTCAACCGGTTAGAAGGCGGTGCGTCGACGCTTCTTCTCGGATCCGGCATGGCGGCTGCAACCGCATTATTCCTGGCCCTTGAGCGGCCCGCTCACATCGTCGCGCCGAACGTGATGTACTGGGGCTTGCGCCGCTGGCTGATCGAATTCGCACCAGCCTTGGGTCTCACCGCCACGTTCTTCGACAACAGCGATCTAGATGCGCTGAAGTCTGCGGTGGTCGCTGGCAAAACCCGATGCGTTTGGCTCGAAACTCCATCCAACCCGACGTGGGCGATCACCGATATCGCGGCCGTATGCAAAATCGCGCATGCAGCGGGCGCGGTCGTCGCGGTCGACTCGACGGTGTCGTCACCGGTGATCACGCGACCGATCGAGCATGGCGCCGACGTCGTGATGCATGCGGCGACCAAGTATCTGAACGGACACTCCGACGTGATCGCCGGTTCGCTGACGTTCAAGACGAAGGATGCATTGTTCGAGCGCACCGCCGCCGTGCGTCGTGACGTTGGTGCGGTGCTCGGACCGTTCGAAGCGTTTTTGCTGATGCGTGGCATGCGCACGCTGCACTTGCGTGTGCGGCATCAGTCGAACGCGGCGATGGCGATCGCGCAGCACTTTGCCAAGCACCAGCGGGTGGCGAGCGCGCTTTATCCAGGTCTGGCTAGCCATCCGGGGCATGAGATCGCCAAACGCCAGATGTCGAGCGGTTTCGGTGGCATGCTTTCAATCCGCGTCCATGGCGGCGTCGAGGCAGCGATCCGCACCGCCGCCAATGTGCAGGTGTGGAAACGCGCGACATCGCTCGGCGGCGTGGAGAGTTTGATCGAGCATCGCGCCTCGATCGAGGGCCCGACAAGCCCCTGCCCGCCAGATCTGCTGCGTCTCTCCGTCGGCGTCGAAAGCGTCGGCGACCTAATCGCGGATCTGGAACGGGCGTTGGTCGCGAATCGGTGAAGCGTTGCAGCTGGCGCGTTCCGTCATGCGCTGATCGCGCTGGGGATGCGCGTTTGTCGTGCGCGAGAGAATCGCGATGGTGTGCGATATGTCGCTGCCACCTCAACCGACCCGGTTCATGCCCACAACGTCGCCTTTGCTTCTGCGGATCGCGCCCGCGCTGTTCGTCTTCCTATGGTCGACGGGCTGGATCGTCGCGCGCGCAATTGCACCGTATGCCGATCCCCTGACGTTCTTGTGCGTGCGCTATGCCGCCGCAGCGTTGCTGTTGGTGACTTACGCCTTTGCGTCCGGTGCGCGATGGCCGTCCAGCTTGGGCGAATTCGGACACATGCTGATATCGGGAATCTTCGGCGTCGGGTTTTATTTCGCCGGCGTTTGGTACGCGATTGCGCACGGTGTGCCGGCGGGTATCTCGGGATTGATTGCCGCTGTGCAGCCGCTGCTGACAGCGCTGCTGGCACCGATCTTTCTCAATGAGCGCATATCATGGGTACAGTGGATCGGCATCTCTCTGGCGACCGGGGGTATCGCTCTCGTATTGCAGCCGAAGCTTGCGAGTGTGGCACCTGGCGACTTGTCGGAAATCAGCGTGGCGCTCGGCTTCAACATCCTGGCGATGGTGACGTTCACGCTGGCCTCGATCCATCAGAAGAAGTTCCTTGCCACTTGCGATCTTCGCACGTTGACGCCCATCCAGCTGCTGAGCGGGCTCGCCGCGACTTTGCCTGTTGCGATCCTCACCGAAGACCTGCGGCTGGAGTGGAACTGGGTAACGCTTGCCGTGCTTGTCTGGTCGGTTATCGCGCTTTCGATCGGCGCTGGCGCGTTGTTCCTCATGCTGGTGCGCAGTGGTGCGGTGTCGAAGGCAGCAAGCCTGATCTACCTGGTGCCGGTCACGGTCGCCGTCGAGGCCTATTTGCTGTTCGGCGAAACGCTGACGCTCGTGCAGATGGCTGGCATGGCGATCACGGTCGCCGGTGTCGCGTTCGCGGTCAGGCGTGGGTAGGCAGGCGCCGTCATCGCGCCGACGGGCACAGCTCATAAGCACGTGAGAGAGCCGCATCATTCGTTTCGAATTGCGCGACCATGGCGCCACCGGGAGCCCGGGTTTTGATGAAGCCATCCGCCATCGAGCGCTCGAAACCATCAAGCACCTGGAGCGCTGTGTAGTGAACCTCGTTTTCGACTTGGGTCTTGATCAGTAGCGCCTTGCTGGCGCCTGCCTTGCCGACATAGCTCGCCACCTGCACTTTACACGCCGCGGTTGCTGTCGCGGCGGCTGGCTCGACCGGCGTGACCGGGCGCAGATCCGCACCACCAAGGCTAGAACGCTGGCGGAACGCCACCTGCACCGGCTCGCGGACAAGTCTTGGTGCAGCCTTTGCAGCAACACGTGCTGTCGTCTCGACAGGCGCGTCGGGGATCGGACTGCGGCCACTGCAGTGCGCTGTGCGGAAGCGCTCGGCGATCGATTCGATCGAGCGCGCATAACGTCTGTCCACGGCCCAGCGGCCGGCGAGATCGCTAAATGTGACGTTGCGTTTTAACCGTGCCGAGGCGGCGATGATGTCGTCTTGTTTGAGCTGGGTACGCGGGGCGACGGGGCTTTCCATCCGTTCGCCGGAGTAGGCTACAAGATGCTGAATCTGTGCCAGAACACCGGTCGAGACATCTTTATAGCCATCGCCGGGAACGCCACCGCCGGTAGTGCCAATGCCAGCGAAATTATTCTGTTTTGGGTTGACGTCGCCCCAACTCCCGCCGCCGGTTCGGTACGAGAGGTAATTGGTTTCGATGATCATCTGGTAGAAGGCATAGTCCCAGCGAACGCGCCACTTATCACCATGGGTCTTGTACCAGCCGGCGATGTCGTTGAAGTGTTCATCGAGCTTCGGGTTGCGGTCACGGAGGAACGCCATCAGGCGCTCCGGCGTAACGCAAGCAGGAACGCGGTTTTGATCGCTGGTCCTGATGCCCGGAGGCGCGGCACTGGCGGCGACCGTGGCCACTAGTAGCGCCGCTAGCGACATGGCAGCCGTGCCGGCCCGCGGCCCGAGACGTTTCAGTACCAGCAATGTGGAGATCCCCATTGTCGTTTCACCGGCGCGGCTTCGATCAGCCCTCCGGGCAGAGGTCGAATGCCTTATCAAGGGCCTGGTTCTGCGAGCCGAACTCGCCGACCGGCTCGCCGCCCTTGGCGTAGGCCTGGATGTAGGCTTCGGCTTCGCGCTTCTCGACGCCCTCGTTCACATCGAGCACGGTGTAGTTCACATACCCGTCGCTCTTCGACCGGATGATGATCGCCTTCTGTCCGCCGTAACTCGCTTGCCATACGCGGCATTTGCCGGCTGTCGTCGGTACAGCGGGTTTGCCTAGTCCACCGACCGAGGCCTGTTGCACAGGGGCGGGTTTATCGGGTGCTGCTTTTTCCGGTGCCTCAGCCTTGGGTGCGTTAAGGATGTTGACCGCCGGTTGCATCGATGAAAGTGAGGGTGCTGCTGCCTCCGTCTCGGGCGCAGGCTGTGCCGACTTTGCAATGTTGCCCGCGCCAAGTGCCGTGCGCTTTGAATTGCTGTCGGCTCGCGCTTCGGCAATGGCGCGGCGCGCCAGGTCGGCGCCCGAGACTTTCTCGGCAACGGGTGCTTCAGCTGCGACTTTGTCTACTCTTGGGTCTGATTTTAAATCGACCGCTGCCATTAGTTCTGGCGCTGGATCCGGCTTACGGCAGGTGTCGTCGTAGAACCGCTTTGCTGTCGCTTCGATATTGCTGCCGTAGTCGCCGGCACCTGGTGCCCACTTGCGGGTCAGATCGGTGAAGGTGATTGGGCCCTTGAGGCCTTTTTGCCAGGATGTCAGCACCCCCCATTCTTGAACTTTGCGGGTGCGCTCAGCCACCGGGTCGGCGACCTTTTCGCCAGCGTACATCAAGAGATGCTGAAGGTGAGCGGTGACGCCGGTCGTCACATCGGGGAAGCTCTCGCCACGTTCGCCCTTGCCGGTGGCACCGAGGCCGGCAAAGTTGTTCTGCTTCGGCGCGACGTCGCCGGAGCGGCCATCGCTCTTGAAAGACAAGCTGCCGGTTTCGACGATCATCTGGAAGAATGCGTAATCCCATCGGATTTTCAGCTCTTGTCCGACGCGCATATAATCTGCGGCGATCGTTTCAAACCGGGGGTCAAGCTTCGGGTTGCGGTCCCTGATGTAGGTCATCAATCGCCCGGGTGTCGCGCACGAGGGCACCGGGTTCTTGTCATTGGACTTCACGGGGGGAAGCCCGGCAGCGTTCGCGTTGCCGGCAGCAAACACGAGTGAAAGAAGCGAAATGGCTCCAAAGCGCTTGATCATGTGACACCCGGACTAGTTACGAAAACAGGGACGACGTTTACGCAATTCGTCATCAAGCCAACGAATATCGGCTTAACCTTAACGATGCGTTTAAACGATCGCCAAATACCCCCGCGGCGAACATGAAGAGTGGACTTCGTTTGGGGCGCGAGTGGGGGCACTTCCAGGAGAGATTGTGGCAGGAGGGCAGAAATCGAGCAGAAAACTCAGCGTTGTGAACGACTGCGCGTGATTTCGATACCTACGGCGCGGCAATCGGGAAGGATGTCAGGTTTCTCGATACGCACCGCGATGCGCACGACATCACGGTTTGAGAGACAGGCTTCGGCAATGCGTTCTGCCAAAGTCTCCAGCAGATTGACGTGGCCGGCGGCGACGATGTTCTTCACGGCGACGATTGCTTCGTCGTAATCGTAAATGTCCCCGATACGATCCGAGTGTCCATCGTAGTGATCGTCGACCGCCAGATCCACGGACACGACGATACGCTGCTCATAACGCTTTTCGTGCTCATAGATGCCGATGGAGCCGATCAACTCGAGGCCGCGCACGAAAATTCGACGAAGACCACCGCGAGAGACAATCTCGGGCTCATCGAAATCACTGTCGCGGTCGATCGCGTTCAAAAGGGCGCTCGTTGTTGTTATGGCCTGCTGGGCATGACTTCCGAGAACCATCGCAGATGTTGTCCGCCATCAAGTGCAATCATCTGACCGGTCATGGCCGGGGCGTCAAGGATGAAGCGGACCGCCTGTGCGATCTCTTCCGGTTCGGTGCCACGCCGGAGCAAGGTCGATGCCGCTTCGGCCGCAAAATCTTCCGAGCGTTGATGCGCACTGCGCAAGGTCGGACCAGGGCCGACCGCATTCACGCGAATGCGTGGGCTGAGGGCCTGCGCCAGCATCCGCGTCGCCGACCAAAGCGAGGTCTTGGAAAGCGTGTACGAAAAGAACTCAGGCGTCGATGCCCACGCCCGCTGGTCGATGATATTTATGATGTTGCCAGTGGTATCGGCTGTAAGCTGAGCGGCGAACGCCTGCGCAAGAAGTATCGGCGCGGTCAAATTCACCGCAAGGTGATCCTCGAGCGTATTAAGATCCAGCGATGCGAGATCGTCGAACTCGAATAGAGAGGCATTGTTGACGAGACAGGTGACCGGGCCGAGCGCTGCAGTGCACCGCGGGACAAGGCTCATCACATCGGCCGGCTTGCCCAGGTCTGCTCTGAGGATGGCAACGGTCACGCCTAGCTCTCTGATGTCGGCCGCAAGCGTCGCAGCATCTGCTTGTGAATTCCGATAATGAAGCGCGATCGACCAACCGGCGCTAGCAAGATCGAGCGCGATCGCACGGCCGATTCGGCGCGAGGCGCCTGTAATGAGAGCTATCTGAGGTTGTGAAACGTCCGGCATGATTTGGTTTCTATGTGAGGTCGCGGTTGCGGTCGTAATGGGAGGCATTAGCCGCAGTTGTTCGGATGTCCAAGCCGTCCGTTAAAATTGCGCGTTGTTTAGGCGGACACAAGGCCCGCCTTTAGTGCATGGGGCGACTGTGTTTCCCTGCATCCGTTTTCCCCAGCGGATCGGATGCACCGCCTTGCTGCGGGATACCGACACAGACTACGTGTAAGCCTGTGCTCGTGTCGCAAAGCAGCAGAACCCCGTTGATCTTTCTTGTCATCGTGTTGACGATTGCCACCGTCGCGACCATTGCGCTCGTGGTGGCGCCACGCATGGCGCACGGCCGGATCGTTTTCAACACGAAACCGGATCGGCCATGTCCCTTTGGTTATCGGATGGCGTGGTTCGCCGTTCGTACGCGCGATACCCGCGGCGTCGTCGAAGCGCTTGGGCTAGTCCAAACACAGTCAGCAAATTGGCACTCTGGCATAGGCAGCGTTTACGACGACGAAATCGGCGAAACCCACATTTTCGTATCGCCACCGGTCAATGGCTGGACGTTCGTCGTGGGCTTGTCGCTTCCCCACCCCATGGGCGCGGGCTTTGTCGACAAGTTCGCGCCGCTGTTCGAAGGACTGGGCAGCCGCTTTGTCGAGGTGCAGTACTATGCTGCCTATCCACTGATCGATTTCTTCGCGTGGGCACGCATGATCGACGGCAAAGTCTTGCGCGCGTTTGCCATCGGCGACGAAGGTATCGTGCTCAATCTTGGCAAGACGACCAAGGACGAACGCTCGCTGGGCCTCAAGCTGTTCGAGTTGCGAGGGGTCAAGGGGCGAAAAGGGGATGCTGGCGGTGCAATCATTCTGCATCCGACCGAGGAGCACGTCATGCGCCTTGCTGGCCGGTGGGGCATCGATCCGATCAATATCGAGCGCGCGCCAATGAGCGATCCTGCGCTTGGGGTGATCGGCATAGCGCCGGCTTGTTGGCGGCCCGAGCGCTCACGAAAAGCCGCTTGAGGAACCATTTTCAGGCAGCCTGAGCGATCCGAATATCGAGCGGAACGCAGCGCGGCTGGGGCTGCATCAGCCTGATGATCTCCGCTTGTGCCGGCGTCGACGATGTGGCCGATCGTCTTTTGGCAGGGTTGATCGCACAACGCTTGGGCGTGATTTGCAGGCGTTTAGGCATCACCTTCGCGCGTGCGTCGGGCCGGTTGCGAGGGCAAGGCATGCGGCCTGCCTTGGTGTTCAGGTGCGCGACGCTCGCCAATCGGGAAGACAGATGGAAATCAATTGCCGGTAAAATCGGCTGGTTGGATTTGGTCGCGACCAGAACGGGTGCAATCGACAGCACCGCTGAAAACGGCACTTGAGCGGACTGCGGACGGCTTCGTGCGGTCGAGAACCCGCCACAAATTTTCACGAAACGTGTCCATACTCGAAACAGCATCGCCATGTCCCCACATTGCATCTATAAGCTTGCGGAGCGTTAGACTGACACGTTGTGGTTGCGAACGAGTTAACACGCGTTCCGTTTCAAAGCACCTCCGATTAGGGGCCTCAGGCTAGGACAACCGGGATCGTCAGGAAGCCACGGAAGCGCGCGCGGCCGCCTCGGACCGGCTCGCTGGCGAGGCGGTAGCCGGGGAAGCGTTTGAGGAACCGGCCGATGGCGACCCGCCCTTCCATTCGCGCGATCGCCAAGCCGACGCAAAAATGTACGCCGGATGCAAATGCAACGTGACGGTTCTGTCCCCGGCCCGCATCGAAGCGATCTGGTTCGGCGAACTCCTTCGGATCGCGATTGGCCGCAGCAATGCCGATCGTGATGAAAGAGCCGGCTCGCATCGCGACACCGCCCACAGTGACATCTTCGGTTGCCATTCGATTGCCGATTTGGACGGGGCACTCGAACCGCAGGACTTCTTCGACGGCGGTGTTGATCAAGCCCGAATCGGCGAGCAGCCGAGCCTTCTGATCCGGCCATTCGAGAAACGAAAAGAGCCCATTGCCGATAAGGTTCGTCGTGGTCTCGTGTCCTGCATTGAGAATGAAAATGACATTCTGCAGTAGTTCGATCTCGCTGAGCGTTTCACCGCCCTGCTCGCCTTGGATGAGGCGGGTCAGCACATCGCGAGCCGGATCGCCAGGCTTACGGCGGCGGTCGGCGACCAGAATTTGCAGATAGTCGAGGAACTCGGCGACTGCGCGTTCGCCGGCTTCCAGAAGCTCAGGCCCAGGTGATGGCTCCAGCGCTCCAAGGATCGCAAGCGACCAATCGCGCAATGGCGACCGTAGATCATGGGGAATGGCCAGCAGATTACCGATCACCTCGATCGGTACGGCGGCTGCGAGGTCTGCGATCAGATCGGCTTCGCCCTTCGCTGCCATCGCGTCGAGAAGTCGGTCGGTGAGCGCGACCATCGGTGCTTCCATGTCGGCCACCGCGCGCGGATTCAAGGCGCCGGCGATGATCTTGCGAACACGCGTGTGCAAAGGTGGGTCGTTGAAGATCAAGCTCGTCGTGTGGTGCTGATAGAGCAATCCGTCACCGAATTTAGGACGGAACTCTGCCTTCTTGTCGGACGAAAAAAGTTTGGCATCCTTATACACGGTGACGCAGTCGTCATAGCGCGAGAGGAAATAGCTGCCATCTGGCATCCGGGCAACCGGCGCATGATCGCGCAGGGCGTTGTAAGTCGGATAGGGATTGGCAATGAAGTCCGGCCCGATGCGCCGCAAATCGAACGAGCGCGCAACGTGGACCGCTTGGCTTTGGTCCTCAAACCTCGACTGGGCGGGCTTCATCGCATGCATGTGGTCGATCCTATTGCTTGCGGCATTGGCACGAGGGCGCCATGGTAACAGTCAGCATCGGCCCGACAAGGGCGTTTTTCAGGGACGACTTTGCATGAGCCGCTTATGTGTCGTCTTCGACCTGGATGATACGCTCTACCCTGAACGGTCGTTCGCAATCTCGGCGTTTGGCGCAGCCGCCGCGTGGGCGCAAGCCACACTCGGGATTGATGGGCTCGACGCCGACATGACACGCTTGCTTGATGACGGCCACTTAGGCCAGTTGTTCGCGCTCGCCCTCGAACAGCGTGGTGTCGACAGGGTGTACGCTAGCGGCCTGATCGAGGCGTATCGTTCGCATGAGCCCGCTCAACTGGCGCTATTTGAAGATGCGTTGCCCGTGCTCGAACAACTAGGGGCCGACGGCCCGATCGGTCTGATCACGGATGGCACGGTCGGTGTTCAGCAGGCCAAGGTGCGAGCGTTGGGTCTTCAGAAAAGATTTCATGAGATAATTTACACGCACGGGCTAGGTGGGCGCGATTTTGCCAAGCCACATCCAGCCTCGTATGGTGCTATGGTTCAGGCCATCGGGTCCCCTGGCGATCGGTTTGTCTATGTTGGAGACAATCCCGCCAAGGATTTCGTATCGCCAAATTGCATGGGATGGACAACCGTGCAGATCATTCGTCCGCAGCGAATCCACGCGAATTCTGTTGCTGTCGAAAACGGCAGCCCGCAATACATAATTGAGACGTTGGGCGAGCTCTCGGCAATCCTTCGCGCAAACTAATTGCGCTCGGTTGCGATGGGTTCAGGTTGTGGATCAGCCGGATCGGGTCCGCTGCCAAAGCCGTGCATGCGTAGCGACCACTGCAGGCCAATCAGTGCACCCTTGATCATCGGCAGCAGGATCAAGCTCATCCCGATCGTAATCGGGAACCATATGATGATATGCGTCCAAAAGCTTGGCGCTAGAGCTTTCTCGGCCATGAGCACACCGGCGATGACAATGTGGCAGACAATGAACATGGTGAAATAGGGCGGTGCATCGTCTGCGCGCTGGTGATGCAAAGCTTCGCCACAAGCGGGACAATGATCGGCAACTTTGAGATACGCAGAAAACATGCACCCAACGCCGCACTTCGGGCACTTGAGCTTCATCCCGCGGATCATGGCGGCGAGAGTGTCGCGGGGGGCCAAATCGCGGGTGTGGCGGGACGCATATGTGGAGTTCGACAGCATTGCCTGGATGTCATACGCGGATGCCCTTTCGTCAAGGGTCCCGGCGCACCGGCGCCGAGTGGAGGCGCGACAAGATGTCAACGGTGGCCGCGGGGCGGCGCACGGCGGCCGCCGGGCATGCGCTTGGGGCGCCAGCCCTTCATCAAGCTGACATGCGCTTTTTTCGGCTCGCTGAGCATCTGAAAACGCATGGCGCCGGCACTAGCGATGACCTCCACGAGCCGAACCTCGACTTCGTCGCCAAGCCGGAACGACCCTCCGGATCGGGAACCGACCAGTGCCTGCAGTTCTTCAACATGCTCGAAGTATTCCGAACCCAAGGTCGACACCGGGATAAAGCCGTTGGCCCCGGTTTCCTTCAAACGCACGAATAATCCCGAACGCGTGACCCCGGACACCCGCGCGTCAAAAGTCGCGTTGATGCGATCGGCGAGATGCGAGGCGATCAAGCGGTCAGTCGTCTCGCGTTCTGCCGCCATTGCCCGCCGTTCGGCGTCGGAGATTTGCTTCGCGATATCGCGCAGTCTTGGTTTCTCGAAATCCGCCATCCCGCCGTCGCCGAGTTTGCAGGCGGCAATCAGTGCGCGATGAACGAGGAGGTCGGCGTAACGGCGGATCGGTGAGGTGAAGTGTGCGTACTTGCGCAAGTTGAGGCCAAAGTGGCCGTAGTTATCGACGGCATACTCCGCTTGGGCTTGCGACCGTAGCATGATCTCGTTGACCAGCTCCGGCACCGCGACGGACTTTGCGTCCTCCAGCACCTGGTTGAACATGCTGGCCTTGATGGCGCCCGCGCCGGGGAAGGTCAATTTGAGGCTATCCAGTACGTCTTTGAGCGACTTGAGTTTCTCTTTCGATGGCTGGTCGTGGCAGCGGTAGACGCACAGCGACTTTTGCGCTTCCAGAGTTTCGGCGGCAGCAACGTTTGCCTGGATCATGAACTCTTCGATGAGGCGATGGGCATCGAGCCGTTGCGGCACGAACACGCCGGTGACGTGGCCTTCGTCGTCAAGGATGATCTTGCGTTCCGGCAAGTCGAGATCGAGGGGCGCGCGGCGGTCCCGGGCCTTGGAGAGTGCAGCGTAGGCGGCCCAAAGCGGTTTCAGCGCGCTTTCCAGTAACGGCGCTGCCTTCGCGGACGGTTGTCCGTCGATCGCCGCTTGTGCTTCTTGGTAGCTGAGTTTCGCTGCCGACCGCATCATGGCGCGAATAAAGGTGTGGCTGCGTTTCTGGCCCGACTTGTCGAAGATCATGCGGGCTATCAGGCAGGCGCGATCTTCCAACTCTCGCAGCGAACACAAGTCGTTGGAGATACGCTCGGGCAACATCGGCACCACCCGATCAGGAAAGTAGACCGAGTTACCGCGCAGTTGCGCCTCACGATCCAGCTTCGACCCGGGCCGGACGAAATGCGCGACGTCGGCGATCGCGACCTGGACGATGAAACCACCCTTGTTGTTCGGATCGGGGTCATGGCTCGCATGCACCGCATCGTCGTGGTCGCGGGCATCGGGGGGATCGATGGTCAGCAGTTTGAGATCCCGCAGATCGGCCCGGCCGTCCATCGCCGGCGGCACGACCGATTGCGCTTCGACAATCACGCTTTCGGGAAAATCATCGGGAATTCCGTGCGCGTGGATCGCGATCAGGCTGATCTGGCGGCTGTCCGACGGGTTGCCAAGCGCCTCGACGACCCGTGCTTGCGGGATTGCATGCCGGCCACGGCGCGCTAGATCGAAGCGAACGAGATCGCCATCCTTGGCCGAACCTTCGTCGCCCTTCTGCAGAGGGAATTCGCGCAATGCAGACCGGTCGACGGGCTGGATCACTCCACCGCCGCGCGGATGCGATTGAAAGATCCCGAGCAGCCGCCGTTTTTCTCGCGGCAAGCGCTTGATGGCGACGCCAATGAAGGCAATCTCGTCACTGGCGTCTTGCATGCGTTCGATCCGAGCCAACACACGGTCGCCGATGCCGATTGCCGGTCCACTCTCACCTTCGATGCTGTCTGGAACCGTGAGCCTGAGACGGGGCCGCTGGGCTTCTTCATTCTCCCAAACGACCGGCTCGGCGAGCAGGTCGCCTTCATCGTCGCGCGCGATTACCTCGACGACGCCGACCGGCGGGAGCGAGCCGGTCTCGCGCATTTCGCGGCGATTGCCCGACAGCTTTCCCGATCGCGATAGCTCACCGAGCATCATTTTCAGTTTAATGCGGCCATCGCCGGTGATGCCGAAGGCACGTGCGATTTCCCGCTTACCCACGGTCTCATCGGAGGTGCGGATGAACTCCAGCACTTGCTCCGGCGTCGGAAATCCGTCGCTGATCGGGCGCTTGAACGGTTTGGCGTTAGGCGTCTGAGACTTTTGGCGGCGTGCCACGGTGGGCTAGTTCTCCACGACTGCTTTGGACTTTGCCTTCGTTTTGACAGGGGTCTTCTGCTTAGGAGGAGCCTTCGCCTTGGCAGGCGCCTTGGCTTTGGCCGGAGCCTTCGCCGCAGCTTTTTTCTTCGGTGCCGCAGAATTTCGCTTCGACTTGCCGCCACCCTTGGCGACGCGCTCGGCGATGATATCGACGGCCTGCGCCATCGTCACGGTCGCTGGATCCATCGATTTTGGCAGCGTGGCGTTGACTTCGCCGTGCTTCAGATATGGGCCATACTGGCCAGAGAACACCTCGACGGTGCCACCGTCGGGATGATCACCAATAGTGCGCAACGCGACGGGCTTGGCTCGGGCGAACCGGCTCTTTCCGCCGCCAGCAGCCTTCTCTGCGATCAATGTCACCGCGCGATTGATGCCAACCGAAAATACGTCTTCCATGCTTTCGAGGTTGGCATACTTGCCATCATGCAGAAGAAAGGGACCGTAGCGGCCGAGGCCAGCGGTGATCATCGTGTTCGTCTCTGGGTGCATGCCGACGTCGCGCGGCAGACTGAGTAGCTGCAGCGCCTTTTCCAGATCGACGTTGGCGGCATCGATGCCTTTGGGGATTGACGAGCGTTTCGGCTTCTCCTCACCGTTGCCGTCGCCCAACTGCAGATAGGTGCCAAAACGGCCCGAACGCCGCGTCACAGGAAGACCGGTATCGGGATCTGTGCCAAGCAGCTTGCCGTCTGCCGTCGCGGTCTCGGCGCCGGAGTTCGCGGTGTCGGAAAACTGACGTGTGAAGCGGCACTCCGGATAATTGGAACAGCCGACGAACGCGCCGAACTTGCCGACCTTTAAGCTCAGGCGGCCAGCGTTGCATGCGGGACAACCGCGCGGATCGGAGCCGTCTTCCTTGGCGGGGAAGATCGCAACGCCAAGCAGATCGTTCAGCGTGTCGAGAACGTCGGTTACGCGAAGCTCCTTCGTCTCGGCGATGGCCGCAGTAAATTCTTTCCAGAAATCGCGCAGTACATCCTTCCACTCGAGCTTGTCGTCCGAGATCAGGTCGAGTTTTTCCTCGAGATCGGCCGTGAAGTCGTATTCGACGTAGCGCGCGAAAAAGCTCTTGAGGAACGCGGTGACAAGGCGACCTTTGTCCTCCGGCACCATATTCTTCTTGTCCATCCGCACGTATTCGCGTTCGCGCAGCACGGCAAGCGTCGACGCGAAGGTCGACGGACGGCCGATGCCGAGCTCTTCCATGCGCTTCACGAGTGTCGCTTCCGAGAAGCGGGGTGGCGGTTGCGTGAAGTGCTGATCGGCTTCAATGGCCCTGTCTTTCAGATGTTCGCCAATGTTGAGAACCGGCAAGCGCGTGCTGTCCGCATCGGCGTCATCCGCGCGATCGTCCTTGCCCTTGTCGATGACGCGCGAGCGCTCGTCGCGGCCTTCCTCATACACGCGCAGGAACCCGTCGAACGTGACGATCGATCCTGTGGTGCGCAGACCATAGCCTTTGCCATCGCGGCCTTGCACACCGATGTTGACGGTCGTTTGCTCCATCTCGGCAGATGCCATTTGGCTCGCGATCGTACGTTTCCAAATCAGATCGTAAAGGGCGGCTTGTTCTCGATCGAGATACTTTTTCACGCTGTCGGGGGTCCGCCTCGGATCGGTCGGGCGGACAGCTTCGTGAGCTTCCTGAGCGTTCTTTGCCTTCGATTTGTATTCGCGCGCGAACGGCGTGTAGTTGCGCCCGTACATAGAGGAAATCACGTCGCGGATATGGCCGACCGCCTCGGGGATGATCTGGACGCCATCTGTGCGCATATAGGTGATGAGGCCGGCAAACTCGCCACCGAGGTCGACACCTTCATAAAGCTTCTGGGCGACTTGCATGGTCTGCTTGGCCGAGAAGCCGAGCTTGCGGGACGCGTCCATCTGCAATGTCGAGGTGGTGAACGGCGGATAGGGATTGCGCTTAGCGGGTTTCTTGTCGACGTTTTCGATCTTGAAGTCACATTTTTCGATCGCGGATTTGATGGCGATCGCCGAAGCTTCGTTCTTCAGATCGAGCTTTTTCAGCGTCGCACCAGCAATCGAGACTAGGCGCGAACGAAATTCCTCGTTTTTGGCTGTCGCGAGTAGTGCTTCGATGGTCCAGTATTCGTCGGTCTTGAAGGCCTCGATCTCGGCTTCGCGATCGCAGATCAAACGCAACGCCACCGACTGCACGCGGCCGGCCGAACGCGCGCCCGGCAGCTTGCGCCACAGCACCGGCGACAAGTTGAAGCCGACGAGATAGTCGAGCGCGCGGCGGGCAAGGTACGCCGATACCAGCGGCCCGTCGATCTCGCGCGGGTGCTTCATCGCCTCCAGGATCGCCTGCTTGGTGATCGCATTGAAGGCAACGCGCTCGATGGCGACACCTTTGAGGACTCTTTTTTCCTGGAGCACTTGCAGGATGTGCCACGAGATTGCCTCGCCCTCGCGATCAGGGTCGGTGGCGAGGATCAACTTGTCCGCGCCCTTAACGGCCGAGGCAATCTCCTTCATCACCTTGGCGCCGCGACCTTCGAGGTCCCAGTGCATTGCAAAGTCGTTATCGGGCTCCACCGACCCGTCTTTCGAGGGCAGGTCGCGCACGTGACCAACCGAAGCAATGACTTGGAAGTCTTTGCCCAGATACTTGTTGATGGTTTTGGCCTTTGCGGCCGATTCGACAATGACGACGTTCATGCACACCGATAGGGTTAATGGCAACGGCAGCCCGGCAACCGGACGAGCTTAAATCGAAGCCGTTCGGGGTAGGAGATGGTGCCGCCGGACGAAATGTCTGATGGGCTCCGAGAGCGGCGGGAACATGGGAGATCACAACTCAACTGTCAAACACGACCGGTGTCAGACGAAAAAAAGGCAACTAAATTAGTCATTTAGCTCTCGAGGGGGGTGATTTGCGAAAGTGGAAACGGACGGTAGCGTTGACAAATCAGGCTATGTGTCACCTGGGTCTATGGCTCGGACAGATCTACCGCAAGTGATACTAATTGGCCGCCGTGCAGCGTGATGCGTGAGGCGAGCGACAACTCCATAAGGACAATTTGCACAGCTCGGATCGATAGCCCGGTGGCGCGGACGATCTCGTCGACGGCGATCGGGGCGGCGCCCAGTGCTTCCACTACCGTCGCGCGATCGCCCTGATCGACGCGAGGCGGTGGAGGCAACACCGTTGACCGAACACGATCAGCGAGTGACGGGGCGGTCCGATCCTCGAAATGCTCAATGATCGGATGCAACGCGCGCAAGATATCTTCGACTTCAGTGACCAGCGTTGCGCCATCCTTGAGCAGTTGATTGGTGCCTTCGGCGCGCGGGTCGAGCGGGTGGCCTGGCACAGCGAATACGTCTCGGCCTTGCTCGCCAGCGAACCGCGCCGTGATCAACGTGCCGGACCGTTTTGCGGCTTCGACGACCACCGTCCCGCGGGTCAGACCTGATATGATCCGGTTGCGACGTGGAAAATCCTGGCCTCGGGGCTGGAAGCCGGGTGGTTGTTCGCTGACAATGCAGCCTTGCCGGCCGATTGCCGCGTGCAACTCGGCATGCTCCGGCGGATAAATATTGTCGGTGCCGCCAGCCAGAACAGCAACGGTGCCGGTATCCAACGTCGCGATGTGCGCAGCCGCATCGATGCCGCGCGCAAGGCCAGATGCCACGACCCATCCGGCTTCGCCCAGCCCGTGCGCTAGATCGCGCGCGATCTTTCGCCCTCCAGCCGAGGCGTCTCTTGAACCAACGATTGCGATAGCTTGCCGGTTCAACAGCTCGGACCGACCCTTCACGTAGAGCAGCGGCGGGGGAACATCGACCTGAGCCAGGAGAGCTGGGTATCCAGGTTCGATCGTGAACAGCGGGCTTGAACCGGATGCAGCCGCCGCATCGAGTTCGGCTTCCGCCACATCCCGCGGGCACACGCGAACCGGTCGCTTGCGGCCACCCTGGCGGGCAACTTCCGGCAGCGCGTCGAGGGCCGCTTGCGCACCGCCGAAGTGATTGATCAACGCTCGGAACGTTACCGGTCCGACGTTTTCTGACCGGATCAGCCGAAGGCAGGCCAGCCTCTGCTGGTCGGTGAGAATGGCGACAGGCAGCGGTGCAGCCGAGAACGCATTATCGACATCGACGAGCGACGGATTTATCCGATCAGAATTTCGCACCAATGCGCGGTTCCTCCCCTTTGAGCAGCCGGCGGATATTGGTCTCGTGTTTCCAGATCAGAAGCATCGATGGCACAAGAAGCAGAACGGCGGTCTCCGGCCATCCCGATGCCCAAATTCCAAAGGGCGTGAGCACGATGGCGACCAGAGCTGCAAGAGATGATATGCGCATGACGAGTGCGACCAAAACCCAGATACCGCAAAAGATAGCCGCGAACGGCCAGAACATCCCCAACAGGATACCGATGTAGGTGGCAACACCTTTGCCGCCTTTGAAGCCAAGCCACACAGGAAACACGTGACCCAGGAGCGCACCGAAACCGGCGACAAAACCGATGTCGAGTGCTGGTAGCTGTCCGAACGCCCCATACTTTGCGATCAGGACCGAGGCGGTACCTTTCAACGCATCAAGGACCAGCGTTGCTGCCGCCAATCCCTTACTCCCAGTGCGTAAAACATTGGTCGCACCGATGTTGCCGGAGCCGATCGCTCGAACGTCTCCGAGGCCAGCGGCGCGGGTGAGCAACAGGCCGAACGGGATCGAACCGAGGAGGTAACCGGTGATGATCGCGAGGAGCGCCGGCAGCGTTAGCATGGCATACATTCAGGAAGCGTCTCCGGCGTGTGCGGCGCGATCACGTCCGCTCGACACCAGCGTAGTGATACACGGTTTCGCCCGCAACCATGGTCCGCAGCACGCGCCCCTGCAGTTTCGCCTCGTCAAAGGGCGTGTTTTTTGAGCGCGCCCGGAGTGCGTCCTTGTTGACGACCCACGGCTCACCGAGGTCGACCAGGATCAAATCGGCGGGCGCACCTTTCTCAAGCCGCCCGCCGGGAAGACCCAATAGCCTTGCGGGACCCGATGTCATCGCCCGCAGCAGGACCGTGAGGCTCACGTCATCGGAGTGGAACAATCGAAGTGCCGCAGCCAGCAAGGTTTCGAGCCCAATTGCGCCGTCGGCTGCTTCGGCGAAGGGCCGTCGCTTGACCTCCACGTCCTGCGGATCATGCGCCGACACGATCACATCGACGTCGCCAGATGCCAAGCCGCGCACAAGCGCCGCGCGGTCTTCCTCGCGTCGGAGCGGCGGGCGAAGTTTGAAGAAAGTGCGGTAGGGGCCAATGTCGTTTTCATTGAGCGTCAGGTGATTGATCGACACGCCGCAGGTCACCGGCAGCTTGCGCGCCTTTGCCGACTTGATGATCTCCAGACTTTCAGCGCAGCTGATGTTCGACGCGTGATAGCGTCCGTTGGTAATCTCGACCAGCCGTACGTCGCGCTCGAGGATGATGGTTTCGGCAGCCTTCGACGCGCCGGGTACGCCGAGCCGCGTTGCGACCGCACCGGCGTTCATCGCCGTGCCTTCGGTCAGATAGGGGTCCTCGGTGTGATGGACTATGAGAGCGTCGTGATCCTTGGCGTAAAGCAGTGTATTGCGCATCACCTTAGTGTTGATGACACTCGTCTTGGCGTTCGTGAAAGCGATAGCACCAGCGCGCTTCAGTAGGCCGATCTCGGTCATCTCCTCGCCGGCGAGGCCCTTGGTCATCGCGGCCATCGTGTGCACGTTGACCATGGCATTGTCGCGCGCGCGGCGCTGGATGAAGTCGACCAGGGCAACCTGATCGATCACCGGATTGGTATCCGGCATTACGACGATGGTAGTGACGCCACCGGCTGCCGCAGCCTGGCTCGCGGTTTTCAAGGATTCGCGATGCTCGGAGCCGGGTTCGCCGGTAAACACCTGACAATCAATCAGCCCTGGGCATAAAACGTGCGCCTTACAATCGATGACGGCGGCACCATCCGGCGCGTTGCGGCGAAGGTGGACGCCCAAGTCGGTGATCACGCCGTCTTCGACCAGCAGTCCACCCGGCTCATCGCGATTCGTCGCCGGATCGATCAACCTCGCGTTGATGAAAACCGTGCGCCGCTTGGAGGCGGGCTCGCTCGGGCGCGTGGAGGGATCACTCTGTTTGCGGGGACGGTTCACGGGTGCCCCTTTCAATGGTTTGGCAGATGGCGGGCGAGCGCTTCGAGAACTGCCGAGCGAACGGCAACACCCATCTCGACTTGTTCGCGGATCACGCTGCGGGAATGGTCGGCAACGGTCGAGGCGATCTCGACACCACGGTTCATCGGGCCTGGGTGCATGATGAGGGCGTCGGGCTTGGCGAGCGCGAGCTTCTCGTGGTCGAGGCCGAAAAAGTGATAGTACTCACGTTGCGAAGGCACCAAAGAGCCTTGCATGCGTTCCCGCTGCAAACGCAGCATCATGACGATGTCCACGTTCTTGAGGCCTTCCCACATGTCGGTGAAGACCTCGGCGCCAAGCCGCTCGGGCTCGGAAGGCAGCAACGTCGATGGCGCGATGATACGTACGCGCGCGCCGAGCGTGTTCAGCACGTCGATGTTTGATCGCGCCACTCGGGAATGCACGATATCACCGCAGATAGCGACGGTAAGTCCCGCAATCCGGCCTTTTGCGCGGCGAATGGTGAGTGCGTCCAGTAATGCCTGGGTGGGATGTTGATGCGCGCCGTCGCCGGCGTTGATCACCGAGCAGTCAACCTTCTGGCTCAGCAGTTCGACCGCACCGGCAGCGCTATGGCGCACGACGATGATGTCCGGCCGCATGGCATTGAGCGTCATCGCCGTGTCGATTAGCGTCTCGCCCTTTTGTACGGACGAGGTCGAGACGTTCATATTCATGACGTCGGCGCCAAGCCGTTTGCCCGCGAGCTCAAACGAGCTTTGGGTGCGGGTCGAAGCCTCGAAGAACAGATTGATCAGGGTTCGACCGCGCAACACGTCGCGCTTTTTGTCGACCTGACGATTGATCTCGGCGGCCTTGTCGGCGAGATCGAGAAGGGAATTGATTTCCGGCGCCGTCAGACCTTCGCAGGTCAATAAATGGCGCTTCGGAAAGTAAAACGTAGAGGCGGCGCTGAGTGTTGTCATCAAAACTCAAGTGTATAGGTGGGATCATCGGCCGGGGCAAGCGGGTGTTCAAGTTTACTTCTGAAATCCGGTCGCGAGTGCGTGGGCCCATTCCGGTCGGCCGTTGGCGGACGCTTGCCTGGCGGCAGCGTGATGATCGTAGGTCACGGCAAGAAAATCGATCGCAACGTCAACATTGTCGCGAAGGTGCGCGATCGCGTAGCGCGCGTGAGGAGAAGCGGATTCCGAGACGTGCGGGACGCCACCTGGATCAGCGTAGGCCGGACAGCCGACGCTGCCGGGGTTGAGGACAAGCGCGCCCTGCGCGATCTGCAACAAACGTGGCTGATGGCTATGACCACAGAGGGCGAGGCGAGCACCACTTGCGTGTTTGCCGAGACGTTTCTGAACCTTTGCTGGACCGGTCGCAACGAGTCGGCCGCCTTCGATATCATCCAGTGTATATCGGTTGTCGTTATTTGGGCGACCATGAAAAGCAACGACGCCGGTGGCAAACTCGGCGAGGCAGGGAAGCGCTCCCAGCCAGGCGCGCTGGTCCGCGTTCAACGCAGCATAGGCGAATGCATCTGATGACCACATGCCGGCGACGTCGTCGAAGGCGACTGCCCGGTCGTGATTGCCGCGAACGGTGGGCCAGCCGCGGTCGATCAAAAGGCGGCAGGTCTCGGCGGGCCACAGCGGCCCGGAAACGCAATCGCCGAGGTTGACGATGAGATCAATCTGGCCACGCCGATCGAGGTCTTCAAGCACCGCCTCGAGCGCTGCTAAGTTGCCGTGGATGTCGGCTAGGATCGCGAGACGCAATTCAGCTCGTCCTCAGTAGGCTCCGGCGACCGCGCCCACGCCATCCTTCTGGTAGAGGTCGCGGCGGAAATTGACGATGCCATCTTCGGTCGCCCAAGCGGTGATGTAGACGAAATATAGCGGTATTGGACGTTTCAGCGTTACGTTCTGGCGCTCCCCTGTCTTCTTGATGCCTTCGATCCGCTCGGGCGTATAACCGTTGTCGGCGAGCAGCCAAGCTGCCAGATGCTCGATCCCCTGCACGCGCACGCAACCGGAAGAGGCAGCGCGGAAGTTGCGTCCGAACATCGTTTCCGAAGGTGTGTCGTGCATGTAGACCGAGTGGTTGTTGTGGAAGTTGATCTTCAAGAAGCCAAGCGGATTGTCCTTGCCAGGCTGCTGCTTGAACATCAGGTTTTTGGCGGCCCCGCTCGACCAGTTAATCTTCGATGATTCGAGCTTTTTGCCGTTGCCGTCGTAGGCGTCGATGCCGAATTTCGCGAGCACATCCTGGCTGCGCTTTTGCATGTCCTGCCCCTTGGGGATCAGGTCTTTGTCGATCACCGTCGGCGGCAGCGTCCAAACTGGGTTGAAATTCATCTCGTGGATCGCCGAGCGCAGCAACGGGGTCTGCCGGTCTATCTTGCCAACGACGCCGGAATGCCGCGAAACCACGCGATCGTTCTCGACCGCTTCGATTTGCGCCGATGGAATGTTTACGACAACATACTTCTTGCCGGTCTGACGAGCGAACTCCTGCAAGCGACCGAGGTTTGCGCGCAGTTGCCGAAGCCGGGCGGCCGCGGGGACATTGAGCGCGGCGATAGTGCGCTTATCGAGCACACCCGTCGGTGTCAGTCCGTTCGACGCCTGGAAACGCTTTACTGCTTTCTCGACATAGAAGTCGAAATAATCCGAGAGCGACGTTTCTTTTAAATCACCCGACGATAGGAGCCGTATACGCAAAATACCGACAGCAGGCCCTGTCATGCCGGGAGATAACTGCACTTCGGGCAACGGCTGCCATCCGCCGCGCTCCGCAATATCGGCATAGCGTTTGATCGCAACTTTCATTGGCTCGATGTTGGCCACCGAGAGCGTGGGGAAGCCTTTGGGGGGATTGGCCTCCCACTCCTTGACGAACGAGCGGTCGAAGTCGGGGCTCGCCGTGCTGGCATTGGTCTGGCCGGGAAAACGCATCCAGCCACCTTGCGGATCGTTTGCCGTCGCGCCAATGCTCTGTACCAGCATTAGCGTTGCGAGACAGCCAACCGTTCTCAAAGAAAGCGTGATGGGCGACTTGCTCACGTGCGACACTCCCGCGCCATGTCCGGCGATCGTAGTAATTCTGCAAGCCCCACCAATAAGTGCGTGAGGTTAACGAAAAACAAAGCACAGCGCTAGATCGGCACAAGGATCGCCGCGGCCGAAGCCGAATGTCGAAAGGGGGACTACACGGCGTTTAGACTTTGAGTGAATGCGGTATTTGTGGTTCGCCGGGAAGCAAGAACATTCAGTCAGCCGAATCCTAATCTTACCTGGTGCAGCGGGGCCACAAAAAATCAAACGGGGCTCCAGATTGCTCTGGCGCCCCGCTCGACTGCATAAAAAACAACGAAGGTTTGGATGTCAGAGTTGATAGCGGATCTGATCCGTCCAATAGCGCTCCAGGCGCATCAGGGACTTGTTGACGGTGCTTAGTTCGTCATTGGAGATTTGCGCCACCGCTTCGACCGAGCCCAACTGACGCTGATACAATTTCTGCACGACGTCGCAGGCATCAAGCCCTTTTTGAGTAAGGCTGACGCGCACCGAACGCTTGTCGGTTTCGGACCGCTTGTAATGGATGTACCCCATGTCGACGAGTTTCTTCAAGTTATACGAAACGTTCGACCCCAGATAATAACCGCGTGTCTTGAGTTCACCGGCAGTCAACTCGCTATCGCCGATGTTATACAATAGCAATGCTTGGACGCTATTGAGATCAGCCCCGCCGAAGCGGTCGAACTCGCTCTTGATCACGTCGAGAAGGAGGCGATGTAACCGCTCGATCAAGCGCAACGCTTGCAGATATTCATTCTTGAACGTCGTGTCCGAAATCGGAGCGCGATGTCGCGTTAGATCCAACGCTAAAGCCATGTCACTGCCTCTTGCCTAGCCTGTATATTCGCCTCGAATTGTTTCGAGGATCCCGATGTGCGGGTTAAGGGACAAGCTACAGGTATGTTGTAAAAGTTGCGATAATACACATAGTAAAAGAATAGTTCCCCGTGGTTCACAGAAGGGATTGTTAAGCATACGCTCAGAATTCGAGCGATGATCATTGATCTATTACACGCGGGCTCCTTGCATCTCGAAGCGTGTCAGTAAATTCAACTCATGTGCCGGATCTGTTTGAAACAGGTTTTCGATCTGCGTTGTGGTGATGTCGCCGGACGTCGTTGGGCGCCACACAGGTGCCCGGTTTTTGTCAATCATAAGTGCTCTAACGCCCTCCTGAAAGTTGTGCGAACCGATCAGCCGGCGACCGAGGCGGTAGTCGAGCGTGAGCGTCTGCCGCAAATCCATCGATCGAGAATCCCGAATGTGGCGCAGGGCAATCGCGAGTGCGAGCGGACAAGCGCGCGCCAGATCGTCCAGCACGTTTTGCACCCACGCAGCTTTCGGATCGCGGCCCCGTCGATCGCGCAGGCTTGACAAGCGCGCCAAAATCTCGGGCACCGTCGGGGCTGAAAAACAATGTGCGATCTGCTCTTTGTGCGCCTCGAGTGGGCTCGCCTGCGGGGCGATGTGAAGCCCGTCGAGAAGTGGATCCACTGGCTCCGCATCCGCGAGCCCGCGTTCTAAATCGGGGAAATGACGCGCGTCGATGCAGTGGGTAACAAGACCGAGTGCATAGGCATCGTCGCGACCGATTGAGCGACCGGTCAATCCCAAAAAGACTCCAATTTCGCCCGGCATGCGGCCAAGGACGCTTGCGACGCCGTCGTCGGGAAAAAAGCCAAGTCGGACTTCCGGCATCGCAAACGCGTACCGTTCGCCCGCTACGCGATGGGTGTTGACCAGCGTCATGCCGGCGCCAGCCCCCATGACCGCGCCATCGATTAGCGATACAACTGGTTTTGAAAAGCATTCCAAAAGCCAAACCAGCTGATACTCTGCGGCGAGCGCGTGCCGGGCAGCGTCAGGTTCAGTGGCGGCCAGATGCGCCATCTCGCGAACGTCCCCGCCGGCGCAAAACATACCCGGAGTTCCCGAACGGAGAACGATCGCATAGGCGTCAGGGTCGCGCGCCACTTGAGCGATGGTTGTGGCAAGCGTCGATGTCATCGTGGGATCGATCGCATTGCGTGCGTTCGGCCGATCGAGCGTTATGATGCGAAGCGCGGAGTTGGCGCTCGACTTGACATGCGCAGGTTTGGCCCTCTCCGGGTGGGCAAGGAGCGATTGAATTGGGATCATCGGTTACCCATCTGCGTACTCAACAGTCTTTCCCAAGGCCATGCACAACCTGCGTCAGGGTGCGCTTGTCTGCACCACATTCGGTCTATACACCAAGTCGAAACAGGGCGATCATCAGTGCGCGTGATTCGCGATGCCGGTTTGATCGCATTCAAAGGTCAAGTCGTTTCAGTGTCGAGTTCACAGGAAACTGCGCATGATAGCTGGCTCTAACTGGCATAAACGCATTTGGAACGTAGCGCGAGGCTCGCTAGCCGCGATCGGTTTGATCGCGCTGGTATCGCCTTCGGCCGTCAAATCATCGCAGCCCGAGCAGGCGTCGAACCGCTCATTTGCGCAACCGTCGTTGAGAACTTCGGCACCTGCCCAGCCGGAAATACCCGCACCCGCGGCTTCCGTGGCCGTACCTGACGTTGCCACCAAAGCACCGGCAGAATGGCCGCAAGTGCTTCCGGCCGGCAAAGCCGAAAGTAGTTCGCCCGCTCCCGACGTGTTCACCCCGGAGGAGATCGCGAGCGCCAAGGCTCGGTGTGCGATTCTGCTTAAAGGTCTCGATGTCGTGGTCGCCGAAGAGCCGCCCATCAAGGTGGGCGCGTGTGGCGCGCCGGCTCCGGTGCAGCTGATCAGCGTGGGGAAAAATCCGCAGGTATCATTGTCGCCGCCAGCGTCAATGACCTGCGATATGGTAGCGGCCCTGCACAAGTGGATGGCGGAAGACGTTCAACCGCTGGCCAAGAAGCACTTGGGTTCAGCAGTGGTCGGCTTGCAGACGATGAGTTCCTATTCATGCCGCAACGCTTACGGACGCAAACGCGGTCTTTTGAGCGAGCATGGTAAGGCGAACGCGGTCGACATTGGTGGGTTCGCGATGGCCGACACTCACCAAACCAAGGTATTGGCCGATTGGGGACCGACGGGCTTCGAGATCAGGGCGCAAATCGCTGCGGCGCAAGCCGCGGCCAAGGTTGCAGCCGACAAGGCCGCTGCCGACAAGGCCGCTGCTGACAAAGCTGCAGCCGAAAAAGTTGCCGCAGCGTCTAAAGTGAAATCGGGGACCGCCGTTCCACCGATTGCGCCGAGCAGTGAAGTGCCACGCTTAGGTACGATCATCGAGGGCGTGCCGGGACTAGCTAACCGTCTGCCAGGTGCAGGACCTTCGACCGAAGGGCGCACCGAATATGGCCTCACCCGCCCGAGCCATCTCGGTGGACCTAAATCAACCGACAAAGCTGCGAGCGGAAAGGCGACACCAGCGCCAGTGGGCGCGGCACCGGCGATGCTGCATGTCGATGCCGTATCGCAGAGCCGGAAGGCGCGGTTCCTGCGCGAGATACATACTGCGGCGTGCAGAATTTTCGGGACGACCCTAGGGCCCGAAACAAATCTTGCGCACAAGAACCACTTCCACTTGGACATGGCCGAGCGCTCGCGTTCGAATTATTGTGAGTAGAACTGCGACCGTCAAGCTTGCTGCGGCACGCGAGATGAATAACCCCGCGGCCGCGTTGTCGCGATGAAGTAAGCGCTCAACTTTAGGCGGTTGCCTTCGCGAAGTTGGCTTGCGCTTTATCCCAGTTAACGACGTTCCACCAAGCCTTGACGTACTCGGCACGCTTGTACTGATGCTTTAAATAGTATGCGTGCTCCCACACGTCGATGCCGATCACGGGCTTGGCGCCGGTGTCCATGTGCGGGGTGTCTTGGTATGGCGTGTTGATGACAGCAAGCTTCTTGTCCTTGTTGACGACCAGCCAAGCCCAGCCCGAGCCGAAGCGCGTCATCGCCGCCTGGGCAACCGCCTCCATCATCTTATCCTGGCCGCCCAGTGTACTATCTATGGCGGCCTTAAGATTGCCGGCCGGTGCCTTGGCGCCGCCAGGTGTCATCAAGTCCCAAAAGAACGTGTGATTCCAGTGGCCGCCTAGATTGTTGCGGACGGGGGTGCGAACCGCTTCCGAAATAACCGAGAGGTTCATCAACATTTCCTCGATCGGCTTTGACTTGAGTTCGGGAACTTTATCGACCAGACCATTGAGGTTGGTAATGAATGCGTTGTGATGGTTCTTGTGATGAAAATTCATCGTCGCAGTGTCAATGTGAGGCTCCAGCGCCTCGTAGGCGTATCCCAATGGGGGCAGTGCGAATTGCCCCGTCGCCGCTTGTGCGCTTGCGCTTGAAACGAAGATCTTCGGCGATGCTGCCAAGGCCGTCGCGCCGATCATAAATTTCAAATTGTCGCGTCTATTCATGGGAAACCTCCGGTTTTGCTGCTGATCAGCATTAAAGGTCTTAAAGGTACGCACAGGCACAAAAGAAGTTTCATCTACCGATCGCCTGAAAAAGGCTAGGCTGATCAAGAGACCCCGCGATAGGTCGCAGCAATCACCTGATGTATGCTCTAAAATTGGCTGCTCGCAACGTCATGCTGAGCAATCTCAGCGTAGGCGCTTCGATTGAACAAACGAGAACGATTGGATCAAATCATGGTTGCGAGGGGGCTGGTACCGTCCAGAGCCCGCGCGCGCGATATGATCCAGCGCGGCTTTGTCAGCGTCGACGGACAAGCTTGCCTCAAAGTCAGTACCGGTGTTGCTGCAACACAGCGGGTCGTGCTCGACCATCATGCGCCGAGCTATGTATCGCGGGGTGCGGAAAAGCTGGTTGCGGCGCTCGATGCATTCGGGTTTTCGGCAACCGGCCGCATCGCACTTGATGTCGGCGCATCGACCGGTGGCTTTACGCAGGTCCTGATCGAACGTGGGGCGGGACGGGTCTATGCAATCGATGTGGGACGCGGGCAGTTGCGCGCTGCGTTGACGGGCGATCCCCATGTAATTACCCTCGAAGGCCTCGATGCGCGCGACCTCGACCCGTTGATCGTGCCCGACGCGATTGAAGCGATCGTTGCTGATGTCAGTTTCATTTCGGTGACAAAAGCGTTACCAGCTGCACTGGCGCTGGCGGCGCCCGGTGCTTGGTTGGTTGCTCTGATCAAACCGCAATTCGAAGCCGGACGGAAGTACGTGGGGCGCGGCGGCATCGTTCGCGATCCCGTCGTCCAACAGCGGGCTGTTCGTTTCGTGGAAACTTGGATCGACGCGCGCAGCGGATGGTCTGTCAAGGGCATAGTTCCATCCCCGATTCTTGGCGGATCGGGCAACGCTGAATTTTTAATTGGGGCGACTTTCAGTGGCTGACGGCGATACGTTCGATATCACGGTACTCGGCCACCAAGGCGACGGCATCGGAAATGCTCCTGCCGGTCGTGCCTATGTGCCTTTCGCGTTGGCTGGCGAGCGCTGGGCCCGAGCGGGCGGCGCCTTTAAGCTGGTCAGCGAGCCCAGTTCCGACCGACGTACACCGCCCTGCCCGCACTTTGGCGTCTGCGGCGGGTGCGTCGCGCAGCACATGTCCGGCGAGCTTTACCTCAAGTGGAAGCGTCAGATCCTCGTCGATGCATTTCAGCATGCTGATATCAACGCGATTGTCGAGCCGCTGGCGCCGATCTTGCCAGGAACGCGCCGCCGCCTCGTCATGACGGCAATGTGGCTGCCGTCCGGCGTGGCGCTCGGTTTCCATGAACGCGGCAGCGACCGCCTCGTCACGATCACCGATTGCATTATTGCCGATCCAATCATCGTCGAGGCGCTACCGGTGCTCCGGCAGCTTGCTGCGCGTTTGCTGCCCCGCCGTGAGCAAGTGCGTGTGATCGTGACAAAAACCGACAGCGGTATAGATGTTGGTTTCGAGGGCGCCAAGCAAGAGATCGGTGCCGCTGATCGAAGTGCCCTCGCCAGCCTATTGGCCAACACTCGCATCTTGCGCGTTTCAGTCGATGGAGACCCGATTATCACGCGCTCGGAACCCTATCTGACCGTTGGCGCGGCAAAGGTCTTACCGCCACCTGGCGTGTTTCTTCAAGCCGCTGCACTTGCCGAAGCCATCATGATCGAACGCGTCGTCGCGGCGGTTGGCAAAGCCAAGCGCGTGTGTGACTTGTTCTCGGGTCTCGGCACATTTGCTTTGCCACTCAGCCGAACAGCAACGATTCTCGCGATCGACAACGATGCAAAGGCGCTGGCCGCGCTCTACACCGCCGCGCGCAACACGCAGGGGTTGAAGCCGATTGAAACCCGGCAACGGGACCTCATGCGTGAGCCTTTGTCACGCAAGGAACTGGAAGATGTCGACGCGGTCGTCTTCGATCCGCCGCGCGCTGGCGCCGAAGCGCAAGCCCAGTCATTGGCGAAGTCCAAGGTTGGTACGGTCGTCGCGGTGTCGTGCAACCCCGCGACATTGGCGCGGGACGTCGCAATTCTGTTAGACGGGGGCTACGAACTGCAAAGCCTGTTACCGATTGATCAGTTTCTCTATTCCAACCACCTGGAAGCCATTGCAGTCCTGGTGCACGGCTCGAAAATCAAACGGAAACGGGCGTAAGCGGCACCATGTTACAAGGACTGACAATCGCCTTCGATCTAGATGGCACGCTCGTCGAGACGGCACCGGATCTCACTGCGGCGGCAAATCATGTTTTGCTGCGCGAGGGGCTCGATGCCGTTCCTCCGCAGCTGATCCGGGACCAAATCAGCTTCGGCGCGCGCGCTATGATCGTAAAAGGCATCGAGGTCCAGGGCGCACGCCGAACTCCGGCCGAGATTGACGCTTTGCTAGCTCACTTCCTCGCTCACTACGAAGCCAACATTGCCGTGCACAGCCGCCCTTTCCCAAGTGTCCTGGCGGTGCTGAAAAACTGCCGTGCGCGCGGTGCTCGCCTCGTCGTTTGCACGAACAAGCGCGCGTATCTCTCGGAGGAACTGCTTGCCGCACTCGACATGCGCGAACATTTCGCGGCAATTGCTGGCCGGGATACGTTCGCGGTCTGTAAGCCGCATCCGGATCATCTGCTCGGTGCGATCAAGATGGCAGGTGGTAACCCTCAACGATCGATCATGGTAGGCGATAGCGACACCGATATCTCTACTGCACGATCCGCTGGGATCCCCTCGATTGCGGTCACATTTGGATACACCGATGTTCCAGCCGTTGACCTGGGAGCTACGGAAGTCATCGAACACTACCGCGATTTCGATCATGCTCTCAGCCGCATCATGACAAAATTTTTTCATCTGGGCAGGGCCGGCATCACAACTTTGTGAACATTAGAACGTTGATCGGGGAGAGTGCGCGATAGGGGTTTGTTTCAGTCGTTGTGGCGCCATATTCAAACGTCATCAGCATGGCGTAAGACGTGAGTTAAATGGCGCGTTTTCGGTCGCCCCCGCGAAATTCAAGAAGGACACCCGGCCATGAGCAAACCTTTCATCGCGACAGCGGTTTTGGCATTCTTTACGACCTCTGCCGTTCTGGCGGAGGCGCCAGCGAGCGCCGAAGACTGCCTGAAGTTAGCCTTCGATATTGCACAAGCGGCAGAGAACAAAAGCCTGCCAAACGAAGAGCTCGATAAGGTCGAAGAAATGCTGATGAAGATGGAAAGTTATTGCGACGCGCGACAGTTCACAGAAGCAGCGGCGGTTGCTTCGGATCTGAAGACGATGATCTCTAAAGAGTAACTTCCAAGATTTTCAACACGTGGCGTTCCGCACGGGCAGCTCCAGGGCTGCCCGTTTTGCGCTAGGCTGTGCGAGCATCATTCGGGTCGCCGCTCGCCTCACAGGTGAGATAGCGATTGCATGCCGCCATCGAAGGTCAGCCGCTCGAATGAAGCCGATCGCCATGCCTATGTCGCTCTCCCAATGGGGATTGTTGCTGCTTCTCGCGGTGCTCTGGGGTGGCTCGTTCATGTTTGTCGGAATCGCCGTCAAAGAATTGCCGTCGCTGACGATCGTCTTAGTGCGAGTAGCGCTTGCCGCGGCTCTTCTCGTGCCACTCGCTTACAGTCTCGGGCATCGCTTGCCATCGACGCTAACCGCCTGGCAGCCATTTTTTGTAATGGCGATCTTGAATAACGTGATCCCGTTTTCGCTGATCGTGACGGGGCAAAGGGAGATTGCAAGCGGCCTGGCTTCGGTTCTCAATGCCACGACGCCGGTGTTCGCGTTGCTGGTCGCCTACATGATTGGTGGCGAGCCGTTGAGAGCGAACAAGCTCCTCGGCGTGCTATTGGGGATCATCGGCGTTGCAGTTCTAGTCGGACCGGAAGCCATCTTTGGACGGACATCCAATCTCCTTGGAATGCTTTGTCTTTTGGGAGCCGCACTTTCGTATGGATGTTCAGGATGGTGGGGCAGGAAGTTTCGAAATCATCCTCCTCTTGTGACCTCGGCCGCGCAACTGTTGTGCTCAACCGCTATGCTGTTGCCGTTCGCGGCTCTGGTCGACCGGCCATGGACGCTGCCGATGCCGTCCTTCGAAACAATAGGCGCGATAGTCGCACTAGCAGTTTTATCGACGGCGCTCGCTTACGTCGTGTTTTTCCGGATCATGGCTGTATCGGGAACCATGAACGTCATGTTGGTGACATTGCTCATCCCGGCATTTGCAATTCCAATGGGCGCATGGTGGCTCGCAGAAACATTGCAGATGCGACACTTTTTGGGCACGGCTATCGTCGGGCTTTCCCTGCTGGTGATCGATGGACGAGCGTTTCTAAGCCGGGCCGCAGCCTGACGGATCGGCGCTACTGCGCCGCCAAAGACAGATCGCGCGCAAACCGGTCGACCACGTCTGGCGTAGTGTCCCATGCGCACATCAGGCGGCAACCGGTCTCACCGAGGAATGTGTAGAAGCGCCAGCCCTTTGCTCGCGTCGCTGCCTGCAATGCAACCGGGATGTCGGCGAAGACGGCGTTGGCTTCGACTTTCTCCATCAAGGCGACACCAGGCACCTTGGCGATGTGCCCGGCCAATCGAATGGCCATGCGATTAGCGTGACGAGCATTGTCGAGCCATACATTGTTTTGGAGCAGTGCTGCCCAGGGTGCCGTCACTAGCCGCATTTTCGAATTCAGCTGGCCCGCCTGTTTGACGCGCCATTCGAATTCGTGCGCTAGAGCTGTGTCGAAGAAAACGACTGCTTCGCCAGCGCCCAGACCATTCTTGACGCCACCGAGACATAAGACGTCGATACCGGCTTTCCAGGTGATTTCAGCAGGCGAGCATCCAAGATATGCGATGGCGTTCGCGAGCCTTGTGCCGTCCATGTGCACTTTTAGGCCATGGGCGCGGGCAACGGCTGTCAAAGCCCTCACCTCATCGACCGTATAAACGGTGCCCAACTCCGTCGCCTGTGTGAGCGATAGGACAGCCGCCTTCACGTGATGAATGCCACTGTGCTTGGCGGCGAGCTTCTCGACTGCCGACGGAGTCAACTTCGCCTCGGGCGTATTTGCCAGCATGAGCTTGGCGCCGCCCGAAAAAAACTCCGGCGCGCCGGCCTCGTCCATCTCGATGTGCGAAAATCCGTGCGTGATTACCGCGTTGTAGGACTTTGTGACCTGCGCCAGCGCCAGTGCATTGGCGGCGGTGCCGTTGAAGACGAAGAACACCTGCGGCTTCGACTCGAATACGTCGCGGACGAGATCACAGGCCAGCGTCGTATAGTGATCGTCGCCATAGCCCGAAGCATGACCGCTGGCATTTGCTGCGATCAACGCCGCGAGTGCGGCCGGGCACATGCCGGCATTGTTGTCGGAGGCGAACTGCGGCATGGCGATCAGGTCTCGTTGTCGCTCGAACGGTTTATGACATGCGCACCCTGCACGGCTGTTACGCCATCCATTGGTGCTGTTTCGATTGCTGTGGCTAGTGCTAGCGGATTAAGTCCGGCTCATGCAACGACTCCTAACACACCCGAGGGTGCGGACAACTGAGCCGGCTTCGACAACCGCAACGGGCGGGGTTGCGTGGTGCCTCGCGAATGTAAGGGCCAGACACTGACATGGCCATCGCCGAGCGTAAGCCAATAACCCTGACGATGGGTTGGCAAGAATGGTTGATGCTGTGCTTGTGCGCCATGCTGTGGGGCAGCGCCTACGTTTTTAACGCGGTCGCGATCAAGGAATTGCCGCACCTGACGATCACACTTGTGCGCCTCGTCATCGCTTCCTTGTTCCTGCAGACCGTACTGCGGTTGTACGGATTGTCTCTACCCCGCGGCTGGTCGACGTGGCGCGCATTTTTCGTCATGACGATGCTGAGCAACATCGGGCCTTATTTACTCGTGCTGCAAGGACAGATGGGCACGACAAGCGGGCTGGCTGCGGTCCTGACCGCCACGACACCGCTGTTCACGATACTACTCGCCCATGCATTTACGCAAGACGAGCGGCTCACAGCCAACAAGCTCGCCGGCGTCTTGGTCGGTATCGTCGGCGTGGCGATCGTAGTGGGTTTCGATGCCTGGGCCGGCGCCTCTGCGTCGTTTGTCGCTAAACTCATGCTGGTTGCGGCATCGCTCCTGTATGCGATCGGCAGCATCTACGCCAAGCGGTTCAGCGGCATGCCGCCGCTGGTGATCGCAGCCAGCATCATGACGAGTGGCGCTTTGTTATCGCTGCCGTTGTCGCTCTACATTGATCGGCCGTGGACGTTGCCGATGCCTTCTACCGAAGTCTGGATTGCCGTTGTCTGCACCGGTGTTTTTGGCTCGGCGTTGGCAGCGATCAGCTACTTCCGGCTGTTCACCGTTGCGGGCGCGACCAACGCCATGCTGGTCACTCTGCTGTTGCCGATCACGCCGATCATCGGTGGCGCTCTCTATCTCGGCGAGCGACTGGCACTGCGTGAGATCGTCGGCGGGGCCGTGATCATGCTCGCACTCATCATTATCGATGGCCGGATATTCCGCATGTTGCGTGGCAGGGGCAGCTAAGCTGTGGCCCGAGGTTCCGGGTTGGCGCTGAGAAAGGCTTCCAGCTCACGCCGCTTTGGCAAGCCGGCACGGCTGCCTAGGCGGGTGCATTTCATCGCTGCAGCGGCACAGGCAAAGCGGGCACAAACCGACGTTTCGTGACCTTCGACAAGCGCCAGCGTGAATGCTCCGTGGAACGCATCGCCCGCTCCTGTCGTATCGACCACATCGACCTTGAAACCCGGGATCTGCCGGGGACCGGCTCCGTCGTCCCACAGGTAACCACGGGCGCCAAGCGTGACGCCGGCGTGGCGAGGTCCCATTTCCCGCACCCGAACCAATGCTGCTGCCGCATCGAGGCTCGGCGCGTAGTCCTTGAGCGCCGCATCGGAGAAAATCGCGTAGTCGGTGAGCAGCAGAATTTCGCCCAACGCTTCGCGCGCACCAAGGTCCGCATCGAGGACGGTCGCAACACCACACGATCGGGCTTGTGTGAAGGCTGCCCGTAGTCCTTCCAACCAACGCACGTCGGCCAAGACGGCCGATGCCTTGGAGATGCGCTCCAGTGGCAGCCAGCTGGTGCCCGAGGGCATGCTCGTATCGCGATTGCCGACGATCAGGCGCTCGCCAGCATCGTCGACGATGATTGCCGACGTTGATGATCGGCCTTCGTCGAACATCTGCACATAGCGCGCATCGACACCGTAGGCTTTAAGACCTGTTCGGATCTTGACGCCGGCGTCGTCTTCTCCGATCCGGCTCCAAAGCTCGACCTTGCCGCCGAGACGGGCAATCGTGGCCGAGGCATTGGCGGCCATACCGCCACCACTCTCGATGTGCTCGATAGCGCGCACTTTCGTGGGCATCGGCGGGAAGGCTTCGATGCGGTACAACCGGTCGAGTGCTGCATGGCCGATGCAAATGATGCGGCTCATGGCGCGGGTTCCTTAAGCGATTGGGCCGTTGGTTTCGTCACGACGCCAAGCGGCGGCTGGATAATTGGCCGCGCAGTTGGCAAAGGTGAGGCAAGCCCCTCGGCGGTAGCCTGATCGGCCGCGTCCTCGTCGAACAACTGCTCCAGCATTTGCGTATCCGACCGGGCGCGCTCCTGCAACTTCTGCTTGTCCGTATAATGCTTGTAATCTTCGACCAACCGACGTTCGTCGTGGGCCCGGAACATCGCCATGGCGCTTTTCACTTCGCGCTCCGGCTGACCGAGCCCTCTCAAGACATCCCCCGCCATCTCGATTGCCGAACCGAACGTTTCGCGGTGCACGACTTTGACGCCGAGGTCGAGCAAACGGTGGGCGTGTGTGCGATTGCGCGCACGCGCATAAATCGGCAATTGCGGGTAATGCTGCTTCAAAACCTCCGCTGTGCGCATGGACGCTTCGACGTTGTCGATCGCCAACAGAAATGCTCGTGCCTTATCGGCGCCGGCTGCCGCCAGAATATCGGCGCGGCTAGCGTCGCCGTAGAACACCTTCGAGCCAAACTTCTTCACGAAGTCGACCTGCTCGGCGCTGATATCGAGGGCGGTGAATGGCAAGTGTTTCGCACGTAGGATGCGAGCGGTGATCTGCCCGAAGCGGCCGAACCCCGCTATGATGATATGACCCTCTTTGCCGGGTGGCAATTCGTAGGCGGCAATCGCTGTGGATTTTGGCTTGCCCGCCCAATCATCGAGCAGCAGCAACAGCGGCGTTGCGGCCATCGAGAGTGTTACCACCACGGACAAGAGTTCAGTTTGCTCGCTGGCGAGAACGCTGGACGCGGCACCGACGCCGAACAGCACGAACGCGAACTCACCCCCCTGACTGATCGAGATCGCGAGCCGTTTCGCCCCCCAGGAGCCGAGGTTTTGCCATAGTCCAAGGCCGAACAATACACTTGCCTTCAGTGTAATCAGGCCGCCGACCAGCGCCGCGATAATCCAGGGTCGCTCGACAAGCAGGTTGAGGTTGAGCGACATGCCGATCGCGGTGAAGAAGAGTCCGAGCAACAGACCCTCGAAGGGCTTTAAGTCGGCCTCGAGCTGATGGCGATAGGAGGATTCAGCCAACAAGGCGCCCGCGAGGAAGGCTCCCAGGGACGCTGGAAGTCCGGCCTGTTGCATCGCAGCCGATACCAAGATGACGACAAGCAGCGCGGTTGCCGTCATCGCCTCCTTGACCTGGGCTCGCGCAACGAAGTTGAAAAGGTGGTCGAGGGCGAAACGGCCCATCACGATGACGCCAGCAATCGCGGCGATGGCTTGCGCTGCCTTCGTGAAATCCATGGCAGCCGCCGTCGAGACTTGTGAGACCGCAAACAAAGGGGCGAGAGCGATGAGTGGGATGGCGGCGAGATCCTGAAATAGCAGCACGGCAAACGCCGATCGTCCGTGGCGGGCGGTGAGTTCGCCCTTTTCTTCCAGGACCTGTAGCGCGAATGCCGTCGACGACAGGGAGAGAGCAAAGCCGATAAAGATTGCAGGTTGGGCTCCGATGCCGGCCGCCATCGCAGATACTGCGATCAGCGTCGCCGTCAGTATGACTTGGGCGCCGCCCAGCCCGAAGATGGAGAATCGCATGGCCCATAGGCGCTTGGGCCGCAGCTCTAAACCAATCAAGAACAGCAACAGGATCACGCCGAACTCGGCGATGTGGAGGATCTCTTTGGCCTCGTAGACAGAAAACACCTTGCCGGCCCCGAACGGTCCAAGGGCGATGCCAGCCATCAGGTAGCCCAAGACACTGCCAACCTTCAGCCATTGCGCGACGGGCGCCGCAATGGCAGCTGCAGCCAACAATAAGGCGATCTCGAATAGCGAAATTTGCATGCTGTCTCGTAACCATTTTCTGTCGCGCGCGCCACCAGCGATCGAGTCGAATCGTTTGATGATGCGCACGACTGGACAATTGTGACGCGTGGGCAGCCCAATCGACGGTCATGGTTTGATCTAGCTCAGCATGCGGCGCGTACCTGCTGCATGATTGAATTACTGCCGATAATATTCAACACTGCGCGATTAGGGCAGCCGCATTGGGTCGCCCCGTACAATCTGGATCGCGGGTGGATGGCTGAACTAATAAACCGTGTGGCTTCGCGCGCAGATGCTTTGGCGTTTCGTGAGCTTTTTCAGATGTTTGCACCTCGTGTGAAATCTTACATGATGCGGCAGGGTGCGGATCCAACGACGGCTGAGGAGCTTGCGCAGGAAACCCTGCTGATGGTTTGGCGCAAAGCCCGGCTTTATTCGAGCGACAAAGGAACCGCCAGCACCTGGATATTCACGATTGCGCGCAATCTGCGCATCGACCGGCTGCGGCGCGAGGTGCCATGGCAGGAACTGCCCGAAGGACGTGACGAAGAGGTTTCGGAGGACTTAGCACCCGACGAAGTGGTCGTTGAGCGTGAGCGCCAGAGCCGGGTTCAGACAGTGCTGGCGGGACTGCCTGCGGAACAGGCAGACGTCGTCCATTTGGCGTATCTCGAAGGGCTGTCTCATAGCGAAATCGCCGACCGGCTGAAGGTACCGCTGGGAACGGTCAAATCGCGCATGCGGCTTGCTTACCAAAAAATCCGCGAGTCGGTTGAGGATTTGAAATAAATGAAGATCTCGCACCACCCGGACGACTCGACGCTGATGTTCTACGCAGCCGGCAATCTCGCTGAGCCTTTGTCAGCGGTCGTTTGCGCGCATCTGGCTATGTGCCCTCGCTGCGCGCGGGAGGTGCGCGTGATGGAGCGCGTCGGTTTAGTCCTGTTGAGCACGCTGGAGCCCGCTTCGTTGTCGCGACCAATACCACAAATGGCGTTGCGCGCGATGGAAGCCGATGTGGCCGTGGCTCAGCCAGAGGCGGAAAACGATGGCGATATTCCGGTGCCATTGCGCCATTTGGTGGGTCCGCGGATCGACGATGTGCGTTGGAAGCGCCTTGGTATCGGTGTCTGGAACGTCGCTTTGCCCACGCAGAACCGGAAAGGTGATCTGCGCCTGCTTCGCGTGGGGCCGGGCTGTGCCATGCCAGAGCACGGGCACGGTGGCACCGAGTTGACGCTAATCTTACGCGGGCGCTACCGGGACGAATTCGGCACTTTCGAACCCGGTGACGTGGCCGATCTCGATAGCGATTTCGAACATCGCCCGATCGCAGATGAGGAACTCGGTTGCATTTGTGTCATCGCAAGCGAAAGGCAGGCGCGTTTCAAGAGCTGGATCGCACGCCTAGTCCAACCCCTGACGGGATTTTGATCGCTTGGCCCCACAGTGCCCCTGGCGGGTCGTGTGGATCACCGGGGCAAGTTCCGGGATCGGGCGCGACGTTGCTTTGCATCTAGCGAAATCGGGTGTGAGAGTGGCTGCGTCGGCTCGGTCGGCCGATGCATTGGTAGCGCTGGCCGCCCAACAACCGGGCATAACGGCGTTTCCGCTCGATGTCACGGATAGAGCGGCAGTGGCAGCGGTCGTAAGATCGATCGAAGCAACGATCGGTCCGATTGATCTTGCACTCCTCAATGCTGGTATTTGGCAGCCGATGGGCGCCCGGGACTTCAATGCACCGATGGCTGTCCATTCGATTTCGGTGAACTACTTTGGCATCATCAACGCACTCGATGCGCTTATCCCACGGTTGATCGGACGGGGCTCCGGACATTTGGCATTGGTGTCGTCGGTTGCCGGCTACCGTGGATTGCCGAAGGCCGCAGCTTACTCACCTTCGAAGGCCGCCGTGATCAGCCTTGCTGAAACACTGAAACCAGATCTGGCGGCGCGCGGCGTCAAGGTGAGCGTGATCAATCCCGGCTTCGTCGAGACACCGATGACCCGAGTAAACAAGTTTCCAATGCCTTTCATCATCAAGTCGGACGATGCTGCCAAACGGATCATTACCGGTTTGCAAGCAGGCAAATTCGAGATCGCGTTCCCCTGGCAACTCGTAAGTATATTGAAGTTAGCGCGCATTCTTCCTTACAGCTTATACTTTTGGTACGTGCGTACTTTTCTGACGCCGCGCGGCGGTAAGTAGATATCAGTCGTTGTCGATCGATCCTGCGCCTGCGCCCTTTGCTCTCGAGCGCGCCGATGCTGGCACATAAGTGCGTGCGCCAAGTCTTTCGAGCGTGTGCCAATCGGAAGAGGCGATCGCGCTCCGTGTACAATGGGGTAGAGTAACAAAACGCTCCGTAGACATTCTACCAGGCGTGACGAGCGCGCACGAAATCTGTTCAGCTTCGGGAGTTTGAAGTTCGGATTGCGTGTCAGCCACATCGCAGCCAATCGGCCAGACGATCACGGATAGGCCGCCCCAACGTACGCGAACCGCATTTCCTCCGTGGGCCGCGACCCGACTAGCGAACGGCAAAAGCCACGCGGGGTAGGCGACGTCGGCAAGCACTGCTTCGGGCACGCCAAGATCCGCTATATATGTACCTGCGAGAAGCGGTGAGAGCCGGCGGTCTGTGTTCGTGTCGAGGGGGCCACGGCACTGATGATGGGTGTTCAAAAGTGCAACTAAACTCGCGCTCCAGTCGATACCGCAATGCGCCAGCCAGCGCGCGGCTTTGCCGGTGTCCTCGCACAATCCCCAGTTGAGACCGGCGCCGCGCGCGGCTTTCGCGGCGATTGCTTCGACTTCGTTGAGTGAAGCATCGATCATCGTGCAGCAGTATCAAGTTCGTCAGGGAACGGCGCGTCGCGAAACAGCGTGATTCGAAGCCACCGGTCAGAGCGCGGATCAAATCGATCGGCTCCGAAGAAAGCGAGCTTCAGGCGCAATAGATCGATAGGGCGCATTGCAGCATCGATCAGATTATCGCGGATGTCGCCGTAAGGGCAGGCCGCGATTTGCTGTAGGCGACGAACGGTGTGGCGATGCACTGGGTGCGCGAGTAGGAAGGTTGCGATATGTGTTTCGGCCGGTATTGGGCCTAAGGCCTTGTGCAACGCTTGCAGATCGCGCGCGGTGGCAAGCGGCATCTCAAGTTCCGAACCCGGCTCGTCGAAGCGGTCGCCCAAGCGCGGTTCAAGCTTTTCATCAGAAACGTACCAGAATCGCGATTGTGTAGGCGGCTGTGAGAAGTCGAGCTGCATGGCCCAGTACGATCTTGCCTTGATCAGTTCACGCAACGCTGCGCATGTCGTGCGCCCATCAATGCGGAACGTCGCGTCTTCGTCGGCGGTCATCGTGTCGGCGAGGTCGTCGATTAGTTCGCCATGTGGCTCGAGCAGTAATGCGAGCGTCATCTCCTGGCCCTCGAGCGACAAGTTGGCCGATGCCCATTGCCAGATCGCATCCCAGAGCCCAGTGCGCGATTTCGCCTCAAGTTGGTGGGCGTGCGCATCCAGCGTCACAAGATCCTTGCTAAGCACTTTCGTGTGCGCAGCCTGGGTCGGCTCATCCGTTGTCCAAACGGAGACCAGCCCTTGTGCGCTTCGCAATGCGCCCCGGAACTCCCGCCACTCACTGGCGCCCGCGACGGCGATGTTGCGCACACGCGCAAGGGCCGTCTCGCGCGCGGCGACCCACCGATGAATAAGCGTTGGATGTTTGACGAGGAATGGCGCCATGCCAAGACCGGTCGCGTTGCCGACCCCGAGTCGCCGCCGGATAGCGCGATTCAATGCCACGGCGGTCGTGGGCGATTTGGTCCGCGCGCAATGTTCCACCAAATCGACGGTGAAGCAGCGGATCAACCACACGGTCAGCATCTCGGCCTGAAAGGGTCCGCGCAAGGCTGAGTGCATGGTCACCTGCTCGCGATCTGCGATGCCGAACTTGCCGTTGCCATACACGGCCGTCGTGCGCATCAGATAGCCGACTTTGTCGACGAGCCTGTCGTCCGGCTGCCTGCCAGCCGCCAGTGCCTCGACCATGTACTCGAACAGCCGCACACTTCGGTTGGCGCGAGATAGCGTCATATCGCGCTGCGTGTACCTGGCTGCTTCCTGGCGCGGTGCAGCTCTGCGCAAGCGTTCGATCTCGGCGGCGTCCGGCACGCCATCATAGAGAACGTAGCTCGAGTCCCACGCTTCAGCGATTACACGATCGGTTCGGTTTTCGGGCGCGAGATAGGTCGAGAAGGCGACGAGGGACAACGTGCTCGCCGGTGTGTCGACACGGTAAACGGCGTGGCCGAAGCCATCAGTGCCGATGCTCCAGACTGGCCGAGTGATCCGCCAATTCTCGATCGTCGCGCGACGGAGCAGTGTGCGCAAGAAACTCAAACGCGTCGGATGCGCGGCCCCCATGCGAGCAAGCCGCATCACCGTTTCAGGCGAACGTGGAGAGATCGATGGAACCAGAGGCTCGGCTGAGCCTTTCATACCTTTGCTCCAGCAAGAGTGACCGCAACATCGTATAGTCCGCGATCGATCGGGATGCCATCGTGTCTGGAGGCGGCGCGGGCGGCTGCCTTCTTGGCCCCAGGCAAGCGGGCACCTTCCTCATTCGTCAAAGCCGTCAGGATCGTTGCCAACCGCGCCGCGAATTCGCCACCAGAGGTGGCATCGGGATTGATCGCGATGAAGCATTGGCCGGTCCTCGGCGGTCCACCAGCCTTGGTTCCGAACGTCGATGCTTCAATGCCGGGTGTAGCACCCGACAGGCACGCCGCCATGACTTCCACAAGGAGGGCAGAGCCGACGCCTTTATAGCCACCCGAAGGCATCATCGTGCCTTTGAGAGCGATCTCAGAGTCGGTGGTCGGCTTACCGTCGGCATCGAACGCCCATCCCGGCGGCAGCGCCTCGCCTGTCTTGGCTCGCTTCATGACTTCGCTCTTGGCGACGACACTCGCACTCTGGTCGATCACAAAGGCGGAACCACCTTTGCCATCGGGCACCGCAAGAGACCAGGGATTGGTGCCGAGAACCGGCTTCTTTGCTCCCCAGGGCGCGATCGAGGCTGGGGCATTGGTAAAGCCAAGTGCGACCAAGCCTTGTGCTGCAATGACGCCGGTGTGATAGCCGAGAACGCCGCAGTTGTAAGAGTTATGGATATTGAGCGTTGCGATCCCTTGCATGCGCGTTGCTTCAATCAGATCCTTTCGGCCCGCCAGGATCGCAGCATGAGCGAAACCGCTGCCGGCATCTACGCGAACGACGCCTGGCGCCGGGCGTGACACCTTCGGCACGGCTGATCCGATCACCTTGCCGCAATCGAGGTGCCCGCAGTAAATGTCGAGGTACATAAGCCCGTGTGAGCGTAAGCCCTCTGCTTCGGCCGCGGCAATTCCATGAGCGAGAGCGTCGGCTTGCAAATGGCTCGCGCCGTGCGCCATGAGCGCGCGGGTGCTAAGAGCTACGATATCAGCTTCGCTCATCGTCACCGTTGATGCATCAGCCATGCTCGTCCCTTCGCGCGTTAAGTGAGCTTCATAGGTTCAAACGACGCCTTTATGAAGCGAAACCAGTTTTCCCCAAGAATGGCTGCGACCTCGCTATTACTAAACCCAACTTGGGCAAGACCAGCGCCCAGCTTCGTAAAATCCCGGTTATCGCGGAACCAGCTGGGCTGCTCTGGGAACGTCGCTTGCGCATCGGCACTGTGAGCTGCCGGAAACGTCCAACGGCCCATGCGCATCCACTGTACGACCTCGTCCGGTTGATCCTGGCACAGATCCGAACCGATCCCGATATTGTCCGTGCCGATGCGATCCGCCACATCACGCACCATGCCGGTGAAGTCGCCCAGTGCACATAACGAACCATTCTTTAGATGATGCGGGTAAAGAGAAAATCCGAGCATGCCGCCGCGTTTTGCCAGGAAGCGGATTACTGTGTCGGATTTGTTGCGCTTGGTATCGCGCCACCACGACGGGTTGGCATGGCTGACGGTGATCGGCCGTGCGGAAATGTCGATTGCCTCCAGAGTCGAGCGCTCGCCCGAATGCGACATGTCGATGACAATGCCGAGCCGGTTCATTTCGGCGATCACCTCACGCCCAAAGCGGGTGATGCCGCTATCGATCGGCTCCTGCCAGCCTGAACATAGCAAAGACTGATTGTTGTAGCTGAGCTGCATGAACCGAACGCCGAGTGTATGCAGGATCTCGACCAAACCCAGATCGCTTTCGATCGGCAATGGGTTCTGGGTGCCGAAGATAATCGCTGTCCGACCAGACGCAGCCGCCCTTGCAATATCTGCAGCGGTGCGCGCCTGGACGATCAAATCGACATGCTCGATGAAGCGCCGGTTCCAGCCGGCGATCACCTGCACCATCCCGCGAAAACCTTCGTGATAGGCGATGGTCACATGGACGGCCGTCACCCCACCAGCCCGCATTTCCTCAAAGATCGTCCGCGACCAGTTGCAATATTGAGTACCGTCGATAATCATTGGTCAGCGCATCCAGTTGCCGAACCGGCAGTGTCCTCAGCGGCGGGTCAAATCGTCAAGCCCTAATGACGGTTTTCTCCTGCGCGTGCGGCGGTGCTTGGCTCGGCCCCCGGAACCCGCCTAAGCTGAGTGTTCGTCGAATGAAGGATCACGGCCATGCTCGGTTCCCAACGCGGTCTGTTCGCTATGCCCCGCGAGGTTTCCTATTTCAACGCAGCCGGCTGGAGCCCGTTGCCGCTGGCAACACAGGAGGCGGGCCGGGCAGCCGTTGCGCGTAAAGGCACGCCATGGAAGCTCGATCGGGCCTTCGCCGATGACCAAAACGAGCGGGCCCGTCGGGCAGCCAGCGGCCTGATCGGTGCCGATCCCGAGGACGTCGCTCTGATCTCATCTATCGGCTATGGCGTTGCAGCCGCGGCAAAGATCCTTTCAGTGCCAAAAGGTGCAAGGGTGCTTGTGCTGCAAGATGACCATTCGTCGCCGGTTCTTGAATGGCAAACGCGCGCTGAAGCCGGTGGCTATACGATCGATACCATCGCGGTGCCGCTCGATGGCGATTGGACGACGGCGGTTCTCGCGGCAATCGAGCGCCCCGGGGCGGCACCGGTCGCACTAGCGTCGATCTCTTGGATACACTGGTCGGATGGTGGCTTGATCGATCTTGCGAAGGTCGCGGCAAGCCTTCGCAAGCAGGATGCCAAGTTCCTGATCGACGCGACGCACGGCGTCGGCGTCATGGCGCTCGACGTGAGGGCGCTTGATCCCGACATCGTATTGTTTCCAACCTACAAGTGGACGCTTGGGCCGTATGGCCGCGCCTTCATGTACGTCGCTAAGCGTCACCAAGAGGGAGTGCCGCTGGAACAAACGGCTCACGGGCGCCGGGGCGTTAATGCCGAGGCCAACGTCTATCTCGCGGACACCCGTTACGTACCGAGCGCCCGCCGCTTCGACATGGGCGAGCGCGATCATTTCATCTCGATGGAGATGGCCTCTATCGGCATGGAGTTGGTGGCGGCATGGGGCTCCGAGCCGCTCGTTGCTCGACTATCCATGCTGACGAACCGCATTGCCAACGGCGTGTATGGACTGGACCTGGATATTCCAAAACCTGAAAACCGCGCGCCGCACATCCTCAGTATCGGTTTCAAGGGCGGGGTTTCCGATGGATTGATCAAGGCGCTAGCGGCGGATCAAATTTATGTCGCGCCGCGCCTCGGCCGGATGCGGATCGCGCCCCATGCCTACAATGACGAGGTAGATGCCGACAGGCTGGTTGCCGCGTTGCAGCGGCATGCTGGCTGAACTTACAACAGTGTATCGGAGATATGAGAATGCCGACATGCGCAGTTATTGGGACGGGCTTGATTGGCCGGGCGTGGGCGATGGTATTCGCGCGGGCCGGGTGGAACGTCGCGATCACCGATACGAGCGGACCTGCCAGGTCGGCCGCTCTCGGGCTGATCGAACAAGCTCTCGCTGATCAAGCGCGTCACGGCCTCGTCGATGATGTGACAGCGGCGCTGGAGCGCATCAAGGTTGTGGCAACGCTCGCCGAGGCCGCGCATGGCGCCGATCTTGTACAGGAGTGCGGGCCAGAAACGGTCGACGCCAAGATCGCCCTGTTCGGCGCGCTTGATGTGACAGCTCCGGCGCACGCGATCCTCGCGTCATCGTCGTCGGCGATTGTCGCATCGAAGTACACCGAGGGGTTGAAGGGGCGTGCGCGCTGCCTGGTTGCGCATCCGGTGAACCCGCCGCATCTGGTTCCGATCGTCGAGCTTTGCCCATCGCCGTGGACGTCGCCTGAGACAATGGCGACCGCACACCGCATCTACGAGGAGATCGGTCAGGTCCCGATCACAATGACGCGCGAAGTCGAGGGCTTTATTCTCAACCGATTGCAGGGGGCGTTGCTCGCCGAAGCATTCCGGCTCGTCGAGGACGGGTACGTCAGCGCCGAGGATCTGGACAAGACAATCGCGCACGGCCTTGGGCTGCGGTGGTCGTTCATGGGACCGTTCGAGACGATCGATTTGAATGCGCCCGGCGGCATCGCCGACTACTGCGATCGCTACACCGGTTTCTACAAGCGCCTCGCGGCCGACCCGGCAAAACCCGTCGTCTACGAAAAGTCAGCCACCGATAAGATCGTCGCCGGCTGGGGCGCGGGGGCAAAGCCTGGCGAGCAGCACGCGGCGAAATCTCGCTGGCGCGACGAGCAACTGGCAGCACTGGCAGCCTTCAAGCGCCGGCAAAAACCGTTCGCGAGGTCGAGCAATTGAAAACGGTCATCTTCGGAGGAGCGGGATTTGCCGGTCTTAACTTAACAGAGGCGTTGCTCAAGCGTGGCCGCGATGTCGTGGTGTTCGATCGCGCTGAAGTTCCAGCGGCGGCGGTCGCTGCGTTCAAGCTTCATCCCGGCAAACTCGAAGCGGTGCGTGGCGATGTTACAGATGCTGTCGCGATCGAGCGGACGATCAAGCCCGGTACCGATGGCGTGATCTTCGGTACGGCTGTCACCGCAAATGCGGCGCGCGATGCAGCCGAGCCGGAACTGGTGCTCAATACCAACCTGATGTCACTGATACCCATTTTGCGGCAGGCAAAAGCGGCCGGTGTGCGACGCGTCGTGAACCTTTCGTCGGTAGCAGCCTATGGCGCAGCCGGTGATCGATTTCCGCTGCTGGAGGAGACCACGGTAGCGGATCCGCAGACGCTCTACGCCATCAGCAAGTTTGCGACCGAGCGTGTCGGGGAACGTCTCGGCAGTCTATGGGATCTCGATGTGATCAGTGTACGGCTTTGCTCCGTTTTCGGGCCGTGGGAGTATGCCACCGGCTTGCGCGATACGCTGTCGCCGCATTTGCAGGTGATGTTGGCAGCAGAGCGCGGCATGACCGCGCTGTTGCCCAGGCCCATCAATCGCGACTGGACGTACGCTCCCGATATGGCCGAGGGCGTCATCACCGTGCTCGACGCCAAGTCGCCGAAGCATCGCGTTTACAACGTCGCGCCAGGGCAAACTTGGAGCATCCTCGATTGGGGCAACGAGTTGGCCGAACTCCGCCCAGGATTCGTCTGCCGTCTCGCGACATCGAATGAGACGCCGAATGTCGATCCGCATGCTCCTTCCGATCGTGCGCCGCTCTCGGCTGCACGTATCGCTGACGATCTAGGCTGGAGTGCCAGCACGTCGCTGGCGCAGTCGGTCTCAAGGTATGATGCCTGGTGGAAGTCACACTGGAAAAGCCTGGAGGCGCGCTCATGAAGCTCGATGAACGTGTTGCAGTCATTACTGGCGGTGCGTCCGGCATCGGGCGGGCAACTGCCTTGTTGTTCGCAAAAGAGGGTGCCAGCGTTGCCATTGTCGATCGCGACGAAGCGGGTGCAGCCGAGACGGTGCGGCTCATCACAACGGGCGGTGGCAGCGCGATGTCGCGTATCGGTGATGTCGGCAAGGTGGGCACGGCGGAGGCAGATGCGCAATCGATCCTCAGTGCCTGGGGGCGAATCGACGTCCTCATGACAGCCGCCGGATTTTCATGCGGCGGAACAGTGACGACGACCGAACCTGAGGATTGGGATGCCGTCATCAACGTCAATATCGGTGGCACGTGGCTGTGGTCGCGCGCGGTGATCCCGGCGATGCAGGCGCAAAAGAAGGGCTCGATCATCACTGTCGGGTCGCAGCTGGCGATCGCCGGTGGGCGCTCATCATCGGCTTATATTGCCGCCAAGGGTGCGATCCTCAGCCTTACCCGAACGATGGCGTTGGACTACGCGGCAGACGGTATACGCGTGAATGCGCTCGCACCGGGAGCAGTCGAGACGCCCCTTCTGGCACGTGGCTTCGGCCGTCGGCCCGATCCGGCAGCAGCGAAGGAAGGCTCCCGCGTTCGTCACGCCATGCAGCGCTTCGGCAAACCGGAGGAGGTGGCTGAAGCAGCACTTTACTTAGCAAGCGACGCGTCCAGTTTCTCCACCGGCACGACCTTGGTGGTCGACGGCGGTTGGCTGGCAAACTGAGGAACAGGCATCGATGTCACCACTCGCTGGTTATGCCGATAAGCTCTCCGTTCGACCTGGCGAGACAATCCGGTTTCACGTCGCCTCGCAGTTGGCCGAACCGGTAACCGCGCGTTTCGTTCGCGTGATCTGCGCTGATGCCAACCCGGCTGGACCGGGTCTTAAGCTCGAGCCGATCGACGCTGATCCGAAACAGTTGGTGGCTCCGAAGACGCAAAACGTGCCGCGTGGAAGTTACGCCGTCGTACCCGATGCCGCCTCAGCCCTCCAGGATATGAAGTCGTTCTCGATATTCGCTACCGTTTGGATTGGCGGCAAGGGCTTCCCCGGCTGCATCCTGTCGATCGGCGAACCGGGCATTGCGATACAATGCGTGACGCTATCAGTTGCCAAAAGCCCTACCGGGATTTGCTTCTCGACCGGCCTGGGGCAGGGTGCCAACTCCCCCTTCGTCCTCACAACGGGTGATGTCGAGCCAGAGCGCTGGTATCGAGTCGTTTGCAGCTATGATGCGGATGCGCACCGCCTCGAACTCACCCAAATTTCGATCGAAAGCCAATTACCCCCCACCGTAATGGCCAACACAGTGCCGGCACCGGTAACGATCAGCGCCAACAGCGACATTCGCATTGGTGGCGGTCTGGGGATCGCGCCGGGCTCGCCTTTAAGCAACTTCAACGGCCGCATTGAAAAGCCTATGATCTTCAAGGCTGCGCTGCAGCCGAATGATCTTGATACAAAGCCGTCCGATTGGCTTCGCTCGCAGCTGATCGCAGCGTGGAACTTCGCCAAGGAAATTCAATCGAGCCAGATCTTGGATATCGGTCCCAACGGGCTGCACGGGCAATTGATCAACTGCCCGACGCGCGCAGTCACCGGGTCGAATTGGACGGGCGAGGAGATGCGGTGGACGCAAGCGTCGGCCCAATACGGCGCGATCCATTTTCACGACGATGATATCGAGGATTGCCTGTGGCCGGCGACGCATGAATGGGTGGTACCGGTTGGGTTGCGATCGGGCAACTACGCGCTGATCCTGGAAGCAGGCAGCGTCCGCGACAACATTCCTTTCTTCGTGGTCCCACCGAAGGGCAAGCCATCAGCGAAGGTTGCCGTGTTGGTGTCGACGTTTACGTACACAGTTTACGGCAACCATCTGCGACCTGAGTGGCAATCTGATCCGAAATGGGTCGCCGATTGGCATGCGCAGACCAAAGCTTGGGGCGGCTACCCGTATCACCCCGGCGACAACACCGAGTTTGGACTTTCGACGTATAACTACCACGCCGACGGCAGTGGTATTTCAATCGCGAGTTGGCACCGCCCGATGCTCAACATTCGCATCGGCTACATCACCTATCCGTACCCCGAAATCCGAGGCTCCGGCGCACGGCATTATCAGCCCGACACGCATTTGACGGCATGGCTGGAACACAAGGGCATCGACTACGACATCATTACCGATTGGGAGCTGCATCACGAGGGATACGATCTGCTGAAGCACTATCCCATTCTGTTGACAGGAACGCACCCCGAGTATCACACCCGCGAAATGCTCGACGCACTTACGACCTATCGCGACGAGGGTGGACGGTTCTGCTATCTCGGCGGCAATGGCTTCTATTGGAAAATCGCGCTGTCGCCTGAAAGGCCGGGCGTAGTGGAAATTCGCCGCGGTGAGGGTGGCATCCGCGCTTGGGCCGCTGATCCCGGCGAATATTACAACCAATTCGATGGCCAGTATGGTGGCTTGTGGCGGCGCAACGGCCGGCCCCCACAGAAGCTCGCTGGGGTGGGTTTCACGGCGCAGGGCAATTTCGTCGGCTCGTACTATCGCGTGCTGCCAGAGGCTAAGGATACGCGGGTCGCGTGGATGTTCGAAGGAATTACGGATGAGTTAATCGGCGACTTCGGATTGTCGGGACATGGCGCCGCCGGGTTCGAGCTAGACCGGACGGACAAAAAGCTTGGCACGCCGCGCCATGCCATCGTCATTGCTCGTTCTGAGAAACATCCGCCGGATGCGCCTTGGGTGCTGGTTCCGGAAGAGCAGTTGACGCATCTGGTCACGCTGCCGGGCCGTCCCGCAAAAGAGCTGATCCGTGCCGACATGACGTTCTTCGAGACGCCCAAGGGCGGCGCCGTTTTCTCGACCGGATCGATCACGTTTTGTGGCTCGCTGCCGCATGCCAACTTCGACAACAACATCTCGCGGTTGCTCGACAACGTCGTTCGACGCTTCCTCGATCCCACACCGTTCAAGGCACCCGCGTGATGGGCAGATAAACATTGGTGTACGGATTGCGGGCATTCCCGCACGGGCATTGACGGGGAGGTTCGCTCCCCGCCCAACCGATCTTGAATGAGGTTGTAATTGCCAGCGGTTCGTTGCTCACTCGACAGACGCTATCTTGATTTAGAGGTTCCGATGACCGCTGCTCTACAACTGATCGCACTTTATGCACTGCTCAACCCTGCCACCGCGATGGCAGGTCTCTATATAGGTGCTAAAGCCGATCAACCGCAAAAAATACCGATCGCTGCACTGATGGCGGCGATCGCCGGCATGGCATTGGTCGGCCTATTGGCAAAGCTACCGCTCGGGATCAGTCTCGGCCATGAACGCGCTGCCGGAGGTATTTTCATAGCGCTTTTGCTGATGGGCGCGATCTGGGCGTGCGTAGGATACTTCGTAGTCCGCCCTCGGCTGCCACGCTGAATTTTAGCCATCGGCTTTCAGATTTTTTTCTTCCACCTGCTTTGCCAATTCGTCGACAATCGCCCTGTCTATAA
>JANMNO010000070.1:0-5763 GCA_031374115.1 Hyphomicrobiaceae bacterium | reverse complement strand
CGCACCATTGTCAAACGGGTGGCGTTGTCAGTTAGTCGGATCGATGTCGCCATCCGGGTCCGTCAAGTCGCGCGCATGCTCGGATTGCCCGCGCCATTGGCAGATGAGAATCAGCTTACAATCGTCGTGTCAATTGCCGCCGAGTTGCAGCGTGCAGGACAAGGCAAGCGCTTGGTCATTGGTGAGCCATATCAAGCAACGAGTGACCCCAGCCTTGTTGACATACTGCAGGAAGCCTTTGCTGCCAGGCAGAAGCTGCTCGCTGACACAAGCGAGACGCTTAACGAGATCACGTCGCGAATTACAAAGAGCAAGGGGAGATTGACGGCGCTCATGCGCCTATCCTATCTCGCGCCGGACATCATCAATGATATCATCGCAGGTCGGCAGCCGCCTGAACTCACTCCGAAGCGGTTGCTGAGAACATCGCCAGATCTGCCCCTCGATTGGAGCGCTCAACGCGCTTTTCTGCGCTTCACCTGACGGCAACACTGCCCGAAACTCGCGACAAATACCGAATCCGCCCGCCCCGAAAGTCGGCACTTGAGACATTTTGCCAAGCGTCGCGCAAAACAGCCGCGATTTGTGTCTCTGGTCGCCGGTGTTGCGATGGCGCAGCGGCTAACCCGCGGAAGGCACGGACACATTCCGACGCACACAGGAAACCAAAAAAATGCATCAATATCAATGAGTTAAGTGGCTGGGGAACTAGGATTCGAACCTAGACAGGCAGAGTCAGAGTCTGCAGTCCTACCGTTAGACGATTCCCCATGCCGGGTGCGCCTGCGCGGATAACGCTGACGCTTGTGGCTCTTAACAGGCGGCGGCAACCGCTGCAACCTCGTTGCCACGTGATTTTGACAGAACACGGGGGGCGCGCGCGGCCGCCGGCTTGCGGATTGAGCCAGCGGTTACTGGCCAACGTTCATCGGTGTGCCGGGATTACCTTCTGCAGCCGCAGTTCGTCGAAGATCCGCATGAACATAGTTTCGGTGTCGACCACGTCATGAAAACCGGACTGGCGTGCCTTCGTCATGCTGCTGATCATGTCGTAGCCGGAGCCAAAGACGCTGTCGCCGAACCTCCACGCCACCAGCTGATCATACGGGACCGGTTGCAGGCCGTGATCGTGCACGACGCGCTCCCACAACGCAGCCCTGTCGCGCATCGTCTCGACCAGCGATACATGCTTCTGCTTCCCAACCTCCATATTGAAGTAGCGGGCGATCGCGGGCCACAGGTCCTTCCAGCGGAAGATGTCGCCGTTGGTGATGTTGAAGGCCTGGTTGCCGCAGCGTGGTTCCGTCGCCATCCAGGTCACGGCTTTGGCGAGATGGCCGGCGTCGACGCACTGATAGAGTGCGTTGTAGTTCGCCTCGGTTCCGGGGAAGCTCAGTGGCTGTCCGAGCGTCTTCGAGATCGTCGCGTAGACCGCCAGCACGTTAACAAGGTTCATCGGATTGCCGGTGGCAAATCCACAAATCGCATGCGGACGAACCGTCGACCATGTCCACGATTTGCCGCGTTGGCGCGCTGCGGCGAGATCTTGCTGATCGTGGTAAAAGTTGGGACCAGGACCACGAGGATCGTCCTCCTTCGCGGGGGTCTTGAATGGACCGACGTGGCTGCCGTACCATTTGGTGCCATGCATCAGGTTGACGTGCTGCAGAGCGGCCGAGGCCGGTTCGATCGCATCAAGTAGGTTCGTCAGCATGGCGATGTTGGGTGCGGTGCCTTCGGCCCAGGCCGCGCGTTCGAGATAGGCCGAGTAGAATACGTGGGTGAGGCCGAGAGGCTGCCCGAGCTTGGCGCTCGTATCGGCCCTGTCGATCAGATCGACCCCAATGTGATCATAGGTGCCGGGCAGGTCCGGCTTGCGTCGAGACACCGCCGTCACATCCCAATCGCCTGAGCTCAGCAGGTGCCGCATCATGTTGCGGCCGACAACGCCGGTGGCCCCGACGACGAGGGCGTGCTTGCGTGTCATTTCAAGCCTGTGCCTTCGTCTTCGCCAGGTGCCGCATCATCGCGTCGATCGCGAGAAAGTAGGAGTCGAGCCCGAAGCCGGAGATCATCCCGACCGCCGCCTTGGCCGTGACCGAGCGCATGCCGCGCGTGTCGATGTTGGTGATGTGGATTTCGATCGCCGGCACCTTGATGCCGCGCAGGCAATCGCACAGGGAGTGGCCGGCGTAGTGAAAGCCAGCCGGATTGAAGAGCAGCCCGTCCAGGCCCTCGCGCACGGCAGCGTAGATGAAGTTGATCGCCTCACCCTCGATATTGCTGTAGCGGATGTCGAGCGTGATGCCCCGGCGCTTGGCCTCGGCTAGCAGCATCTGATCGAGCTGGGCAGCAGTGGTCGTCCCATAGAGCTCGGGTTGGCGCTGACCGAGCCATTCCATGTTCGCGCCTTGGATCAAAAGCAGTTTCGTCATGACCGGCTCCGTTCGTATGCGCAGATGAAGCTATAAATACCAATGGACCCGGCGCCTGTCGCGGCGATAACGGGTGACGGCTCTTGCGTTAATTCGGCTGCGGCTTTCTCCGCATCGGCGCGGCGTACGCATTCGACCACAAGCACTCCTGGTACAGATGCATCCGGCCCGTCGCGCAACTGCATCTCGTTGGTATTGGGCGGCGTCTGATCTTGCGCGGCCGTCCACACTTGGACGCGTCCGATGCCGTCGCGTTGGGCTAGCTCCCTCACGAGAGACTGAGCTGCGGACAGATCACGTAGTGGTTTGGCAAAGCGTAAGGTGACGACGTGCGAGCCACTCAACACGCCGGCGACCGCCGCCACGTCGCACACCGTCCGGTTCATGTTGCGAAAATAGGTCATCGACTTGATGGTCGCGGGGGTCGGGTTCTGCTGCCGCTCCATGTATGCCGGTGATGCGAGCACATCCGTGCCGTCGACTTCGTAGTACGTGAAAAACTGCGGCGCGCCGTCGATCGCTTGGTAGCGGCGGCCGAAGCGGAAGCCTGGCACGTCGACGCGCTCGATAAGATGCTCGCGGGTGTACCAATGCTCGTAGTGATCGCTCCCCTCGGGTGCACAATCATTCCAGATGGCAAGGATTGCGCTCACGCGTTTCATCCCTTCGGTTGCAGATAGCTGGCGTTATGAGCACCGAGCGCCGGCGCGGCGATCGTTTCGGGCCCGGCCGAGCGGAAGCCGTGGTCGATGGGCACCGGCAGTGCGATGATGGTCGCACCGTGCTCGTTGGCAAGCTTATGCTTGAACAGCCCGCGCGCGATGAAATGCGGATCAGCCATTGCCTCTTGCAACGTGCCGGCGACCGAGCAGCAACAGTCGCGGCCAACGAACCGGCCGCGCCAATAGTCGCTTGTCTCGCTGCTCATGATTTCGGCGACGCGGCCGGTAGTTGCCGCAGGGTTCTTGGTATCGTCGCGCAGGTGCAGCTCGAGATCGATCAGCTCGCAAAGCGTGTCCCAGAATTTTTGCTCGATTGCGGCGACAGCGATCATGCGCCGGTCCCGCGCGGGATAAAGCCGATAGCGCGGCGTGCCGCCGGCAACCAGGCCCGTTGCGTTACCCGGCCAGTCGTTTGCCGCTTGTCCGCTGCCCATCGCCCAGTACATGAACGTAAACAGATTATCGGTCATGGCGATGTCGAGGTGCCGTCCCTCGCCCGAGCGCGCACGCTCCTGCAGTGCGAGCAGAATGTTGAGCACCGCCGGATAGGTGCCACCGGCAATATCGGCAATCAACGCCGGAGGAATGACTGGAACTTCGGGGGTGCCCATCGACAGCGCCAGCAGGCCTGCATCGCCGATGTAGTTGAGATCGTGGCCCGCCACGTCGCGCTTCGGTCCGGTTTGCCCGTAACCGGTGATCGAACAATAGATGATGCGAGGATTGATCGTGGCGACAGTCGCGTAATCGAGGCCTAGGCGCGCCATCACGCCGGGGCGGAATTGTTCGAGGATGACATCGGCACGAGCGATGAGCGGTGTCAGCCGCTCGACGTCGGACTTGTTCTTGAGATCCAGGGCGAGGCTCTTCTTGCCGCGATTGAGCATCGCGAAGTTGACGCTGTCTTTGCCCCACGCGGGCGGATAGGCGCGCATGTCTTCGCCAGTCTCCGGCCGCTCGATCTTGACGACTTCGGCGCCGGCTTCGGCCAGAAACAGTGATGCCATCGGACCCGGCAACAGCGTAGAAAAATCGAGCACAAAAATTCCATCGAGTGGACGCATCACTTGCCTTCTCGGTGAAGGGAGAGCCGGTCAACGGTTTTAATCGCGGTCATGCGCGGCCCTTTTTGTTGGCAAAGCTGCGGCCGATCAATTGACGATGCACCTGGTTGGTGCCCTCCCAGATTTGCGTGATTTTGGCGTCGCGCATCAACCGCTCGACGCGATAGTCGCGGCAGTAACCGTAACCGCCATGCATCTGTACAGCCTCGGTGGTGATGCGCATGGCTAGGTCAGACGCGCGCAGTTTCGCCATCGAAGCTTCCAGGCCAAAATCGGTGACGCCGCTTTCGACGAGCAACGCCACATAGTCGAGCCACGCTTCCGCCATTGCCAGATCGGTCGCCAGATCTGCGACTGTGAACTGGTTGCCCTGAAAATCGATCACGCGCTGGCCCGATTGCCGTCGCTCGTTCATATAGGCGACCATGTCCTTGAACGCGGCGTGCGCGATGCCGAGTGCATGTGCTGCCACGCTCGGCCGCGACTTGTTGAGTGAGCCTAGCAACAAGCGCAAGCCATCGCCCGGGTTGCCGATCAGGTTCGCGCGCGGAACCCGTGCGCCACTGAAGGCAAGTGCCGCCGTGGATGATGCACGATGGCCCATCTTCGTTTCTAGTCGCGTTACCTCGAAGCCTGGCGTGCCCTTCTCGAAAATCAACACCGATATCGCTTTCTTCGGGTCATCGATCCCCGACCACTTGCCAAACAGCAAGATGAGATCTGCCACGTCGCCGCTTGAAATGAACAGCTTGGAGCCATCGACGACGATGTCATCGCCATCGGGACGAAAGCTCGTTCTCATGCCCGTCGCATCGGATCCTGCACCGCTCTCCGTGATCGCGAGCGAGCCGAGACCACCATCGGCGATGCGTGGCAACAAGCGCCGTTTCTGCTCATCGGTGCCGTAGTCGATCAGTGGTTTCATGCCGTGATAATTGGTGGCGTAGATGATCCCCGTTGAGGCACACGCTTCCGAGATCACCTTCACCACTTCGAGGTACAACCGGAACGACATCGGCGAACCACCGTACGCCTCGGGCACAAAGATCGCGTTCAAGCCGAGCGCGTTGATCGCTTCGACGTTCTTCCACGGGAACTCTCCCGTGCGGTCGGCATGCTCTGCGTTCGGCGCGACCACCTCGGCCGCCATCCGCCGCACGCTATCGAGCACCATGCGCTCGTCGTCGTTCCAGTGACGCTGCCGCTCCAGCTGCTCGAAAACTTTCATCAGTGGTTCATCCCTTGGCCGCCGTCGAGGTAGATAGTCTCGCCGGTGAGGAAGCCGACATCTTCACCGAACAAGCCGGCGACGATGCGTGCGACCTCCTCTGGTTTCCCCGCACGCCCCACAGGAACCCGCTTAGATAACCAAGCGCGTACTTTCTCCTTGGCGAGGAAGTCTTGATTGAGGCCGGTCTCGATATATCCAGGCGCGATGTTCAAGACGCGAATGTTATCCACGGCCCATTCTACCGCCAAGCACCGGGTGATCGCCGCAACGGCGGCTTTCGATGCGCAGTAGGCGGTGTTCTCAGGCACGCC
>JANMNO010000032.1:0-1548 GCA_031374115.1 Hyphomicrobiaceae bacterium | reverse complement strand
CCGCCGGGCCGGGCCAGGCTGTGAGCCAGTCCGGCGACAACCGGGTCCTCGCCGATGAAAGACATCACGATCGGTACGGTCGGGGATGCCTCCTTGACCGCCAGTATGGCAACGAGCGAGACGGCGGCGACGACGTCGGGCTTCGTGGCGAGAGCCTCGCGCGCCAGCTCCAGCATGCGCAGCGGCAGACCGACGTGGGTCGTGACAGCGAGGTTGCGGCCTTCCACAAAGCCAAGCCGGGCGATCTCTGGCAGCGTCACGCTGCGGAACGCATCGATCGCGGAGGCGGATGGCGAGATCACCGCGATGCGGTGGACCTTGGCGGGCGTCTGAGCTTGCGAGGGCCCAGGAATCAGCGACGCGAGCAACGCGAGCACAATGGCAAGCAATCGTTTCATTCGATCACCTCGTCGGGGCCATAACCGCGCATCGCCGCAGCAATCGACGCGCAACAGCATCGCGACAACGAATTGCTCATAGGCCCCACCACTCTCGCTTCAATATCAAGCAACAGCCAGTTTGCCCGACTCATAGTAGCAGATGCGGTATCGGTGGGAGCGATCCTTGTTCATGCGAACTGGCCTTACACGATGCTTGGCATGATGCCGACCCACCACAAGTTGAAAGCCATTGCAGAGAATGCCGGCCCTGCTTCTCGTGCCATGTTGGAGACCTGGGGACGGCTACATCCTGTCAGGACGATGCTTGGAACGGCAGCGACAGCTGCGATAGGCCGGCGAAGAACTCGAACGCTTTGACGTGGCCGTCACAGAACGCCTCCGTCGACTCGGCCGGATAGACCACCACGAAGGTGGCATCCGAGTGCGGCAGGTCAAACGCGAAGTAGTGGATCTTGCGCTCGACTCCGCCGATCACGCCGAGCGCTTCGCCAAAGTCCGCCTGTGCATGGCCCGGCGGGAGCGCCAGTGGAATGTGAACATTGCCCGATCACCATTTGTGTCGTTGGTGCCGCCTTGATCCCAAGTTCTGTCAGCAGCCAGTGGCCAGCAGAGTCACGAATAATCAATCCCTTTTCGATCAGACGGTTCAGACCATCGCAGTGCACATCGTGGCTGGACTGCACCTCAGCAAAGATCATGTCTAGCAAGTCGCAAAGACCTATGGTGCCTTCCATCTCGTCCTCACCTCTTCTGGGAGTTCGGTAAGGCTTCCACAGCGCTATTAGGTTGTCGACACCACCTTGAGAACGGACGGAGTTGAATTGTATGGTGTGGCTTTTCCGTTGTGAACCAGCTGGACGGCGCCACCATCGAGCGAGTTGCCCTTCGATACATCGGCCAACGTCTTGTCGTGCAGGGCAATCCTCCCACATCTTGTAAAGAACGTGGACTTGATTGTGGGTCAACGCGAGTATTCGTAAAAAATATATTAAAATCAGATCATTAGGGTAATCCTTGGCGGAGGGGGTGGAAGCCTTTCGGCAGCACGTGCAGCAGCACGCGGCGGATGAAATCGGCCGGGGCGAGTGTCATTGTCGTATAGCGCGCAGCGCCGTCGACGCGGTAGTTCTTGACGCGGAACGTCACG
>JANMNO010000196.1:0-14146 GCA_031374115.1 Hyphomicrobiaceae bacterium | reverse complement strand
CCGGCGCAAACTTTGAAAAAGCACTTTCGAGCAGAGCCAACTTTGCTGGAGCCAAGCTTACGAAAGCTAGGTTGGTCAAGGCAGAGTTTCATCGAGTGAACTTCGAGGGCGCCGATCTGACAGGTGCAGATTTGTCCGATGGTGATTTCCATCGCACCAATTTCAGCAAGGCCAAACTCACGAACGCCCTGCTAGTCGACGCTCTCCTGCCACGATGTATTTTCCTAGAAGCAGATTTGAGTGGTGCTTCCATGAACGGTGCCTTTCTCTATCGGGTAAATTTCGAAGGCGCCAACCTAACCGCAGTCAAGGATCTCACTCAGGCGCAGCTAGACATAGCCTGCGGAAACGAGAATACGAAGCTTCCCGCCGGTCTGAGTGCACCCGGTTGGTGGCCCTGCAAAGCAGACTGAACTTGTGGAATGACCACCCCGATTGTTGATCCGATGAACTCCTGGGCAGTCGGACTGACGTTGTCTTCCGAAAACCTACTTCAAGCCACGAGCTATCGAACTGAAGGAAACTTCTGGCTAAACTTGTGCCCTGCCGACGTGATCTGCCATCATCGCGCCTCTCAAGCCAAGAGGCTTCGAGCCGCCGTCCGTCGTGTCGCGAGCGGTTTGGTGCTCCATCTCCGCGTTGAGCTCACCCCCGAGCAGCACGATCACCGCCGAAAGCCACAACCAGACCATGAAACCGATGCCTGCACCAAGCGAGCCGTAGGTTTTGTTATAGCTGTCGAAGGTGGCGACGTACCAAGAGAACAGCATCGAAGCCCCCATCCATAACAGCGCGCCGAGGACGCTCCCCCATGTGACCCAACGCCAGCGGGCGTCCCTGCGACTCGGGCCATAGCGGTAGATGCAGGCGAGGCTCACCACGATGGTCACGAAAAGTATCGGCCATCGCACGATCGCGATCAGCTGTTCCGTCGTCGTCGCCAGACCTACGAACTTCAACATGAGCGGTAGGACGACCACCCCCGCGATGGCGACGATCACGAAAACAATTCCGGCTAGCGTGAACAGTAAGGTGGTGGCGTAGAACCGGACCAAGCTGCGCTTTTCCCGCTCATCGTAGACCACGTTGAGCGCGTCGAAGAGTGCTGCCATGCTGGAATTTGCGCTTCCAAGTGCGATAACTAATCCCACGACGAAGGCAAATCCCAGCGTCTCATTTCCCTGGCGGGAAATGACGGTGATCTGTTCGGCGATGAGCTGCAGAACCCCACCAGGGAGGAACCCGGAAAGGAGGGAAAGGTGCTTGCCAATCGTGCTTGCGTCAGCAAATAGCCCATACAGCGATACGACGGCCGCGATGGCGGGAAAGACCGCGAGTAGCGTAAAGAAAGCCACGCTGCCGGACGTGGACAAGATCCGATCTTCCGAGATCGACCAGAACACCCGCCACAGGACGTCTCTCAATCCGCGGGGCGGGATTTGCTCTGGCGTATCCGCTTCGCGCCCGCGGCCCGCTTCACCAGCGCGCGCCATATCTACGGAGCGACCAGAATTGCTGTCCGCGCCAACTTCAGCGCGCCAGTCACGCGCCTTGTCGGCTTTGCTTTCGGCTGCCGTGCGCTGGGGCTCCATGGACAACGATCTCCTAATTCCGAGCCGCAGTTCTGTTCACTACCACAGTTAGATATAATCGGTAATTGACGGGGTTCGTCGAAGTGGCCTTCGTGATCGATACCTGCTTGGATCATGCTTCCATTACCGTGAAAAAATACGACTGGGTCACCCTCGCCACAATCAACGTAATGAAGTCGAACACCGTCCACGACGATAAACCGGCCCGTTGGGGGGTTGTACGCTCTGCGTGGAAAGCAAGTGCTGATGACAGTATCGCCGAGCTCGCGAGCGCGCCAATCCCAAGCACGAGTGAGTTGCGCAGCGTCGAGTCTCGACGCGCGCTGGTGTCTTTAATGAAGCGAGCCTCCTGGGTGAGGGTGGAATAGAAACCGCCAAGTCTTCAACCGATATTCTCCGGCTTCAGTTTGCGACGCGTCGGGGTGGGGCGTTCACTTGTTGACCAATCCCCCCAAGCTGAGGACATCGACATCATGGCCTAGCGCGGTTGCCGAGCGTCCCGCCACGCTAGCGCTGCTGCGAGCCCCTGCTCTTTGCGAATCTGGTTGAATTGAACTCGCTCCGGATTCTCCTCGGCCTCGATGAGGATGTCCGTCTCCAGGGCCTCGCGCAAGGATTGACGCAATCCGATCAGGTCGTAAGTGCGATTGATCGCGTGCTTGGTCAGCCGCACCGATTGGGGAGCGGCGGCAGCAATCGAATGAGCCATGGCGAGTGCCGCTTCCAAGACCTCGCCATCGGGAACCACTTTGTTAAGGACCCCGATGTCGAGCATCCGCCGCGCGGTCAGTCGATCCGCGCCGGTGAGCAGGAGTTCCTTCGCCTGTTTGGGACCGGTCATCCACGGCAGGAGGAGTGCCACGATGCCGGATCCGAACCGAACCTCGGGCTCGCCAAAGAGGGCGCTTTCGCCAGCAATCGTTATGTCGCACGCCAGCGCCACCTCGAACGCACCGGCAAGGCAATAGCCGTGCACTGCCGCAATCGTCGGCTTCGGACAATCCCAGAATTGTATTATGAACTCAAAGTCCGCTTCCAGAACCTTTCGCCAGGCCTCGACCCCACGGGTATTTCGCGCCACCCCCTCTTTGAGATCAAAGCCGGCAGAGAATGCCCGGCCTGATCCATTCACGACAATCGCCAACACGGAGTCGTCGGCGACGAGTCCGCGCAACGCAGTTGTTGCGTCGGAAATGAGCGTGCTGGAAAAAGAATTCAGCGCCTCCGGCCGATTGAATGTCAGGATGCCCACACGCCCGTCACGGTTGGTCAGCACTGTCGACGTGCCCATCGGCTACTCCTTTGGTTGTCAGGCCTTGATCCGCTCGTTCAATGAATCGTATGGCGATGGCTTGCTCACCGTTGCAGGGCAGCGCTCACCATAGATATCGACGCTGAGTTGACTACCTGGCCGGGCGAACTGGGATTGCACATAGGCCAGCGCAATCGATTTGCCGATGCGATGCCCAAACCCGCCCGAGGTGACGATGCCAACACGCTTCTCACCCTTGAAGACGCTCGCCGTGGCCGGTGCATCCGCCGTTTCTGCGTCGACCAGAAGCGTCACAAACTGGTCTCGTGGCCCGGTTTCACGCTCCCGTACGAGCGCCAGTCGTCCTGGAAACTGCGGCTTTTCCAGGTCGATGAAACGGTCGAGGCCCGCTGCGAACGCCGAGAACTCGGTCGTCCAGTCCTGCTTCCACGAGCCGTATGATTTTTCGAGCCGCAGAGAGTCGACGGCGTATATGCCGACATCCGCTACCCCGAGGTCATGCCCGGCATCGAATAATTTGTCGTAGATGTCCGCAGCATGGTGCATCGGCACATGCAGCTCCCATCCGAGTTCGCCCACGTAGGTGATGCGCATTGCCAGCACATCGATGGCGCCGATCTGGATCGACCGGCAGCTCATCCATGGCATGGCAACTGCCGAAAGGTCAGCGCCGGTCAGTCGCGCGAGCAACGCGCGCGAGCGGGGTCCCGCGAGGACTAGCGTCGTCGTTTCCGCAGATCGCTCCTCGATACATACTCCTGCGTGCGCCAGTTGACCGGCTAGCAGATCTCGATCATGCCACTGCGCGCTGGCGGCCGAGAGCAGCAAGAAGCGATCGGACGCGAGGCGGCTTATGGTGAACTCGCTCAGCACCCCGCCCGTTGCCGTCAGCACATAGGCGAGTGCCACGCGGCCCTCTCGCGGCAAGCGCCCCGAGACCAGACGATCGAGCGACGCAGCGGCATCCGGCCCCGACACCTCGAAGCGTGAAAACCCCGCGATTTCGGTGATGCTTACGGCCTTGGCTACGGCATCGCATTCGCGCGCTATGGCAGCGGCCATCGGCGGACGCCGCAACGTCAACCGCCTTTGCAACGCCCGTTCGGTCGTATCCTTGGCGAACCAGATCGGCCGTTCCCAACCATTGCGGGCACCAAACAATGCGCCCTTCGAAGTCAGCCTGTCGTGCAGTACGGAACACTTGATCGGCCGCCCGGCCGACCTTTCCTCGAACGGAAACGAGATCGCATATTCACGCTGGTAGACCTCGATCGCCTTGAGGCGGGTGTAGTCCCTGGTTGCATGCGCGGTAAATCGGCGCGGATCGAGAGACCACAGGTCCCATTCCGGCTCGCCTTCCACGACCCAATCCGCCAACGTCTTGCCCGCGCCACCGGCCTGCACGATGCCGAACGAGAATACGCAAGCCTCGAAGAAATTGCGCAGTCCTGGCGCCGGTCCGATCAACGGATTGCCGTCGGGTGTGTAGGGGATCGGCCCATTGATGACCTTCTTGATCCCCGCGGCAGCCAGCAGCGGCACGCGACCGAACGCCAACTCCATCTGCCGCTCGATCCGGCCGAGGTCATCGGGAAACAATTGAAATGCGAAGCGGTCGGGTATTGCATCGCACCAGTGAGGTGTGGCCTGCCACTCGTAGGGGCCAAGCAGGAAACCGTCAACTTCCTGCCGAAGGTAGTAGCTGTCGTCGGGATCGCGCAGCAGCGGAAGTCTTTCCGGCCTGCCCTGCAACTGTGGGATCGCGGCGGTTACCAGATACTGATGTGACATCGCCACCGAGGGAACTGAGCGTCCGACCATCGCGCCGATTTCCGCCGCTCGATAGCCCGCCGCGTTGACTATTATCTCGGCTGTCACGGGACCGAGCGTGGTCTCCAGCCGCCACTCTCCATTCGGCTGCCGGGCGATCGCCGTGACCCGGCATCCTCGCGCAATCCTTGCTCCCTTGTCCCGCGCGCCCTTGGCGAAGGCGTGAGTGAGCTGTGCCGGATCTATATCACCGTCCAAGGGATCCCATTGCCCGCCTTGGAGGCCGTGTGTTTCGATGAAGGGATACCGGTTCTTGATCTCGGTCGGCGTGAGCATCTCGAAATCGATGCCCTGGTGCCGGGCCATCGATGTCACGTGCCGGAACTCGGCCATGCGCTCGCTGCCCTGTGCGAGCCGCACCGCCCCGGTGATGTGATAGTTGATCGGATAGCCGACGTCCTCGCCCAATCGAGCGTAAAGGCTGGTCGAGTAGCGCTGCAGCTTCATGATGCCCCAGCTGCTCGAGAAGTTGGGGCAATTGCCAGCTGCATGCCACGTCGAGCCGGCGGTCAGCTCATCCATCTCGAGCAGCAGACAGTCCGCCCACCCCTTGAGCGCCAAGTGATAAAGGGCGCTACAGCCGACAACGCCACCTCCGATCACAACGACTCGGGCGTAGCTCGGCAGTGGGTTCATCTCGAACAGCCCCGGTTCCACTTCGGATAGGCAGGACGGCCGGAGGGGACCGCAGCCCTCCTCCGGTGAAACGGACAGCTATTTCTTGAGCTGGAACTTCTGCCAGTCCGCTTCATACTTGGTCAGGTAGGCCGCCGATTGCTCGTCATTGAAGATCACGGCGTCCTTCAAATTGGAGGGATGGGTTACCATCTTCAAGGCCTGCTCGGGGGTCGCCTTTGCCGAGGATTTATCGAGAACCGGACCATATGTCCCGATCGGAACCAGCCGGTCCTGAGCCTCCTCCGAGATGGCGTAATTGATGACCTCCATCGCCAGTTGCTTGTAGGGGGAGCCCTTGGGAACGATGAACGCATTGCCCCAGGCGATGCCGTCCTTGAGCGTCATATCGACAGGACTGTTCGACTTCTGGGCATCGAGGATGCGTCCGTTCCAGGCCATCGCCATCGCCACCTCGCCCGTCGACAGCAGTTGCGGCGGTTGCGCGCCCGTGGTCCACCAAACCGCGACGTGCGGTTTGATTTCCTCGAGTTTCTGAAACATCGTGCGCACCTTCTCTTCTGTCACCGGATAGATCTGGTCGCGTGGTACGCCGGCCGCACGAAGGGCCGCCTCGTAATTGTAGTGCATGCGCGAATACAAGGAGCGAGGCCCTGGAAAATCCTTCACGTTCCAGAAATCGGCCCATGACGACGGCTCCTTGCCTTTCGGAAAGGACTTCGTGTTGTAAGCGACGATTGTCGCTCCCGTCGACGAATAGACCCCGTACTCGGCCTTCCAGTTCTTGGCGAGATCGTCGTTCTTGACGATCGCGTAGTCGATCGGCTCTGCTAGGTTCTGATCTTTGGCTTGATACATCCATTGACCACCCACCGTGACCAGATCCCACTCGACGGCGTTCGCTTCCACCTGAGCCTTGATCTTGGCGTAGGTCGTCGGCGACCCTTCGGTGAATTTCAGGCCCTTCTTGGCGAAGAATGGCTCGATGAATGCCTTCTTTTCCGTTTCTTGAAGCGCGCCACCCCACGAGACAAAATTGAACGGCCTGGACGGTTGTGCACGCGCGGGTCCGGCCAGCCCCGCTGGCAACAGCGCCGCTGCACCGAGTGCGGCGCCCGATTGCAAAACATTTCGGCGATTCAGCATGGTATCGTTCCTCCCAGGTTTCAGGTTTTTTCCACCGTCTCAAGTAGTCGCGCACTAGCCGGCTCCCACCGGATTCGAGCCGTTTCGCCGACATGCACGGTCGGCAGTTTCATCCGCCGCAGCCACACCTCGCGCCCGCCCGCCAGTTCGGCACGCACGGCGGTGAGTTCGCCGAGGTAGACCACCTCGACGATCCGGGCGGCAATCCCGTCCTCCTGCGGGCCTGCGAGTTGCAGATCCTCCGGTCGCACGAGCAGCATCGCGGCCGTCCCACGCGGCACGGACTCGTGCGCCGCCATCGTCCAGGACGCATCGACACCAGCAATTCGAAAAGACACCTGCTGCGGCGATCGTTCGCCGATCGTCACCGGCAGCAGGTTCGATTCCCCCAGAAAGGTGGCTACAAATATATTTTTCGGCGACCGGTACAATTCGACCGGCGTGCCGATCTGCTCCAATCGACCTTCGCTCATGATCGCGATCCGGTCCGACATCACGAGCGCTTCCTCCTGATCGTGCGTCACGTAGATCGTCGTCCGGCGCGAGGATGTATGGAGCCTTCGGATCTCGAGCTGCACGTGCTTGCGCAGTTGCCGGTCGAGCGCGCCCAAGGGCTCATCCATCAGCAGCAGATCCGGTTCGATTACCATGGCACGAGCCAGTGCCACGCGCTGCTGCTGCCCGCCCGACAACTGCTGGACCGATCGACGCTCGAAACCTTCGAGCTTCACCATGGTGAGGGCATCTGCAACCCGGCGCGCGATCTCGGCGGCAGCGATATTGCGGACGCGCAAACCGTAGGCGACATTGTCGACCACGTTCATGTGCGGGAACAGCGCGTAGTTCTGGAACACCATGCCGATGTTGCGTTGGCGTGGCGGCAGCGCTGTGACGTCGCGGCCGCCGATTCGCATGCGCCCGCTGTCGGGCTCGAGATAGCCAGCCGCGATATTGAGGAGGGTGGTCTTGCCGCTCCCTGACGGGCCGAGCAGCGTCAGGAACTCGCCAGCGGCAACCTTGAGTGTAGTCGGCCACAAGGCACGCACAGGCCCAAACGACTTCTGGATCTCGTCGAAGAAGATCGGCTCGGCTGTGGACTTTGTCGTCATACCGTCTTCTCGCTGCGGGCGCGAAAAACCTGGATGACGAAGAAGATCATCACCGTCATGACGAGGATTACGGTGGATCCGGCTGCCGCGACGGGTGTGAACTCGACCCTGATCTGCTCCCACAGCTTCACCGGCAACGTCTTGGCATTGGCGCTGGCCAGAAACATCGAAATCACCACCTCGTCGAAGGAAGTGATGAAGGCGAATGCAGCTCCCGCGGCAAGCCCCGGCTTGATCGCCGGCAACGTTATCGTTCTGAATATGTGCGGTGGCGCGGCGCCCAGACCTGCGGCAGCGCGGGCGAGTGAGGGGTCCAATCCATTCAGGGAAACACCGACGTTGAGCACCACGAACGGCAAGCACAGAACGGTGTGGCCGAGCGCGAGACCGGCGAGGCTGCCATGCAGACCGATGCGTCGCATCGTGTAGTAGAGCGCGATGCTGGTCATGATGACAGGTACGATCAACGGCGCGAGCATCAGGCCCGATAGGATGATGCGCCAGCCGCGCCCGAGCCGCTCGAGTCCGATCGCCGCCAGCGTTCCCAGGACGACGGAAAAGACTGTCGCCAGAAGTGCCACCTGAGTGCTGGTCGCGATCGCATTGGTCCATCCCGGGTCGCTGATCAGCTGATGATACCACTGCAGCGAATAGGCCGCCGGCGGGATTTTTATAAACGACGACTGGTTGAGGGAGGCCGGCAATACCGCGAATATCGGCAGCAGCAGAAAGGCGAGGACAAGCGCCCCGAACACCTGAACCGAACCTGTCACTAGACCCATCCGCTTCATTTCACCACCACGATCTGACCGAGGGAAACAAAACGCGTCGCCGCAGCCAGGATTGCCAGGATGATCACCAGCAGAATGAACGATGCCGCAGCGGCCAACGACCACACTAGGCGCTCGTTGACGAAATTGTCGATCAGCATGGCGGCGGTCAGGTTATGCAGGCCGCCGAGCAGCGCGGGCGTAATATAGAAGCCGAGTGACAACAGGAAGACGAAGATCGCCCCGGCGAAGACACCGCGCAGCGTCAACGGCAGATAGACGCGAAGGAACGTCTGCGTGCCGGAAGCTCCCAAACCGTCGCTGGCCAACATCAGCCGGCGGTCGACCTTGAGCATCGCGGCATAGATCGGCAGCACGGCATAGGGTAGCAGGACGTGCACCATCCCGAGATGAACCGCAAAGTCGTTGAACAGAAGCTTCAGCGGTTGCCGGGTCATGCCGCTCCACATCAGCAGTATGTTGACTGGGCCGTTGCGCTCGAGCAGCAGCATCCAGCTGAAGGTCCGTACCAGCACGCTGATCCAGAACGGCACCAGCACGCAATACAGGGCCACGGCCAGCCACGGCCCCCTCAACCGCGACAGCAGATAAGCCGTCGGATAGGCGAGCAGAACGCAAATCGCGGTCACAGTGACGGCAAGACGAAGCGTGTTCAGAAACACCGCGACGAATACCTCGCTTCCGAGCAGCTCGCTGTAGGAGGAAAACGCGCCACCCTTGCCCTGAAAACTAAGCGCCAGGAGCTGTCCGATGGGCACCACGAAGCACCCACCGAGGAAAAGCAGCATGGGCAGCAGAAGCAACAGCGTCGCGAGCGCGGAACGCATCCTCGGGCTGATCGCCGACAAGACACGGCCGTCGATGCTGCGGGCCACCATCGATCCTTCGCTTCCGCTCATTCGTCGATCCCGCTGCGCATTCGCTCACCAACCCGTATAGACGCCCAGTCCCCGCTTTCGAATCTGACCGCCGATCACGACCCGCTGTATCTCCGACGTCCCTTCCCAGATCCGGTCCACACGAACATCGCGGTAGAGCCGCTCCACCGGACATTCGCGCATGTAGCCGCGCCCCCCCATGATCTGCAGCGCCTTGTCCAGCACGCGGCCGGCCATCTCCGAGCAGAACAGCTTCAAGGCGCTGGCTCTCGCATGCACGAGCTTTCGATCGAGCCCGTGATCCATCTCCGCGGCCAGCCGATAGAGCATCGACTTTGCGGCATAGATATCGACAGCCATATCGGCCAGCATGAATTCGACGGCCTGGAAATCCCGGATCGCTTTGCCGAACTGCACGCGACTGGTGGCATATTCGTTTGCTATCTCCGTCGCCCGGATTGCCGCGCCGAGCGTGTGGGAGGCGATTTGCAGCCGCGCCTCGACGAACCAGTCCTTGGTCAATTCGAGGCCTTGGCCGATCTGCCCGAGCACCTTGTCCGCGCGCACGCCCACACCATCAAACCGAAGCTCGGCATGATCGGAGGGGAAATTGTGCATGAACTTTGGCGAGCGCAGATGGGTGAGACCGTCGGCCGGCAAGTCCACCAGAAACAGTGTGGGCTTTGCGGGGTCGCCGTCGACATGGGCATGGACGATGATGAAATCGGAGGCATTATAGGAGGTGACGAACCACTTCTCACCGGTGAGGCGCCATACCCCGTTCTCAAGAACCGCTTTGGTTTCGACAGCCTTGTTGTCCGAGCCGGAGCCGGGCTCGGTGATGGCGAATGCGCCGCGCCGGCGTCCCTGATTGGAGGGCAGAAGATAGTCCTTCTTCTGGCTTTCAGTGCCGAACTTCAGCGAAACCGGCGGCCGCCAGACACAAGACCATAGCCCGTTGGTGGTGCGGCCGAGCTGCTCCTCGATCACCGTCTGCTCGACCATCGTCAGCCCCAGGCCGCCATCGACCTTGGAGTGATTTATTCCGGCCAAGCCCCAGTCGCGAACGGCCTGGCGCACGCCTTCGCGACGATCGAGCGGCAATTCGCCGTGCTCCTCGACGATCAGCTCGAGCGGCACCAGAACCTTGTCGCAGAACTTGCGACCGAGCGCCGCAAGCTCTTTTTCACGCTTGGTCAATTCGAGTTGCATCAGTTCCTGTCCTTGCCGGAAATTACGAGCGCGTCGACCGCAAGCGCGCCGGAGGCGCTGACTATCATCGGATTGACGTCGACCTCGGCGAGGTCGCCGGCCAAGGCCGCGATCATGCACGAGAATGCCGATATCGTCGCGGCAAGTGCATCGAGGTCAGCGGGTGGCCGCCCCCTGACGCCTCTCAGCACCTTGGCAATCTTCAGGTCGAGCACCATGCGCTTGGCCATCGCGGTGTCGAAGGGCGCGAGGGCTGCAGCCTTGTCGTCGAGAACCTCAATCAGCGTTCCGCCGGCACAGACGACGACCAAGGGGCCGAAAGCCGGATCGATGATGGCGCCCATGCCGATCTCGACACCCGCTGGTGCCATCGGCGAAATCAGCACTTGCGGACCGAGCCGCGCGGAAATCTCATCGTAGGCCGCGCCGACCGCCGCTTCCGACAGCAATCCCAAGTATACGCCACCGACGTCGGACTTATGGGCGTGACCGGCGGCGGTCTTGACTGCGACCGGAAAGCCGATCGCCGATGCCGCCCGCACGACCGCATGTCGCGAACTCGCCAGGGAGGCGCGCACCGCGGGAATGCCGAAGTCTCGCAGCAAATCGAGGCTTTCGATTTCGGATAACTGCGTGCTGTGCTGCAACCGCGGCCGCCACTTGTCGGCAAGCGCTCGCAGCGTCGGCGAGATCACCGGTGCATCAACCTGTTGCCGATCCCGCCACCGGAAGGCGTGCCTGACCGCGAGCAGGCTTTCGCGCGTGCCCTCGAGCACCGGGATGCCCTCTTGGGCCAACGCCACGGCGATGTTGTGGTTCGCGGTCTTGGAATAGTTGGTTGCTATGATGACGGGCTTGCTCGCGTTTCTAGCGACGCGGCGCGTTGCCTCGATCACGCCCTGCGAATACCAATAGCCTTCGCGAACGTCGGAGATGAAGGCACCGACGGCAACGTTCGGGTCGTCGAGCAGGGCGGTGAAGGCCCCTGCGAAGCGGTCGACGAAATTGCGCGCCGTGCCCCACGCGTCCAGCGGATTGTCGGGTGCCAATCCGGGATCGAGATGGGGAGCGATGGCCGACCGCGTGTCATCGGTGATCGCCGCATACGGTACGCCCAGCCGCTCCGCGAGATCGACCACGAGCTCCCGCTCACCACCTGAATCGTGAATGCTGGCCAGCATGCCGGGGCCCGGCCTGCGGCGTTGATCGAAAAACAGCAGTGTTGCCGCCAGCTCGTCAAGGTCGTCGACAATGACGACGTCGTGGCTGCGGCACATCGCGACAAATGCCATGTCGCTGCCGGCCAGCGCGCCGGTGTGACTGAGCGCCATTTCGGCGCTGCGTGATGTGCGGCCGACCTTCAGGATCACCACCGGAATGTCGCGCTGGCTAGCCGCCTCGAGGGCCGCCGCGAAGGCGGCGGGCTGTCGCACCTGCTCCAGGAACAAACCGATCACGCGAGTGGTGGGTTGCGACAGCGCCCAGTCGATATAATCCGCTGCCGTGACGTTCAATTCCATGCCGCTCGATACGCACAACGAGAACCCCAGTCGGCGATCGTTGTGAGCCAGCGCCGAGAACGCCGATCCCGACTGCGCGATGAATGCGATGCCGCCGGCCCGAAGTCCAGGCGGTGAAGGAAAGCCGGCGACCCGCAGGCCAATTGTACGACTGTAAAACCCCATCGTGTTCGGCCCGCACAGAGCAATGCCGGCCTCGACCGCACGGTGCGCGACGCGGGTAACCAGCCGCGGCTCGCGATCGAGCGCCAACTGGCACGAGCTGAAGATTGTCACCGCCCGTGCGCCGTGCGCGATCGCCAAATCGAGGCTAACTTCGATCTGCTCAGCCCCGACAGCGAGCACGGCGTGCTCCGCGCGCTCGGGCAGACCGGTCAGCGCGGGAAAGCATCTGCGCCCGTCGATTTCGGCGTAGCGTGGATTGACCGGGTAGACCCGCCCGGCGAAGCCGTCGATCGTGCACATCTGCGCCAGCGCCAGTCCGTTCGAATCCGGCCGGGCCGACGCCCCCACCAGAGCGATGCTGCGCGGCGCCAGCAAAGGGTCCAGTCGGTGCGGCGCGCGGACCGTAGGAGTTGAGGCAGCGGTCACGGGCATGGTCGATCGGCATCCTTCCCGGCGAACTCAATCGGCCCGACCACAGCGCCACCGATGAAGCCGCCCGCAATCCTGTCTCAAGCATTCTCCGAAGCATCCCAATTGGGAAGCCCCAATCTGGACATTCAAATAGCTAATTTGGACATGCCGCGTCGCGCTCTCAAGGCACTTCGATCGGCTATCAGAGCAATCGCTCCGGATCGTAAAGTGTTTGATCTGGATGGAGATCAAAGATCGGCATCAGCTTCAACGAACTCGCACCGGTCCCGCCAGGCCCACGGCGCTCTCGGCTAGGCGGACAATTGAACACGCTCTTGTAGCAACGCGCGAAGCTCGGATAGGCGCTGAAGCCGCACGCTTCAGCAATTTTCGCGAGATCGAGCGTGCTCGATCTCAGCAACTTGCGCGCCCGCGACATACGGATCAGCGCGTAGACATTGGCTGTGGTACTGGAAAACACCCTGATAAACAGTCGATCGAGCTGCCGCCGTGAAACACCGACCTTGCCGGCGATCACTTCGATGCCCACCGGGTTCGCGATGTGGCGCTCCATGATCCTGCAGGCATCGTGCACGGACTGCGGCACCCGGCTGTCCGACAAGGCCATTAAGCCGCTCTGCTTGTCGCTCGACTCGCGTAACCAGGGCGCCTGCAGCCGAGGCCCATCGCGAGGCCAACGTCGCAGGTAAGGACAAATCCTTGCACCGCGAGGTCGTCCGCCATTCTCGATCGCATTCTGGCGAGTGGAAACTCAATCAGACGCCCATGATTGGCATCGCATTCGTGTGCCCGGCGGGCGCATTTTGCGAAGGCTGACGTTGTTGGGAGACAGTCGCCTGATTATTGGCATCGCCGCGTAAATCAACGTCGGCGAGCCACCCGCTGTAGAGCAACAGGCGGCTCGCCGACGTGACGGATGCTCCAACCCCTTGATAACAATAATCCTGAATACTTCACGCGACACTAATCCTGCGCGGCTTGGCCTGTTCGGCTTTCGGCAAGGTCAAGGTCAGCACACCGTCTTTCATCTCGGCCCGGATCTTGTCCTGCGCGATGCGGCTTGGAGACAAGCTGAATGTCCGCCGATAGTGTCCGATATTGTACTCGGTGTAGACCGGTTGCAGCTTTTCATATTTCAAGAAGTCGATGCGGCCGGCGACGTGCAGCACGTCATTCTCGACGTTGATTTCGAGGTTGGCTTTGTCGACGCCCGGCATTTCCATCACCACAGTCAAGACCTGGTCGGTCTCATGAATGTCAGTCGTCGGCACGAACATCCGAGTGGGGATTGTCGTTTCATCTTTCTTCTGAAGCTCGCGCTTCTCTTGCACTTGCAGCTCGCTGCCTGGTGCCATGGCTGATCTCCGTTGTTGAATTGAACCTTCTGCGTTGAGTTGCGTCAATTGATCTTGATGGCGCGTGGCTTGTCGCTCTCGGCGCGAGGAATAAACAGCGCCAGAATGCCGTCGTTGAACTCGGCCTTGATGCCGTCTGCATCGATATGCACGGGCACGGTTATCGTCCGATCGAATGTGCCAGCAACGCGCTCGCGCCGGTGAACA
>JANMNO010000195.1:0-2500 GCA_031374115.1 Hyphomicrobiaceae bacterium | reverse complement strand
GTCGGGCACCACCCGGGAGCGTAGACGTGTGCTGGCGGTTACGTGGTGCCGAACATGAACGACCGTCCGTGAGGATCGTTGTTGGTGCCGGAGTGGGCCCACCCACTTTCGGATGAGCGATGATGGGGCTGGGCCTAAGCTCCCTGTGTTCTACCTGCGGGTTGGCGATTACGTACGCTAGCTCTGTTCCGCTTCGGATGGGCGGGACGTGCGGCGGACAACACGTCATCGCAGCGGGACGCGGTTTCGAGTTCGGCACAACCGGACGAGGGACCGGATATCGGGGCTCGAAATCCCGGTAAGGCGATGAGCCCATCCCCACAACCTTTACCAGGCGGCTGATCGCCGTCCCGCTTCCCGGACTTTTCGTCCGGGGGTTCGACCGAAGTGCCGCATACCCTGGAGCGCATCGCGCTGCCGGGCGAGGAAGGTGTTGGCCCACGTGCGTCGTTTCCCCCGCCCCGATTGCGCCCACCGGCTCGTGTGTCTTAGTGTGCGGGCATGAACAAACCGATCAAGAACACACTTAAAATCGCCCTCGCGCAGTCCAATCCAACGGTTGGCGATCTCGCGGGCAATGTCGCGAAAGCCCAAGCTGCGCACGCGGCGGCGGCCAAGCTCGGCGCCGATCTCGTCGTGCTGCCGGAGCTTTTCATCACCGGCTATCCGCCCGAGGATCTGGTCAAGAAGCCGGCGTTCGTTGCGGCGGCACGCGCGGCGACGGAAGCGCTTGCGGCGTCCCTGCCCGCCGATGGTCCCGGCATGCTCGTCGGCACAGTCTGGCCGGAGGATGGCAAAGTCTACAACGCGGTGGCGTTGCTCGACCACGGCCGCGTCGAAGCCGTGCGCTTCAAGGTCGATCTGCCGAACTACGGCGTGTTCGACGAAAAGCGCGTGTTCGATCCCGGCCCGTTGCCAGGTCCGGTGAACTTTCGTGGTGTGCGCATCGGCGTGCCGATCTGCGAGGACATTTGGACTGATCAAGTCACCGAGTGCCTGGAGGAGTGCGGTGCCGAGATATTGATTTCGCCAAACGGTTCGCCATTCGATTGGCCCAAACCCGACCAGCGTGTGGACGTCGCCGTGGCGCGCGTCACCGAGACAAAGCTGCCGCTGGTCTACGTCAACCAGGTCGGCGGGCAAGACGAGCTCGTGTTCGACGGCGCTTCGTTCGTGTTGAACAGCGATTGTCAGTTGGCTGTCCAATTGCCCGCGTGGGAGGAGGCGATCGTCCTCACCGAATGGCACAAGAGAGCGAACGGCTGGGTCTGCGCGTCGCCGGGACCGAAAGCGTTGCTGCCGGAGTTGGATGCGGCGGCCTATCACGCCTGCATGCTGGGCTTGCGTGACTACGTATCGAAGAATGGCTTTCCAAACGTCGTGCTCGGATTATCCGGCGGCGTCGACAGCGCCCTCGTTGCAGCGCTTGCCGCCGACGCGCTCGGGCCGGATAAAGTGCACGCGATCATGCTGCCGTATCGGTACACATCGAAGGACAGTCTGGTCGATGCAGCGGCGTGCGCCAAGGCGCTCGGTATCCGCTACGACACGGTGGCGATCGGCGGTCCGGTGGATGCGGTAATGGCATCCCTCGGTGAGATGTTCGCTGGCACCAAGCCTGGGCTGACGGAAGAGAATATCCAGAGCCGCATTCGCGGGACGACGTTGATGGCAGTGTCGAACAAGTTCGGCGGCATGGTGCTGACGACCGGCAACAAGAGCGAGATGTCGGTCGGTTACGCAACGCTGTACGGCGACATGAACGGCGGCTTCAATCCGATCAAGGACCTCTACAAGATGGAGGTCTATCGCCTGTGCCGCTGGCGCAATGCCAACCTGCCGAAGGGCGCGCTCGCGCCTGGTGGCGTCGTCGTTCCGGAAAATATCCTGACCAAGGCGCCGACCGCCGAGTTGCGCGAAAATCAGAAGGACCAGGATTCGCTGCCTGAGTACGAGGTGCTCGACGACATCCTGAAGTGCCTCGTCGAGGAGGAAATGCCGGTGCCGCAAATCATCGCGCGCGGGCATCCAGCCGAGGTTGTGAAGAAGATCGAGCGGCTGCTCTATCTCGCCGAGTACAAGCGTCGGCAGGCAGCCCCAGGGGTGAAGATCTCCGCGCGGAATTTTGGCCGCGATCGCCGCTATCCGATCACCAATAAATTCCGTGAGGGTGTGGTGGCTGTGGCGCCGGCGCAAGCCACCGCACCGAAGTCGGTCAAACCGAGGGCGGATGGTGGCGACGGGGGGTAGGGGGTCGAGATGAAGGACAAGAAAATTTCGTCAGAGGAACATTTGCTTTCGCAGCTATTGTCTTGGTTTGGCGGAGTATTGGTAAGCGCGATAATCTTTTCGACATGCCTTGCTCTACTGAAATTGAACTAAGGTATGTGAGTAGAAGAGGTTGCTGGCTGCCTCGCCCTCTATCCCCCCGAGGTGTATCGTGCCCACGGGACGACCTGGAACCCATTACTCCGTGCTGAAAAAGTGCTAGCCTTAGTCG
>JANMNO010000185.1:0-61696 GCA_031374115.1 Hyphomicrobiaceae bacterium | reverse complement strand
TAGGCGCCCGACATCATCAATCGCGCCTGGATATTCGACAGTGTGCGCACCAGATCGCTGTGAATGACGAAGTGGGTGGGATCGTTGGTCACTCGTTGCACCATACCGAACGCAGCACCGGCATTCAGCACCTTCCGAATTACTGGCTCGTCGTGGGCATGCGCTTCCTTCAGGCGAACTTCGGCCGAGAAGCCGCGATCCTCGTTCATCGGATGCAGTGCATCTTGCAGGACTTGGACGTTGTGGGCCGCATCGCGGAGCAATGCGACGACAACCGCACGTTCTAGTTGAACCAGCCGCCCCTTGTCCTTATCGGCCTCGAATGCTTTCTTGGCGACGACGGCGAGGAATTCGTACAGCTCCGCCCTGATCAGATAATGGTCCGAGCGCTCGGCATCGCGCGCTACCGCACCGATGGTGGCGCCGGCATTCAGCACACCCATGACATGGCTATTGCCCGAGCCATCGTTTGGCATCCACACTTCGGCGATGAAGCCATTGACCGGCGTTATCGGGCGCATGGCATTCAACGTGGCGCGCGCCGTTTCATAGGTGTCGGGCAGCAACGAGTTCTCGATGATGCCCTCGAGCTGACTTGCCGAGCGCGCCTTCAAACTTGGCACGTCCGACAGCGGCGAGCGCACCGCGTTAGCGCCAAACAAGCCGGACATGAACACCAAGCTGTCGATCGCTATCGCAATCGCCAGCGCGAGATAGGCCAGGCGGTTGCCGTCCTGGAAAGCGTTCAGCGTGACGACGAAGCGATGCGCCTTGTCATCGCGAGAAAGATCGATGGCGGAAAGTTTGGCTGCGATCTCGGCCGTGTCTTTCGATGGTAGACCTGAATCCTGGAGGCACTTGCGCCCGAACGCCAACAGCTCATCGGTGGTTTTCTTGTCGGCCAGTTTGTCGCCGCCAGCACAAGCGGCAGCGAAATTCTCGACGCCGGCGTTGAGCGCGAACACGCGGCCGGCAGCCTCGCTCGCCTGCTTCGGATCGCAATCGATGGCGGCTGCCCCGTCGCGCAAAGACGCGACTTTCAAGCTGACGCCCTGCAGCACCAGACAGTCGTTTTGCAGCGCCGAGAGCGTTTTCTGTTCCGGCTTCTGGCGGAACGTTTGCCGATCACGCTCAAGGCCACCGGCGAGCGAAATGGGATCGAGCCTGTCGATGACTTCGGCTCTGCCGCCGGACTGCGCCATCGTGATCATCTGCGCCGCCGTGTCGGCTTCACCCCTGAGGTTGGCGAGGCTGCCGTCGATTTGCGCAAGTTCGGCCTTGGCCGTCGAAATACCGCGCACGATCGTGTTGAGACGCGTTTCGTGCCCCTTCAGCCGCTCGCGCGCAACTTGCAGTTCGCTCTGGATCTTTTCCTCGTCGCCCTTGGCCGCGCGATAGAATTGGCCACGGCCGACCTTGCCCGAGCCCTCGACGCCCTTCTCTTCGGCCAGGATTTTGGCGCGCGCTTCATCGATGCGCTTCTCGGCGTCGGACACAACCGCCTTCTGCTCGGCAAACTTCTGCGCAGCTTCAGGACGCTCGACTTCGAGCCTGGCGAGATTGTCGACCAGCAACTGCTTGCGAGTCACCAGCCCTGCCTGCCCGCTCTGCGCCGACGCCTTCTGCTCTTCGAGTTTTGCTATCCGGCTCTTTTGCGCCTCCAGTTCACGCGTCATTTGCTCACGGATCTTATCGGGAGCTTCCGAGGCAAGCCGCATCGCCTTATCGAGTTCGGCCTCGTAAGCGGCCCACGCCGGCAGCGTGAACAACGACTGCGCTTGTTCGATGCGGCGCTTGTCGGTCATCTCGCCGATATCGGAGACGACGCCCGCAACCTGGTTGACGCTACGGATCTCGGCGGCGCGCTGACGCTCGGCCTGCGGGAAGATCGCGGAAAACAAGCTGTCGAACGAAAAGAACACCGATGTTGCCATGCAGGCAAGAAACATTACCCACAGCACCGCACTTTTCACCACGACTCGCGTGCTCTGCACATAGGGTTGTGCGAGGTCCGATTTCCGATTGAAGACGACCAGCGCCAGTATGAGAAGTGCAAATGCGAAGTAGATCGCGAGCGTGGAGAACTTGTTCGCGTCGATCACGCTGCCGGATACCGACACGCCACCATAGGCCCGTTCGAGCGAGTAGAATGTCACCCCCACCAAACCGACGCCGATCAGCATTCCGATATTGTTCGCAGTCGCCGTCTTTTTGGTGCCGTCCGGCGCAATCTGATTCATGCCGACCGCGAAGCTCTCGCCGATCAACCACGCGACGATCAACATCACGCCTTGGATGCCGAATGTGACCATCGCCGAGAGCACCGCTTCACCGGTGAAATTGCGCATGCCATCCCAGGTCGTGTATCCGGAGGCGAGCGACAGAATGATTCCGGTGGTGCCGAGCAGCGCTAGCCGCCAATTAGAAAACATCGTCTCTTCGAGACCTGCGCGCGCCCTCTCGCCGATCTTACTACGTGCGAAAAAGTAAACGGCGGCGATGCACGCTAAGCCGAACAAAAAGGCGCCGTTGAAGCTCGGCAGCATTTTTGTGAGATCGGAAACTACGGTGAGGCCGCCATCGACCGCTGCCTTAACATCCATTCCGCGCTTCCCTCGGTTTCAAGACGTATCCGCCAGTACTCATTATGAGGCTTAATTCGGGCAACTCTATGGGCAATGCATGAACACTTGGTCATGCAAGCAGCAGCCGCCAACCTGGAACTTCGAAGCTACACACGAACTCCGATGATGTCCAATGACTGTGCGTTAATGTGAGGGCTACAATGTGAGGGCTACCCGATCGCGTCAAATGAAGCTGCAACACCGAGGCCGCCGATGGCCCCTTGCAGAACGCACCCGCTCCGGCCAAGAGGTTTGTCGCTTCGGATCAGCCGCGTGAACAGTCGAACGACACTTATTGCACTGGCGGCTGCCAAGGGGTGACCACGCACCACGGCGCCGCCTCCGGCATTCATTGCGCCATCGGCTAAAGCGAGCGAGCGGATAATGGCGATCGCTTCCGCGGCCGACGCTTCGCTGGTTTCGACGACCGCCAACATCGGCGCAATCCGAGCCGCTTCATCGCCGGCCCGCCGAAGTAATAATTGCAGCGCAGCCAGTCCTGCGAGCGCGGCTGAGGCGGCCGGAGCACCGCAACTCGCGCTGCGATGTAAGCTTAACCCTTTGGGGGAGCCGAGGTCTCGCCAGATTTTTCCCGAAACGATCACACCGAATGCGGCGCCGTCGGCCAATGCGCTCGTATTGCCAGGGGTCAGCGAACCATCAACCGGCTGGAACGCCGTCAGCTCGCTGAGATCGTCGATGCCGGCTGCGGGATTGTGCTGATCGCGCATCTCCTCCGGATTGACGCGGACAGCTGCAATCTCACCGAAGAACTGGCGGCGATCGCGTGCCACCCCTGCCGCTAGGTGCGATTGCACAGTGTAGGCATCTTGAGCGGCGCGCGTGATGCTCAGCTGACGTGCCAGGACCTCGGAAGCCTCGAATGCGAGACGATCGCCATTGAGGTCCGCCCCTTGCGGTTCGACGCCGATAAAATGCGGCATCTGAAATTGGTTCTTTGGGCGCGCTATGCGCCACGGCGCGGTCGATAAACTTTCCGCGCCGCCGGCCACGACGACGTCAGCCTCGCCAGCGTCAACGCGCCGAAATGCCGCAACAATGGCGTCCAGGCCCGAGGCGCACTGACTGTCGACCGAAATGGCGAAACTTATCTCCGGCAATCCACTTGCGAGGGCGACGGCGCGCGCAGGATTGCCACCGGCAGTGACATTGCCAAGTATTAACCCCTCGACGCTTGCAGCATTACAGCGCGCATCCACTAGCGCTGCCGTCAGTACCGGGGCCGCCAAGTCTTCGAGCCTGCGATTGCGATGCAAGCCGCCGATCCGCCCCACGGCGGATCGTCGCGCCGAAATCATAACTGCGGTGGGTATTTTCATGACGCTGTCAAATCAACACTTAAACGTGGCTAAAAACCGAAGGTTGCAGGACTGTAATGTGATATTGTTTCATCCTATCGGCTCGCATGATACAAGGTGGTATCTGGTGCCTCGCTAGGATCCTCGCAATCGATGCCGTCACGAGAAACAGCCAATCTTTTCCCACCGCCGAGCCATAACCATCTGACCTGCCTGCATGCGGCGGTCGATCGGGCAGAGCGGGCGTTCCAAGTCCAGGGTTTGAAACTCACGGCATTGCGCCGGAAAGTGCTGCAGGAAATCGCCGGGTCGCATCACGCAGTCGGGGCCTACGATATTATAGACCGATTGGCGCGCAAGGGCGATCGGCTGGCCCCGATCTCGGTATACCGGGCGATCGACGCTTTGCTGGCGGCCGGCGTCGTGCACCGGTTGGAGAGCCGCAATGCGTTCTTTGCTTGCCACACGTCGCACACCGGCGCCGGCAACCAGGTCATCCTCGCCTGCGAGACCTGCGGATTGGTTGCCGAGGTCAACGGTGATGCAATCTTCCAGTCTTTGGCTAAGACGGCCGAAGGCGCAGACTTCAAGCCGCAACGGCGCGTCGTCGAAATGACTGGGTTTTGTAAACACTGCCAGGCGGACGGCACCGAAGCTGTTGCCGGGATCGGGGCCTGATGCAGCGCCCCACCGATACGACCGCTGAACTTAACGATTGTGGTCACGATCACGGACCGGCAAGCCACCATGCTCATGCGCACAGCCCGGCGACCAAGCAGCCATTTGGGGCTGACGACCTGCTGGCGGGGCGCGGCGTCACTCTTGCGCGCGATGGCCGGACCATTTTGGACCACATCGATATCGATATCGGCGCCGGTGAGATCGTCACGCTGATCGGGCCTAACGGTGCCGGCAAAACCACACTGGTCCGCGTTCTGCTCGGCCTGATGCAACCCGACCGAGGTGAAATTCGCCGCAAGGCCGGCCTGCGCATCGGCTACGCGCCGCAGCGCTTCGACCTGGCACCTTCGATCCCGATGACGGTCGAGCGTTTCCTCGAGCCCGGCACCCGTTCGAAAACGGATACCGTCGGCGCCGCGCTGGCCGAGGTTGGCGCCAGCCGGACGCGCCAGACCCAACTCACACGACTATCAGGCGGCGAGCTGCAACGCGTCGTACTTGCACGCGCGCTGTTACGCAATCCGCATCTGTTGGTCCTCGACGAGCCGGTTCGCGGCGTCGACTACGCCGGCGAGGCGGAACTCTATACGCTGATTGGACGCTTGAGAGACGAGCGCGGCCTGGGCGTACTCCTAGTTAGCCACGACTTGCATGTGGTGATGGCACAGAGCGATAGGGTCATCTGCGTCAATCGGCACGTGTGTTGTTCAGGCGTACCGGAAGCGGTGGCACGCTCACCCGAGTATGTGCGACTGTTCGGACCGGAAGCTGCACGTGCACTGGGGCTCTACAGTCACCACCACGATCACACGCATGACCTAGGCGGAGCGTCGCGCCCGGTATCGGACCCGAACTTGGTACAAACAAAGGCAACGTGAGCGATGGAGCCGTTTCTCGTCCGCGCGCTCGCCGCTGGCTTGGGCCTTGCGGTCGTCTCGGCCCCCCTCGGATGCTTCGTCGTTTGGAACCGCATGGCCTACTTCGGCGAGACCATTGCGCAGGCAAGCCTGATCGGTATTGCACTCGGGTTGTTTCTGAAACTGGATTTGACGCTAGCCGTGCTCGCGGTTGCCGTCGCGACGGCGGGATTGCTGGTCCTGCTCGGCCGGCAGAAGATCCTGCCACTCGACTCTATCCTTGGTATCGTCGCGCATGCGGCGCTCGCGGCCGGCGTCATCGCGACGACGCTGGTGAAGGGCGTCAACGTCGATCTCATGGGCTACCTGTTCGGCGACATTCTCGCAGTCTCGACCGACGATCTTTGGTGGGTCTATTGTGGCGGCGCCGTCGTGCTCGCGGCTCTCTGGTGGATCTGGCGGCCGCTACTGGCCTTGGCGGTTCACGAGGAGCTCGCCGCCGCCGAAGGCGTCGACCGCGAACGCACCAAGGCGATCTTCATCCTGCTTCTGGCGATTACCGTCGCCGTTGCCATGAAGGTAATTGGCATACTGTTGATCATAGCGTTCCTGATCATGCCGGCGGCAGCTGCCCGCGTGTTTGCGCGGACGCCCGAAGAAATGGCGGTACTGGCAGCCATGATCGCAGCTGTCGGCGTATGCCTCGGCCTGCTGGTGTCATTCCGCATCGACGTTCCCGGCGGCCCCGCAATCGTTGTCGTACTGGCAACTGCGGCACTAGGCGCCATCGGCTTTGCCGGGAGATCGCGGCGCCAAGTATGACGGTGGTTGGTAAGCTGCGCGGGGCTGAGGTAGAAACACGCGCAAACAATTGGTCGGTAACGCCACGACAGGCCTCGAGGAAGCATCAATGACTAGTCTACACATCGATCCGCGCGCCGCGCGCCGGGCATCGACACCTGTCATGGTGGGCAACGTGAGGGTCGGCGGGCCGGCACCGATCGTGGTGCAGTCGATGACGAACACCGATACAGCCGATATCGAGAAGACAGTCGAACAAGTGGCGGCCCTGGCACGTGCCGGTTCCGAACTCGTTCGCATCACCGTCGATCGCGACGAAGCCGCCAAGGCCGTGCCGCACATCCGCGACCAACTCGCCAAACGTGGTGTCGATGTGCCGCTCATCGGCGACTTCCACTACATCGGCCACACCCTATTGAAGAACAATCCGGCCTGCGCCGAAGCACTCGCCAAGTATCGCATCAATCCCGGCAACGTCGGCTTCAAAGCGAAACGCGACAAGCAGTTCTCGGACATCATCGAGATCGCACTGAAGCATGACAAGCCGGTGCGGATCGGCGTCAACTGGGGCTCGCTCGACCAGGAATTACTCACCCATTTAATGGACGAGAACGCCAAATCGGCGGTGCCCATCGATGCGCGCTCGGTAATGCACGAGGCGATCGTCCAATCGGGCCTGCTCTCGGCACAGCGCGCGCACGAGATCGGCATGGGCCCGGAGAAGATCATCATCTCGGCCAAGGTATCGGCGGTGCAGGACCTGGTCAGCGTCTACACGATGATTGCAGCCCGCTGCACGTACGCATTGCACCTGGGACTGACCGAGGCCGGCATGGGGTCGAAGGGCATCGTTGCGTCGTCGGCTGCAATGGGCATCGTGCTGCAGGCCGGCATTGGCGACACCATCCGGGTTTCGTTGACGCCGGAGCCCAATGGCGACCGCACCAGGGAAGTCATCGTAGCGCAGGAACTACTGCAAGTGATGGGTATTCGATCGTTCATCCCTATTGTCGCTGCCTGTCCCGGCTGCGGGCGCACGACATCGACCGTGTTCCAGGAACTTGCCAATCAGATCCAGAGCCATATCCGCGAAAGCATGCCGGCATGGAAGTTGAAGTATCCCGGTGTCGAGACGCTCAATCTTGCCGTGATGGGCTGCATCGTGAACGGTCCCGGCGAGAGCAAGCACGCCGACATCGGCATTTCGTTGCCCGGTACCGGTGAAAGCCCGGCTGCACCCGTCTTCATCGACGGCGAGAAGGCCCTGACCCTGCGCGGCCCCAACATCGCCGCCGATTTCCAGAAGCTGGTCGAGGCATATGTCGAAAAGCGCTACGGTGGCGCGGCTTGATGACCGGCCGATTGCCGGAGGCTTTCAGTAATTCCGGCTTACACCGCCACGCTGCGCAAGAGGTCCCGGCAATAAATGCCGGGATGACTTCGTAGCTGTTGGCGCGCAGGCGACGCCCACCGCTGTCATCCCGGGTCTTGTACCCGGAACCCATCGTCGACAGAACAGCGTCTTGGAAAGCTGGAAACTTGGAATACGGTGTTAACACCGGGAGACATCGGTGCTGCACTGCAAAACCTCTTTACATTTTGCCAGAAATAACTGATATTTCTGTTATGACAGAAATATCAGAAAAATCAGTCAAGCTTCCACCGGCGGTGGAGCGGTTCGTGCTGCACTGGGGCGACATGGGCGGTCAATGGGGCGTTAATCGGTCGGTCAGCCAGATTCACGCGCTATTGTATTTGTCGGAAAGGCCGCAAACGGCGGAGGAGATTGCGGCAGCGCTCGGCCTCGCCCGCTCTAACGTCTCAAATTCCATCAAGGAGTTGCTGGCCTGGAACCTGATCCGGCGCGTGCCGGTGAAGGGTGACCGTCGCGATCACTTCGAAGCCGAGACGGACGTGTGGGAGATTGTGGCGCGCATCGCCGCTGGCCGCAAGGCGCGCGAGATCGACCCCGCAATTGCAGCCCTGCGCGCCTGCGTTGCCGAGGCGAATGACGATCAGGCAATCCATCCGGTCGCCGCCAAGCGGTTGAAGGACATGCTCGTCTTTACCGAGACGATGGATCGCTGGTTCATGCAGATGCAGACCATTCCGAAGTCCAAACTCGCTGGGCTAATTCGGCTCGGCACCAAGATCATCAATTACCTGCCGCTTGGAAAATCGAAGTAGCACTTACGCCGAGAGGGCGTCATGCAAACCCACCGCGATACAAACCCACGAACTGAATTCCGCCTTTCCGAAGCACGGCGGAAAGCGCCAGCAGAACTGGGCGACCTTCGCTTTCAGGCGCTCTTGTCGAACGACGCGTGGGCAGTTTTGCCGGCCGGCATTCGCCGGCGATTCTCCAAGCGTCTGGCCGGCGGCAACACAGTCGTCTACACCGGACATGTCGTCGAAACCCACATGAGCCGGGCAGGTTGGTGGCTTGCCCAAGCCGCGCGATTGATCGGCGCACCGTTGCCAACCGCACGCGATGCCGGTATGCCGAGCGTCGTCACCGTGACCGAGGACGCAGCGACCGGCGGCCAGATCTGGACCCGGCTCTACGCACGCCGCAACGGCTTTCCGCAAGTGATCAATTCATCGAAGCGCTTCAGCGGTCCGACAGGCCTCGAGGAATACATCGGCTGTGGCATCAGCATAGCGCTGACCGTCGCGACTTCCTCCGGCGCAATCATATTTCAAAGCGCCGGCTATTTCGTGATGCTTGGCAAACAGCGTCTGCGGATGCCGCGCTGGCTGACGCCGCTCGATCTTCGCATCACGCACAGCGAGCTTGGCGAACCCGCACGCGCCGCGGGCCGTTTCGAGTTCAAGCTCGAACTTACGCATCCGGCACTAGGCATGCTCATCCGCCAAGTCGCTATTTTCCGGGAGAGCGGGGACGCACTTACAAATGTCGCTCGAAATCCATCCGCTGATGCAGGATGCGTACGACATTCACGCCGCCTTCGATTTCTCGAATGAACAAAACATGCGCGCCGATAAAGTACTTGCGATACCCGGGGCGAACGTCATCGCATGCGCGTGCTCTGGAGGGATCCGAAGCTATAAGCTCGATGGCGATCCAAATACTGCGAATGTAACGCTCCGCTTGTGGTTCGCTCCAACGTCACGAAGTGTAATCCCAGATCTCCTCAAGGTCGATTTGAGCACGAGGCGACAGAACAAATCTTGTCATATCTGCGAGGACGCGCGACGTTTCTTCTTCGCGATGAAGGCTTCGAAATCGAACGGCGTCGGCGGACCGCTTTCCTCACCATCGGCGAGTGCTGCCCTCAGCGCCGCAAGTTTGACTTCCTGCTCTTCCAGCAGCCGAAGACCTGCACGCACGACATCGCTGGCGGAGCCAAATCGGCCGGCCGCCACTTGGTTCTCGATGAAATCAGTAAAATGTTCGCCGAGACTGACAGATGTGTTTTTGCCCATCAGGAGACATCCCATAGCGTTACCAAGATGTACCAATTTTTGGTAACTTGGCAACCGCCTACTTCGACGGAATGAGATATTTCGCGGCTGCGGTGGAAAGCGGGCCACCGACAATGCACGGGACGCCTAAGTAAACCTGCCCTAATGCTGCGGCCGTGATGCAACCGGCCGCGATCAACGTGCTGCCAGCTTGTGCCCACCATGACATGTTGCGGTTCTTCAACGGCCCCTTGGCGCGCAATTCGTCGATGCTGGCGACAGCCTCCTTACGGATGCGAGCGGTGTCTGATGTTTCAACCGCCTCGATGATATCCTTGAGCGCCTCCACCGCGACTTTGTCACGAATGACCGCTGCCTGTGCCTTCATGTGTTTCAGCAGATCCGAGTCGCGCGTAGCGTTATTGGCAAGCGTCCACTTCGTCATGCCGGCAAGGGTCAGTTTCTCGAGGTCGTCAGCCTCTTTCGCCCAGGCCAGTGTCGTGATGATGCGATCTACCGGCTCCCACGAGCCGGTCGCGAAGTAGTAGCCCCAGTTGGCATCGAGAATGGATGGTCCTTTTTCCATCGGCGCGGCCTGCAGGACCGGCAGCTTGCCGGACATGTAGCGGTCGATCAGCACGGCGCGCGCCGGCATGCGTTCGATGAACTTGCCCAGCAACTCTTTCCAATCCGGCAGACCTGAATAGGCGATAGCGCGGACGATCGCGACCTGATCCTCCGGCGGCAACGGGAACATGCGCGAGATCAGAGCTTCGGCGTTCTTCGGATTACTGCCGATGACACCGCCGATGAAGCCGACGTGCACGCCGGCGCCTTCCATATCCTTGAACAGCCCCAGCGAACTCATCGTCTTGACTAAATCTGGCACACGCTGCGGGTCGGGTTTGGCGCGGTAGCGATCGATGAACCCAAGCACATGCTCCGGTGCTGTGATCGGCTGCTCCTTGGCGGTCTGCGCCTTCTGCTTCGCCGCGATCGCTGGCAGCGGGACCAGTTGCAGAACACACAGAACGGTGATGAGAAATCGACGCAACACAGCTTCACCCCATTGTACAAGAGTGCAACCCGCGCGCGCTGGATGGCGTTTTTGTGGCGACGCGTCCGTCTATCTCAACTTCGCAAAATCCGGTTTGCGCTTCTCCAAGAACGCTGCAAACGCTTCCTTGGCTTCCGGCGAGGACAACCGGGCGCCGAAAATCTTTACCTCTTCGTCCACCCGCGCGACGATCGGCGACGGGTCCCCACGCATCAGGCGGCGTGAAACGGCGAGCGCTTCCGGCGCCTTCGCAGCCAGACGAGCAGCGGCTTGCAGTGCTATCGCCTCAAGCTGATCAGCTGGCACGATGGCGTTGACGATGCCTGCCTCCCGCGCCCGCTCGGCGGAGAACGGCTCGCCCAGCACCAGCAGTTCGAAGGCGCGGGCGTATCCCATCCGTAGCGGTGCCAGCAAACTAGATCCGGCCTCAGGCACAAGACCTAGATCGAGAAATGGCGTGCGCAAACTGGCCGATGGCGTCGCATAGACGAGGTCGCAATGGAACAGCAACGTGGTGCCGATGCCGACGGCGAGGCCGTCGACGGCCGCGATCATCGGCTTCTTCACTTCCGCGAGGCCACGGATGAAACCGATCACCGGCGTGCCGAGGGCCGATCCGCCGTTCGAGCGCTCCAGGAATTCGGCGATGTCGTTGCCGGAGGTGAATACGCCGCCGCTGCCGATGAACAGGTGCGACGTCACATCGGCCGAAGCATCGCCCTTGCTCAGCGCTTCTGTCATCGCCGCATACATGTCCGACTTCAGCGCGTTCTTCTTTTCGGGCCGATTGAAGCGGATCGTCTGCACACCATTGCGAATGCTGATTTCCAGGTCAGACATTTGGGCACTCCTCCTTAGGCCGACAGGCGATCGGGTTCGACACCCAGTATGCTATCGGCACCGCCGGTGACCGTATCGGCCAAGCCCTGCGCTTGCACGCACAGATTTTCAGCGAAGAAGCGAGCGAGAGCGATGTGATTCATGCCACCACCATCGCGGGACGCCACGAGCGCGCCGCGTGCCAGATAATGTCCGCCTGCTGCTAAACCGAACAAGCGCAGGTACGGCGTCGCGCCTGCGAGCGCGCCATTCTGGTTGGTCGCGAGCGCCTTGCCGATCCACACCGTTGCTTCGGTCAACGCCGCGACCGCCTCACCGAGACGATCACCCATGCGGCCGAAGGCTGGCTGATTGGATGCCTTCACCTGATCGACGGTCGCGTTCAACTCGGCGATGTAGGCTTCCATGACTTTGCCACCAGCCAGCGGCAACTTGCGGGTCACGAGATCGATTGCCTGGATACCGTTAGTGCCCTCGTAGATCGGCAGAATGCGCGCATCGCGATAGTACTGAGCAGCACCGGTCTCCTCGACGAAGCCCATGCCGCCGTGGATCTGCACGCCCATCGATGCAACCTCGCACCCGATGTCGGTCGAGAACGCTTTCGCGATGGGTGTGAGAAGCGCGGCCTTCGCCTGCGCCGCCTGACGTTCGCCCTCGTTTCTGCCACGATGGGCGATGTCGATCTCGCGCGCGGTGACCAGGCAGATCGCTCGCGCCGCCTGCGTCAATGCCTTCATCGTCATGATCGAACGGCGCGTATCGGCATGCTCGATGATTGGCCGCATGCCACTTCCGGTCGCGCCGGGTGGACGGCCTTGCTTGCGCTCGTTGGCGTAGTCGATGGCGCGCTGCGTCGCCCGTTCGGCGATCGAAACGCCTTGCACGCCAACCGCCAATCGCGCCGCATTCATCATGATGAACATGGTCAGCAGGCCACGATTCTCCTCGCCGACGAGATAGCCGATGGCGCCGCCCTTCTCACCGTACTTCATGGTGCACGTGGGCGAGGCATGGATGCCGAGCTTGTGCTCGACGCCCGCGCAAATAACATCGTTGCGGGCGCCGAGCGTGCCGTCCGCATTAACGAGAAACTTCGGCACCAGGAACAGCGAGATCCCCTTGGTGCCGGCCGGTGCGTCGGGCAACCGGGCGAGCACCATGTGAATGATGTTCTCGGTCAACCCGTGCTCGCCGTAGGTGATGTAGATCTTGGTGCCGCTGATCTTATAGCTGCCGTCCGGCTGCTTGATCGCCTTGGTGCGCAGCTCACCCAGGTCCGAGCCGGCATGCGACTCGGTCAGGTTCATGGTGCCGGTCCAGGCGCCGGAAATCATCTTCGGCAGATAGGTCGCCTTCAGCTCCTGCGAGCCGTGCGCTGCAAGCGCGTCGATGGCACCCTGCGTCAGCAATGGGCACAGGCCGAACGCCAAATTCGCCGAGTTCCAGATCTCGCAAGCGGCCATCGACACAATGCCCGGCAGCCCCTGGCCGCCGAATTCCTCTGGGCATGGCAGCGCACTCCAGCCACCCTCTGAAAACGCCTTATACGCTTGCTTCCACCCTTCCGGCGTCGAAACCACGCCATCCTTTACGGTCGAACGCGATTGGTCGCCGATCCAGTTCAGCGGGTCGAGGACCTCCGAACCGAACCGACCGGCTTCCTCGACCACTGCTCGCACGGTTTCCTCGTCGAGCCCCTCGTAGATGCCGCTCTCGATGAGGCCGGGCAGATCCACGGCGGTCTTGAGCGCGAACATGATATCGTCTACGGGTGCCTTATAGGTCATCGGCGGCGTCTCCTGTGGCGGCTGTGTTTGAACCTAGTCTTAAGCGGTTCCCCGCTGTCGTAAAAGCCCCCTTGACGTAAACGTCAATTTGAAATGTGACTGACGCGATGCCAATGAAGACAGCCAACGCGGAAACCATTCGGGAAGCAGCACAGCTTCTGCGCGCCGGTCACCTCGTCGCGTTCCCGACAGAGACGGTGTACGGCCTGGGCGCCGATGCGACCAATGGCGCCGCCGTCGCATCGATCTTCGAGGCCAAGGGCCGGCCGCGTTTCAATCCGCTGATCGTGCATGCGCCGGATGCGCGGGCAGCCGAGCGCTATGTCGTTCTGAATGAGTTGGCACATAAGCTCGCATCGACATTCTGGCCGGGGCCGCTCACGCTGGTGCTGCCGCGAAAGAGCGGCTCCGCCATCTCGGATCTCGTGACGGCCGGGCTCGCCACCGTGGCGATCCGCGTGCCGGACCACGAGATTGCTCGCGCACTATTGTTGGAAGCTGGCGTGCCGGTGGCCGCACCGTCCGCCAATCGATCGGGCCACGTCAGCCCGACGACCGCCGCGCACGTGGCAGCCGACCTGGATGACAAGCTCGCGCTGATCCTCGACGGCGGACCCACCCAGCACGGCCTCGAGAGCACGGTGGTCGCGATCGCAAATGGCGTTGTGACGATTCTGCGTCCGGGCGCAGTCACAGCCGAACAGATAGAGGCAGTCACCGGTGTTCGCGCACTGCGATCGTATGAATGCGGCGATCGCCCGCAATCACCGGGTCAACTCGCGAGCCACTACGCGCCAAAGTGCGGCGTTCGGATCAATGCGACATCGGTCGAACCGGGAGAAGCGCTGCTGGCATTCGGCTCCAAACCGATCTCGACCAGTGGCCCGATGATCAACTTAAGCCCCGGCGGTGATCTGATCGAAGCCGCGATGACCCTATTCGCCGCCTTGCGCGCGCTCGATCAGAAGCGCGCAAAATGCATTGCCGTCATGCCCATCCCCGCCTACGGCCTGGGCGAAGCCATCAACGATCGGCTGCGCCGGGCTGAGAAAGGGCGCTGACGGGAACAGGAATTTTGTAGGTCTGATAGGGGCTTTCGCGAGATCCGACAGCCAGGGCGTGGATGACGATGTCAACAGCACTGTATTCTAGGACAAAAACTCTCGTGCGGGGACCGAGCGTTGGTCGATCAACAGTAGCAAGGAGATAGTCACCGGTTTCCCGGTAACTATCCCCCGTGTCCTACTGATCAAGCAACTTTCTTCATGCACTTTTTGCGGAACGCTTTGCGCGGCTTGCCCTTCAAGCCTTTTTCATTGGCCTGTAGCGAACATGCCTTCGAAATCTCGGTCTGCGGCGCCTTCGCCTTCTTTTCTTTCATCGGTTTGGGGGCATCCGGCGCCTTGGTCATGGCCGGAGCGCCAGGCGCAGGCGCTGGTGCCGTCATCGGTTTGGTCGGAGCTGGCGTCGTCTGCGCGACAACGGTCGTTGCGCCAACGGCAAAGAGGGCGGCGACTGCAAGTGCGGTTTTGAGAAAATTCATGTCATGTTCCTTGTTCGAGGTGTCAGACGCAGCTGACCCGCGCCCTGAAAAGCAATTGAGCTTTTTTACGCGACCAACGGAAGGCACGTTTGGTGTGATTCTGCACAACAGTGACATCCTGGCCTTTGAATTCGGCTAGGAGTCACGCCATATTTGCGCGATGGCAAAAACAGTTTCCGCTCAACCACGTCCCTCAAAGCCGCGTCCTTCGCGCGGGCGCTCTGGTAAACCGCAGGCGCCACCGACCGAGACTGCAGCGTCGACACCCGGCCTGGGCGAGTCCGTGCAAGCCGCCTATAGGGCTGGCGCCTCGACCTTGCCGGCATTGCGAAATGTAGGATTTCGACCTGAAGATCAGAGTATAACCGCAGGCTTGACTGCGATCCTCACACGGCCCGAGGAACGCGGCCAAAAGGATCGCGACATTCTCGCGCGCCAGCCGCTCATCGCCAACCATCCGATCGTCGCCGGCACGACGCCGGAGTTCGTACCGCATCGACCGCCACGACCGGAAAAGTCGGAAGGCGGAATACCGTTCAAGATCGTGTCGGAGTTTGAGCCGAAGGGTGACCAGCCGCAGGCGATCAAGGAACTGGTCGAAGGCGTGCGGCAGAACGAGCGCAATCAGGTGCTACTTGGCGTCACCGGTTCCGGTAAGACGTTCACAGTTGCTCACATCATCGAGCAGACACAGCGGCCCGCGCTGATCTTAGCGCCGAACAAGACGCTCGCGGCGCAGCTTTACGGCGAGTTCAAGAGCTTCTTCCCGAACAATGCCGTCGAGTATTTTGTTTCGTACTACGATTACTATCAGCCGGAAGCGTACGTTCCGCGCACCGATACATACATTGAGAAAGAGTCGAGCATCAACGAACAGATCGATCGCATGCGGCACGCCGCGACGCGGTCTCTGCTCGAACGCGACGACGTGATCATCGTGGCGTCGGTTTCGTGCATCTACGGTATCGGCTCGGTGGAAACTTACACGGCGATGACATTCACCGTGACAGTCGGTGAGCGGCTATCGCGCGATCAACTCCTGGCCGATCTGGTCGCGTTGCATTTCCGCCGCAACGATCAGAACTTTGTGCGCGGCACATTTCGGGCTCGCGGCGATACCGTCGAAGTTTTTCCGGCGCACTATGAGGACCGGGCCTGGCGCATATCGTTGTTCGGCGACGAGATCGAAAGCATCATCGAGTTCGATCCGCTGACGGGGCAAAAGTCCGACGACCTCAAGCTCGTGAAGATCTACGCCAATTCGCACTACGTGACGCCAAAGCCGACGCTGCAGCAGGCGATCAAGGCGATCAAATCCGAGCTGAAGGAACGGTTGGAGGAACTGTACGCGGCGGGCAAGCTGCTCGAGGCGCAACGCCTCGAACAGCGCACCGTGTTCGACATGGAGATGATGGAAGCGACGGGAAGCTGTGCTGGCATCGAGAATTATTCGCGCTATCTCACGGGCCGCCGCCCCGGCGATCCGCCGCCGACGCTGTTCGAATATCTGCCGGACAATGCCCTCGTGTTCGCCGATGAGAGCCACGTCACCGTTCCGCAAATCGGTGGCATGTTTCGCGGCGACTTCCGGCGCAAGGCGACGCTCGCCGAGTACGGCTTCCGATTGCCGTCCTGCATGGACAATCGGCCGCTTCGTTTCGAAGAGTGGGACGCGATGCGCCCCGCATCCGTCTACGTGTCCGCGACACCTGGCGGTTGGGAGCTGGAGCAGACCAGTGGCACCTTTGTCGAACAGGTGATCCGGCCGACCGGATTGATCGATCCACCGGTCGAAATTCGCTCAGCCAAGACCCAGGTTGACGATCTGATCGACGAAGTGCGGCAGGTGTCGCGCCAAGGTTATCGCACACTCGTCACCGTGCTCACGAAGCGGATGGCGGAGGATCTGACCGAGTATATGCACGAGCAGGGCATCCGCGTGCGCTACATGCACTCCGATATCGAGACCTTGGAGCGTATCGAGATCATCCGCGATCTGCGGCTAGGAGCCTACGACGTGCTGATCGGCATCAATCTTTTGCGCGAGGGGCTCGACATTCCGGAGTGCGCGCTGGTTGCCATTCTCGATGCCGACAAGGAGGGCTTCCTGCGCTCCGAAACCTCGCTGATCCAGACCATCGGCCGGGCCGCGCGCAACGTCGACGGCAAAGTCATTCTGTATGCCGATCGCGTAACCGGCTCGATGGAACGCGCCATCGCCGAGACCGATCGCCGCCGCGAGAAGCAGGTGGCGTGGAACACGGCGAACGGCATTACGCCGGAGAGCATCAAGAAAAACATCGGCGACATCATGGGCTCGATCTACGAAGCCGATCGCGTCACCATCGATGCCGGTTTTGCCGATGGCATGGGTGCACCTCTGGTCGGCCACAACTTGACGGCAGTCATTGCCGACATGGAAAAACGCATGCGCGAGGCGGCCGCCGACCTCGAGTTCGAGACCGCCGCCCGCCTGCGTGACGAAGTCAAGCGCTTGCGCGAAACCGAGCTCGTGATTGCCGACGATCCGTTGACGCGGCAATCGGAAGTAGATGCCCGCACCGGCGGCTACAAGGGCGAGCGCAAGTACGGCAATGCCGGCAACATGCCAGCCCCTCCTCGCCTCGCGGCCGGCTCCCCAGAAGGGAGTCGCGAGGCGCAACAAAAAAGTGAGGCGCCAACAAAGACTGTGCCTCGGGCCCCGAAAGTCGACGACGCCACCCGAGGCGGCAGCTTTGGCGAGGCCGTCAAAGGCCCGCACAAACCGACGCTCGACGAGATGGGTCCGCACGCCAGCACGAGCGTTCCGCTGTCGAAAGACCTGATGCCGCGCCGTGTGAAGACGGTCGATGTCGAGGACGGGGCTGAGAAAAAAGCGAGACGCGGCCGGCCGAAAAAAACCGGCCGTCCAGGGATGTGAGCTAGTTGGCGCGTTCAATCGATTGAGGGATCTACGCTTTAAGCCAAGGAACCTAACCCAGAAGCATACGAAGTCTGCGGCGCTCCCGACTTGAACACCGATCGCGTTCGCAAATGCCGATGCGACATCAAACAGCGGACATCGCGCGCGCCTTTGTCGGGGCCATCGCACGACATCGGAACATCGGCCGCTGCGGCGCGTTTCTAGCGTTCGAGAGTAACGCATCAAACGCAAAGGCGTCCGCATGGTCAAAATTGCAAAAGCAAAGGTTCTAATCCTGGCGACTGACGGGTTTGAACAATCCGAACTGGAGGTTCCGCTAACCAAGCTGCGCGGCGTGGCGCAACTGGTTCACGTCGCGGCCCCAAAAAATCGCAAAGACAAGAAATCCATCATGGGTTGGAAAGACCAAGACTGGGGCGATCCGGTTGATGTCGATGTCGAATTGGGCGATGCTAGCGCAAATTTCTACGACGCACTCGTACTCCCTGGCGGCCAGATTAATCCGGACACACTACGTCAATCGCCGGAAGCATTAGCTCTGATCAAGGATTTCTTGGCGTCGGGAAAAGTAGTGGCCGCCGTTTGTCATGCGCCCTGGCTACTGATCGAAGCGAACGCCGTCAAAGGCCGCCGCGCGACATCCTACTCGTCGATCAAGACCGACATGATCAACGCCGGCGCCAATTGGGTCGACGAACCGGTCGTGGCCGACAAAGGCATCGTGACCAGCCGCAACCCCGGCGATCTCGACGCATTCGTCGCCAAGATCATCGAAGAGATCGAAGAAGGCAAACACGACCGTGCGACACTGGCAGCTTGAACAATGCGAAACAGGTGCGATCGAAGCGGCGGTAGACAAGGCTACCTAGTGTACCGCTGCTTCTCTAATCGTTCGCCGACTTACGCGCCGCAAGTGCTCCCCACGGCATTATTGGAACCGTCGATATGGAATTCTGCGGAGAACCATCGATGATCTTGTCGCTGATCGCCAAGTAAACGAGCGTATTGCGTTTCTTGTCGAGAACGCGATAGACGTGCGTTTTCTTAAAAAAGATTGAAGTTTTTTCGGAGTAAACCTCCTCCTCGTCAGGCAATTTTGAGATGTCGGTGCTGATTGCGCCGACTTGCCGGCAGGCGATGGAAAACCGCGACGGATCTTCCGCCAGACCGACCATTCCGGAGAAACCACCCGTTCGCGCCTGGCTGATGTGACAGGCGACGCCGGGAACCTTGGGATCGTCAAACGCGCTGATGCAGACTTTGTCATTAGCTCCAAGTAAGCGAAACGTGGTGCTGAGGCATTTGAGGTCGTCCGCGCGAGCCGGAGGGGGGCCGCTTGCCAATATTGTGGCAAAGGCAATGGGCAAAAGTGCAGCAAACTTTATCCAGCGTGCAATACGCATAGGTCCAGAAACCCTTCGGGGAAAGCGAATGCTTGATTAAATCTCAAATGGGTACAGGCGTTGTCAAAGTCAAAGGCTGCTTGCGCGGACCTGTGTTGGCGATTTTCCGCCGTCGATCGAATTGTCAAATCAGCCGGCTGCGCTTCTCTAAAAATCTCTTGCCACCGCCGTCGCGCGCGCACATGAGATGGGGCAGCAGAATTGGCACCTATCCCATAGCGCGGCAGCATCAACCATGACCACACGCATCGACCGCCGCTTTGCCGCCCTTAAGGCCGAGGGGAGGGCGGGCCTCGTCACTTTCGTCATGGCCGGCGATCCGGATGCAGCGACCTTTGCGAGTATCCTCGATGGATTGCCGAAGGTGGGCGCGGACGTGATCGAAGTCGGTATGCCATTCTCCGATCCAATGGCGGATGGCCCGGCGATCCAGGCTGCAGGGCTGCGCGCGCTGCACGCCGGCCAAACGATGAAGAAGACGCTAGCGGCGGTCCGCACGTTCAGGGCGACGAACCAGGACACGCCGATCGTGCTGATGGGCTACTTCAACCCGATCTACGTTTTTCCTGTCGACGATTTTCTAAACGAAGCCCGCGAAGCTGGCGTTGACGGCTTGATCGTCGTCGATACGCCTCCCGAAATGGACGAGGAGTTCTGCCTGCCAGCGGTGGCCAAAGGCTTGAATTTCATCAGGCTGGCAACGCCGACGACCGATGACAAGCGCCTGCCGGCTGTGCTGGCGAACACCAGTGGCTTCGTTTATTATGTCTCTATCAATGGCATAACGGGGACGGCGGCGCCAGACACGACAGATGTGCACGGTCAAGTCGCGCGCATTAAAAAAGCGACTAAATTGCCGGTCGCTGTGGGATTTGGGGTCCGTACAGCAGAGCAAGCGCGCGCCATTGCGAAAGGTGCGGATGCTGTTGTAGTGGGCTCGGTCCTGGTAACTACGATCGCCCAGTCACTGAACAAAGATGGTCATGCCACTGGTAAGACAGTGCCGGCTGTCCTAGAATTAGTGGAGACGCTGGCACAGGGATTGCGCCAGGGCTGACTTGCAGCGTATTGCGCCCATGCGGCCGTGCGTGCATTGCCTCGTTGTCGACAGGCAGGAGCATTCAGGCTAGGCAGAGCGCTCGTTATGCTGCAGCGCAGCGAGAGCGTCGAGGAGCGCGACCGAAGTGAACTGGATCAATAACATCGTTCGACCTAAAATTCGCGGGTTTCTCGGAACCAAGCGGGAGCTTCCGGACGACATGTGGCGCACGGACCCTGAATCCGGGCAAATGGTCTACTACAAGGACCTCGAGAACAACCAGTTCGTGTTTCCCGGCTCCAACTATCACGACCGCATGACCGCGCCGCAACGGCTTGCCCACATGTTCGACAATGGTGTTTTTGCGAAAGTGGCCGTGCCGCCGGTGCCTCTCGACCCGCTCAAGTTTCGCGACAGCATCAAATATCCCGACCGCTTGAAGGAAGCGCGCGCCAAGACCGAGATGGACGATAGTGTGCTCGTTGGCGAAGGCAGGCTCGATGGCCAGGATGTGGTTGCCGCGGCCCATGACATGCGCTTCGTCGGTGGTTCGCTCGGCATGGCGGCCGGCCAGGCGATTATCTCCGGCATGATGCGCGCAGTCGAGAAGAAGACGCCTTTCATACTGTTTGCAGCTTCCGGTGGTGCGCGCATGCAGGAAGGCATCATGTCGCTCATGCAGATGCCGCGCACGACGATCGCCGTGCAACGCCTGCGCGAGGAGCGCCTGCCGTACCTCGTCGTACTGACTGATCCGACTACGGGCGGCGTCACTGCATCGTACGCCATGCTGGGCGATATTCATCTGGCGGAGCCGGGCGCCCTCATCTGTTTTGCGGGCCCGCGCGTGATCCAGCAAACGATCCGCGAACAATTGCCGGACGGCTTCCAACGCGCCGAATATCTGCTGGCGCACGGCATGGTCGATATGGTCGTGCACCGGCATAAATTAAAGGAAACGCTGGCGCGCCTGTGCCGCTTGATGATGGCGAACCAAGATCTGGTTAAGATACCGGCAAAGCAAAAGGCCCTGCACAGCCATATGGGTGGTTTGAACGGACACCTCAACGGCAAGGTGATCGAGCAGCCAGCCAATCGTACCGAAACCCCAATTCAAGCGGAGCCGGTGACCGGCCCAAAACGCTTCGACGCCGGCCGCACCGGTTCGCCGATAGACAAGCCGGCACCCAAGCCGTTGGGATCATAGGGTTCCGCCGTGTCGTCAAACGTAAACGGCGTGCAGACGAGCGATGCATTACTCGCTCACCTGAAGACGCTGCACCCGCTGCTGATCGATCTCTCGCTCGATCGTATCGTCGGTTTACTCGCGAAGCTTGGCCATCCGCACCGGAGGCTGCCGCCGGTGATCCACATTGCGGGCACAAACGGTAAGGGCTCGACCCTTGCGTTCCTGAAGGCAATGCTCGAAGCAGCTGGCAAACGTGTCCATGCTTATACCTCGCCGCATCTCGTGCAATTTCATGAGCGGATCCAGATTCCCCGCGCGGATGGCCAATCGCAACCGGTGACGGAAGCACAGCTGGTCGATCTGCTGTCGCGGGTCGAGCAGGTCAATGCCGGCGCGCAGATGACGTTCTTCGAGATGACGACGGCAGCGGCTTTCCTCGCCTTTGCCGAAACGCCGGCCGATGCCGTGTTGCTGGAAGTCGGCCTCGGCGGGCGCGCGGACGGTACCAACGTCATCGACAAGCCGCGCCTAACCATTATCACACCGGTTGCGATGGATCACGCCGACAAGCTCGGTGATACGATCGCGAAAATCGCTACCGAAAAAGCCGGCATACTCAAACGCGGCGTGCCGTGCGTCGTCTCGATGCAATTTGAAGATGGGATCGATGCGATCCGCGCTGTTGCGGATCGCATCGGGGTGCCCCTGACCGTTTGGGGAGAGAGCTACGAGGCGTTCGAGCAGCGCGGCCGCATGGTGTTTCAGAACGAAGATACGTTGTTGGATTTACCTCGCCCCGCCCTTGTCGGGCGGCACCAAATCGTCAATGCGGGTACGGCGATCGCGGCTGCACTTATGCTCGGCGATATCGGTCTCGGATCGAACACGACTGCGATCGAACGCGGGCTGACCGAGGTCATCTGGCCCGCGCGCATGCAGCGCCTTAGCGGCGGCCGCCTGACCAGCGACCTATCGTCCGATACCGAAGTTTGGCTCGACGGCGGGCATAATCCAGCCGGCGGCCAAGCGTTGGGCCAGACGGTGGCTGATCTTGAAGACCGCAGTCCGAAGCCGCTGTATCTGATTGTCGGCATGATGGGCCAGAAGGATGCGGCGGGTTTTCTGCGTCCGTTTCAAGGTCAAGTGAGCGAACTGATTGCAGTGCCGATCCCGGGCGCTCACGAAGCACCGTTCGGTGCCGATGCACTGGCCGAACTCGCCCGCAGCCTCGGCTTTAAGGCGACGGCGGCAGCCGACATAGGTAGCGCATTGCACCGGGCGGATCGCGCGACGGCAGGCACCAAGCGTATTCTGATCTGCGGCTCGCTGTATTTGGCCGGCCACGTGCTGTCGTTGGAAACGGGCGTTGCGCAGCAGTCGAACTGAATGTGTGGCCGGTCTACTCGCTAGCCGGTAGTCGCACGCGTTTGATGGTCCGCTCTACTTCTTGTTAACCGAATCACCGCAAGACTTAGCCGGTGTTCTGCGTGGTGATCCTTTTATCTCGAGAGACGGCCATGCAACGCGAAATTGAAGCCCTGCTCAAAGCCTACGTCGAAGATTGCAGCCGCGAGGCACGACTGGTGCAGAATGTCCTGACCGCGATGGCAGTGGGTGCGGCTGCGCGTCAACGCATGATCGAAGACATTCAGGCCGCAGCCGGATTTGCGATTGCACCGCCACCAGCGCCGTTTGCACGCGAAGCGACGCCGGGTATCGCGCCGGTGCGATCATCTTCACCGATATTTAAGAGTGCCCCTAAGATTGGCTCCGACGACGTTGCCCTGGCCATCAGCCAGCTGCGCGCCGCCCGCGATGGCCACGTGCACTGAGGGTTGTCACTTTATCTGCGCCCTGAGTGCTGCCGCCGCTGCGATCGGCCCGATGACGAGCGACACCAGCGACACCGCGGTCACCATCAAAAATGACGACGTGAAGCTGCCCGGCGGCGTCACCACGGCCGAGATCGCGGCGATACCGAAGATCAGCGTGGGAATGTAGAGGGGCAGCACAAGCAGCGCGATCAGAACGCCCCCCTTCCGCGCACGCAACGTCAGAGCAGCACCCGCCGAGCCTAGAAGGCTCACGGCCGGCGTGCCCACGAGCAAAGTTGCCGCCAATGCTGGATAGGCCGGCAAATCGAGATTGAGCAGCAAGCCCAGAGCAGGTGCGATCAGGCACAGCGGAATGCACGTCGTCAGCCAGTGACCAAGAGCCTTGGCGAGACACACGAGTTCGAGCGGCATCGGCCCCAAACTCAACGCGTCGAGCGTGCCGTCTTCAGCGTCGGCTTCGAACACGCGCGGCAATGTGAGTAGCGCCGCCAGCAGCAGCCCGACCCACAGCACACCAGGCGCGATGCGGCTCAAGAGATTGAGATCTGGTCCGAGCCCCAACGGCATCAACGATACCACCACGAGATAGAAGCCAAGCGCGGTACCGGTTGCAGCACCCTCGCGTAGACCAAGCGTGATGTCACGCCGCAGTAGGGTGACGAATGCGCTCACACGGCGGCCTTTCGGGTGGCAGACAGGCGAAGGGACTTTGCGGAACCGAGGCCGAGATCGGCGTGGGTCGCAGCAATCGCAAGACCGCCGGATGCCAGATGCGCACGAACGACTTCGGCGAAACGAGTGCGGCTTTCTTGATCGAGCGAGACTGTTGGTTCATCCAGAAGCCAGATTGCGCGCTCCGCGGCAAGCAAACGCGCAAGGCCCAGGCGTCGGCGCTGACCCGCCGACAAGTAGGCGGCCGGAACGTCGGCCAGGTCAGATAGGTCGAACGCCGCCAGCGCCGCTGTTACATGCGCAGGCCTTCCGCCGAGATAGCCCGCCCAGAAGTTTAGGTTCTCGATCACCGATAAGCGCGGTTTGACTGCATCCAGATGACCCGCATAATGACAATGCTGACCAAGCTCACGCTCGGGATCATCGTTTTCTAGGTGGAATTGCCCGGCGACTGGCGTCAAGAACCCGGCAATCGCGCGCAAGAGCGTCGTTTTCCCTGCCCCGTTTGGACCGGTAACGATCAAAGCTTCACCCCCTGCGACAGAAAATCCGACCCCTTCGAGCACCAGCCGGCCACCGCGCTCGATGCACAGATTTTCCGCCGTCAGCGCAATGGCCATGCGATCGGTATCCCCCACGGTCGAACCGTTCGCGAGACTGATCAAATCAGCATCGCCTGTGGCACTGCAGCAAAAGCCGTTATATACTGTTTGGACACTAACCAATGCTAGCGCAAAAGCTGAGGCACGGCGGACGGACACGTTCCCCACAGCCCTCGTCTCCATCGGCACTCCGGTGGCGCGGCTCCTCAACGCTCGTGGAGATTGCACATGACGACATTATCGCCCGCCTCATTCGATAGCTTCAAATGCCGCAAAACCCTGACCGCCGGCGGCAAGAAGTACACATACTTTTCCTTGCCCGACGCAGAGAAGAACGGCCTCCCCGGCATCTCGAAGTTGCCGTTCTCGATGAAGGTTCTGCTGGAAAACCTGCTGCGCAACGAGGATGGCCGCACTGTCACCAAGACCGACATCGAGGCGATGGCGGGCTGGCTGACCGATAAGGGCAAGTCGGCGAAGGAAATCGGCTTCCGCCCGGCTCGTGTTCTGATGCAGGACTTCACCGGCGTTCCAGCCGTGGTCGATCTCGCCGCCATGCGCGATGGCATGAATACGCTCGGGGGCGATCCCAAGAAGATTAATCCACTGGTGCCGGTCGATCTCGTTATCGACCACTCGGTCATCGTCGACGAATTCGGAACGCCGAAAGCTCTCGCCGATAACGTCGCGCTGGAGTACGCCCGCAACGGCGAGCGCTACAACTTCCTGAAATGGGGCCAGGGCGCGTTTGCCAACTTCCGCGTGGTGCCGCCCGGCACCGGCATCTGCCACCAGGTGAACCTCGAATATTTGAGCCAAGTCGTCTGGACCAGCCACTCCGGCTCTGAGACATTGGCCTATCCCGACACGGTGGTCGGCACTGACAGCCACACCACGATGGTGAACGGGCTTGCCGTCCTCGGTTGGGGCGTCGGTGGCATCGAGGCCGAGGCCGCCATGCTCGGCCAGCCACAATCGATGCTGATCCCGGAAGTAATCGGATTCAAGCTGACTGGGCGCATGAAGGAAGGCATCACCGCCACCGACCTCGTGCTCACCGTCACACAGATGCTGCGGAAGAAGGGCGTGGTCAACAAGTTCGTGGAGTTCTACGGCGACGGCCTCGACAGCATGACGTTGGCCGACCGGGCGACCATCGGCAATATGGCGCCTGAGTATGGTGCGACCTGCGGCTTCTTCCCGGTCGATGCCGAAACGGTGAAATATCTGACCATTTCCGGCCGTTCGGAAGCATCGATCGCATTGACGGAAGCCTACACCAAAGCGCAAGGGCTATTCCGCACCGCGGGCGATGGCGAACCGGTGTTTACCGACACGCTGGGACTCGACCTTGGCGATGTCGTGCCCTCGTTGGCCGGACCGAAGCGGCCCGAAGGTCGCGTGTCTCTGGAAGATGTCGGCACTGGGTTCGCAGCTGCACTCAAGGCCGAATACAAGAAGTCCAACGAAGACGGTAAGCGCTTCAAGGTCGACGGACGCGAATTCGATTTGGCGCACGGCCATGTCGCGATCGCCGCGATCACCAGCTGCACCAACACCTCGAACCCGAGCGTATTGATCGCCGCCGGTCTGCTCGCCCGCAACGCCGTCGCCAAAGGCTTGAAGTCGAAACCGTGGGCGAAAACGTCGTTGGCGCCCGGAAGCCAGGTCGTGGCCGCCTACCTCGAAAAGGCCGGCTTACAGAAGTCACTCGACGCGATCGGCTTCAATCTGGTCGGCTTCGGCTGCACCACCTGCATCGGAAACTCTGGGCCGCTGGCTCCCGAAATCTCGAAGTCGATCAACGAGAACGGCATCATTGCCGCCGCGGTGTTGTCGGGTAACCGCAACTTCGAAGGCCGAGTCTCGGCCGACGTGCAGGCGAACTATCTAGCTTCGCCACCGCTCGTCGTCGCGTATGCCCTCGCCGGGTCGGTAACGATGGATTTGTCGAAGGAGCCGCTCGGCATCGGCAGCGACGGCCGCCCCGTCATGCTGAAGGACATCTGGCCGTCGAACCAGGAAGTGCAGGATTTCATCCACGCCAACGTCACCCGCGAACTGTTCATATCGCGCTATTCCGATGTCTTCAAAGGCGACGAAAACTGGCAGAAGATCAAGACGCCGCCAACCCTCACCTACGCCTGGAACGACAGCTCGACTTACGTGCAGAACCCGCCGTACTTCGAGGGTATCACCAAGGAGCCGAAGCCGATTACCGATCTCGTTGGTGCACGGATCTTGGCGCTGCTCGGCGATAAAATCACAACCGACCACATCTCGCCGGCCGGCTCTATCAAAAAGGAAAGCCCGGCGGGATCCTACCTGCTCCAACATCAGGTGCGCCCAGCCGACTTTAACCAGTACGGGACGCGGCGCGGCAACCATCAGGTCATGATGCGCGGCACCTTCGCCAACATCCGCATCAAGAACGCTATGAACAAGGACGCCAACGGCCAAATCCGTGAAGGCGGCTACACCACGCACTACCCGTCGGGCAAGGTGATGTCGATCTTTGACGCGGCCGAGGCTTACGAAGCTGAGGGCGTACCGTTGGTGATCTTCGCGGGCATCGAGTACGGCAACGGCTCGTCCCGCGATTGGGCTGCGAAGGGTACCAACCTGCTTGGCGTGAAGGCTGTCATCGCGCAATCTTTCGAGCGCATCCATCGCTCGAACCTCGTCGGCATGGGCGTCGTACCGTTCACCTTCGAGGAGGGCACATCGTGGGGCTCACTCGGCCTCAAGGGCGACGAAACGGTGTCAATCAAGGGTCTCACGTCGGTAAAGCCACGCGCCATGATGGAAGCGGTGATCACGGCCGCCGACGGCAACGTGCGTTCGATTCCGATCCTATGCCGCATCGATACACTGGACGAGATCGAATACTATCGCCACGGCGGGATTCTGCACTACGTGCTGCGCAACCTGGCAGCAGTGGCTTGAGCCGTTTGAAAGTGGGGCATCCGAAGGTGCCCTGTTTGTCAGGCCGACCAGCAGCATTAACTTTAGCAAATTGCTGAAACGCAAATCTCGCTACGCGACTGCAGCCGGTAAGAGCGCTTCCAGCTCCATGCGGGCGGATTCGAAACGACGGCACATGGCGGCCATGAACTCGATAACCTCGGGTGGCATTCCAGCGGTCGCGGCACGGGCTGGATCATATACGTCCTTCAACGCATCGTGGGCCGCGGCTATCGCGTCGAACGTGGCAGACTTCGGCACTTTGAGAACAGCATGAGCGCCGAGCTTTTCGGCGGTCTTAATGCGCTTATCCATTTGATCGGCTGCAGGCAAACCGCACGGGCGCACGGAGCGTAATGCCTCGCGCTGGAACACGATCTGCCCCCGCTCCAAGCACTCGACCTCTAGGAACGTATCATCGACGTTGAAGATGTCCTTCAGCGTCTTGCCCTTGGGGATCATCACGATCGCCCGCATGGTGGAACTATCGGTCATGATCATATCGACCGTCATCGGGTCGCTGTTCTGCTTGCGCCACGCTGCCAGGTCAGCCGCTGCCATCGGATCATTCCCTTAACGACTACTTCGTGAAGGGCCGACCGTACCAAATATGAGTTAACGTGAAGCTGGCGCAGTGCATGCAATTTTATGTAAGGGGTGCTGCCTTTCACTAAGCGCGCGCAGGTGAAGTGTAGATCGGCGCCGCCTGTTGCACAGCGATCTGCTTGGCGATTTGTTGCGGTGCCTCGAGCGCAGCATAGGCGGCATTTACGCGCCTCGTCATGCCGGCAAGGTAGTCGCGCACTTCAGGCGGTAGCTCGGCTGCGGTATAGCGATCCGGATGATACAGCTTGGCGAGGCGATGGTAGGCCGACTTCACATCCTCCCAGGAAGCAGCGCGCGTCACCCCGAGAATCGCGTGCGGATCGAACGCGTCGGCATCGCGCAGGCGCGCTTGCAGATTGGGCCCGCGACCGATGGCAAGGAGCTTCACGGCGCGCACTGAGGACTTAGCGATGAAGCGGCGCTCGCCCTCGAACGGTTCGAACTCCAAGAATGCAGCTTGCCCGTTCAATACATCGTAGACCGACTTGTGCTGCGGGATCGCAACTTTACCCTTTACGACACTGCCATCTTCGAGCGACGCCTCGATGGACACACCGGTTTGCTCAACTTGATTGTCGACTTTGTTACGCTCGAACATGGGCTTGCTTTCGAGTTGGCTCAAATTGAAACGATCGTTTGCGAGTTGGATCGATAATCGCAAGAAGCGTGCGAGCTGAGCCGGGCGTAGCAAGCTAGCCGCGGGCCGGTCCTTGTGCTAAGGCACCGCGCAATGATGCAGTGCAGCAACGGCTGCGGCTGCCGCTTGGCCTTCAAGGACCCACATGGAACTTCGTAATATCGCCATTATCGCGCACGTCGACCATGGCAAGACCACACTAATTGACGTGCTGCTCAAGCAAACCGGTTCGTTCCGTGACAACCAGAAGGTTGCCGAGCGCGCCATGGACTCGAACGATCTCGAACGCGAACGCGGCATCACCATCCTGGCGAAGTGCACGTCGCTCGTCTGGAAGAATGTGCGCATTAACATCATCGACACGCCCGGCCACGCCGACTTTGGCGGCGAAGTCGAACGTATTCTGAGCATGGTCGACGGCGTCATCGTGCTGGTCGATGCTTCCGAAGGACCGCTGCCGCAGACCAAGTTTGTGCTGTCGAAGGCCCTGAAGCGTGGCTTGCGGCCGATCGTTGCCATCAACAAGATCGACCGCCCGGACCAGCGCTTCCAGGACGTGTTGAACGAGGTGTTCGATCTGATCGCGAACCTCGACGCCACCGACGAACAGCTCGACTTCCCGATCCTCTACGGCTCCGGCCGCGATGGCTGGATGGCAACTAGCCCGGAAGGCCCGAAAACCGACATGGCGCCGCTATTCGATCTGGTGTTGAAGCACGTCAAGCCACCGGTGGTCGAAGAAGGTGTGTTCCGGTTATTGGCGACAACGCTCGAAGCCGATCCCTACCTTGGTCGCATTTTGACGGGCCGTATTTCGTCCGGCACCATCAGCCCCGGCCAAACGATCAAGGCATTGACCCGCGAGGGCAAGCTGATCGAGACGGCGCGCGTCACCAAGGTGTTGGCGTTTCGCGGGCTTGAGCGTACCGCGATCGACGTGGGTGAAGCTGGTGACATCATCGCTATAGCCGGCATCACCGAAGCGACGGTCGCAGATACCCTGTGCGATCCCTCTGTCGAGAAGGCAATCTTTTCGCAGCCTGTCGATCCCCCGACCTTGTCGATGACGTTTCGAATCAACGACGGACCATTCGCCGGCCGCGAAGGGGACAAGGTTCAGAGCCGCGTCATCCGCGAGCGTCTGCTCAAGGAAGCCGAGCGTAACGTTGCGATCCGGATCACAGAGAACACCGTCAGCGACTCGTTCGACGTTGCCGGCCGAGGCGAACTGCAGCTTGGCATCCTGATCGAGACGATGCGCCGAGAAGGGTTCGAGCTCACCGTCTCGCGGCCGCAAGTTGTGATGACCACCGACGAGACCACTGGCCAGCGGCTCGAGCCGATCGAGGAAGTGATCATCGACGTCGACGAGCAGCACTCCGGTGTTGTTGTGCAGAAGCTGTCGGAACGTAAGGGCGAGTTGTTGGAAATGCGACCGTCGGGCGGCGGACGCCAGCGCCTCGTGTTCAACGTGCCAACGCGGGGCCTGATCGGCTATCAGGGGGAACTGCTCACCGATACGCGCGGCACTGCCGTGATGAACCGGCTGTTCCACTCGTATGCGCCGCACAAGGGGCATATCGAAGGCCGCCGCAACGGCGTGTTATTGTCCAACGGCGACGGCGAGGCAACGACGTACGCGCTGTTTTATCTGCAGCCACGCGGCTCGCTGATGATCGATCCGCAGACCAAGGTCTATGGTGGCATGATCATCGGCCAGCACACGCGCGACAACGATCTCGAGGTCAACGTTCGCGAAGGCAAGAAGCTGTCGAACGTACGCGCCGCCGGCAAGGACGACGCGCTGATCTTGACCCCACCCATGAAGATGACGCTCGAGCGCGCCATGTCCTATATCCAGGACGACGAGCTGGTAGAGATCACGCCGCTCTCGATCCGGTTGCGCAAGCGCTGGCTCGATCCAAATGAGCGTAAGCGCCGGGAGCGCTCACGCGAAGCAGACGTTGCATAAAATTTGGGCCTCCACAGCAAAACGTGGAGGCCTTTTTCGTGAGCGCGATCAGGTTTGGCGTATTGTATTCAGCGCAGTGACGATACGCTCGGGCGTCATCGGCATCTGGGTCATGCGAACCCCGATTGCGCGCCGGATCGCGTTGCCCACGGCCGCCGCCACCGGCACGATCGGCATCTCCGCGACGCCGCGCACACCATAGGGGACGTTCGGCACTGGCGTCTCGATCAGTACACAGTCGATCTGTGGCAGGTCGAGCGCGGTCGGCATCCGGTAGTCGAGCAGGCTTGCGTTGCGCAGCCGCCCGTCCGCCGCGTAATCGAAGCCCTCGGTCAGCGCCCAGCCGAGGCCCTGCGATACGCTGCCTTCGATCTGCCCTTCCACGGCGACCGGATTGAGCGCGCGCCCGACATCCTGGAAAGCAGTATAGCGCAGGATCGTCACCCGCCCCGTCTCAGGGTCGACCTCGACATCGCAAACATGAGCACCAGCCTCGACACCCAGCGGCAGTTTGGTCGATACGCCACGACCGAGAATTGCGCCCTCGGTCAACGTCGACTGCATCAGATCGAACAGGTTGATCGAACCGCCGCCTTGCCCCGACGCGCGGAAAATACTGGAGCCATATGTCAAAGCGTCCACTGAGCACTGCAACTTGGAGGCCGCGCGCTCGCGAAGTTGTCCGAGTGCGTCCTGGCAAGCTTGCGAGACCGCTGCCGCCATCGTGCGCCCAACCCGGCTACCGGCCGCCGCATCCGAGTAGCCGACCGACTTGGTATCGCCCATTGCCACGTGCACATCGTCGATCGTCAGCCCGAACTCTTCCGCCGCTACCTGCGCCATCGCCGTGCGCGTCCCAGAGATATCGACTGCGCCCATCGTCACCATCGGCCGGCCATCGCCCGCGATCGTCACGTGCGCCGCCGACGTCATTGACGTGCCGCGCCAATAGCCGAACGCCAGTCCTCGCCCACGCGGCAACCGTCCAGGCGCAATAGGATCGCGCCAGCACTCATGGCCGGCAACACGCTGGAAGATCGTGGTGAGACCGATCGATGGAAACGGTGTGCCAATCGGCATCTGGCTGCCGGTCACAGCCAAATTGCGACGGCGCAACTCGAGCGGGTCGATGTCCAGGGTGAGCGCGAGTTCATCGACCACCTGCTCCATCGCGAACGCCGCCTGAATGCCGCCGGGGCCGCGATAGGCTTCGGTACGCGGCTTGTTGGTGACGATGTCGATGCCTTCGAGATGCAGGTTCGCACACTGGTAGGGCGCGGCCGATGCCTGCATCAGCAGCGTTGTCGGCGTGCCTGGAATGCCGCCCGAATCGAACACGTACCGGCCTTCGATGGCTGTAAGCTTGCCTTCGGCATCAGCCCCGATCCGAACATCGATGCGCGCTGCGGCAGCCGGCCCCGAGCCGCCCGACATGACTTCCTCGCGGCTAATCACGATTCTGACCGGTCGCCCGCAAAGCTGCGAGAGCCGCGCCGCGATCGGCTCGACGTGGACGGTGATCTTGCCACCGAATGCGCCGCCGACCTCGAGCGGGATCACCTTGATCTTCGATTGCGACAGCCCCAGCAAAACCGCCGTCTGTATCTCCGTTTGAAACGCACCCTGGGTCGAAACCCAAAGGGTGACGAAGCCGCTTGCGTCGGCTTCCGCAACGCAGGCATGCGGCTCGATATAGCCCTGATGCGCGGTATCGATCACGGTTTTGATGGCGCCGACGGCGGTTGCCGAGGCAAATGCAGCCGCCACATCACCTCGCTCGATCATCGTACGCCCCCCCGCATTGCGCGGCGCGAGGACGGTCGAATCGAAACCTTTTGGCTTGATCGCGGGATAGATCAGCGGCGCATCGGGTGCCGATGCTGCCTCGATGTCCATCATCGCCGGCAACACTTCGTACGCGACATCAATGAGGTCGAGCGCGGCAGCCGCGATGTATGCATCGGTCGCAGCGACCGCAGCGATCGGTTGGCCCCGCCACACGACTCGGTCCCGCGCGATGACGGTCAGCGCCGACACCCAAGCGTCGGCTCCGGTCTCACCGAACGGGATGATAGTGCCGGGCTCGATCACTGGAAAATCGGCGGCCGTGATCACCGCGAGGACGCCCTTGAGCGCGCGCGCTCTCGTCGTATCGATCGAAGTGATTCGTGCGTGCGCGTGCGGACTGCGCTTGATCCGGCCAACGACGAGGCCGGGCCTTGTCATATCAGCAGGGTAAGTTGCACGGCCTGTCACCCTCTCGCCGGCATCGACACGCGGCAGACGTTTGCCGACGACTTGCATTGGTGCCTCAGGTGAAGTCATGACCGCGCCTCCCGCAGATCGGTGGCGGCCGCCTTGATCGCCTCGACGATCTTGCCGTAGCCGGTGCAGCGGCAGATGTTGCCCGCAATCGCATGACGGATCTCGTGGTCGCTCGGCTGCGGATTTCGTTGCAACAGCGCGACTGCCGACACGACGATGCCGGACGTGCAAAAACCGCACTGCGTTCCGCCATGCTTGATTAATGCTGATTGCACCGGATGCATTGTATTGCCGGCAGCGATGCCCTCGATCGTGACGACCTTCGCGCCGTCGGCTTCGACGCCGAGCACCAGGCAAGCGCATACCGGTTCGCCTTCGACGAGCACCGTGCATGAGCCGCAATTGCCGTTGCTGCAGCCTTCCTTGGTGCCGGTGAGACCGAGCCGATCGCGCAATACCTCAAGCAAGGTATCCCGGCTATCCGCCAACGCTTCCCGCGGCTCGCCATTGACCTCGAAGGTGACAACTGTTTTCATTCTACTTTGCATCCAAGTTCGGCTGCACATGTTGCCAGCACACGGCGCGTCAGCACGGCAACGAGATGACGGCGATAGTCGGCCGAGCCTCGCGTATCTGAGATCGGCCGCGCTTCTTGTGCTGCGACTGAAGCTGCCTCTGCGAACAGCGCCAACGCCGGCTTTGACCCAAGTAGGGATTGCTGTGCTTGCGTTGCAACGAGTGGTGTCGGCGCGACCGATGCCAACGCTATCTTTGCGTCGATGATGACGCCCCTCGCATCAAGTTCGATCCACGCAGCAGCGCCGGCAATGGCGATATCCATCTCGCGACGTGGCGTGAAACGCTGATAGGCAGAAGCCGTTCGCACCCGCACGGCCGGCAGTACGAGTGCGACCAGAATTTCACCATTCGTCATCGACGTGCGGCCGGGCGCCGTCGCCATCGACGCAACGGGAATTGTTCGGCCGCCGCTTGGCCCGGCAATCTCGGCCATTGCGTCGAGGCAAATCAACAGCGGCACGGCATCGGCTGACGGGGCTGCGTTGCAGACGTTACCGCCGAGGCTCGCGCGATTTTGAATCTGCAGACTGCCGATCAGTTGCGCCGAGGCAAGCAGTGCGGCGTGCTCAGCTGCGAAAGCCGCGTTGCGGGCAAGCTTGCCGACCGTCACCGCCGCACCGATCCGCCAACTGCCATCTGCCCCACGCGCGATGGCATTGAGCTCGGGTATACGCTTTAGGTTGACAATGCGTGATGCCGATCGCCGCCCCTCACGCAACTGCGGGATCAAATCGGTCCCGCCGGCCAACAGCCGGGCCGTGCCGCCGTCGAGCAGCCCAACGACATCCTGAAGTGACGTCGGGCAATCGTAGTGAAGCTCCTGCACTTAGGCTCCTCGAATTTGATATTGCATGCACGGTTCGAGCGATAGATTAGCAAGCAGTCACGGCTCTGGCACGTAGAACAACAAAACTAGTTCAACGGCAGTCCTACATAACTTTCGGCAAGACTGGTTGCAGCCGATCGAGAGGTGGTGACCAGATCGAGCTCAGCCAATTGCCGGCGATGATCAAAATCGTTACCATCGTGAAAGCGATGCAGCATTGATGTCATCCACCAGGAAAACTGCTGCACGCGCCAAACCCGCCGCAGCACTGTCGCCGAATATGTCTCGAGCAAATCACTCGAACCGGTTGCATAGAACGATGCGAGCGCCCGCGCCATCACATAGACGTCGGCGGCGGCGAGGTTGAGCCCCTTGGCGCCGGTCGGCGGAACCGAGTGCGCCGCATCGCCAGCCAGAAACAATCGCCCATATTGCATCGGCTCACACACGAAACTCCTCAGAGGAATGATCCCTTTCTGAAAGATCGGCCCTTCCTGCAAACTACCTTTCGCGCTTTCGCTTTCCAGCGCCGTGCGTGCCTGCAGCTCGGCCCAGATCCGGTCGTCGGACCAGTTCTCGACCTTGTCGTTCGGGTCGCATTGAAAGTACATGCGCTGAACCTCAGGCGAGCGGGTCGAGATCAACGCGAACCCGCGCTCGTGATGCGCATAGATCAACTCTTCGGACGATCGCGGTGCGGTTGCCAGAATGCCGAACCAACCAAACGGATAAATCCTGAAGTAGTCTTTCCGTACGCTGCCCTCAGGTATCGCCGCGCGGCTGACACCGTAACCGCCATCGCAGCCAGCGATGAAGTCGCATTCCAAGATCTTCGCTTCGCCGTCCTTGCCGGTGAAGTGGATTCGCGGTTGCTTCGTCGTGACGCCCTCGAGCGCAGTCACCTTGGTCTCGAACAGAATTTGTCCGCCCGCTGCGAGCCGTACCAGGGTCAGGTCCTTGAGAACCTCGTGTTGCGGATAGACCATGATCGCGCGGCCACCGGTCAGTCCTGGTAGATCGATGCGATGACCCTTGCCGTTGAACCTGATCTCGAACCCGTGATGAATGTTGCCGACTTCCTTCATGCGCGCGCCGGCGCCGGCCTGATCCATCAGTTTGATGGTCCCGTCTTCGAGTACGCCGGCCCGGATCGTCGCTTCGATGGCATCGCGGCTGCGGCTCTCGATCACGACTGAATCGATGCCGTGCAAGTGCAGCATCTGGGAGAGGAGCAACCCGGCGGGACCCGCACCGATGATGCCGACTTGGGTGCGCATTCGCGAGTGCTCCAGGGGCTCGATCTCAGCTCGATCAGCTCTCCTCTCTGCATACCCATATCTTTGCGTGAGGTCTACGGCCTGCTACCTCGAGCCCGCCTCTGTCCGGAAGACGTCTTGTGCCGCAACCGCCTTTCTAGCCGTCGCATCGGTGGGTCGCGGCTTAACTCCGCACTTCTCTAAAGGCAATGCGGTCGTCAGCCACCCGTCTTTCGAGACCGTCACGACATAGCGGCGGCAATCGTTGGCGGCGCCCGGCACGAAGTGCACCTGGAACATTGCCAGTTCAGGCTTGCGCTGACGCGGCCAAATATAGACCGCGCTATCGGGGGTCTCGACAAGGGCCGTCTGAACGGCGATGCCGGCGTTGCGGTAATCGGCCGCCGAAAGGCGCGCCAGCAGGACGCGCGATAAGTCGGGATGAAGACCGACGGCCAGCGCCTTTTTCTGATAGGGATCGCTGGCTTCGACGACAGGGGGCGGAAGCGGCTGCGACATCGGTGCGACTTCAGCTTCGGCCGATGGCGGAACAGCCGCGCTAGTCGCCGGTTGCCCGGCAGCTTTCGGCTCAGCGATCGGCGCAGTAGAGGCCTTGCTTACCGCCGGTGCCGGCTCTGGCGGAAGCGGTTGATCAAGAGCCGCAAGCTTCGGCCCCATCCCGGCATTGGCCGAAGTTGCTGTCAAGGATGCCGCCGGTGACGTGGGCTCCGTCAGGCTCTTTACCCTGGCTTCCAACGAGGCATACAACGCCGACGTCTCGGCCATCAGCCATGCCGGCCATGTGGCTCGCTCGTCAAGCATCGCCCAACCGCCTGCGATAACGATCAACATCACCATGCCGCGGCGCACGGCGGTCCGATATTGAGTGCGCGCCAGTGGCCGCCCTATCCTTTCACCCGGAAATAGCTCGACGGGCGTGTAATCGTCATCGGTATCTGAGGCACCATACGCATACGTATTTGCATCTGGGTGCCGAGCGAAGGCTGTCATGACTGACCCCTTGATCGGTGTTTCGCTGTGTGTGTATCGGCTCCCCGCGGTTGCATATGCGCAGCACAATCCTGTCGCAAAAAAGGCGGCGCGACCGATCAGCGCCAAAGCCGGGGCTGCAGAGGACTAAGATTTGTTTGCCAAAGAGTGCTAGACCAGCCGCCAAAAGCGGAAGCTAGGCACTCTAAAGAACACAGGGAACGACGCCATGGCAGCGAAGAAAGTAGCGATCATCACGGCGGGCGGTAGCGGTATGGGTGCTGGTGCCGCGCGCAAGCTCGCCGCCGACGGCTTCGAAATCGCGATCCTGTCATCCTCCGGTAAAGGCGAGGCGCTCGCCATGGAGTTGGGCGGCATTGGCGTTACCGGCTCGAACCAGTCGAACGACGATCTGAAGCGACTCGTCGATGCAACCATGCACCGTTGGGGACGCATCGATGCGCTGGTCAACAGTGCCGGTCACGGACCGAGGGCGCCGCTACTCGATATCACCGACGAGGACTGGCATCGCGGCATGGACGTGTACTTCCTCAACGTCGTTCGCCCGACCCGCCTCGTAACACCGATCATGCAGGCACAGAAGGGCGGCGCGATCGTCAATATCTCGACGTTTGCTGCCTTCGAACCAGACCCGGTCTTTCCAACGTCCGGCGTGTTTCGGGCAGGGCTCGCGGCTTACACCAAGCTATTTGCCGACAAATATGCCGCCGACAATATTCGCATGAATAACGTGCTGCCAGGCTTTATCGATAGCCTGCCGGAAAAGAAGGAATTTCTCGACCGGATTCCGATGGGACGCTACGGCCGCACCGGGGAAGTCTCGGAGCTGATAGCGCTACTTGCCTCCGATCGCGCCGGCTATATCACCGGCCAGAACATCCGGATCGACGGCAGCATCACCCGGTCGGTGTAAACTTTACCGGTTTAGAGTTCGTGTCAGCCAGCCGTTGCGCCGCGCCGGTTCCAGGGCATCACGGCCAATACCTTGGCCATGCCGCACCAGCCTGATACGCCGGCAAACACAAGTCCGGCGCCGGCAAACGCAGTTAGGGCGAGGAAGCCTGGCGCTAAGAATTGGCTGAGCACGATGCCGAGCAGGACGAGACTGCCCGCGACGATCTGCACTTGCCGTTGCATCTCGATCGGCTGACGCGTGTCACGCGCGACCGGTAATCCAGCCTGCTTCCACGCCTCGATGCCGCCTTCGAGGATGAACGCATCGCACGTCGCGGCAGACGCAAGCTTCGGCGCGTTGACCGCCGTGCGATTGCCAGACTTGCAATGGAAGATGACTTCACGCGCGCCCTCGTCCACGGTGCTCAGCGTATCGACAGGCCGGTTACGTGCGCCGGGAATGCGCTCGCGGGCGTATTCGTCGCGGCCACGGATATCGACGAGGACGGCGCCGTTGGCTAGCAGCCGTTGGGCTTCTTTTGGAGTGATGGTCGGTAGGGTCATGTTCGATGTTCCTATCGTTTATCGTGGCAATCCCCGTTCAGGCTTTGCGCACCTTTCGGGGCATCCGCTCAGGCGGGCAGTACAAAGCTTGTAGGTGGCCGAGCAGCAGCTCCGTCCGCTGGTCGGCGATGCGATACCAGAGCATCTGGCTATCGCGGCGGAACGTGACGATGCCTTCCTCCCGCATCTTCGCAAGATGCTGGGACAACGCCGATGACGATAGGCCGACAGACTCCGCCAGCGTGCCGACGTTCGCCTCGCCCCATTCGACGAGCTTGCACAAGATCATCAAGCGCCGCTCGTTGGCGAGCGAGCGCAGGATGCCGGCGACTTCCGTCGCGTTGGCTTCGAACGTAGCGAGATCGGCAGGGGCTTGCGGCATCCGGAGTTCGTCCTCATATCAGTACTTGCTAAATAAGAAGTCACTAATATATGTCAAGCCAAGGAAACATGGAGTTTGACCATGACCCGACACCTCCCCTTGATCCGCGCCTTCTTCGATGAGCCGACGAACACGGTCAGCTATCTCGTGTTCGATGCCGGCGAGAAGCGCGCAGCGGTCGTCGATCCCGTGCTCGACTACGACCACCGCACCGGTAAGGCGACCGCCAAGTCGGCCGACGCGATTCTAGATGCGGCCCAAAAGGAAGGACTGACGATCGACTGGGTGCTGGAAACGCACGCCCATGCCGATCACCTTTCCGGCGCGCCCTACATCAAGCTGAAGACCGGCGCGAAGGTCGGCATCGGCGAGCATATTCGCGATGTGCAGAAGATCTTCCGCCCGGTCTTCAACGCCACCGATGTCAAAGGGGACGGCAGCGAGTTCGACCACTTGTTCAAGGACGGCGAGCGTTTTGCCATCGGCGGACTCGAGACAGAGGTCATGCATGTGCCCGGACATACGCCGGCCGATATCGCCTACAAGATTGCCGATGCGGTATTCGTCGGAGATACCCTCTTCATGCCGGACTACGGCACGGCCCGGGCAGACTTTCCGGGCGGCAGTGCGCGCGATCTCTATCGGTCGATGCGCAAGCTGTTGGCCCTTCCCGTGAACACACGCCTCTTCATGTGCCACGACTACAAGGCGCCGGGGCGTGATCATTTTGCCTGGGAGACAACGGTCGGCGCACAACGCGCCAACAATGTTCACGTCAAGGACGGCGTGGGCGAGGAAGAATTCGTGGCCATGCGCGAGGCACGCGATGCCAAGCTACCAGCGCCACTACTTTTGATGCCATCGATCCAGGTCAACATCCGCGCTGGCCACCTACCGCCCGCCGATGGCGACGGTGTGCACTACCTCAAAATCCCGGTGCAGCTGTCGTGATGGCTCGGAATATCGCGGCTTAGCCCGCGAGCAATTTCGGCCCGAATGCTTTAATGAGAGCGTCCACGTCGAGCTCCGGGGCGACCGATGCGTAGTCCTCGTCGATCAGGAGGCAGGCGGCGCCGTGCACGAAGGTCCATAAGGCGAGAGCAATCGACTTGGCGTCTCCCTGCACTTCGTTCTGGGCGCAGAACAGCGCCACCTGATCGATGACGCCAGCGAAACATTCGTGCCCTGAATCGGTAACATCTTTCGCCTTCTTCAAAGCTGCATTCTGGCCGAACATCAGCCGGAATACCGCAGGCTGGGCGACGGCGAATGCGACGTAGGCCTGCCCCATCGCGACGATACCGTCGAGCGTGCCAGGGCCACTTTTCATGATCGCCTCACCAGACCGCTCGTGCAGATCATTGAACCCCTGCTCGACGATCTCTTCCAGGATCTCCTGACGGTCGCGGAAGTGTTTGTAAGGTGCCGCCGTGGACACGCCTGCGCGCCGGCAGGCGTCGGCGAGGGTGAAGTTTTCCGCACCTTGCTCCACCAGCAATTCGCGCGTCGCAGCAATCAGCGCCTGGCGCAGGTCGCCGTGGTGATAGCGGGTCTTGATGGAGGCCTTTGGAGAATCGCTGCTGGTCATTTGGTCACATTGCACTCTTCAATTGGCGCTTGCCAAGTTAGCATAACTAACATATGTTAGCGAGACTTACTTCTCAAACCTACACATCCGGAGATCGATCATGAGCCGACAGGATCGAACGTCGTCACCGGCGATCTTTTTAAGCACAATTTTGCTGGGCACGCTGCTGACGGGCTGCAAGGCAGAGAAGCCTCACATCGAAGCGCCGCTGCCGGTCCGCGTGGTCATCGTCGCACCTGCCACGTCCACCGGCACTCGCAGCTATGTCGGCGTCGTGCGTCCGCGTTTCGAGACCGATCTCGGTTTCCGCGTCGCCGGCAAGATCACCGAACGCCTGGTAAATGTCGGCGACCCGGTGGTGTCAGGTCAGGTTATCGCCCGCCTCGACACCATCGACTTCAAGCTCGCCCTCGAACAGCAAGACGCTGAATTGCGTGCCGCCACATCGAGCCGGCAGCAGGCCGTCGCCGCCGAGGAACGGTACCGTAAGTTGCATCAGCAAACCTGGGTGGCGCCGGCCGCCTACGAACAACGCAAAGCCACCGCCGACGAAGCACGCGAGCGTGTCGAACGAGCAACCAGAGCCGTCGAGACCGCACGCAATCAGGTTGGCTATGCGGACCTGAAAGCCGATCACGACGGCATCGTCTCCCAGATCGCGATCGAAACGGGACAGGTCGTCACCGCCGGACAGGTCATCGCTCGCATCGCTCGCCTCGACCAAAAGGAAGTCGTCGTTGCCGTGCCGGAACACCGGCTTGAGGAGCTGAGCGTCAGCACTGCGCGCATTGACACCTGGGCCAACGGGCAGAAAACCTACGCTGCTCATCTGCGCGAGGTAGCGCCAGAAGCGGACAGGGCGACGCGCACCTTTCAAGCGAAATTTGCAATCGATTTGGCCGGTAAGGACGTCAGCTTAGGCATGACTGCCACGGTGCGACTGTCGCTGGCAGCAACAGCCGCTGCCAGCAAGTTACCGTCGAGCGCGCTGCACAACGACGGCCGCGGCAGCTCGGTTTGGGTCGTCGATGGCGCCCAGGGCACCGTCAAGCGCGTTGCCGTCGAAGTCGCAACCTATGGTCAGGACGAGGTAGCGATCCGTTCCGGTCTCACCGGCGGCGAGCGCGTTGTCGCCATCGGCACGCACCTACTCGATGAGGCACGCCACGTCCGCATTGTCGAGGAGCGCGCGCAGGGGTCTACGACGTCCACAGCCGCAGCACTCACCCGCTAGCCGCCTGACCCATAGGAGCCGACCCGTGAAAAAGCTCAATCTCTCCGAATGGGCCGTCGCGCATGGCGCCCTCGTACTATTTCTCATGATCGCGGTCGTGCTTGCAGGTGGCTACGCCTATCTCAACCTCGGACGCGCCGAAGATCCGTCCTTCACGATCAAGACGATGATCGTGCAGGTCGCCTGGCCCGGCGCCACTGCGCAAGAGATGCAGACGCAGGTGGCCGAGCCGATCGAGAAACGTTTGCAGGAACTTGCACTGCTCGACTACGTGCGTACCTACTCGCGGCCCGGCGTCGCCGTGCTGCAGGTGCAGCTGCGCGATGCTGCTCGCGGTGCCATCGTTGCCGACACTTGGTACGAGGTGCGCAAGAAGCTTGGCGATACCAAGAAGGATCTGCCGCAAGGTGTGCTTGGTCCATTCTACAACGACGAGTACGGCGATGTGTTCTCCGCCGTCTACATGCTGTCGGGTGAGGGGCTCACGCGCGCCGACCTCAAGCGCTACGCCGAGCAGGTCCAGAAATCGCTACTCCGGGTGAAGGATGTCGCCAAGGTCGCCGTTGTCGGCGATCTGCCCGAACGCATCTTTGTCGAGATCAGCCACAAGAAGCTGGCGACGCTCGGCATCGCCGCGAACACCATCTTCGAAAGTTTGCAGCGGCAGAACGCCGTGACGCCAGCCGGCAGCATCGAGACGGGAAGCGACCGCGTCCAGATCCGCGTCTCGGGCGCATTCAAGGGCGCCGACGCCATCGCCTCGGTTCCGATCGAGTCGGGCGGACGCACGTTCCGGCTCGGTGACATCGCCGAGGTCAAGCGCGGCTACGAAGACCCACCGTCGTTCCTCATCCAGCACAACCAGCAGACAGCAGTTGGCGTTGCCGTTTCGATGGCAGAGGGCGCAAACGTTCTGACGCTTGGCGAAAACTTGGCCACGGCACTCGCAACGCTGAAGCAGGAAATCCCGGCCGGCGTGCAAATCGACCAAATCTCGAACCAGCCACAGGTCGTGCAGGAGTCAGTCGGCGAGTTTCTGACCTCGTTCGTCGAGGCGCTCGCGATCGTGCTGATCGTGAGCTTCGTGTCGCTCGGCTGGCGCACGGGAATCGTCGTGGCCTTATCGGTGCCGCTAGTGCTCACGATCGTCTTCACCATCATGTACACGCTTGGCATGAACCTCGACCGCATTACGCTTGGTGCGCTGATCATTGCGCTCGGTCTGCTTGTCGACGACGCCATCATTGCCATCGAGATGATGGTGGTGAAAATGGAACAGGGGATCGACCGCGTCAAAGCGGCGACGTTCGCGTGGGAGTCGACCGCCTTCCCGATGTTGACCGGCACGCTTGTTACTGCGGCAGGCTTCCTTCCCGTCGGGTTCGCCAAATCGACGGCTGGCGAGTACGCCGGCAACATATTTTGGGTGGTGGCGATCGCGCTCGTCGTATCATGGTTTGTCGCGGTGATCTTCACGCCCTATCTCGGCGTCAAACTGCTGCCCGACTTTGCCAAGCACGGCCAGCACAACGATCCGCACGCCATCTACGAGACACGCGTATATCGAACACTGCGCAGGGTCGTTACCTGGTCTCTCGAAAATCGCCGCAAAGTCCTTGCCGCGACTGCTGCGGCGTTCGCACTCGCGATTGGCGGCATGAACCTCGTACAGCAACAGTTCTTCCCGACCTCGTCGCGGCCGGAACTGTTCATCGAGGTCAGAATGCCGGAAGGCTCGACCATCGGCGCCACGGCCGCAGCCATCAGGAAGGCCGAAAGTCTGGTCAAGGCTGATCCGGACGCGGCCTACTTCACAAGCTATACCGGGCAAGGCGCACCGCGCTTCTTCCTGGCACTCAATCCGGTGCTGCCGAACGAGAACTTTGGTCTCGTCGTGATAATGACCAAAGGCACCGAAGCGCGCGAGCGGCTGATGTCCAAGCTCGAGGCAGCGATCGCCGCAGGCAGCATTCCGGAAGCTCGCGTGCGCCTCGATCGATTGAATTTCGGCCCGCCGGTCGGCTTCCCCGTGCAGTTCCGTGTCGTTGGCACCGATCCGCTGAAGGTGCGCGAGATCGGAGCCCAGGTGCGCGACATCATGCGTACGGTGCCGGCCGCGCGCGACGTGCAGTTTGACTGGAACGAGCAAGTCAAGGCGGTACACTTGGAGGTCGATCAGGACCGGGCGCGCGTGTTCGGCCTCAGTACGCAGGACATTTCGCAAACACTTCAGACACTGTTGTCGGGTACAACGGTCAGCCAATATCGCGAAGGCACGAACCTGATCAACGTGGTGGCTCGTGCGCCGGCCGAGGAGCGTCTGCGGCTCGATGGTCTCGAGGATTTGACGATCCTCACTCGCAGCGCGCAATCGGTGCCGCTATCGCAGATCGTGAAAGTTTCGTTCACGCACGAGGAGCCGATCCTATGGCGGCGCAACCGCGACCTCGTCTTGACTGTGCGCTCCGACGTGGCACCGGGCGTGCAAGCGCCCACGGTGACTAACGCAATACTGCCACTGCTGCAGCCGGTGATCGAGAAGCTGCCGATCGGCTATCGCATCGACACGGGCGGGGCAATCGAAGAGAGCGACAAGGCCAACGCCGCGCTGTTCAAGTTATTCCCGCTGATGTTTCTCGTCATGCTGACGTTGCTGATGTTCCAGCTGCAAAGTTTCTCGAAACTGGTGCTGGTATTCGCGACGGCGCCGCTCGGCCTGATCGGCGCGGTGGCCGGGCTGCTGGCCTTCAACGCGCCCTTTGGGTTCGTCGCACTTCTGGGCGTGATCGCGCTTGCCGGCATGATCATGCGCAACACCGTCATCCTGGTCGATCAGATCGATCATGATCTCGCAGCAGGCAGTCCGTCTTGGAACGCTGTGATCGAGAGCACCGTGCGCCGCGCCCGCCCGGTCGTTCTGACCGCGCTTGCCGCGGTGCTGGCGCTGGTGCCGCTCAGCCGCAGCGTATTTTGGGGACCGATGGCAATCGCGATGATGGGCGGCCTCGTCGTCGCGACGATCCTCACACTGATATCGCTGCCAGCCCTCTACGCCGCCTGGTTCCGCGTCAAACGGCCGGAGGAAAGCATGGCCGAAACCGTCGAAGCTGACGTGCTGTCCTACAGACAGGCGGCCGAGTAACCGAGCGGAAACTACGTTTCGCCTAGTTGGTCCTCGATATAGAGGCGCAGGACGGCGACCCTCAAGGCTGCCACGAGAGGCGTCGCCCGGGCGATGCCGATCGCGCCGAAGAGACCGCCGAACAGCATGACGGCGGCAAGCGTCAGGACCGGCGCCACGTGCGACGACGATTTCGCTTCGTGCGGAACCGGCACTGAGCTCGATCAAGTTGTCTATGCGCAACGCGATGCGACTTTCTATGGCGCGGAGTTGCAAACGGAGTTGGATATCGCACCGATCTGGCGCGGCATGTGGGGTATCGAAGGACGATACGACTTCGTGCACGCCACTTTCGAGGATGGGACGTTCGTCCCTAGAATCTCTCCACATCGGCTTCGAGGTGGCGTGTACTATCGCGATGCCAATTGGCTGACACGCATCCGCTTGCTGCACTCCTTCTCGCAAAACCAGATCGCGACATTCGAAACGTCGACCAACGGATACAATCTACTCAATGCCGAGCTGAGCTACACCATGAAATTGGACCCATTCGCGGGTGCAAACCGTGAGTTTGTCTTAGGCGTCAAGGGCGAGAACCTTCTGGACGATGATATCCGCAATCACGTCTCCTCCAAGAAGGCCGAGGTGCTGCAGCCGGGCCGGAGCGTGCGCCTGTTCGGAACAGTCAGATTCAATTAAATGGTGCATAGCACGCGCGACCGGCAGCACGCACCCAGCCCGCGTGTCATGCATCGAGCGCTGTAAAGAGCAGCCTTCGAAAACAAGCACCGGTGTTCCCGTGTTCTTCCAAATCCAGAACACGCCGGAGCGGCTACGAGCACTCGCGTCAGCGTGAGCAGGCTTATCCCGGTATTACACCGGGCCGACTTGTTTCTACGGGCGCCGATCCCAGGAGTGGCTTTTTCGGAGCTGGCTCGCGAGAACGCAATTACATCACCGAGCGATCGCACCTGTAGAATTTTTGGCCGCAGCCGCAACCGACCCTATGCTTCAACTAAGTGAGAGCGGTTGCACGAAAATTTGCCGTTTATTGTTCCCGCAGGCGAGTATCGCGTGCGGCCAACTGTTGGCTTCAATTGGGGTTCATTATATATCATCTGATCGTATACCTTCCCCATGCGGAGCAGTACTTGATGTGTTCACATTGCTGAACGCCCGGCTGAGACGGATACATAGGGCCTCGATCAGGCATAGAGGCGAGTTGAGCCGGCTTGGTATTGCGGCGGCTGCAATTCTCGGTTTCGCTACAACTGCTCACGCGCAATCGACTACGCTGCGTGTCGGCCACTTCCCGAATATCACGCATGTGCAAGCACTCGTTGGACACGCGCTTTCACGGCAAGGCAAAGGCTGGTTCGAGGAGAGGCTTGGCCCTGGCGTCAAGCTCGAATGGTATGTCTACAACGCTGGCCCCAGCGCCATAGAGGCAATCTTCGCCAATGCACTCGACCTGACATATGTTGGCCCGAATCCCGCTATCAACGGGCACGTGAGGGCGCGCGGCCAGGACATCCGTATCGTCGCTGGTGCCGCGAACGGAGGCGCTGCATTGGTAGTTCAGCCGGATCTGGGATTGAACGAGCCGGCCAGCTTCAAAGGCCGCAAGATCGGCACGCCTCAACTTGGGAATACTCAGGACATCGCGGCGCGCGCTTGGCTTTCGGCAGGAGGGTTGAAGATCACGCAAACCGGCGGCGATGCACAAGTGATACCGACAGCCAGTCCGGACCAATTGTCCCTGTTCAAGAGCCGTCAGCTGGATGCGATCTGGACTGTGGAGCCGTGGGTATCGCGGCTCGAACAGGAGGCCGGTGGCAAAGTGCTCGTCGAGGAGAGAGATGCGATCACCACCGTTCTTGCGGCGGGGATCAAGATGTTCAAAGATCGGCGCGCGCTACTCGCGAGGTTCGTCACCGCCCATCGCGAGCTCACGGATTGGATCAAGGCTAATCCCGTCGAGTCCCAGCGGCTGGCTCGCGAGCAGCTCGAGGCAGCAACCCGGTCGACCATCTCTCCAGAGTTGATCGCGCGGGCGTGGGCGAGAATTGTGCTGACAGATACGGTGTCGCCGGTGGCACTCGACAAGTTCTTTCGAAATGCACAGACCGCGGGGTTTCTTCGCGGAACAACAGATCTCGCACGCCTGATCGAGGCGCCTTGATGGCATCGGAGATAGATGCGGCTGCTGGCGCCGCCAAGCTGATCGTCGATCAAGTCAGCAAATGGTACCACACACCCACTGCGACCATACACGCACTCGACAACGTCTCGATCACGGTCGGCGAGGGCGAATTCCTTTGCCTGGTCGGCGCCAGTGGTTGCGGAAAGTCCACACTACTCGACATCGTTGCCGGACTGACCAAGCCCGATGAGGGCGGGGTGATGGCCGACGATTTGCCCGTCGAGGGACCGGGCCGCCAGCGGTTGGTGATGTTTCAGGAGCCGGCTCTCTTTCCGTGGCTCAATGTACTGGGCAATGTACTTTTCGGGTTAAAGCTGTGTCCCGAGCACCGGGACGGCGAACGCCACGAGATTGCCCGGCATTTTTTACGACTGGTCGGTTTGGAGCGCTTCGAAGCCGCCAGCATCCACGAGCTGTCCGGAGGCATGAAGCAGCGCGTAGCCCTCGCCCGCGCTTTGGCGCCAGGGCCTCGCGTTCTGCTCCTCGACGAACCGTTCGCTTCGCTCGATGCGATGACGCGCGAGCAACTTTACACAGACCTGCAGGGCATCTGGAGCGAACATCGCAAAACGATCGTACTGGTTACGCACAATGTGCGCGAAGCGGTCTGTCTTGCCGACCGGGTGATCCTCATGACGCCGAGCCCCGGACGGATCAAGGCGGAGTTCAAGATCGATCTGCCGCGCCCCCGCGATATCAACGATCCCAAGCTGTCACTGTATGCGCAGCAGATCACCAAAGCGCTGAAAGTGTCTTCTGCTAACGAGGTGCATGAATGAGACGCGCACTTTTGGCAACCACGTTCTTCGTAGGATTGTTGCTCATTTGGCAGTTGGCGGCTGCGTCCGGTCGCTGGTCGCCGGTACTGCTGCCGTCGCCGAGTAGTGTGGCCGAATACCTGGGGTCGGCTTTGATGGATGGCAGCCTGCTCGCTGCGTGCGTGGTGACCTTGCGTCGCCTGCTGGCTGGATATCTCATAGGCGTGATGGCCGGAGTGCCGCTCGGCCTGTTGATGAGCCGATCGCAACTCGTGGAGGACACCTTGGGCGCTCTCGCATTGGGGTTGCAGACGCTGCCGAGCGTGTGCTGGGTTCCGCTCGCTCTGCTTTGGTTTGGGCAAACCGAGAGCGCCATGCTGTTCGTGGTCATCATGGGCACACTGTGGTCTGTGATGATTGCAACCGACACTGGCGCGCGTAACATACCGCCGATCTACGCCCGGGCTGCGCGCACCATGGGCTCCGTCGGGATGCATACGTGGACGCGTGTCATACTGCCTGCCTCGTTGCCATTCCTCGTCAGCGGCATGAAGCAGGGATGGGCCTTCGCCTGGCGCTCGCTGATGGCGGCCGAAATCTATGTCACCATTCTGACTGGCTTCGGTCTGGGCCATCTCTTGCACTATGGGCGCGAACTGAGCGCCATGGAACAAGTGATCGGTGTGATGATCGTGATCGTGCTCATCGGCCTTCTCGCCGACAAGGCCCTGTTCTCACCCTGGGAGCGCTTTTTGCACAAACGCTGGGGCACCGGGCTCAAACTGCGGTAGAGATATAGCGTTGTAAAGATCGTCAGCCCCACAGTTTGCTCGGAACCGCCGCGGTGTCCATATCAGGGCTGGCTGACCGGGTGGCACGCATATCGTTGCCGCGCCAGTTGAAGCTGCTCCCGGCCCACGCCGCCACCCAAATTGCCGGGATCAAAAGGTCACGGCAGACCCACGCCACTGCCGACAGCATTGTAAAATGCCAACCGGCCAGTCGCGCAAGCAACGCCTCACTGCCGTACCAGACCGACAACAGCGTAATGGCAGCAATTGCGGGATCAATACCCGCCGTGCCGGCCGCAATCGTTCCTGCACCGATCGGGATCAGAGAACAGGTCAAAATCTCCGGCGCGAAGAAAATGGCAAATGTGGCTCGCCTGAGCCGCGCCCACCGCACTTGGCGAGCCCACAGCTGCCGCAACGATCTCGCTCCTAGTGGTTGGTCGAATGGACGGTCTGCAAGGCGGACCCGCAGCCCCTGCCGCCTGACGATTTTAGTTGCTGCAGCATCCTCGGCGATTTCAGCTCCGAGTGCGCGAATACCTCCAGCGCGTTCGAGTGTCGAACGCCGCCACAACATCGATTTGCCTTGCGCGAAGCCTAAGCCTGTCGAGTCGGCCGCGTATTGCCAGCGCGCCTGGTAGGTATTGAGGAAAGCGCATTCGACTTCGGCCCAGAACCCTCGGGGCAAGCTGCCGATCGGCGGCGCGCAAACCAACCCGGTGTCCGATTGCCACGCATCGAACATGCGTTGAATGTAGTCAGCCGGCATCAGCACGTTACAGTCGGCGATCAGAACCCACTCGTAGCCTGTCGCCTGCCACCCCTTGATGATGTTGTTCAGTTTAGGGTTGGCGGTACTATGGTCCTCGCCGATCAGCAGACGCGCGGATACGAGTGGATGCTCCGCCATCAATTTTCGGATCAGTGTGACAGCCGGATCATTCGCGTCTGCACAGCAGAAGATCAACTCGAAGCGGGGATATCGCAGATTGAATCCGGACCGAAGTGTGATCTCGTCGTAAGGATCTAGGCCCCGCACCGGTCGCACAATCGTGACCGGTGGCGAATTTGCATTGATGCCGAGGTCATGGACTGTATAGCACCCTCGCTGGCGGCAGCGTCGCAACGCCAAGGCGACCGTAAGAATGTGGAGGCAGAAGCCAAGGAGGCATGTGACAACAGCAATCTGCTGGAGCGTCATCATTGCCCTGGCAATCCGAATTGCGTGCGCATGTGGTCATGTTTGATCGACTCGAATGACACTCGCATGACACTTCTACATCTCACCCAGCATGTAGGTGCGATCGTCACCACTACGTAATCGTAACGCTCATTTGACTGACGTGCTCGCGGCCAAACTCGCCGATCGCACGAACTGTGAATTGGTACGTGCCCCGGGAAAGTCCGGCGGGGAGCATCCCAACCCAGATGTGCGAAGATGGGCAAGCTTCAAGCCATGATGGCCGAGCAACGGCAGGATCAGAAAACGCATCGACGATGTAGGGGTCTGGAATATGACAACGCAGGAGTTCGTGTTCTGATCGGCTGTTGCCATCGAGGGAGAACATGACGCGCGTGTTGGGCCCGCCATCAAAAACGTCAACAACGATCCGGGCATTGGAGACGGATGCCTCAGCGATCGGCGACGACAGAATGCGGCCGCAGCCCGCAGCGCCACTGCCGATCGCATCGGGGCTGGTGATGAGAACGCGCATCTGTTCACGAGCGGCGGCCACAAATCGGGTCTCGTACTGATTGCCGTCGATCGAAAGTATGTGGAAACCTTTCGGACTGCCATCACGGCTGTCGGCGACCGGCACTCCGTTTCGATCGGGCGGGCCGCTCCACCAGCTGCCACAGGCGGCAGTCAACACATGGTGATGGTGCGGCGGCTTCCGCGCGAAGCCGAATTCCTGCCCCAGATAGTGGTGCTCGGTTGTGTGCAGGTGGCCTGCAAAGCTAACCGAATATTGCCTGCCACTCAGCAGCTCGAGCAGCTGGAACCTGTCGGCAACACGGTCCGAGACGCTATCTGGATCTTCGTAGCTCGCCAGCGGGACGTGCATCGAGACGACAACCAGATGGTGCGCTGGAACGTGGCGCAGCAGGTTTTCAACGAACGCGAGCTGCCGCGGCCCAATCCAACCGCGGTAGGTGGGCATGCCGGAGTGCAATCTAGGATATCCAGCGTAGTCGACCGTATTGAGAACAATGAACGTTGCGTCTCCAGACTGGAATGCGTAGTGCGGCGGTCCGAAGACACGCTTCCACGTCTCGAATGCATGATCGCCGTCCGGACTGTCCAGGTTCATGTCGTGGTTACCTGGGCAGTGGTGCCAGGGAATACCTGTGGTGCCGATCAGCTCGCGATAGCGGTCGAACAAGGAAAGGTCGTCGCCGACGACGTCGCCGTGATTGATCGCAAAGGCCACGTTTTCCTGGGCCAACGGTTCGATCAGCGTGCGCTCCAAGTACGCCAGTTCGGTAAGGTTCGAAGGCTGTGTATCTGCGACAAGAGCCACGTCAAATCTCTTGTTCTCAGGCGCGTGGCGCAGAGCAAAGTCGATCGTGTGCGGTAAAGCACCCGTTGGCGCAGTACCTTCGAACCGTAGATTTTGGCGACTGCCCTGCGGATGATGCAGGTAGGAATAGCTGGAAGCGCCGCTGCGCGTTGGAGTAACAGACCAATGGGGCGGCTTCACAACAAAGGCGTGATCTCCACCTTCGATTGGAAGACACCATCTCCCATCGGCGTCGGTTGCGACAACGTCGCGCCCGTTCGAAACGAGGACGCCCGCGATACCACGATTGCCCGGCTGCCGCCATCCATCGCCGCGCTGATCTTCGAAAACAGAGCCGCTTGCGATAGCACGCGGCGGTGTCAACGGCTGGTGAAACAAAGACCGGCCAAGTGATGGCTGCGGCAGGGTAGCGACCGATGCGGTAGCTCCAATCAAGATTTTGCGGCGAGATAGTTTAAGAAGTGCAGGACGCTTTGGCATGCGATCCTCAAGCAGCTGGCGGGCACCGAATCACTCGGCTTCACAATGGTTTGCCGGTACCAGCGGCGCGTGACAGTTCGCGGACGGTTTGCTTGCAGTTTTGTGACAGCAGCAAACACTGATGCGTTTGCAACATCGCTCGAGGCCACGACGTCGCACCAGAGATGGCCGGCTAGGCGGGATTATTGGTGGCCCATCCGGGCAAATGGCGAGTGACTAAAACCGTTGAGCCACTTGGTCTCGCGATGGAGCAGATCCTGTTCTTGACTGGAGCGATTGAAATAACTGGCTGTGGACGCAGTCTGCTGCGAACGGGTCTCGGCAGTCTTGGGCGGAATAACAGGGATTTTCTGCGGATTTCCGGCCCTTCTGCTCGAAAGAACTCCCGGAAACTGCCGTAAACAGGGCGGTTTCGAGCTTAATTCCCTAAAATCGGAGGAGCGAACGCAGTTGGCCCAAGGTCTGAGGGTCAACGATGAGGACCAGCGCTGCAAAGTCGCCCTGGTGAACACGACGATAAAGTTCCTTGGCCAACTGTTTCGCAAACGTGGCCACGTCGGTTTCCTGTCGTGTCGACTCGTGCGGTCGCTTGCCGGAAGGGCCGTCGTTCTTCGGATCGGGGACAACCCTCGTTGCCGCGCACAAGAACGGGCGGCGGGGGTACGGGATCGAACTCGATCCTCTTTATTGCAATGTCATTGTTCGTCGGTTGGCCAAGATCGCCGGGCTCGAGGCTCGGAATGCCAAAACGGGTCTGGAGTTAGGGTGCCGATCGGCATCATTGACCCACGCCAATCCACAGGCCGCTTCGACGGTAACCGGGCACCGATTACCGGAAAACGCCCTCATGCTCATTGATGGGTCGATGGACGAAGATCGGTACGGCGAGCGATTTTGTGAAAGCACGCGGGTGCTCCAAGGCAGTGCATTTGGCACCTTGCATCTTGGCATGACGCCGCTGGTGGTCCAGATTGGTTCGCGACCAGCCGGAAAATACACGCAGAAGCCGGCCGGAACACCTGCAGGAGCCTTGAGATGGATGACCTCAATCGCAACTACTCACTCGAAGACATCGACCGCGAGTCGATTTTCCATCCCAATACGTCCATCTCCGAGCACCTGAAGAAGGGCCCGATGATCGTCTCCAACGCCCGTGGCGTCTGGATCAACGACCAGCACGGCCACGACCTGATCGACTGCGGCGCCGGCCTGTGGTGCGTCAACATCGGTTATGGTCGCCCCGAGATGGCCGAAGCAGCCAAGAAGTCCGTGATGGACCTCGCTTACCACCACATCTTTGGCGGCACCTCGAACGAGCCGATCATCAGGCTGGCGGAAAAAGTGCTGCAGCTGCTCCACGAGAAAGCCAACGCCAAACACTTGTCGAAGATCTTTTTTGGTATGGGCGGCTCGGATGCCAACGACACCAACTACAAGCTCGTCCGCTATTACAACAACCTTCGCGGCCAGCCTCAGAAGAAGAAGTTCATCTCCCGTCTTGGCGGCTATCATGGCCTCACCTACGCCGCGGCGAGCCTCACCGGCATCCCGGTCTACCACAAGGCTTGGGATCTCCCGATCGAGGGCGTGATGCACACATCATGCCCGCATTATTATCGCTTTGGGCTGCCGGGCGAGAGCGAGGAGCAGTTCACCGACCGCATGATCGCCGAGGTCGAGACGATCATCGCCAGAGAGGGCGCGGAAACAGTCGCGGCTTTCATCGCCGAGCCGGTAATGGGTACGGGTGGCGTGCTGCCGCCGCCGAAGGGTTATTTCGAGAAGCTGCAGAAGGTGCTGACCAAGCATGACATTCTGTTCATCGCCGACGAGGTGATCACCGGGTTTGGCCGCACCGGCCACTGGTTCGCCACAGGCGGGATGAACCTGAAGCCCGACATCGTCACGCTCGCCAAGGGCATCACATCGGCCTACTTCCCGGTTTCCGCCTCGGTGATCTCCGAGAAGATCTGGGAGGTCCTGCGCGACGTCTCACCGGAGATGGGGCCCGTGATGCACGGCTTCACCTACTCAGGTCATCCGACCGGCGGTTCGCTCGGCCTCGTCAATCTCGAGATCTTCGAGCGCGAGGGCCTTGTCGAGCAAGCGGCCGAGGTCGGCCCGCATCTGCTAAAGTGCCTCCAACAGCGGGTCGGCGATCATCCCTTCGTCGGTGACGTTCGCGGCATCGGTCAGATGAATGCTGTCGAATACGTGGCCGACAAAGCGACCAAGCGTTGGTTCAATCCGAAAGCCGGCCCGCACCGGGTCGTCGCATCGCGGACGCTCGAGTGCGGGATACTATCTCGACCGCTGCCGTTCATCGAGGTCAACTCGTTCTCGCCACCGCTTATGATGACCAGGGCCGAAGCCGAGGAAGCAGTCGCCCGGTTCGGCAAGGCACTGGATCTTGCCACACCGGAACTCGAGCGCCTCGCAAATATGGTGTGAGAAAAGATCTCGCTTGGACCGCTGCCCCAGGCGGCGCTGCGGTCCAATTGTCCGCCCAACTTCACCGGCGAAGCGATGGATCGAGTTCGCGTTCAATCGACTTCGACATCGTCGACAGCATCATGCAAAACATGAAAAATATGCAAGCCGCAAACACATAGCCCTCCGCCGCCAGGCCAAGCCATTGCGGGTCGCACACCGCCTGCTGCACCGACCCGAGCGTGTCGAAAAGGCCGATGTCCAGTGTCTTAGAGCTTCGACTGATGTCTATCGTTGTCGATATCGGCAAGGATGCGGATACGGCGGGGCGGCTAGAAGCAAGCACCTGCAGAATCTTGAGCAAACGGCAGAGCCTCGGCCGCTCTGGAAACTCGCCGAGCAATCGGCAGGCGCCGATGCTCAGGCTCGAGCCGGGGCAGTGGGGTAACCCCCGCCGGCCGCCCGAAGGCGCCACGGGGCGACGAAAGGCGGTACGTAACGTGCTCCTCGAAAAGCGAGAGGTGCGCGAAACGAATTAACAACCGCCCAGACTGCGCACGACGCTTGAATTATTATTCATGGTTCTGCACGAAAAGGCCATCAAAGGTAATCGCCGCGCCATCAAAACACTGCAGGATTTTGACACTGAGTACAATCGGAACGCGGAGCCACTGCCGGAAGGTCTCGGTTTCCGTTCGACGAGTGGACCAGCATTTTCGGTTCCGAACGCCGCTGCAGATTCCCTCCGGCGCCGACAATTGCCACCGTTGCTCGAAGAGCTTGACAAGAGTGGACCGGTACGCAAGCCACGGACCGAGACGAGATCGGCGTGCTGTGTTGCCGCTAAACGAGTGACTGACGCATTGCAGTGCCGATTACAATCATCTGAGGAATGACGGTGGCGGTAAAATTGGTGATCGTGACCGGAACCTCGGGAATGGTCGCCAGCCGGCGCAATGGCGGCAAGGATAAGGCGAGTGGAACGGCTTCCCGAGCCATAGCTTGTCGGAGTTGCTCCGTCGCAGCCGCGATGGTGCCATCGCGAAAGCGAGGTAGCAGCGTGACGTGAAGCAGGGCGAGGTAGCCCGGCCAATTTGTGAGGTGGCGATAAAGGCTGGGCACGACCGGCGCCAGTTTCGAGCGATCACCAAATCCGAGATCGTTGATGAGCCATCGGATCTGCGGCGACATCGTATCAACTGGCGCCATCTTTGGTATCGATGCTGGTATCGGCGCAGGAGGCGCCCAGGCACCGAGCGGAACTGACTGGGGCCGGGCATCACTATTGAGCCGCTCGAACAGACCCAGCATGGCAAGCAGGTTCACGGGATTTGCCCGATTGTAGGCGTCAAGCGTATTGCGCACCTCGATCAGAGCTTCGTCGGTCAGACCAATGACCGCTCGTGCATGTTCTTCGATCGGCGGCAGAAGATTTTTCGGCGCCGCGTTTTGTGAGATGCGCCAAGCGGCGTCCTGGATCTGTCCGCTGCGGAACAGCGGGCCGATTCCATCCCACACCTCCTCCAGAACGCCTGGATGCGTTGCAAGATTGCGAAAAATAAGGGCAGCCATCGGCACGGCGGCCCAGCGGCAGATCTCATCGTAAATGGCGCGGATGTGAGGTGGCGCCACGTCTGGCGACAATTCGGGCAACACGTGCACATCTAGATGGGGCTTCATGGTGGGACGTGTCCAGTGTGGCGGGGCGAATTGGAGCCGTGGCTATCGATGCACTGATTTGTGAATGCGGTTGTGCAAATGCGGTTGTGCACTATCCAACCAGTCCCGCGCGACAGCAATGTCTAAATCACTCTTCAATATGACGTCGCGGCCGTCACGTATCAGCTGATGTCAATCGGCTCGATCTTATCGGAGTCCCCGGCCGCCCACGCCGCGACTGCCTTGGCGCGATGGAGGTGCAGGTTGTCGACGATCAGGAAGACCTTGCGTTTGCGTTGCTTTAGGTGCCTATTTTTTTGGAACCTGAGGAGTAGTGACCTGCGGGATCATTTTGATCGTGGTAGTCGATCTCGAAGAACGCCCGAACACCGTCGACTTCGATCGAGCCGAAGTCATGTTCGCCGTACGGATCATCGGTAGAGAAGTGCGCGAAGGTGAGCACCGCGTCCCGGATCTTGGCTCGCACAGCGGGTTCGAGCCCATCGGTCATGAAAATGCGTCCGTCGCTGAACGACCATCGCAGCGCATCATGGAGTGGCGCAACCTTGTTTCGTCGACATTCCATCCTCCTGCTCACATGCGGCATCCGAACGATTTCGGATGGTGCGGCGCGAGCAGGAGAAGCTTCGATCGGTAAGCCACGTCAGAGCAGGACGTTGGCCGGTTGCGAGGGCTCAATTGTACTACCTGCCAGGTGCCCTATAGGTGCTGTTCTTAGCCAACGCCTTGTCGACTTCTTCAACTGTCAGGAGTGGCGTTGTCTTCATTCGCACTAGGCCGCTGGCAGAGACGGCCAAGGCAAACGACGACGCTGCGATGTTGTCTGGCAGATCGGCGATCACGATCACGTCGTCTTCACCGAAACAATAGTAGGTTGCCTCAAGTTTGCCGCCGAGCGACTCGAGAGCACTGGCAACGGCGGTTCGCCGTCCCGATGCCTTGTCCTTCTGCAGGCCCTTGAGACCTTCAGCTGTGTACGAGGCTTGCATGAGAAACTTAGGCATATCGTCACCTCCCTAAATGCGTTCGACAGTCGGCCGAGACCAACTGTCTCGAACGGACGCAGTTTCAGAACGACTTGGGAGAAGCGACCGCTTCGAGGAAGCACAGTGAGCGGTAACCGGCCGCTTCTGCGGCATTGGCTCTACTGAGGAATGCCGTTCAACAAACATGCTCCCAATCGCTTGTTGTTGCAATTGGAAGATGACTGTCGGTTCAAAACTGTAATCACATTGTTCCTTCGCCCTATCTCTTGGGATTTGTCACATCTGATTGTTTTCAACAGTGGTATCGGAGGCGGAGCCGACGGCGGCGACCCGGCTAGCGCACGAGCCAATGCTGCAGAGCTGGCGCGCTTGTCTCCCGATGTTATTCTTGTCAATAGCGCGACATCGCTGAATGCATTGGTTCAAGAAACCCGCACGGTGCCTACAGTGTTCGTAAATGTTGGCGAGCAGTCAGTCATGCTCTGTTTGAGATGAACAGGCACTAGCCCGTGGAACGATATATGTGGCTAAGCATCGCGCCGGCGAAGTGGGTACGCGCCCGCCAAGCGGGGGGCGAGCTTTCCGGAGATTTATGAGGCCGAGTCGCTAGGGGCGTGGCCAATTGCACTTCGGTTTTAACCGATAAGACGATGCAGTTAAGGAGCTTAGCGGTAGCGGATCATTTCGTGCGGGCAGGCTTCTGACGACTGCTGCTGGCACGATCAAGCGAAGTCGAACGGGTCACGATGTTGACTGCTATACTTGCCTGCCCGCAATACGTATAATTTCACGCGCGATGTCTTCGGGTGAAAGAACAAAATCAATGCACCCGCTGGCGATCGCACTGGCGGGCATGGCCGGCTGGCCGGCAGTTTCAAGTTTTTGTGCAATGGTAATTCCGCGCACGTCTTTGATGCCGCACAAGGCATCGGCGCCATCTCCATCGTAGCCAGAGACAATGACGGCGATCAGTTGTCCGTCCCAGTTTTCGGTCAGTGAGCGCAGGAATACTGTGATCACGTCAGGCCATCCCCGCAAACGCGACAAGCGATCGATGACCACCTTCGGATCACCGGCAGGCGCTCTGCTCCGGCGCTTACAGGGTGAGTGACGGTGAAGATTGTCAATCGGCTCCCTAGACCAATGCGGGGATAGCCGGCGTTAATCCGTGTCTCGACTCGACGAAGGTCTAAGGTGGCAACGGCACGGTTGTCCCGGATTTCGGCGAGCGGCTGTTCTGTCGTGGAGCGGGCATTGGCAGGTTCTGCAAATCCTTGAGCGCTTCCTTGTGCCCCCTCTCGGCGGCCATCTTCAACCATTTGTAGGCCTCGGCCGCATTCTTCTGAACGCCCGCACCTTCCTTGTGGATCATGCCCAGCGCCCACATGGCATTGGGATCTGGGTTTTCTCCCTTTGCTCCGCGCTCGAACCAGAGCCTGGCGGTAGCGAAATCCTGTCCGCCGTCGGTGTGCATGAGAAACATGCCAAACATGTAGGGAGCCGGGGGGACATTCCCACTCGTAGCAGCCCTTTCGATCAGCTTGCGGCCCTCGACCAGATCTTTCGTACCGGCAAGCCCGTGGAGCTTGAAGATCGCCAGATCGAAACTCGCCTGATCGACAATCCTGCTCCCATCCTTAGGGATCGCGTTCTTCGGAGTGGTGACGATCTTCTCCAACCATCGGCGCTGATCCAAGAATTTGCTCTCGCCTTCCGAACGGTAGAGCCTGACGATCTCGTACATCTGATCGAGGTCGCCAGTGCTCGCGCCCTTTTCCAGCCATTCGCGTGCCCGGGGTAAGTCCTTCGGTCCGCCTTCGCCGCGACTGTACATGTCCGCCAATCTTCGCATCGAGGGAACGTGGTTCGCGAGGGCGGCCTTCTCGTACCACTTGCGGGCTTCGACCCGGTCCTGCTCGTTGCCGCTTCCACTAAATCTGCTGGCGAGCCGTGCCATCGCTTGCGGGTCACCAAGTTCGGCGGCCCGCAAGTAATGGTTCAATGGCGGGGGCGAGCCCGGCGCGGCATCGACGAGCCGGTTCGCATAAAAGTCGCCAAGATAGCGCAATGCGGAAAGATCATTGGCTTTACCAGCCTGGTCGATATCGATTGCAGTGAGCGAGGTTGTCGTCGCTTTGCTGTTGCGTTGATAGAGCATGTTCATCGGTTCGCCGATGGGCGCTTCGGTCGTATGCAGTCCGAGCAACATGGCATCGTCGACCGCACGTCCGCCGATACGAAGAATGTAGTCACCCTTTTCGATTCCCGCCTGCGCGGCGGGGCCATTCGGTGCCACGTATATCACCCGGGCGCGTGGCAGGCTTGCGTCTGGCACCGGTAAATCTTCGATGACCCCGAGTTCCATTCCGAGCCAACCATCGGGCAAGTCGTTGTAGTCGACGCGCGGTAAACCCGGTACGATCAGCGGAACGCCGGATTCGGTCGTGGGGGGTGGGTCCACCTTGCGTCGCAGCACCAATCTGGCATTGCTCATGTCAAGTCCAGGTGCCTGCAATTGCTCTGGCAGTTCCTGGCCGTCGCGAAATTCATCGTTGGCCCGCCATTGGCTCGCCCGGATGACAGCCTTACACATCGGTGAGGGCGTGACTTCGAGACCGAGCGTCGCCAGCTGCATCGGCGAGGCAGGTTGTGATAAAGCCGCGAACTTCACCGCTTCCGTACCAGCATCGAATTTGAGTTTCGTCACGGTCGCTGCCGGACCCGCATCGAAAACGGGAATGTCGCCGCCGTTCGGGCCGTACAAACAAGCTATGCCGGTATAGAATTCGTACTCAGAATCGTACCAGCTCATGAACGTCTTGCCACCGGTCGGCATGCGGGAAAACTTGGCCTTTACTTTCTCGAACTCTCGACGGCAGGCGGTCATGTAGTCGCGCTGGAGGTTGCAGCCATACTCCGGTGCGAAACGAATATTGCATGTGCTGGTGGCCATGTTGGCGAAGCACCGGGGTATACGGCTGGCAAAATCGACTGCGTCGGCGGTCGTCAACAGCATCGGAGGCTTTGGCATAATCTTGTTGCCGGTCTCGACATCATATCGAACTGCGTCCCAATCGCGGGCGATGAAGAACGCGGTCTTCTGTTCGAAGCCGCGTCGGATCAGAACCTGCTGAACGACGCGTCCAATGAGGGATTTTTGATAGATCCACCTAAAGCAATTTTCATCATTCACGATGCAGCGCCGCTGATCCTCCATCGTCAAGAACGGCGGTCTCTGCTCCTCCGCAATGGCTGTCGCGGCGTCGACGAAAGACAGCGCGGCAAGCCCGGTTACAATTAGGAGCACGTGATATGCCCGTCGCCCGCGAGGATGATCGATGCAGGCTTTGGTTGCCTTTCGAGCGCGGTTGAAAAACATCAAAGCCCTCGCTGCTAATTATGTCGACGTCAGCAACAGCCGATCGTGTTGGGCGCTAGTGGCATTTGAAGCCCTTGGGCACAATGTCGTAGAGCCCGAGGGCGTCAACGGTTTCCAGGGTGAGACCTTTCATGGCGAGATTTGCGCTTTGTTGGAACTGGGCCAGGGCGAGCGAAGTTCGCTCATGGTCCCGGCCGTCGATAGGCCCCTTGAAGAATTGACGCTGGCTGAGTGCACGCTGCAATGCGGAAACACCGGCCTCGTCAACGAATTTCAAGACGTCGTGACTGGTCAAACCGGCCCGTGCCGACAGATTACCAAGCGCGCGCGCCCGCACCATGAGCTTGATGCCTTCGGCAATCGATGGGGCAGGTAGTCCGCATCCTGCAAGATAGGCGATGCCGAGCGAATTGATGGCGGGCGCATAGCCTAACTCAGCCGCGATCCGGTAGTGTGCCAAAGCATCGTGCAGACGCTCCGCCTTTTCGTAGGCACGAGCGATGTTGTTGTGGAGGCGAGCGCTGTGGGGAAATCGCTTGAGCGCTTCTTCGCAAGCGGGGAGTGATTTCTTGGGATCGACATCGTCGAATGGTATGCCTGGAAGCCCAAGAAAATTTTGACCCTCAATCGCGAACCGATCGCAGTCGGTGACGTAGGGCGTGCGAAGAAACAGTGCCCGACTGGTCTGAACGAGATACTCGGGTTTCTGCAGGCCCTGGGTGTCGCGCTGCACGTCGGCTGCCGCTTGGCGAAAGATCTCGCCGACTTCGAGCCCCTGTTGCGGCAGGAACCGCAGCAGGCTCTGCGTGTACGGGCTGTGGGAGTTCGAACCGTCCTGCGCAACTTCTCCGGGCGCGGTGGAGAATGCTACGATACGAAAGTATCCTGCACCAATATTGGCCTGCAGTGCGGTCTCCGGCACCTTGGCCTTCTCGATGGGGGCCAAGCCTGTCGATTTCTGCCCAGTCTGCTGTGTTGAGATGGCGTCCCAGGGATTGTTCCGGCACGCATCGAGGACGATGATCTTGGCGGCCGTCAGTGGAACCGCCTTTTCGAGTTGGGCGAGCAGACGCGGCACCGATATGAATTCACGTTCGAAATCGATGCCGGCATCAACCTTTGCGTCGACCGGAATGATGTAGTTGGCGCCTCGGTACTGCACGGCATGGCCGGCATAGTAGACGAACACGATTTCCGCAGACGCTAGCTTGCCAAGAAACATAGCGACCGCTTTTTCTACACCATCGCCCGATCCATCGACAACCGAGACCACATCGAACCCGAGATCCCGCAATGTACTGGCCATGGCGATGGCGTCGTTGCGCGAGTTGGCGAGCGGCGGGGCGTTAGCATACCGGCCTTCGCCGATCACTAACGCAAACGACCGGAAGGCGTCATGCGTTCCTGTTTGCGCCGAAGCCGGGGATGTGAGCAAAACGCATATGACCAAGATGGCGGCTGAGATAACGACGCGCTTCACACCGCACCCCCGATGTTTCAAACCAGCACAGGTATTACGCCTCGATACTAGGTCGCTTGCGATCACGAGGCCAGAGCCATCACTCTCGCAGCTATCGGCGATAGGACGACTTTAGGCAGCTACTCGATGCAGTGAGCGCGGCGTCGCAGAGCGCGCGGTCATCTACGTCCGCTGTTGAGGAACTCCCGAGAGTGTCGCAAGCCGCTGAACGGCAGGGTGAGGCCCTCGGGACCACGAGCAATACACCCGTGCGGCTCCGACATGTATTTCAGTGATCCCGGTTGACCGGCGCATAATATTGCGGTGCCTCCTTCCGATCGTACATGCCGTAGTCGCGAGATACCAAATAGAGCCGGACCGAAGTCATGGCACCTGTTAGCGACAACTGCTTGACCGCCTGAAGCCCGTCTGAAAGCGACAGGGTCGGCGTCAAGACAATGTACTCACACTCACGATAGACACTCGCCAGAACTTCACTTTCAGGTCC
>JANMNO010000186.1:0-24188 GCA_031374115.1 Hyphomicrobiaceae bacterium | reverse complement strand
CCTTCGAATTCCTCGACGGTTCGCACCGATGCCAATTGGAGCTGAACCCCCAGTCGTGCGCCGGTAATCTCGATCTGCTGCAAGACAGGTCGGTGGGAGGGCGCAGTGGGAGTCCATAGCACGCCGATCTTTGTCGCGTGTGGCACGGTTTCCTTGAGCATCTGCAGCGCCTTTCCCGTAAGCTCCGTTAGCAGCGCCGAGAACCCGGTGATGTTGCCGCCGGGTCGGGCCAAACTTGCCACGTGGCCGCTGCCGATAGGGTCAAAGTGGGTGGCGAACACGATTGGGATGGTCTTAGTCGCCCGGTGCGCGGCTTCGACCTCGGTCGAAGACGAAGCGAAGATGACGTCGACATTCTCGAGCACCAGTTCGGCCGCATGCTCGCGGAGTCTGTCCCCCCCTTCTGCCCAGCGGAAATCGATGACAATGTTCTTGCCCTCGACATACCCGAGATCCCGAAGGCCGGCCCGCAACGCCTCTACCCGGTTCGCGAAAGCGGCGGCGGTCCCGAAGCCCAAGTAGCCTATCCTCGCAACTCTGGCCGGCTGTTGCGCCTGGGCGGCAAGTGGCCACGCGACCGCCGCGCCGCCGAGAGCTGCGATGAACTCACGCCGCCTCATTCGATCACCTCTCGGGCCCTTCGACCACACCTGAAGTGCCATCAGTAAGAAACCCACAACTGCGATGATCACGTAAATGAAGTGATATCGCACCCCAGTTGAGCAGAGGCTAATCTATGCCTCAAAGCATCCCTGCGATAGCGAAAAGCCGGGTGATCGCACTAGTGCCTCGAAATTGCGATGGTGCGCTGCACTTTACAGGATTTACCGAGTGTCCGTAGATGGCCCGGGGCTGCCGGAGGGGTACGGATCGATTGTCGACGCGATCGGAGGTGCAGCGGCCGAAGCGCGTCGGGCAGCCGCACTATGTCCGCAGCTGAGGCATGGGCTGACGGATCGTGGTACCACCGCGATCGACGCGCCTGCCTTCCTTTCTGACTCTATTGCTAACCGATTGAGCAGTCATCCCGGCGAAACCGGGCCGAGAGTCAGAATGAGCATTGATTTCATTGAATCAGTCTCTGCTTGTGGATCTAGGGGTCCCCCGTTCAAGCCGGGGCAGCGGTACCACCTATTTCAACGTTCTATGGCGATAGTGAAATTTTGCAGTCCCTCATGGGTACCGCCTGGGTACCATCCAGATTGGTTTTAAGTGGTATCGACCGAAGCCAATACGTATTCCACTAACACTCGTCAGGTTCATAACCCGAAAGCATCCTGACGCTAGTCGTCATCCCTGCGATTTACGCCATCATCAAAGGCGCGACGTTGAAGGACCCAGTTGCAGCAGCCGCAACGCATTCAGCGTGACGAGGACGGTTGCACCGGTATCGGCAAGGATGGCGGGCCACAGACCTGTGATGCCGACGATGGTGGTTACCAAGAACACGGCCTTGAGACTAAGCGCGATGACGATGTTCTGATGGATATTCGTCATCGTCCTGCGCGACAGATCGATCATCTCTGCAACATCGCCAACGCGGCCATGCAGGATCGCGGCGTCTGCTGTCTCGAGTGCGACATCGGTTCCGCCCCCCATCGCAATACCGATATCGGCAGCGGCCAGGGCCGGTGCGTCATTGATGCCATCACCGACCTTGGCAACAATTTTGCTGGAGCGCTGGAGCTCTTGCACGATGCGCAGCTTATCATCGGGGAGCAATTCAGCTTTGGCTTCCATGCCCAGATTGCGCGCAATCGCTTCTGCGGTGCGCCGATTATCGCCAGTGAGCATTACCGCGCCGATACCTTGCGCGGTGAGTGCGGCGATACCTGCTTTGGCATCGGCGCGTGGCTCGTCACGCATGGCAATCACGCCAGCAAGTTCTGTCCCAGCGAGTAAAATAGAAACGGTCTTCCCTTCATCGTTCAAAGACACAATGCGTTCGTTGATAGCAGCAAGATTGGCACCGCGATCGCTTGCGGCTTGCACCGAGCCAAAGAAATATTCAGCGCCAGCAAAAGTGCCGAGGATGCCTTTGCCGCCAATGGCAGAAGCAGCTGAGACAGCGGGGACTACAATTTTATCTTCGGCCGCGCGCGCAAGGATGGCCTTGGCAAGCGGATGGTTCGAGCCTGTCTCAAGCGCGGCGGCAATGGTGAGCACGTCTGCTTCACTTTTTGAGCCAGGGATGACATCCGTCACCTTCGGGCGGCCTTCGGTGAGCGTTCCCGTTTTGTCAAAGGCGACCATTGTGATGGTGCGCGCGGATTCCAGAACGGTGCCGCCCTTCATGAGCAGGCCGCGGCGCGCACCCGATGAGAGACCCGCTGCTATCGCTGCCGGAGTTGAAATGACCAGAGCGCAGGGACAGCCGATAAGCAGAATGGCGAGGCCTTTGTAGATCCACGCGCTCCATAAGCCACCCAAGAGAAGGGGAGGAACGATGGCAACAAGTGCGGCAAGCGCCAATACGGCGGGCGTGTAGTAACGTGAGAAGCGTTCTATGAAACGCTCGGTTGGCGCTTTGGATTCCTGTGCTTCTTCAACGAGCCGCACGACGCGCGCGATGGTGTTGTCGGCTGCTGCGGCAGTCACACGCACACGGATTGCGCCGTCGAGATTGATGGTGCCAGCGAACACCAGGTCGCGAGCGCGTTTGCGTTTGGGCGTAGATTCACCCGTGACAGGTGCTTCATCGATGGAGCTTTCGCCGCTGAGGATTTCACCATCGGCTGGCAAGCGATCACCGGGACGAACCAAAATGATTGAACCAACCACAAGTTTGTCAGCAGCGACTTCGGATGTGACTCCGTCTTGTTCCAACTGCGCGGTCTTGGGCACGAGCGTAGTGAGCGACTTGATGCTGGCACGGGCGCGGCCTGCTGCAACTCCTTCCAGCAATTCACCAATGAGGAAAAGGAAAACAACCGCTGCAGCTTCTTCAGCCGCGCCGATGAGCACGGCGCCAACCGCTGCAATGGTCATGAGCATTTCGATTGAGAAGGGCGTGCCGGCACGCGTTGCTTGAAATGCGCGCTGCGCAATCGGCACCAGACCTACCGCCATGGCGGCGATGAATGCCCACGAGCCGATGGTTGGAGAAAGTTTAGAAATACCATAAGCAGCCACGATCGCTGCGCCACAGACAAGCGTCAGTTGCACTTTCGGGCTTTGCCACCATGGACCCTCATGTGGTGCGCCATGATCGTGACTGTGATCATCGTTACTTCTCGCTCGTGGCGGCAAGACTGCGGCAGTATAGCCAAGCGCTGTTACGGCCTTGGTGATTACATCTGCTATGTTTGCATCGCCGCGATGCGTCACATTCATGGTTCCGGCGGCAACCGAGACTACGACATTGTCGACACCGTCGATGCGACGTACCGCCGTCTCGATTTTGGTAGCGCAGGAGCCACAATCCATCCCGCTCACACGGAAACGACTTTGGGTGGGTGTCAAATCGTTCATGCGGCAGCTGCTCCAATTCATAGGTCTTGCGTTGTTGGAGCGAACGCTACGTCCTCCAGTGACTAGAGCATCAAGAGGAATCTTTGGGCATGACGGGATCATTTGCGATTGGAGCGCTCGCCCAGGCGGCTGGCGTCAAAGTTCCGACCATTCGCTACTATGAAAGCATCGGGTTGTTGCCATCACCCGAACGTTCGGACAGCAATCGCCGGCTCTACGGCGAAGCGGCCGTGCGCCGTCTGCGCTTCATCCGTCATGCCCGCGAGCTCGGCTTCGAAATCGAAGACATCCAGCAGCTGCTCGCCTTATCCGATGATCCCAAACGTCCTTGCCGGGAAGTGGATGCCATCGCGCAGCGCCACCTTGCCGATATCAACAGTCGGATCGAGCGCCTAACGGCGCTCAAAACCGAAGTGTCACGCATGATCAAGCAATGCGCCAAAGGAACGGTTGCCCAATGCCGCATCATCGATGTGCTGGCGCATCACGAACATTGCCTGCACGACGAACATTGACCAGCAGCTTGGAGAACTGAATGCCGATGGTGCCCGCCCGGCTTAGTGCCCTCAAACAAATCCCGCGCGGCGTATGGGCACTCGGCTTCGTCAGCATGTTCATGGATATCTCATCCGAGATGATCCATGCGTTGCTGCCCATCTACCTGGTCAGCGTGCTTGGCACCTCGATGATGACAGTTGGGTTCATCGAAGGCATTGCCGAAGCAACGGCGATGATCACCAAAGTGTTCTCCGGTGCGATTTCGGATTGGATCGGCAAACGCAAACTGCTCGCGGTTATCGGCTACGGGATGGCGGCCTTTATCAAGCCGGTCTTTCCGCTGGCGCCCAATGTCGAGTGGTTGATCGGTGCGCGCTTTGTCGACCGCATCGGCAAGGGCATTCGCGGTGCGCCGCGTGATGCGCTGGTGGCCGATATTGCGCCAGAGCATATAAGAGGCGCGAGCTTTGGTCTGCGTCAGTCACTTGACACCATCGGCGCGTTCGTTGGCCCGCTGCTCGCCATCGGTCTGATGCTGCTGACTGCAAACAACTTCAAGCTGGTGTTTTGGATCGCGGTGATCCCGGCATTTATAGCCTTTGCGTTGATGGTCTATGGCGTGGAGGAACCCGCAAAGAAGTCTGCCGCTGCGCCTAACAAGCCAAGTTTGCAATGGCGTGATGCGAAAAGGTTTTCCAGTGCATTTTGGTCGATTGTTGCCATCGCCAGCGTGTTCACCTTGGCGCGGTTCAGCGAAGCGTTCTTGATCTTGAAAGCGCAGGCGGTTGGTCTGCCCATCGCGCTCGTCCCGGCGATCATGGTAGTGATGAATATCGTCTATGCGCTGGTCTCGTACCCGGCAGGAGCTTTGTCGGATCGCATCGGCCGTCATGGTATTTTGATTTTTGGTATCGCGATGCTGATTGTCGCCGATCTCATTCTGGCGTTCGGCACAACGGTTTGGGTGGCGCTTCTCGGTGTCGTGTTCTGGGGGCTGCATATGGGCCTGACCCAAGGTCTGTTCGCAACCTTGGTAGCCGATACCGCCCCAGAAGAATTGCGCGGAACGGCGTTCGGCATCTTCAATCTGATACTCGGCGTTGCCATGTTGATCGCCAGCGTCATTGCCGGCGGCTTGTGGGATGCCTTTGGACCGCGCATGACGTTTCTGGCCGGAGCGAGTGTTACGACCATCGCACTTCTTAGTCTATTGGTTGTCCAAAGCCGACGCCTAGTCAAGGCTGTATGATGGGAGCCCGGTGATGTGGCATCGCTGCATAGCTATCTGATACGAAGTGTTGCATATAACGCTTTTGTATCCGACGTTTGTATCTACCCGATTCCGCTACTTTTGGCCGATCTTCGTGACGTGTATGCGTTTGATCTTGCGAACCGTTCCAGAACTCGGCAGGGGCTTTTGGCCGATGATTTGGCCGATACAAAGCCCTTGTTGTCCTACATTTTCGAAATGTAGGACAACCGCGATCCACGATGGCTCTGATCGTGGGATACGGTGCACGTGGTCATCATTTTTTCTTGCTCGGCTTTTTGACGCGGTTTGTCGCCGCACTTTTCTTTGGTGCCGTTTTGCTGACACGCTTGCGCGGCGTTGCCAAGGTCGGTAAAGGCCCGGCAGAAAACCTACCGTGGGCTGCACTAGAAGCAGCGTTTCTGTTCATACAAACAGGACCAGCTCTAAGCTCGTCTGGAAAAAGAAGGTTTAGACGCAGTCGAGCGCTACACGAAATTCTGCCACCTTGGTGAGTCTAGATCAAGCCGACGATACCTGAGGATTTTTGTCGGGAACTTAATGAGGGAAGTCACGTTATCGTTCAGGTGCGAGTGCACTCGCTGACCCATTCAGCTGGGTCGAAAGTAGGCGTCGACCGGCCCCCCCGGATACAGCGCCTGCTTTCCTGTGTTGTAACTTCGAAAAATTAACCCCAGCCAATATAGCTGGGGTTTTGTTTTGAGTAGGACTGGTATCGATCGTCCTTCCGGCGGGCGAAAGTGGACAAAGGTGTTGGGAGCACCGGCTCTGGCAAAATCGATCAGAGCTATCTTGGCGCTTGAGGTCTTTGACTTCGCGGATCCAAGTCCACGGTTCCGGCCAAGCCTATCGATCCGATCCACGCCATGATGTTCGCCAACGCCAGCGGCATGAAGGACACGAGAATCGTGAACTTCATGCCGAGATGGACTATATCGGAGCGGGCGGTAAACCGCATCCTGACAGGGCTTCGATCGGGCACGCCAAGGAGGCGGCTGGTAGTATTGCCGGTCATTTCCTGACTGCGAAGTCAGCGAACAAAACCAGCGAACCGATGCCGTTTGACGCCAAGACATATATTGCAAAGCTCGAACACGAGCACGAAGCGGTACAGGCGCTTGGCATACCCGTCGACATGGGGCGTGAGCTGGCATCGGGATTAGCAAACGCGGCATCATGGCCGAAAGGGTCTGCATACCGCTGAGATTTGACGATGGCTCGATCTTGGGCTTTGCCGGCTTTTGCGCCGACAAAGGCCCGACATTGAAATTGCGTAAACTGTGAGGGTCGCCCCATCTGAAAAGATGGGGCTGTTCTTGGCGCTAGGTCGCTCGGCGTATCATACGCGCGGCGAACAACAGAACAATGGCACCGATTGTGGCCGCGACGATAGCCGAGACCATGCCACTACCGAGTCGGATACCGAGTACCGGAAACAAATAACCGGCAACGACGGCCCCAAGAATTCCGATGATTATATCGCCAACAAGACCGTACCCCGTGCCCTGCATTACTTGACCAGCAAGCCAGCCCGCGACCGCGCCGATAACCAGCCAAATCAAAATCGTTTCGGGTGTGAACACCATTTGTTTTCTCCCTATATCGCCGACCGAATCACGTGCGACAAAATGGACGATGCGGGAGTTATGTTATTTTGCAAGCCGGTTTTTGGCGTGTTACCGCCCCGCGCTAAAGCCGAGCCGCTCAATTGGTAACAATCATACCTGTTTTATACCTGTCTATCATCTGTCGCGTCTCGGCCGTCCGGCTTTGGTCGGGCCCATGCCTCTACGCGTTCCACGCGGCAATAACTCCAGGTTTCGCTGGCGATACCGATCCGCACGGCGAGCACGACTTCGGAGCGTTCGCAGTTGATGGAGTGAAGTGCATCTTCAAATTCGACTATTACGATCTGAAACTCGAGAACGGTTCAGAAGGCCCGAGCGATCCGACGAAAACATGTCTCATCCCGACGCTACTTCTAGCGGAGCATGACTGACATGCTAAAAGAAAGTCGAACCCACCGTCTTCACACTCGGCGGATGGACCGTGAAGCTGGAGGCGGGCAAGTACTACATCGCAGAGACCGCGCGCTACGACGGCAAACACCAGTGGTCGAAGAGCTACTTTGCGGCACGCCCTTACGGCGATTGCACGCAAGCTCGAACAGGAGCGAAGCGAGCGGCCCAAGAGAGCGACGAGGTGACTGAACAACCGCTGTACACACTTTTATCTGCGCTGCGGAACTAGAGTGCTTCTCGTGGGGTTGTTCTAAATAACCCACAGGAGATTTGCCGTGGCAATAGAACTTAATCGTCGCCCTGTCGCCCGCACCACCGCGGCTTCTGCAATCGTCCCGGTCCTCATTCTGCTGGCATTCCTGGTGAGCGTTGTTCTCATGTTCAGGAGCACGCCTGAGCGCACGCCTATAGAAGTAATTCGCACCACCCCGGTGCCGACTGTTCCCTCGACACCGGTTACACCGAAGCAACCATAAAAATAAAGAGTTAGGGACTAGGCGTATACTGCCCCGCAATTGCGGGGCTCTTTTTTTGTTTGTTATTCCCCTTTCTCTTTGAGCTCCATCGTCACTCCACGTTAATGTGGGGTACGTAATCTATCGAGTGCGGTGCGCAGTTTGATGACTGCGTTTTTGTTCTGAATATTCCGCTATGTCCGAAGTGCAAAATAGCCATCACTACCACCGATGCGTAAGATACCTGCTGATGGCCGCATTACGTGGGAACACGCGCTGATACTTGCCGGCAATCAGGTGAGCGAACGGTTTTCGATTTTGCCATTATGCGAGTATCATCATATTGTCATGCCGTCGGAACCGATTGAACCGCACCTGTGCTGCTGTTGCCGCGCCGCTGCCGCCGCAATGTCGCGCAGCGCACCCCGCTGATCTGCAGCCATTGGCGACACCGATCCGATTCGATGTCGAAGCTCGCCGGTAGCATTATTGATAAGAATTGCGGGATTAAAATTGCAAACCGGTTCACCGATGTCCACGGTGACGAAGCGCTGACTCGAGTATCAATTACGAGCGCAGCCCTGTGTTACTCAGGTCCGAGGCCGAATTCTCGACGTGGCTCGCTGGTTCCGACGAAGCGTCCCGAACGCGCCGATCGCCGCTGAACGGCTTCGCATCGCAACGGAAGCACACCGCGGTCCTCTCAGGGTCAATAACCATCGCCGCCAGCTATCTCGACCTGATGACGCGGCCGAGGCCCACCATGCGCTCGACCAGCACCACGATCAGCACGATCAGCACGATCATGCCGACCTGCACGGCCGAGGCGGCGGCGATCACCAGCTGGCCGCCCTGAAACTGCAAGTAGCTGAAGATCTCGATCGGCAGCGTCGTGACGCCCGGTCCGGTGAGAAACAACGCCGTGTTGAGCTCACCGAACGAGACGATGAAGGCGAACATGCAGCCCGACAGGATGCCCGGCCAGATCAGTGGCATGAGGATAAGTGTGAACGTGCGCCAGGGGCCTGCGCGGAGGCTCTGACTAGCTTCCTCAAGGACCGGGTCGACCGACAGCAAACTCGCGCTCACCGACCGGATCACGAACGGCATGCCGAGGATGGTATGCGCGATTACGAGCCCCAGGAAATCCGGCATCCCGCCTATCAGTTTGTAGAACAGCAGCAAAGAGATGCCGAGCACGATCGCGGGAAATATCAATGGCGCCAGAAACAGGGCCTGCCTAGTTGACTGGCGTTGGCGCGTCTCTTTCGAGCAGGCCCTCGGACTTGAGATCGGCCCAGAGCTGCGCCGGCACTTTCTGCGATAACGCGGCGACGTTGCTGTGCACTTCAGCCGGTGTGACCGCGCCCAGCACGAGCGACGCCACTGCTGGTCCAGCCAAACAAAAGTGCAACGCGGCTCCCGGCAGCGACACGCCGTGAGCAGCCGCGACCCGGGCGATCGCGCGGGCCTTTTCCAGAATCGCAGGTGGCGCTGCCACATAATTATACTTGGCGCCGGCGACCGGGCCGGTTGCGAGAATGCCGGAGTTGAAAACGCCTCCCAGCAGCACACCCACATTTTTCTTCTCTGCGAGTGGCAAAACCTCCGCGAGTGCCGGTTGCTCCAACAGCGAATAGCGACCCGCCAGGAGCATACAGTCGAAGTCGCCGTCTTGCAGGAAGCGCGCCGCGAACGCCGGATCGTTGGTGCCGATACCGATGCCCTTTATCACGCCTTCGCCGCGCAATTTCTCGAGTGCTTTGTATGCTCCCGACATCGCCGTCCTATAGTGCTGTTCTCCAAGCTTGGGCCCGTGCGACCATGCATCCGCGTCGTGGATCAACAGAATGTCGACCTTGGGCAGGCCGAACCGCAGCAGCGAATGCTCGTGCGATCGCATGGCGGCGTCGTAGCTGTAGTCGTGCACCACATCGAACGACAAGCCGCCGACATAGCGTGTCGTCTTTGTGCGCCCGTTTGGTGCCGGAACCATCAACCGCCCGACCTTCGTCGATACGGTGAAGCCGCCCCGCGGAAGACGCCGCAACGCCGTTCCGATGCGATGCTCGGCGATGCCTTGGCCGTACATCGGAGCAGCGTCGAAGTGAGTAATGCCGGCTGCCGCCGCAGCTTCAACGGTTGCAATCGCGGTCGCATCGTCGAGTTGTTCGTAGATATCGCCGAGGGGTGCGCCACCGAAGCCAAGCACCGTCACATCGATACCAGTACGCCCAAGTTTGCGTTTTGCGATCGGCATGAGCACCTCTCCCGCGGTATGGCTGAGCGTCGGATGTTAATGTTGACACGAGCGCGATGGCAATCCCAGGGTCGTCGCAAAACATGGAGGCATCCGACGTGACGATAACGAGCCGTTTTGGATTGAGCTGCGCGATCTCAACTCCCTTCGATGCGGGAGGCAATGTCGATGTCCCGCGTCTCGTTGCGCACGCGAAGGACCGCCTCGCACGTGGTTGCGATAGCATCACATTATTCGGTACTACCGGCGAAGGCGCTTCGGTTGGCTTGTCGGCGCGGGTCGCCGTGATGGACGCGATGATCAAGGCTGGCATCGCACCGCGCACGCAGTTGCTTTCAACCATCGTCGCCTCATCGATCGAGGACGCTGCCGATCAGGCGAAGCTCGCGCTCGATGCTGGCGTTCGCGGAATGCTGTTGACGCCACCGTTCTATTTCCGCGGCGTGAGTGATGACGCCATATTCGCCTGGTTCGGCCTGTTGTTCGACCGGCTCGGCGGCGGTGCACGGGATATGTTCGCCTACCATCTGCCGAGTGTGACCGGCATGCCGCTATCGATTGATCTGATCGCGCGACTGAAGCGCGCATTTCCCGGCGTTATCGTCGGCGTGAAGGATAGCGCAGCTACCTGGTCGAATACCCAGGCTCTCTTGAACGAGCACTCCGATTTGATGATTCTCGTCGGAGACGAACGCGACTTGGCTAAGTCGGTGCGGATGGGCGGTTCGGGATCCATCTGCGGCGTCGCCAACATTGCGCCTGAGATCTTAATCGGTGCCGCCAAGCACGGGCGCGAGGATGCCCGCATTCGGCCGGTCGTGGAGGCGATCATCGCGCATCCGGTTCTGCCGGGGATCAAGGCGTTGATCGCTCATCAAAAGGGCGATCCGAACTGGGCCCGCATGCGCCCGCCGATGGTCGATCTCGATGCTGCCGCAACAGCAAAACTTAGTGCGTCTTTCGACAAGGCGATGACGACACCACTCGAATGAGTCTGCGCTCAGCTTGAAAGCAAGATGCCGAACAGCAGCGATACTGCGGCCGCTAGCGATACGGGCAGGCGCAGTGCCATGAACCACGACGGCGCTTCACCGGCTTTTGCACAACGCAAATCATAGACGGTCATTCCGGCGTACGCTGCGATCATCAACCATGCACCCGCTTTCATCGGCACGAGCAACGCGATCCAAGCAAACAACGCTGGAATGAAGCTCGCGCCGTAGCGGCGCCATTCGGTGAGATGGCCCCATTTGCCCGCTTCACCCAATCCCGTCACCAGCATCGCCAGCCCCCAATGCACGGCGCTCATGAAGGTCAGCACGATGGCCGAGTAGATCATCAGTGTATATTCGTTGTCGATGCCCGGCACCTTGATCCCCATCCAGATCATACTGGCGAGCGTCGTCAGCGGAAACGCAGCGGCCCCTGCGAGGAGAAAGGCTGGCAGCGGCATCTTCTGTTTTTCAGGGAAGGTCGGCGTGATCATTGCGGCAGTGCTTTCGGTTGCAGCGGGCTAAGTCACCGCCGCCGCCAGACAACCACAAAAGGCGCGAACTTGAAGCCAAAGTTTGGTGTCGTGGTCAATTCGTGGGTACTGTCCGGTCATGGAAACACAGAAACCAACTGATGCCATTGCGCCCCGCCCGGGTGAGGTCGCAATCGATCTCCCAGCATGGGCCGACGCGGAGGTCTTCTTCATTGGCCGCATTCGAACCAAATTCGCGACCCGTGCCGATTGCCCGAAGAACGGTCGCAAGAGCGCCGCCGAGGCGACGATCGAACTCGATCCACGCTTTGCCGGCGGCCTTCTCGATATCGAGCGATGCTCGCATCTGATCGTGCTCTATTGGATGGACGAAGCCCGCCGCGATCTGATCCAGCAGGTACCAGGTCATCTGGGCAAACCGCGAGGCACGTTTGCCCTGCGCTCGCCCGTGCGACCAAACCCGATTGCACTCTCGGTCGTCGAGCTTGTGAAGGTGGACGGACCGCGTTTGACGATCCGCTACATCGACTGTCGCGATGGCACGCCGCTGATAGACATCAAGCCTTACTACGCGACGACCGATAGCATCCCCGATGCGCGCCGGCCGGAATGAGTTAGCCAGTTGACAAGTCAGCCGGTGCGACGGGTCTTGCTTGTCCAAGATATCTGACATCGAGCTCAGCCGTATCCGTCTTGCCGATTTGGTTTAGGTGACGACCAAGCCATTTTACTGCTTCGGTGCGGCCTGCTCCAAATAGATACGACAGCAGCTCGGCGTCGGCGCTCATTTTGGTTGCCGTTGCCAAGTTCGAGGTATGACGGCCAGTTTCGATAACGTGAAATCTGTGCCGCCGCAGCCGCGCGATTGTTCCGCCGGGATCTGTGAACCAACCGAGCCGGGTGCCTCGCGCTGTGGCAATCAATTCGATGTCATGCAGGAACGGTTGATTGAACGTCATCTCACTCATGTGAGCTGCGATTTCAGGCGCGGTCTTCGGTATCCCGGGCCGCACCGCGTGATTGAGCACGACGATCATTGTGTCCTCCACGGGGCTCTCGGTCGCGAGTGTCACGATGTCCGGGTTGGCCGAGAAGCCGCCGTCCCAGTAGGCGTGACCATCGATCTCGACGGCGTGATGGACTGTCGGCAGGCAAGCCGAAGCCAGCACCGCCTCCACGCTCATCTCATGCCGGCGGAACAACCTGGCGCGACCCGTCGCGACGTCGGTTGCGGCGATTAGAAGTTCTATCGTCGAACTAGTGCGCAGGAACTCGAAGTCGATGTGGTCGGTGAGCAAGGTGCGCAACGGGTCGAAACCCATCGGATTGAATTGATATGGCGACATCCGGCTCGCCATAGAGGCGACGGCACTGGACATGAATGGGTTCATCGCAGTCAGGTCCGGCGGCTGTGATTTCTCAATCGCCTGCCACACCGCCTTCAAGGTTGCGCGCGCCTCGGCGCGGCCACCTTTTGCATATCCCGAGGCCAGTGCAACCGCATTGACAGCACCCGCACTCGTGCCACTGATCCAACCGATGTCCAGCATGTCATCCTCGAGCAACTGGTCGAGCACACCCCAGGTGAAGGCGCCGTGCGCGCCGCCACCCTGCAAGGCAAGGTTCAGGCGCATAGGTTTACGTTTCAGCACGCGCAAGCTCACTTCCGTCTATGTTATGGGAGCGTTAACCATTAGCACAGGCTGATCGGCAGTACGACTGGCAATCGGTCGATTGTGGCAATGCGGGCCTCAATTCCGAACGCAGATTTCAGCAGTGGCACCGTCAGGACTGCATCGGGAGCGCCATCAGCGAGTACGTGAGCGTCCTTCAGTAAGATGATGCGATGACAGTATCGTGCAGCCAGTGAAAGATCGTGCATCGCGACAGCGACGGTACGCCCCGTTTGTGTGAGTTTCGCGAACCGATCGAGCAGCGCCAACTGATGTGCTGGATCAAGGCCTGCCGCTGGTTCGTCGGCGAGCAAGATCGCAGTATCCTGGGCAAGTACCCGTGCCAACAGGACGCGCGCCAACTCGCCACCAGATAGATCTGTCACTGGCCGGTCACGGAACTGAATAACATCCATGTCAGTCATGGCACGCTCAACAGCAATTGCATTGGCTTCAATAGAGGTCGAATGCGGCATCCGCCCCAGACCGACCGTGCGCTCGACCGTCAGCGGCCAATGCACGATGCGCTGCTGCGGCAGATAGCCAACACGCCGAGCCAAAAGTTGCCGGTCCCATTTGTCGAGGCTGATGTCGTCAAAAAGCACTTGTCCGCGCGACGGTTGGAGCAATCCGGCGAGCGCGCGCAACAGCGTCGACTTGCCAGCGCCATTTGGCCCGATGATTGCGGTCAACTCGCCCGCGCGCAAATCGAGTGTCACCCCGGTGACGGCGATGCGACTGCCAAGTGCCACACGAAGTTCGATTGTGCGCAAGGTCAAGGCCCGATCTCCTGACGCGTTTTGATGACGAGCCATAGGAAAAACGGCGCACCAATAAGCGCTGTCAGTACACCAAGTTTCAAATCGCCGACAGGCGAGAGTATGCGCAACACAATGTCGGCCACGAGGACGAGGCACGCGCCGCCAAGCGCGCTCATGACAAGGAGCCGGCCAGGTTCGTTCGCGGCAAATCGTCGAAGCAAATGCGGCACGACGAGACCAACGAAACCTATCCCGCCAGCGACCGATGTTGCTGCTCCAATCGCCAGCGCTGTTCCCGCGACGAGCTTCGTGCGCAGGCGAGTGAGATCAAGTCCGAGGTTCACGGCTACGTCATCGCCGAGCGACAGCGCGTCAAGGTCGCGGCGAAGAGTTAGCAGGATCGCACCGCCGCCGATTATCAACGGTGCTGCGATCCAAACGTGCACCAGGCTGCGATCGTTCAGCGATCCGAGCATCCAGAATACCATCTCGACAGCCGCGAAAGGATTGGGTGACAGATTAAGAGCGAGGGTCGTCAGCGCACCGGCAAGGCTTGATATCGCCACGCCGGCGAGGATCAGCGTAACCGGGCCGCTACGCGATCCGGCGAGAACCATTACGGCTGCCGTCGCCATTGCCGCACCGATCAGGCCTCCGATCGGCAGGGCTAACGCGAAGGCCGCCGACGCGCCGGAGTGGATCGCCACCACCGCGCCGAGCGAAGCGCCGCCGGTCACGCCAAGCAGTCCCGGCTCAGCCAAAGGATTTCGCAGATAGCCTTGTAGTGCCGCGCCACAAAGCCCTAGTGCGGCGCCGATCAGTCCGCCGAGGATTGCGCGTGGCAAGCGAATTTCGAAGAAGATCAGCCACGCCGCTTGTGCTCCACCTGGGAAACCGAGCCCGGCTGGTCCAATCATCAGGGACGCTACGAAGCTGAACGCCAGCGCGCAGACGAGCCAGACTTCCGCGCGATACGTTTCTGTCATGGAACCTTCGATGCCGGTAACCGATCGCGGGCTGCAGCCAGCATGCCGACGGCATCCGAAATCCGCGGGCTGCCGCACAGCCACAGCGGCATCGGCAATTCCATGCCAGCGGTTTTCGCCATGATGCGAGCAAGCGCCGGGTGCCGCAAGTTATCGGATACTACAGTACGATAGGTGTGCATGCCTTGCGCCAACACCACGAGATCGGGCGGCATGACGACGATGCTTTCAAGGGCCAGGCGTGTGCCCGTCGCATTGGCGCGGCGTTCGATATGGTTTGCGAGGCCGGCAGCTTTCAGCGCCGCATCGGCGAGGCTGCCGGTGCCGGAGACGAGCCCATTGACCTGATAGACGAGCGCCTCCGGATGCTGCGCTGCCTTTGACTGTGCAGCTTCGAGCGCGCGATCGAAGCGGGCGATCACGTCTTCCCCGCGCACTATCTCACCGACCGCCGCTGCAACCTGCCGCACAGTTGAGCGGATCATTGCGAAGTCGGTGGCGAACGGCACCATCTCCACCCGCCGTCCGAGCCGCTTCAGCAGTTCGACTGTCGGGGTTGCCGCGTAAGGACTGGCGAGCACCAGATCGGGATCGAGTGCGAGAACCTCCTCGGCACCGCCCGCGATTAGTTTGATGCCCTTTACCTCGCCCGCGACCGCCGAGACGTTGCCGTCGCCGGCAAGCCAACTCAACGCCGCAATGCGATTGCGCGGCACCAATTCCAGCAAGATCTGATCGGTACAAAGATTGAGCGAGACAATACGGCGGGACTTGGTCTCGGCGTGCACGCTGGCTGAGGCCCAAAGAACCATAGCCATCACCGCGCCACCAACGAGTAAGCCACGCCGCAGCATAATCAATCCTTCTTGGACAGTGAAAGCGCGTTGCGGTCTTCGAACGTCAAACGCACGCCGGCATAGACCGTCGTCCCTGGCGTGTTGAAGCCGAACACTTCTTCGTAGGATTGGTTAAGTGCATTCTCGACTTTGCCGTAGATCTCGACCCCCGGCTGCAGCTTGTAGGATGCCGATGCCGATAGCAGCCAATAATCTTTCAACGGCACCAATGGGCTACCGAATGGTGGGCCCGCTTCAAACACGATGTCCTTCATCTGGCCATTGTAGACGGCCGCCACATTGACGTTGGCCCGGTTGTGATCGAAGCCGTAATTCACATCGAAGCGGCCTGCATGTTTCGGCCGGCGAACCTCTGCGGTGCCATTGTCGTTTTCAGCGTGTACAAACGTGTACGCTGCGCCAAAAGTCAGGCCCGGTAGCACGAGATAACGGCCGGCAACCTCGACACCTTCTCGGGTGCTCTTGCCGGTATGATTGAATGGCTGGAACTGGAACACAGGGATCGTTCGGAAGTCGATCTCGTTTTGCAGATCCTGATTGAAGTAGGTAATATCAACCACGCCCCGGCCGCCGAACAGCTGGGTCTCGATACCTGCGTCCCAACCTTGCGAGGTCTCGGGCGTCAAGTTGGGGTTTGGCGCGAATCCGACGAAGAAGCCGAACTGCTCGCCAAAGCTTGGATACTTTACGCCAGTTCCGTAGCTCGTGTGTAGACGGAACGGTGTGCGTGGGATCTTGTAGGCAACTGACGTGCGCCACGTTGTGAAACCGTCGAAGACTTCGTTGTTGTCGCGGCGCGCGATCGCCGACAGGAACAGGCTATTGAAGTACTCGCCTCTGATTTCGCCGGCAGCACTGACACGGGCCCGCTCGCGCAAGAATCCGAGTGGGTTGGTCGGTTGCTCGAAGGTTTCTTCTTGGCGCTCGATAAGCCCAGTCACAAAGTGGCGGACCGGCGTGCCAGTTGGAGCATCCAAGCGGTATGTGCTGGTATAGCCGTACTTCGTGTTCTGCGAGATCGACTCGGTAAAGGCGGTTCCGAAGAACGCTGGATTTGTCGTGTCTTGCGAATTGGTGTGCGCGCGATTGACGAATGCCTTGTGTATCCAGCGGCCATCCATCGTATCGAGCGTGGCCTGCAAGCGGCCGATCCAGAGTTCCGTTTCAAAGAACGAGTTGTCGTCGGCTGGCACGGCAAAGCCATCCTTGATGCCTGCGAAACCATCGTCGCGTCCGCCACGTGTCACCGAGCGGCGCAAACTGCCGTCGATCTTGATGTTATCGGTCAGTTTAAATCCGCCATTGAAGGAGAGATTGCGGAACTCCGCGAAATCATCCTCGCTACCCGTTTGCGATATGTTGAATCCGTTGCTGCTGCGCCCGTACACCGAGAGAATACCGTGTGCGCGGTCGTCGCCGCCCGATATCGACATTGCGCCGCTCTTGGTGCCGAGCGAGCCGGCCTCGGCCTGAACCCGCACTGTTAGCGGACCCTTGCCCGATTTGGTGATGATGTTGATCACACCTGCCAGTGCGCTCGAGCCATATAGTCCGCTCTGCGGACCGCGTAGCACTTCGATTTGCTCGATATCGTCGGCAACGAGATTCGAGAAGTCGAAGATGCCATCGGTACCGGAGTTGACGTCGACGCCATCGATCCGCACGAGGGTGTGGCGGCTCTCCGCGCCGCGAATGCGCACGGCTGTCAAGTTCTGTGAGCCACCTTGGCGACTGACGCTGACGCCCGGCAAACTCCGCAAAGCTTCGACGGCAGTATGGATGTTCTGCTGGCGGATCTGCTCGCCAGTAATGACCGAAACCGAAGTGCCGATCTTGTCGGCGGCAACACCTGCGACGTCACCTGAGCCGCCGCTACCGGTGGTAACAGCGGCATTACCGCCGTCGACAGCTCCGGCAGTAGGCGCCGCTGCGGCATTCGGCGGCAGAGCAGCTGCCGGTGCACTTTGTTGGCGTGCAGGCTGCGGTGCCGAAGCAGCTTCCGGTTCGACGCGCCTTTTGGCCGGACGCGGAACATCGAGCGTCGCGCCCTGGACGACGATTCCGGGTAGTTCCTGCGGTGTTTGAGCGATGGCAGGCGTGTTCGATACCACTGCCGCAAGCAGCAATGCTGCGTAACAAGTCGAGTTCAGTAGTCCCATAGGTCGCATAGATCTCTCCGTTCAGCGACTGAAGACGGAGAAGCAACACTAACTGGTGGTCTGTAGGTTCGTGCCCAATGCCGATCTATAGCTGCCAATGCATTCGCTTCGAAGTGGCAGATCAAGACATCGTGGCTACAGTTACGATCCGAACAGTCACAGCTGACGTAGCTCCCGCGCCGGTTGCACATCAGTCGCCACTACGGATACTCCGTACCATCACGCGCCCCGCATGAAGGTTGGACGACTTGTGCCGGCAGGTCTCCTGGCTCGCGGCTCTAGCGCCTGCTCCAGCCTTCCCGCAGTCCCGTTTGCCTCGGGGTGGTGCAGTGGCATTAGTGGAGCTGGCTCGTCGCTTACAGTTGCGGGGGCAGCCTCGGCGTTCAGGTTCGAAAACCTGTCACCGTGTTCCCTTTTCACCCATGGATGCCTTGTCTGCATCTACGGAAACCGTCACGTGGGCAAAGAAGCAGAGCCCGGTGCCGGGAGTCAACAAGTCAATATCGAAACAGAGGAATTCGTCGAAGCGCGTGACACCGGCGCCATGATCAGTTGACCGCCTCGCGGGCAATGCTTTGCAACATCACTTCGGCCTCATCGAGAACTGCGCGCGTAGCTGCCGACCCGGAACGGGTAATCGATCGATAGCCGACGACGACTTCGCCCGGCTTCGCAATGGTCTCATAGATAAACATCAGAAACGGGCAATGACCGATATTGGCAGGATCAGCCGCAGCGAGCTTATGCCCCAACACGGCAGAACAAAACTGCAGGTAGTGTGCGGATTTGTAGACGTTACCGCCGCCGATCGCATCTTGTGTTCGACCAAGCATTTCACCAAGGTCGCCGACTGCACCAATTTTCAACCCTTTGTGCTCGATTGCGCTTTCCAGGTCCTGCTTGACATCTTCATAAGCCAGCCCGGACCTTATGAATGTTCGCATCTCGTCGGCGCTGGCCGTTTGTGTGGCGATAACGAGCGCGGCAATGAACACGCTCGTTCGTGCGATTATGCGCAATACAGAACGTTTCATGGCACCACCAGACCAAACGAACGAACTCGCAACGCGCCTAGATCAAACGCTTCAAAAACAAAACATTCCAACCATGCCCGACGCCAAATCGAAAATGATGGCGTTGCCGCGTACTGCGTAGAGGTATGCGGCACCGAGCGAGACGAGACTCAAACCAATGAACAAGCCGATGCGTACTGCATTCGGCTTGTTTCCAGTCGCGCTGTGCTTGCTTAAGGGCGTGGCCATGGCTACCCTTTCTATCAGCTGCAATTAAGCCGTCACCGCCGAGATTGGCTTCAACCGCGCTACCGGGCGTTCTTTGATCGGCCAGTGAATGAAGGCCGCGAACAGTCCCAGCGCGATCGAGATCCACCACATCATATCATACGATTTGGTCGAGTCGTAGAGCATGCCCGCAAGCTTCAAACCGGCAAAACTGCCGAGCTGATGCGATAGGAATACGAAGCCAAACAGCATCGACATCCAGGTGGTTCCAAAGAAGATGGCGACCAAGCTGGACGTGAGCGGCACGGTCGACAGCCAGAAAAAGCCCAACACGGTGCTGAGGAAGATGATCGTCGCCGGCGTGATCGGCATGAACAGCAGGCCGAGGAATACGAACACGCGGGCGAAATAGATGAAGCTCAAGCCGACCCGCCTTTCGACGAACCTGGTCGAGCGTCCCGCTATATAGGTGCCGACGATATTGGCGACCCCGACCATCATGATCGCGGCCACGCCGACCCACGGTTCGAGCCCCTTGTCGGCAACGAAGGCCGGCAGATGGACGCCATAGAACGCGACATGAAAACCGCAGACAAAAAAGCCGATGGTCAACAGCCAGAAACTCGGATGCGCAAAAGCTTCTGAAAAAGCTTCGACGAGCGTTTGCGGCTTCATGCCGGTATCGACCACGAGGGGCTTGCCAGCGATTGGGTAGGCGAGAGGAACCATCAGCAGAGCCGTCGCCGACAGCACCAGCAGGCTCGTCTGCCAACCCAACCACTCGATCAGGATGTGAGTATACGGCAACGCGATCAACTGTCCGATGCCGCCGGCCATGCCAAGCGATGCAATCGCAGCGGTTCGCTTGTCGGCCGGAGCTGCGCGGCCGACCGCGCCGACCAGCGCGGTGACGCCAGTTCCAGCAACGCCTAGGCCGAGCAGGATGCCGCTGATGTAAAGTTCCCAGCCAGTGCGAGCCGCGTACATGAGATAAAGGCCGCCCGCGGTTGCGATCGCGCACCCCGCGATGACGCGACCCGCACCCTTGCGGTCGGCGATGGCGCCGGTCACGATCGCGCCCAAGCCCCAAACCAGATTGGCGATCGCCATCGCGTCTGAGAACGGTTCGCGCCCGATGCCGAGGTCGGTCGTCATCGGCCGGAGGTAGAGGCCCATGACCTGGCGCAGGCCCATCGCCATGCCGACGATCGTACCGGCCGCGAGGATAATCACCCACACCGGGAACGTCGAGGTAGAGGTCTGCGGCTGCGTAACTGTTGTTTGGCTCACGACGGTCTGTTCTCCCAATTGCCGGTAACTTATGCCACGAAAACTCCAACCTTGCCTGCTCGTTTTCGGTTGGCTCGGTCGATAAAACGGGACGCCGGGTCAACCCGACCATCGGTCCAAAGGGCGGTTCCCGAGTTCGACGACGGCCCCGTCCTGGTTTTCCAATCCGCGCTGGCGCAGGTCGATTCGCCAATTTCCCGGACGACCCGAGATCCTGATCAAATTATAGCGCGCCAACGGCTCGATGCCTTGCACGCGACTTGCGGAAGCCGAGCCAACGCCGATGACCTGAGCAACGCCACCTTGAAATTCTACGCTCGCGGCCATTGGCCGATGGTTATGGCCATGTAACACGAGCTCGGCTCCCGCCGTCGCAAGGATGCCGGCCATGTCCGGAGCATCGATCAGATCGTGATTGGCACGTGCCTGTCCCGGCAACGGTGGATGATGGATCATCACCAGACGGAATATATCGGCGCGGCCGAGCTGTTCCAGTAACTGCTTCGTGGCGGCGAGCTGCAATTGCCCCAGCCGTCCTATTGCCATTCCGGGCGCGGTTGGCACAGCCGAGCATAAACCCACGATTGCGATTGGCCCAACTTGGCGCACATATGGGAAACCGCCGATCGCCGATGCCCCGTGTGATAGCCCCCATTCGTCGGAGGCCATGTAGGCGTTCCAGCGGCCAATGCCTGGATCATCATGCAAACGGGTATAGATGTCGTGATTGCCGGGTACGACCGACAAACTTGATGGCGGCGCGATCGTTTTCAGCCAGCGCGCGGCAGCTTCGTATTCCGCCGGCAATCCGATGTTGATCAGATCGCCGGTCATCACAATATGATCCGGTGCCTGGGCTTTGATGTCGGCGATCAACCGATCGGCAACGCGGCGTGAATGGATGTGGCGCCGTTTGCTATGCCAGTTGACGAAGCCGAGCGTACGCTTGGCGTTCCAGTGCCGCGGTGTGAAGCCGACGAGCGGGCTCAAATGCACATCCGAAAGGTGCGCGATCGTAATCGTTGCGGTCATGAACGGTCGAATGCCCATCGAGGGAAGCAAAGGTACGATGAGGATGCTAGAGGTCTGTTCGTTCCCAACAACGATTCGGGGCCGCTAACTTTGGCAGAACGGCGTTTCATATCAGGGATCCTCCAGCGCTACTGGCGCATCTCGCGCGGGCTCACGCTCGGCGCGCAAGGCGTCGTAATCGATAAGCGCAACCGTGTCCTGCTCGTCCGCCACGGATATCGCCCCGGCTGGCATTTTCCGGGTGGAGGCGTCGAGAAAAACGAACCGATGGAACTCGCTTTGCGCCGCGAGCTGATGGAAGAAGCCGGCATTGCCATTGAGGGCAAACCCGAGTTGTTTGGCATCTATGCGAATTTCGTGACGTTTCCAAACGACCATGTCGGGCTTTTTGTGGTCCGCCATTGGCGTCAGGCATCCGTGCCCAAGCCGAACGTCGAAATCGCTGAGCAAGGCTTTTTCGACCTGCAATCGCTTCCCGACGCCATCAACAGGGCAACGCGGGCACGATTGTCGGAAATACTCGAGGGTCAGCCTCAATCTGCAAACTGGTGATTGCAACGCTAGACGCCAACGGCTCGGCCGTGTTACGGCGCTCTGATGGTCATGACGCTCCAGACGAGATTGCCGCGACGACGACCGGGCACGCTGCACGCTGCTGCCTGAGCAAGTCTGCATCTCGTTTTGTGAGCAATCCTCATGTCCCCGACGATTACGGTCCGGCACGTCACGCCGGACGATCTTCCTGCCATTCGCGATCTGCAGCCGCGCGCCTTCGGGCCGGGACGTTTCGCGCGCACTGCCTATCGCATCCGCGAGGGCCAACCGCTGATTTCGCGGTTTTGCCTGGTCGCGATGTTTGGTTCCCAATTGATCGCCGCAATCCGATTCACCGAGGTTGAAATCGGCGGTGTTTCGGGCGCCCTGCTGCTGGGTCCGCTGGCGGTGGAGCCGGCCTATGCGGGGCTTGGTCACGGCAAGCGGCTCGCCGCCGAAGGACTGGCAAATGCGAAAGCCGCTGGCATGAGGTTATCCGTGCTGGTTGGTAATGAGCCCTACTATGCCCGCTTTGGTTTCAGGCGCGTTCCGCCCGGCCAAATTTGGTTGCCGGGACCCGCCGACCCCTGGCGCGTTCTGGCCGCCGAACTGGCTCCCGGCGCCCTCGCCGGCTATCGCGGCCTCATCACCGCAACCTAGTTGGGGCGGCTGTCTGCGGCTTTGAAGTATACCACGAGTCCGATCAGGTTACCTAGTGCCAGCGCCGCAAATGCCGCTCGATAGGCGATCTCGGGTGCAACTCCATCCACCTGTGGAAACGAGCCGACGATCTGCCCCGTCAACACCGGTAGTGCCATCAAGCCGAACAACTGCGCCATGTTGACGGTGGTCGCGCCTCGGCCAGCCAAATGGTCGGGAAAAAGCGCGCGACCCTGACTGACGATGACGACGCCATACGAGGCGACGAACACGACCAGCACCAGCAACGCGACGGCGATCCACAGCGGCGGCTGGGAAACACCTGCCAGCAATAGCAACAACGCGATCACCACGACGACGCCGCCAATCACCACCTTCTTGCGGCTGCGGAAAATCCGGTCGAGCGGGCCGTAGCTGAATACGCCGGCGAGCTGCGCGGCACCCATGCCCAGCAGCACGTTGCCGCGATCGATGCCGTTCAGTCCATGGACGTCGAACAGGTACGGTCCAGCCCACACACCGATGATCGTCAACTGACTAGCGTACGCAAACGTATGCATCGCGAGCACCGGGATCAATCCAGGTGTGCGAAACACCGTAAGCAGTCCGCGCAGTTCGTCCGGCAAACTGCGAGCGGCCAACGGTTGGACAACATGACCTGGCGGACGATCACGCACGACCATCCAGAACACCGCAGTTCCCAGACCCGTGATCAGCCCGAGAAACAGGAATGTGTTGCGCCACCCGAACGTTGCAGAAGCCCACGCCAAAGGTGTTGCAGCTGCGAGCGTGCCGATGTTGCTCAAGGCAAAACCGGTGGCGAGCACTGCCGTGTAGCGAGCAGGCTCGACCCATCGCGACAGCAGGAATACCAGCGCCATGAAGTTTGCGGCGCAGCCGAGACCGATGATTGCGCGCGCGATAATGAGTTCGTTCGCCGATGTGGCACGCGAAACCATCACTGCGCCGGCGACTGAAAACACGGATAGACAGGTGAGCGTGATGCGCGCGCCGTACCGGTCGAACCAGATGCCGACCGGAACTTGTGCAATCAATAAGGTGACGAAGAACGCGCCGGCCGCCAACCCGAGTTGCTCGGAGGTGAGCCCGAGATCGCGCATCAGTTCAGGCGCAATGACGCTGTTCGACACCCGGTAGAATTGACTTAAGCAACTCATCACAACGAGCGCCGCAAGCAAGCCAGCGAGTTGACCGGCATTGGGTTTGCTGTCGGCGCGCATCGATCGAGGCTCCATTGGCTCCCGAGCGAAGCCGCCAAATTTAATCGTCCAGTTTCGCCAATGGTGCTCTTGGAAACGGCGCAACGAGGGTCAGTCCTCGAAAGGATCGCGCATCAGGACTGTGTCGTCGCGCTCGGGTGACGTCGACAGCAACGTGACCGGACATTCGATCAGCTCCTCGATCGTCTTGACGTATTTCACAGCTTGCGCGGGAAGTTCGGCCCAGCTGCGTGCGCCGCGCGTCGATTCCGTCCAACCCTCGAACGTTTGATAAATCGGTTTGACGCGGGATT
>JANMNO010000169.1:0-15846 GCA_031374115.1 Hyphomicrobiaceae bacterium | reverse complement strand
GGCCGCCTCAAGCTCGATATCGGCACGCTTAATCGCGTGCAGGTCTACGTCGTCATGCCAGCGTTTCTGGTGCACTTTCTAGCGACCGGAAAGCAACCGATCTCAGTTGTATGGCCGGTGTTCTATTTCGGCATCGTGCAGTTTCTGTTCCTGATACCGATCGGCTGGCTGACCGTCATCGTGCTGCGCCAACGCGCCTCGCTCGGTCCCATGATGGGGCTTGGAACCGCATACGCCAACGTCGGGTTTTTCGGCATTCCGGTGACGCAGCTGGCGTTTGGAGACGAGTATCTGATCTATCAATCGGTCATGACGGCGCTGATGTCGGTGCTGGTATGCACCGTCGGCGTCTGGCTGCTGGCACCGTCCGGCAAAGGTGGTGGCCTCGCGAAACTCAGAATCGCGTTCGAGACGCCGCTGATCCCATCGGTGCTGCTGGGTTTGTCGTTACGGGGATTCGAAATCGAGATGCCGACGGTCGTTGCGCAGCCGATGCAGTTTCTAGGCTCCATCTTTACCCCCCTCGCGCTCTATACCCTCGGCGCGCAGGTGGCCGCGTCGAAGATCCTGAAAATCGAATGGATCCCGCAGATACTGATCTTGACACTGAAGTTCATTGTCGCGCCGGTGTTTACGTGGTGGGTGTGCTGGTTCATGGAATTTCCCCGCGACGTGTCGAATGTGCTGGTGGTTGCCGCCGCCACGCCCGTCGGCGTGCTGATCACCATCTTTGCCGCTGAGTACAAGAACGAAAGCGATTTCATCTCGACCGCTGTCGTGCTTTCGACCGCACTCTCACCACTGTTCGTCACGGGGTGGATTTTGATGACGCGGCTCTACTGACAATACGCTCGAACCGTGGCCACGTTTCCTTGGCCTCATTGGGATCGGCCTTCTCGATGCGAACGCGCAGGTCGTACCAGGCCGCTTGTCCGGTCACCGGATCGGAATTGGAGAAGCGATAGCCACCCTCGCGTTCGGGCAACAATTCGCCGATCAAGTGGTTCAACAGGAAGCCCTTGGTTGCCTCCGGCGCCTTCGCATCAAGCCCCCAGGCACCCGACCGTTTGCCGATCGCATTCCACGTCCACACCGTATCGGGATTGACGCCATCGACGAGGCGTACCTGCGCGCGCACACGTCCCAGTTCGCCGGCAATCCACGCCCAGTCATCGTCTTTCAGACCGAGCGTCTCGGCACGCGACCGATGGATATAAAGGCGGTTCTCCGCCGTGATCTGCCGCAACCACGCGTTCTGCGATCCCCACGAATGGTACATGTGCATCGGCCGCTGCGTGATGGCGTACATGGGAAATCTTTCGCGCAGAGCGGCCGGCTCTCCGGAGGAGAGTCGCTCTGCGCCATAGAAAAATGGGATTGGATCGAAGTACGTCTCGATCCGTGTCCGGTGAGTGTCAGGCGGTTGCACTGCACCGTGACCACGAGCGGCCAAGCGAAACTTCTGCAGCGGTTCGAGATAGAGCTGGAAGATGATCGGATCGGCGCTACCGACAAAGCCGACCGACTTTGCCCACTCGAGATAGCTCTTGTTGGCGTGCTTGTAGAAACGCTGGTCGTCCTCGAGATGATGCTGATGGAAGGCACCGTTGGCGATGTACTCTTCGAGCTGCTTCGGGTTCACCGCGCCTTTGCCGTAACTTTTGCCGTCGGCGCCACGGAAGCCGGCGAGCGGGCCGATGCCTGGCGCGCGCTCGTGATTGATGATGTAATCGGGATAGCCGCCAGGGTATTTGGGCGCGCCGTCGGCAGTGATGAAACCTGGCAGCTTGAGGCGCGCACCTAGATCGATCACCACCGTTTGAAACGCGCGCACGTCTCGATCCGGTTCGACAACGGGATGGCGGATACTGTCTGCCGCGGCATCGGGGTCGGAGATGGGGCGATCGAGCACTGAGATGCAATCCCAGCGTTCGAGGTAGGTGGTATCGGGCAGGATCAAGTCGGCGTAGGCCACCATTTCGGAATTGTAAGCGTCCGAGTAGATGATCTTGGGTATCTTGTAGGCGCCGGTCGCCGGATCAGTCTCGGTGAGGTGGCGCAGGATCGCTGGAATGTTCATCGAAGAGTTCCAGCTCATGTTCGCCATGTACATGAACAGCACGTCGACCGGATACGGATCGCCGTTCGCGGCGTTGGTGATGACCATATGCATCAGCCCGTGGGCCGCAATCGGGGCATCCCACGAGTAGGCCTTATCGATACGCTCCGGATTGCCATTGGGGCACACAAGCAAGTCTTCCGGGCCTTGCGTGAAGCCCAGCGGCGCACCCGCGAGGGGTGTCATGGGTCTGACGCTATTGTGCTTGCCGGCGGGCTTGTTCGGCGGCGGTGTTGGACGTGGAAACGGTGGCTTATAGCGGAAGCCGCCCGGACAATCGATCGAGCCCAGGATGATCTGCAGGATGTGGATCAGGCGACAGGTCTGGAACCCGTTCGAGTGCGCCGAGATACCGCGCATCGCGTGCATCGACACGGGACGGCCGGTCGTCTTCTCGTGCCGGCGCCCATGCGTGTCGGTCCATGGAATGTCGAGTTCGATCTGCTGCTTGAAGGCTGCGTCGGCAAGTTCGGCGGCAATCCGCTTGATCGTCGATGCTGGAATGCCGGTTTCGACCTCAGCCGTCTCGGGCGAGTACTCTGTACCCAGATACCGCTCAGCGATCAGTTGAAACGACGGCCGGGCGGTGCGCCCATCGGCGAGCTTGAAGTCGCCCACCAATGCTGGCGCGATATCGGGCAGCGTCGCGTCGATCAGCGAATTTGATTTCTTATCGAAGCACAGCGGCTTGCCGCTAGCATCGCGCGCGATCAGACCGGCATCGGCAGTACCGCCCTCCTCGATCACCAGCCATGGCGCGTTGGTGTACCTTGCAAGAAAATCGAGGTCGACGTTTTGCGTGCGCAGCAGCTCATGGATCAGCGCGCCGACAAACATGCCGTCGCTGCCGGGACGGATGCCGATCCACTCGTCGGCAATCGCGTTATAGCCGGTGCGGATCGGATTGATCGATACGACCTTGACGCCGCGCGCTTTCAACTTGCCCAGCGCCATCTTGATCGGGTTCGACGCGTGATCCTCGGCGACGCCGAAGAGCATGAAGTATTGCGTGCGATCCCAGTCCGGTTCGCCAAACTCCCAGAACGAGCCGCCGAAGGTATACAGCCCCGCAGCCGCCATATTCACCGAACAGAAACCGCCGTGGGCGGCAAAATTAGGCGTACCGAACTGTTGAGCGAACCAACCGGTCAGGGCCTGGCTCTGATCGCGGCCGGTGAAGAACGCAAGCTTCCTTGGATCGGACTTGCGGATGTTGCCGAGCCACTCCGTTGCGAGCCCAAGTGCTTCGTCCCAGCTGATCGCCTCGAACTCACCAGAACCACGCGGGCCGACCCGCTTCATCGGCCCCGTGAGGCGCGCTGGCGAATAGTGCTGCATGATGCCGGCGGCACCCTTGCCGCACAGCACGCCCTTATTCACCGGATGATCGCGGTTGCCTTCTATGTAGCGGACGCGGCCGTCCTTCAAATGCACCTTAATGCCGCAACGGCAGGCACACATGTAGCACGTTGTGCATTTGACATCGTCGCCGGTGGGTGCCGAGAACGCAATCGAAGGTTCGGTCGTACTCAAGCAAGTAACCCCGCGTCTGATCGAATTGACGTTCAGGCTGCTGCCAAAACACCTCAAGCCGTGAAACTGCCACCGGGGATGGTTCGCGACAACTGCTTAATTTCGCGCCAGCACCCGCACATCACATCGCCGTTTCGCCGCGCCCCATGGCAGCGATGCCGGTGCGAGAGACTTCGACCAAGCCCAACGCCGTCATGATCGATATGAACTGCTCGATCTTGCTGGTGCGTCCGGTCAACTCGAACACGAAGTGATCGGTCGAGGCGTCGATAACGTTGGCGCGGAAGATCTCGGCCAGGCGCAAAGCTTCGATCCGATCGTTACCTTTGCCGGCGACCTTGATCAAAGCGAGCTCCCGTTCCAGTGGATCGCCCAGCAACGTCAAGTCGACGACGCGATGCACCAGCACCATGCGCTCGAGCTGATGCTTGATCTGCTCGATCGTCGCTGGCGTGCCGCGCGTGATCAGCGTGATGCGGGACAGATGTTTTTCGTGCTCGGTCTCCGTTACCGTGAGGCTGTCGATATTGTAACCACGGGCGGTGAACAGGTTGACGACGCGGGCTAGGATTCCAGGCTCGTTGTCGACGAGGACGGAAAGCGTGCGCTGAACGATCTCGACGTTGGCTGGCGGGTCGGAGTAGTGTGACTGCTTCTGGGTCTGTGTCATTAGCTCTCAAGCTTTCCTTGCACGCAGATCTTCGACGAGGGTTTCGGCCGCTTCGCCATTGTCGAGGCCCCAGGTTTCGGCAACCGCTCCGGCCAGCCAGGCTTTGTAAGCAGGGTGCCCTAAGACTGCCTTCATGTAGGCTTGGCTTACTGAATCGACTGCAATCGAGTAACTATGCAAGCGTGTTACCATCGGCGCATACATGCCATCGGCGGCGGAAAAGTCGCCGTATAGAAATGGCGTGCCGGTCTTGGCGCCGAACTTTTCGCGAGCCTCGCGCCAGATCCCGGTAACACGGGCGACATCGGCCGCAACTGCCTCGCCCCGGTCGCGCGCCTTAAACCGGCGGGTGACATTCATCGAACATGCATTGCGCAGTGTCGCGAACCCGGAGTGCATCTCGGCTGACGCACATCGCGCATGAGCACGCGCTATACGGTCCTTCGGCCAGATGGCGCGGTCTGGAAACTTGTCGGCGAGATACTCCATGATGGCGAGGCTGTCCCATACCGTCACACCGTCATCGATGAGGGCTGGCACCTTGCCGGAGGGTGAGTGTGCGAGGATCCGCTCCTGCGTGTCGCGCTCGCGCAGCTGCACCATGGTTTCCTCGAAGGGGATCGCGAAGGCCTTCATCACAATCCATGGTCGGAGCGACCACGATGAGTAAACCTTGTTGCCGATAATGAGTTTCATAATTGATTCCCCGGCTCTGGGTTTGTCCAAGATTTCGATGGCTCAAGGCCGGAATGCCGCGACAGTAGTTGAAATATCGCGACACTTTCGCAGCAGCTTTTTATCGAACGTGGCAAACCTGTCGCCGCCTCGCACTTCTGCTTGGACGATGAAGACCGCATCGGCAAGGTCGAACCCAGCCGCATAGGCTTCGATCGCGCGCTCGATCACCACATCCTCGTCGACCGCCAATCGGGGCATACCGCATATCTGCCGCAGAGCGTCCGCGAGGCTGGAGCGCGGAATACCGTAGAGGCTTCGCATCACCCATTCGAATTCGATGAGCGTGCCCGCAAGGACCATCACCTCGTTCTCCAGGATCAGCCGCTCAGCCAGCTTGAACTGCACCTCATTGTCGCGAACAGCGAACCGCACAAGGACATTGGTGTCGAGGTAAATCATTTGCCAACGGAACGCTTATATCGTCGAACAGCCTCGGCCTCGATCGCAGCGTCCATGTCCTCGATCGACCGCGCCGGCCCTTTGTAAAGCTTGGCCAAGCATCCCGCTACTTCCTCCACCGTCGTCGGTTTGAAGACGCGCTTGGGACGCAACAGGACACCGTGCGACGTATTCTCGACAATCAACTCAGTGCCTTCCCGCCAGCCATGCGCGTCACGCACCTGCTTGGGAATGACGACCTGTCCTTTGCTTGACACCTTCGTGATTTCCATGAAGCCCCACCAGGACCAAACCATTGCGCTGTCTTACCTGTTCTTACCACGACGGGCTGATGCCGTCGATGGTTGCCGGTTCGCGCAGCCGACCTAATTTTCACCATTGGGAAACCTGGCCTTGGCGAATGTTGGAATGCCAACCGCTTCGACTTGTGCGACGAACTTGCGGGCGTCGGCCTCGGCGATCTTGTAACTGCCCATCGCTTTACCAACGCGCCTCAACATCGTGCTGACCATTTCTTGCGGATCCGGCAAACTCATGCGCTCGCGCTCGGCTGCCGGCAATTGCGCGTAAACCGCGGCCGTCACCTTAGAGTGAATGTAGTCCTGCACGATGCAGCCTTCGAGCGCTGCACCGTACTTCGAATTCAGCTCATGCGTCTTGTAGCAATTGGCGATGAACTCGTAGGCACCGAGCGCTCCCCTGGCTTGTTGCAAGCCGGCCAGATGAAGCGCGGATAACTTGATGTTGGCGGCCTGATCCCAGGTCTTGGATTGGCCGAACGAAGGTGTGCCCCAACAGATCAACACCGGCAAAACTGCCCAAACGAGGCGACTTTGAGAATTCATTGCCAAGGTGATCACCCCTTAAACAAGCCGATGAGCACGAGTGAGGATTGGCTCATACCAACATCTTGCCTTCCTTGCTGATTGCCTTGCCGATCGACTCGTCGGTCGCATCTTCGCCGAGCAGCATCTCGTTATGTGCCTTACCCGAGGGGATCATCGGGAAGCAGTTGGCAAGCTGCGTCACACGGCAATCGAAAATCACCGGCGCTTTCACATCGATCATCTCTTTGATGGCATCGTCAAGGTCAGCGGGGTTGTCGCAGCGCATGCCGACGCCACCGTACGCTTCCGCGAGCTTGACGAAATCGGGCAGCGCTTCGGTGTAGCTCTCAGAGTAGCGGTTGCCGTGCAGCAGTTGCTGCCACTGGCGCACCATGCCCATGTACTGGTTGTTCAAGATAAAGATCTTGACCGGCAACCGGTATTGGATTGCCGTCGACATTTCCTGAATGTTCATCAGGATCGACGCATCACCGGCGATATCGATCACAAGCGACTTCGGATGCGCGATCTGCACGCCGATCGCCGCCGGCAGGCCGTAACCCATGGTGCCGAGCCCGCCGGAGGTCATCCAGCGGTTCGGTTCCTCGAAGTGATAGAACTGAGCGGCCCACATCTGATGCTGGCCGACTTCGGTGGTGATATAAGTGTCGCGATCCTTGGTCAGCTCGTACAGCCGCTGAACCGCGTACTGCGGCATGATCACATCTTTGGTCGGCTTAAAGGCGAGCGACTTCTTGGCCCGCCAGATATCGATCTGCTTCCACCAGCTCTTGTGAGCAGCTTTGTCCAGCTGCGGCGCGCGGGCCTTCCAGGCCTTGAGCATCTCTTCGAGAACGTAGGCCACATCACCGACGATCGGCACGTCGACGCGCACGTTCTTGTTAATTGATGATGGATCGATATCGACGTGAATTTTCCGGCTGTTGGGCGCAAAGCCGCTGAGGCGTCCGGTAATCCGATCGTCGAAGCGCGCGCCGATGTTAACCATCACGTCGCAATCGTGCATTGCCCAGTTGGCTTCGTACGTGCCGTGCATGCCGAGCATGCCGAGCCATTGCTTGTCGGAAGCGGGATAGGCGCCAAGTCCCATCAAGGTCGAGGTGACCGGGAAGCCGGTCAACCGCACAAGCTCACGCAGCAGTTGGCTAGCCTTGGGGCCTGAGTTGATCACGCCGCCACCGGTGTAGAACAGCGGCTTCTTGGCAGTTGCCATTAGCTCGACCGCCTGCATGACGCCGGCCATCTCAGGCTTCAGACGCGGCTTATAGGTCTTGTGCTGCACGCCGGACGGGCCCGTATAATTGCCGGTGGCGAACTGAACATCCTTCGGAATGTCGATGACGACCGGACCGGGGCGGCCGCTACGCGCGACGTGGAACGCCTCATGGATGACACGCGCCAGATCGTTGACATCCTTCACCAGCCAATTGTGCTTGGTGCACGAGCGCGTAATGCCGACCGTATCGCATTCTTGGAAGGCATCGGAACCGATCAAATGGGTCGGCACCTGCCCCGTGATGCAAACGATGGGAATCGAATCCATCAGCGCGTCGGTCAGGCCCGTTACAGCGTTGGTGGCGCCGGGGCCCGACGTCACGAGCACAACGCCGACCTTGCCTGTGGAGCGAGCATAACCTTCCGCTGCGTGCACGGCGCCGCCTTCCTGGCGCACCAGCACGTGCTTGACCTTCTCCTGTTGAAAAATCTCATCGTAAATCGGAAGTACCGCACCACCGGGGTATCCGAAGATGATCTCGACGCCCTGTTCTTGCAAAGCTGTGATCACCATTTCGGCGCCGGTCATCATGCGTGCCATATTCTATTCCCCAAGTTATGCAATTTTGCTGCAACGCGAAGTCGCGTCGCCGCAAACGCGCTACGGATGAAGCCTTCCAAGTTAAAAATCAATAAATGAAATGATATGATCGATATTTCTTGGCGTTTCTTGCGTGACTAGCGTCTCCCACGAAATCATATATCGTCTAAGCCAAGTCATTTGTCTTTTTGCGAATTGCCTCGTCTGCGCCTTAGCGAGGGTTATCGCTGTATCGAGCGGCATTCGGCCTTTCATGTGATCGATCAGCGGCCGAACTCCCAACGCTCGCATCACCGGCAAATCATCGCCTAACTGCAAGTCTCGCAGCCTGCTGATCTCTTCCAGAACGCTGTCGCGGATCATTGCATCGAAGCGCGTGTCGCAGCGCTTCAGCAACATTCCGCGCTCGGGCATCAGCACGAAACGGGCAGTCTGCGACGGCTCGATCACAGGAGCGCCCGGCACTTGCTGCCACTCGCTGAGCGATTTTCCGGTCGCAATAATGACCTCTAGTGCACGCGTGATGCGCTGGGTGTCGGCCGGCACCAATCGCTGGGCCATGACTGGATCCTTCGCGGCCAGCGCTCTGTGCAGTTCGGCCGGTCCAATGCGATCAGCCTCGCCGCGACAGTGCTTCCGGACCTCCGCCGGGATGGGCGGGACCGGGGACAATCCCTCCAGCAGCGCTTTGAGATAGAGACCGGTGCCACCAACGACGATCGCCACAACCTCAGCCGCGCGGGCCTCATCCAGCGCCGCCTGGCAATCGTCGATGTAAGCGGCGACCGAGTACGCTCGAGCGCCCGAAACGTGTCCAAACAGCCGATGCGGAACGCGCGCCTCGTCTTCGGCCGAAGGCCGCGCGGTGAGGATTTGCAGTTCGCGGTAAACCTGCATGCTATCGGCATTGATGATCATCGCGCGGCCAATTTGTTCGGCTAACGTCAATGCCAGTGCCGACTTGCCGCTGGCGGTCGGCCCGGCGATAAGGACTACGCGGGGTTGGATCATCGGTACCCCATACCAAGGCTCGCCGGCTAAATCACTAGGACCGATCAAGCATTATGAAGCGCAGCTACGCTCTCGTCCTAACGAGCCCACCCGATCGTCCCTCGCTGAGCGACTTTGCGGTCGCGCGAGCATGGGCTGCGATCCCGGAACAGCACCGGCTCAATTTCGAATGGCTGCATCCAACTGAGGCGTGGCAGGCGCGCTTTCTCAGTGACGATCAACCAGGACAAATTGCGGCGCTGCGGCGGTCGATTGCGGCAGCTCTCAACGGGCTCACCCTCGATGTCAACATTGTTGCCGATGAGATCGGCAAACGGCGCAAAAAGCTGATCGTCGCCGACATGGATTCGACGATCATCCAACAGGAGTGCATCGATGAGATGGCCGACGTGCTCGGCATCAAGGACAAGGTGGCGGCGATCACCGAACGGGCCATGCGGGGCGAACTCAAGTTCGAGGCAGCGCTGCTCCAGCGGCTCGGGTTGTTGATGGGACTGAAGGAGTCTGAGCTTGGCCGTGTTTTCGAAGAGCGCATCACCCTGATGCCGGGCGCGCGCACGCTTATTGCCACCATGAAGTCGGATGGCGCGCGAACGGCATTGGTATCCGGCGGCTTCACATTCTTCACCGGTCGCGTGGCTAAACTTGTGGGTTTCGACGAGCATCACTCGAACACTTTGGCACTTGCTGACGGAAAACTGACCGGCAAAGTCGTCGGCCCGATCCTTGGCCGGGAAGCGAAACTCGCCACACTTCAACGGCTTAGCACCGCGCTCAGGCTGCCGGCAGAGGCGAGCTTGGCGGTCGGCGATGGCGCCAACGACCTTGCGATGGTCAAGGCCGCAGGCCTCGGTGTTGCCTTCCGCGCCAAGCCGATCGTCGCCGCCGGAGCGTCGGCCAGCATCACCCACGGCGATCTTACCGCGCTGCTATACTTGCAGGGCTACAAGCGGTCAGAGTTCGTCGGCTAGAGATTTTAGCGGGACAGCCACGCGCGCGCCCGGACGAGCACGCCACGCGCTTGCGCTGCGATCTGCAACTTGTACGCGATCAGCGCCGGCCGCAGCTCAAGCCACCGCGCACGCACGGCTTGGCCGGCCCGATATTTTACGATGCGGGCATAGCGCCACGCCCATGAAGCGCGAATGGCGGCAAACATCCGCTCCTTCCACGGCATGAACCAATCGTGTGCGCGCGCGAACCAGCCGATCTGCATCAACTTGGGCTGGGTCAAGGTATAGAGCCGCGCCAGAATGGCGGTGCCGGCGACTTTGGCGCCGATAAAAAGCAGCGCAGCGCTTAGCGCATGACCTGCCGCAATGAGATAAAGCGCCAGCAGCTTCAACGGTAAGATCAACACCGAGGGCGCTGCGAACGCCACCAATGCACCGTACGGCGGAAGCCCCGCAATAAAAGTTTCCAGGTTTGCCACGAACGGAAATCTGGCAAGCCGTCCCAGCCAAGCGGCAAGTGGCCGCCAGCCCCATTCCTCGAAGATCAGAATAAGCGCGAACAACACCTCGAACGCGCGCCTGACAATGAGCTTGGTGATAGGCCAGGCAATCTGCACAAAAGTTGCAGTTGCGCGCATTGTTCCACGCGCCAGTCGCGAGGCCACACCTTGTGCGCCTGCGGCCAATGTCGCCAGAAAATTTTCTTGCCCGGCCATTGCCGACTGACCTCGTTGACGTGACTGTATTCAACCGGAGCATAGGCTCAAAGCCGCTCAAGGCCCGCTAACGTCGGATCATCGGCGCTAGAAAGGCGGTCGAGGCGATGTGGATAAGCCATCGGCTGCGACAGACCCTTGTGCCGGGACGATCTTTCCAGTATTCAGCCCGCAAGCTGCATTCACCGACATGGTTGTCCGGTCCGCATCTGCGCGTGTGCGCTGGATCAGGGCGACGATAAGCCTGAAAGATCAAGACGATGAAGAAAGACGCCGACGTGCATCCCGATTACCACCCGATCAAGGTGGTTATGACCGATGGCACCCATTTCACGACCTATTCCACGTATGGCAAAGCGGGCGACACCTTGGCGCTCGATATCGACCCCTCGACGCACCCGGCATGGACCGGCGGCGACCAGCGCCTGATGGATCGTGGCGGCCGTCTGTCCCGCTTCAAGAAGAAGTTCGAAGGCCTTTTTTGAGCGCTCGAAGCTAGCGCCGTGGGCCAACGTGCCCACTGCCCAGCCTGACTATCGCGGCAGCAGTCGATTACTGAGCTAAGACTTGCTCAGCACCCGTCTACAACAGTCTAGCGGCGCGCCGATACAGCGAACGCCGTGTGGAGTTGCGCCATTTGCGCCGCAACTGGGTTCGCGATCACTGCTTCCGCCGGCTTCTCGATTGCACGATCGATCTGCATGATCCGATCGTTCAAGCCGAAGCTCTCCTCGATCAGAGTCCGCAGGCCGATTGGCAGGTTTTCGAAGTTTTGAATGTGCGACGGCCGTCCGAACGGGCGCAGCTTGATGCGACCCCGCTTCTTGGCGGCCTCCGCCGGCGTTAGATCGCCTTCCTTGAGGCCGCGCCGCACCAGCAACCAGGATGCCAGTTCCAGCAACCGCGTGGTCAGCCGCATGCTCTCCGTGGCATAGGTAACGGCAAGCGGCGGCTTCAATTGCTTGGCGTCGCGGCGCCCTTCGCCATCCAGGTAGGCGGCGGTGCGTTCAACGAGGGCCATGCCTTCCTTGAACACCAAATCGAACTGCTCGGAATTCGCGAACCGCTCGCCAAACGAGACGGTAATCGCACCGCCATTACGAACGCCGACCATACTGGAACCACTGTTCATGACACTTACCAACTCGCCAACTCGACGCTACCAGGAATTCTACGATCGACCTCCACACTGGCAGCCGACGGTTAACAAGTCGTCCCAGAATAGGAACATTTGAGGGCACGTGCAAACGTTGTACCGAAAAAAAGCCGCTCGGTTAGAGCGGCTCGAAAGTCAACAGGGAGGCGTAATGCTAAGCGGCCGTTCGCCGCTCCGTATCCAGAGGTCTGGATGATGCTCAAACTAAACGAAGATCATTAATAAAGTGTGAATGGACAACAAATCCTTACGCGCCACCCGCGTCGCGGGTTGGTCAGGATTTACTTTTGAAGATCTGGCTTGCGGCCTGCTCATGCGCCTCGCGCTTTGCGATTTCGGCCCGTAGCCGATCGATCTCGGTCTCGCACGCGCCGATGCGATGCTTCAGATCGGCAATCGACAACGCCGTCAGATTTTCGCCAAGCGTAATCCGGCTTTCCGGCTTTGGCCTCACATCGTCCCAGTCCATTCAATGAACTCCTCTACTTGTATGTCGCAACTGCCTCGGGCATGTGTCGTTCAGCTCATTTCAGACCGGAGTATGCGCCGATGTCCAGTTCCAGCCAAACCATGACCGCGATCGAAATCACCGGTAAGGGCGGACCTGAAGTTCTCGTCGCCCGCGAAATGCCAATGCCCGCGCCAGGTCCCGGCCAGCTGCTCGTCCGCAACTTTGCGTGCGGCGTCAATCGCCCGGACGTACAGCAGCGCAAGGGCCTTTATCCGGCACCGAAGGGCCACTCGCCGGTCCCAGGGCTGGAGGTCGCCGGTCACGTCGAGGTGGCCGGACCTGGAACACGCCGCTTCAAGGCCGGTGATGCGGTGATGGCGCTGGTCAACGGCGGCGGCTATGCGACCCATACCGTCGCCGAAGAAGGCGCCTGCTTACCGGTCCCGAAGTCTCTCGACATGACCCACGCCGGCGGCATGCCGGAAACATTTTTCACCGTGTGGCACAACGTGTTTGAGCGCGGCCGCCTGAAGCGCGGCGATTGGATTTTGATCCATGGCGGATCGAGCGGCATCGGGGTTGCGGCAATCCAACTCGCCAGGGCATTCGGTGCCAAGGTGATCGTCACCGCCGGATCAGCCGATAAGTGCGCGGCATGCATCGCGCTCGGAGCCGATCACGCGATCGATTACAACATCACCGATTTCGTCGAGGCCGTGAAAGAAATCACGCAAGGTCACGGCGCCGATGTGATCCTCGACATGGTCGGCGCTGACTACATCGACCGCGACATCAGTTGCGCGGCCGAGGATGGCCGCATTGTCACCATCGCGTTTCAGAAGGGCGGCGTCGTCACCGCCGATCTACAGCGCATGATGATGAAGCGATTGACCATCACCGGCTCGACGCTGCGCGTGCGCACCAACGGGATCAAGGCGCAGATCGCGCGCGGGCTCGAGACCTACGTTCTGCCGATGCTGGCCGATGGCCGCGTGAAGATCGTCATGGACTCGACCTATCCGCTCATGGAAGCCGCAAAAGCCCACGCCCGCATGGATGGCGGCGCGCACATCGGAAAAATTGTGCTGGTGGTGTGAGTGGTAGGTGGCTCACGTGAACGGCGTGGTGTGATTCGTACGGCGATAGTGTACCACCCCCACCACCCCCTACCACCGCAAACCGTCCATTGCGCCGACGGGGAGGGCGGCTGCATCTGCGAACAGCTCGGCGAGAACCGTGGCATCGAGTGGCCCCTTCGCATGCAGCGCACTGGCGATGAAGAGTGAGCGGATGCCGAAGTTTGCAGCACCGGCCATGTCGGTGCGCAGGCCGTCGCCGACCGCGAGGATGCGACCCTTGGCGATCGCTCCGCCCTTGAGCCGCCCGATCGCTTCCGTCGCCATGTGATAGGCCGGCAGATGCGGTTTACCGGCATAAATTACGCGGCCGCCGATCTTTTCATAGGCCTCGGCAAGCGCGCCTGCGCAATAAACGAGCCGGTCGCCGCGCTCGACGAAAATGTCGGGATTTGCGCACACCATCAGCGCGTCATTGGCCTTGAGCCCGGCCAGCATGTCCTTGTAGTCGTCAGGGGTTTCGACATCGTCGTTGTAGTAACCGGAGCAGATGACGAATTCCGCACGCTCCGGCCCAATGAATTCGACGTCGAGGCCATCGAAGATCGGTGCATCCTTCGGCGGTCCTAAATGAAACAGCCGCTTATCGGAGCGCTCGGCAATGAGGCGGCGCGTAAGGTCGCCCGAGGTTACGACAAAATCGTAGGCATCGGTTGGGACGCCGATCTCGGTCATCTGCGCGATCACCGAGCCGTGCGGGCGCGGCGCGTTCGAGAGCAGGCAAACGATGCCGCCCTGAGCACGAAACCTCCGCGCCGCGACGGCCGCGGGCAGGAACGGGGTGATGCCGTTGTGCAGTACGCCCCAGATATCGCAAATCCAAGCGTCGGCGGTTGGGCCAAGACTGGCGACAGACGTAAGGATTGGAATCGGCGTGCGAGATATGTTCATGCGCCGTTTGACTTATCCGTGCTTGCCCGCTCGTTCAAGCGACCGCTGCGTGCGGATTGCGGAGCACATCAGCCTTGACCGGACGCGGCTGGCCGAATAGCGGACCCTGTGCCAACTCCACGCCATAGGACGTCAACCGTGTCGCAACCGCATCGTCGGTAATGCCACCGACGATGAGTGCGAGCCCTTGTTTGCCGACATAGCGGCAGACGTCCCCGGCCGGGATCACACCGCCGGCCGCGGGTAACCCGTTCATGAACACGACGGCATCGAGTTTCACGAAGGCAAAGCCCGCCGCAGCAAGCGCTTCAAAGTCGAAGTCGAGGTCGGTGATGTCTTCGAGGCTGAAGCGGAAGCCGAGGTCCGCCATATCTTTGAGCGTCGACCACTGCAGTTCGGAGAACATTCTGAGATCGCCCTGCGTAAACGACAAGACGAGGCGGCTGCCAAGGGTGTCACCCTGACGATAGGTATCGGCGAAGCGATTCAAGAACCGGTCGCTGACGAGCGATTCACCCGACATGGTTGAGAACAGCGATCCCGGTTTGCCCCGATCCTCCATGCGCCACGCGACTCGCGCGGCACGCTCGACCTTCACCGCATCGAGCAATGGCAGCAGTCCTGATCCGCGGGCGACGCGCCCGATGTCGCCGCTGGCAGCAATGTCCTTGCGATCGCCCCACAAGCGCACCGACACGACGTAGTGCTGCGCACGCCGGTTGCCGAGACCCAGGATCGGCTCCAGCATGACGTCGAGACGCTCATGTTCGAGCGCTTCGGCGATCGCCGCGAGACGATCACGTGCGGGGTCCGTCAGCCGCCGTTGTGGCACCGGCGGCGGGCTGGACGATGGGGAACCACGCGCGGCAGTGCGCGCCGGCATGTCCATGATGTCCGCGCCGCGCCGCTCCGGCTCCGCAACGTCGCCTGCGTGTCGCATGGCATCTGCGGCGGCACGTAGAGCTGCGACCGACGCGTCGGCCTCGACTGCTGGTGCGATGCCGTTGGCAAGCTCGATCTTGGCAGACTGCGCCATTGCCGCTTGACCTTGGGTTATGTCGGCTGCGAGCTTTTTGATCACCGCATTGATCTGATCGATATCGGCGTCGCGCTGTCTCGGCGCCTGAGGCGCGGGCGCTCGCTTGCGATCGATCGATCCGGACGCTCCGAGTTGCGGTTCGGACGTGATTTCGACAGCTGGCGCATTTCTGCCGGCCTGCGTTTGAGTTGCGTCTTTAGGACGGAGATTCCAGTAGTCGCCAAATCCAGCAATCGGGGAGACTGACGTGTCAGTACGCTGGTCTGCCCGTGTGAACTCGGGTTTGATGCTGCCGGCCTGTAAATTGGCTGCGGCTCTGTTTTCCGCGGTGGCCGCAACCGGGCCAGCCGCCGGCGAGGCCGGTGATGGG
>JANMNO010000146.1:0-3479 GCA_031374115.1 Hyphomicrobiaceae bacterium | reverse complement strand
GATTTGCGCAACGTATGGCTACGCGTCATGGATTGTGACCAAAACCGGTGAGCGGGTCGACGCAACTCCGGTGATACGAGGTCTTGAAAGCAACACGACGTGGGGATCACCCATCAGAAACCGTAATGTACTGTTTTTGCCTGCGCTCTGACGCTCAGCTGTGGGAAAGCATCAGCGGCCGACACCGGAGCGGATGCTGGTCCAAACGGCACACGAAGTGCAGAGGTGTTGTGCGTCTACCGTCTGGCGGTGCTTCCTTCGCCCACGACCACGAATGGGCCCCAGTATGACGGATGCGCCTCGGCTACCTGGCTTCTGTCGATAAGTGCCCTCATTGCACGGCGTAGTGCTTCAGCCCGCCCGACCGCCGGATCTCGCGCGACCTCACCAACGGTCGCCGTGACGAGCTTTACTGCTGCCTCCGAATTGACTTCCCAATGGGAAACGAGAAGGGCTCGGGCCTGAGCATAGAAGAATGCGCGTGCAAGGCCAGAAAGGGATTCCGCGCCGGCCTTACCGGCACCTGCGGTGTTGCATGCCGAGAGGATTACCCAGTCAGCGTCGAGTTTGAGTTCGGCGATCTCGGATGCGGTCAGATAACCATCGTCGGTCGCCGAAGCTGTGGCAGGAGGCGTCAACATCAAACCTGCTTCCGACGTGGTCGAAACTTGGCCGGCCAGCGCGCCATGGGTCGCCAAATGCACGATGCGATACTTGGCCAATTCCCCAGTGACGCTCAGCCGTTTTATCTCGGTCTCGGTCGCGCGCTCGGCAAGACGAATGTCTGCGTCACCCACGCCGAAATCCTTGGCAACGGCGCAGACTTCGGAGGCGGTCTCAGGGAGTGGCACTTGCGAGCGAATGAGGCCGACAGACGCCAAACCAAATTGCAGTTTTGCCGGTTCGACCGGCCGCCGCCGCGCAAGGCTGCGGGGTGCCGGTGCCGCGTTGGAAGCACCCATCGTCGCGGCACATGTGCGGTTCGCTTTGGCACCGCGTGCGCGTTCGGCGTACCGCGCATCGGGACCGTCCAGCAGGGGATTGGCAATACCGATGTACTGCTTTTGCGCAAGGCTGGCATTGCCGGATGCGCGCAGCGACTTCAAGCTCGAGACTGAGGGCAAGCTGGTAATCGCGTTCCGTTTCGCAAGCCAACTTGCATCCCTGTAACTGCCTGGATTTTCAGGAATTGCCACAGCGGGCAAATCCGTCACGAGTACATGCAGGGGCAAACTTGCCATGAGGCCGGATGTCGTAAACAGCAGTTGAGCACCCTGCGTCATGTCCTCAAACGGTCCAAGCATAGCTTTGTAAAGCAAATGTGCCCGCGCGAGATCGAACGGCAGCAGCTGCCCGGGTTGCCAGGTTCGCCCCGTCAGGTTGACACAAGCCGCTTCGCCGTCGCCCTGCCAAGCCGTATCGTCCAGGCCGCAGCGAAGGGCCTTCAACTCGCGGCCTAATTCCTCCTCGCCGATCGGCACGAGGTCCCACTTCACGGCATCGCGACTGATCGCCCATACGATGCTCTGATTGAGGCGGTTCGCGATTGTGATCATCACCTCGCCGGGATGCAGCAGCCGTTGCACATCCGCGATCGAGAGGGGAGCGGGATCGGACAGCTTCGCGAAGTCTGGGAAGTCCTTTGCAATTCGTGTGTCGATCGCGGCGATCCGAACCGAGATCTCGATCATCCGCTGGTGCGCACCTTGTTCGTTGGCGGCGTCGCGCTGGGACTGCGGAGCGGTGAAGGCATTCTCGAGCATCTTGTCGTTACGTTGCCATTCTTTCGCGAGGTCCTGGCGTTCGCGAACGATCGCGCCGAGCGGTCCCGAACCAGCGCTGACACGCGCAGCCATTTGCGCCATCGCACCCGCAACCTGCGATCGCTCTGCGCGCTGGGCCATCTGAAAGGCCTCGTCGCGCAAAGCCGCCAAATCGCCTCCCGCTTCCGCCGTCCGATAGGCTGCGGCGGCGTGCAGCAGAAAAATATCTGCACGCGGTGTGACGCGATTGGCGGACGCTGTTCCTCCCGAGATTTGCTCAATGGCGACTGAAATCGCCGACGCTTGGCGCAGGAACGCATGTGCGTTGAACCAGTTTCGGCGTTTGAACTCGACCAAACCGAGACCAACATAGTTGTCTGCTAGCATTGCTTGCAGCTTGCCATGCTTCTCGCTGATCGGGAGGGCCTTCTTATACAGCCACTCAGCCTCATCGAGTTGGTTCTTGTCGGCCAGTTGCAAAGCCAAAGTCATGAGCATGGCGCCAGACATGGCGTGGTCCGGGCCCAACAATTGCGTACTGACAGCAAGGGCGCGATCGATAAAGGGTCGTCCTTGCGAGGGCTGTCCGCCGCCGATGTGGGCCAGCCCCAAGCTTTGTAGATATTGGATCGTCTGCATGCCAGCGACGGTGGGATCGAGCTCTTTCGCTTTTTCGACGATTGCGAGCGCTTGCTTCAATAGCGGTTTAGCCGCTTCATAATTTTTCGCCGACATATGAATGTCGGCAACCTGGGAGAGGAAGTTTGCGCGTTGAGGACTGTTGGCGGGAAGCTTGCGGCTGGCAATCTCGAGCGCACGCGTGGCGAAGGCGAGAGCCTCATCGTAACGCTCTTGCAGACGAAACAATCCGGCCATGCCTTGCAGCGAGATTGCAACGTTGAGGCTGTCAGCGCCAAACGAACGCTCATTGATGACGATGGCGCGTTTTCGCATTTTCTCGGCGTCGGCGAATCGGCCCTGCATGCCATAGCTCGCCGCGTTGGCCTCTAGCTGGCTGACGATATTCGGATCGTCAGGGCCAAACATTTTCTCCACCCGTGCGAGCATCTTGTCATTCAACGGCCATGACTCGTGGATGCGATCCGACTTTACGTAGAGTGTCGCCAGCCGGGCCATGGCAAGCAAATACTGCATCTCTTTTTGAGCATCGAGGCTACCGGATTGGGTGGCCTCGTATTGCGAGATGGTGCGTTCGAGTTCAGCAATTTGCCGGGCGTTCGAAGCCTGATCCTGGGCGCCTGCACTACTACCCATCAACACGGCGAAGATGGCAATCAGGGCTAGCCTTGCACCGCGAAATTTCACAATCGAAGAAAGGATGAATGGCACAGATGCCCCCCAGGACTGTCTTACCCTACTCTCGTATGTTCTGGCGTTGCCGTGACAAAAGCGAGGCATTTTAAGATGGGGTTGCAGGTCGACCTGAATTAACTCACCAACTTCAGCCCGACGATCGAGCCGATGAGCGCCGTCAGAAACAGCAGGCGCAAGGTTGTGATCGGTTCGTCGAAGTAAAAAATACCAGCGAGCACGGTGCCGGCAGCACCAATTCCGGTCCACACAGCATAGGAAGTGCCGAGCGGGATCGTTGCGGATGCCTTCATCAGCAGGTAAAGGCTGATCGACGCGAACACGACGAATGCGAGTAGGGGCAACGGACGGCTCAGCCCATCCGTGTACCGCAGCGCTGTCGTG
>JANMNO010000128.1:0-3150 GCA_031374115.1 Hyphomicrobiaceae bacterium | reverse complement strand
GTCCTGACCGCGCCGGAGCGGGTGCGCCCGCTCAATTTTCATTTTCCGATCTGGAAGGAGTCGATCTACCGCCCTTGGCAAGTCAAGCTTGGCCTGGGACTGCTGGCCTCGATGGCGCCAACCGACGTGCCACTTGAGCAGCGGATGATCTCGCCCAAAGCCGCGAAGTCGATCCCGCTGGTGGGTGGCTTGCGTGACTGGGCCCGGTTGCAGTCGATCGGCGCTTTCACCGAATACCAGATCGAGTGGCCGGAGCGGCTGTGTGTCGATGCCGTACTCGATGCCGAGCGTCTCGGAGCGACCGTTCGCAACTACACGGCCGCGACCAAGATGACCCGCCGCAATGAGGCCTGGGAGATCGAGCTGTTGGATGTCCATGCCGGCGGAACAGCGACGATCGAGACCAAGCTAGTGCTCAACATGGCGGGCATCTGGATCGACAAGGTCAATGCCGCTTCCGGCGCAATGCGTCCGCGAAAAATCCTCGGTACCAAGGGCATTCACTTGATGGTGCAATTGCCGCCCGAATGCGCCGACAACGGCATCGTCACGTTCAATAGAAAGAGCGAGCCGCTTTACTGCATTCCCTGGCGCGGGATGCACTATTTCGGGCCAACTGAAACGGTTTACGAAGGCGACCTCGACGAGATCCGCGCCGAGGACGACGAAATCGATGGCTTGCTGGCGGAGGGCAACCATTTGCTGCCGGGCCTGCGGCTGAAGCGCTCCGATATACTGTTCACGTGGGCCGGCGTACGCCCGCTGAGCTATGATCCGGCGTTGCCGATGGGCAAGCGCTCGCGCGATGTGCATGACCTCGCCACCTCGGATATGCCGGGCGTCTATGCCATGACCGCAGGTCCGGTGATGACGCACCGTTCGGCTGGTACCGAGATGGTCGAAGTGGTTCAGCGCCGACTCAAGGCGGCGAGACCGACCCAGGCCGTGAATTATTGTGCGCGCAAATTCCCTGGTAACCAGAATTCCCCAGCGGTGGTTGATGACTGGACGAATGCCAAGATTGCCGATCTCGTCTTCGCGGCGCGCCACGAGCATGCGATCAGCTTGGTTGATCTGATGTTCCGCCGCGTTGGCGCAGGATGGACTAAGACGATGGGCTTCAATTCCGCCGACAAGGCAGCCGAGGCGGTTGCCAGCGTCTATGGCTGGGATGCTGCTCGGACCAAGAAAGAGGCCGACGACTATCGCAACTATGTGACGCGGATGCACGCCGTTCGCATGGCGTGATGCAACGATCTTGCAGGCACCCGATCATCCCGACCTTACGATCGCTTCGCCGGTCGGAGTTTTTACACGACCTCGCTATCAGGCTATCGCTTACGCGGACACTAAATGCTCCAATGGGCCGCCACACGACAAGGTTGACAGTCCACCAGGACAGGAGGCCGAATTGACAGGCGCCGAAGTCCCGACCGCGCTCGAGAGCTTGACGGGGCCGTGTCCGAACACGACAATTCAGGACATTTTTTGCCGCGAGGATCCGATGCTGGGCCTTTTCGCAGCTCGGCTGGCCTCGACAGACGCTTCGCCTGACGCACTACGGCGCGCGCTAGAAAGCGGAGTACATTCTGTCGCATTGGAGTAACGCTTCTCGGTTCTCCGGAAGGACAGAGAATGAAGAGAGCACCGACACGGCCGAACGCCCGCGTTATCGCCATGGTATTTGGGATCATACCGTGCATGCTGGGCGTTGGGCTCGGACAATACTTTCGGTGGAGCGGAGCGGTTTGGCTCACCGATGCGGGCAGCTTCTGGCCGATCTTCTGCTTCCTCGCCTCACTCCTGGCATGCGTCTATCTGGCCCTTACCACCGCCTACGACAGGACGATTCGAGTTAGCGCCTGGCTGATGCTCACCTGGACTTGGCTCTATTTCCCGTTCTGGCTGACAGCGGCGGACCTGCCGAGATATTCTGCGATCATCGGAAATGATGGGCGCGTGAGCATCGCGAGCGAGTGGATGCGTCCGGGCGCTCAAAAGGTGTGGCTCTTCGCCGGGCGTGGCGGCAACAAGATCATCCGCAATGTGGAAGGTTCGGCCACGATCAATGCGGTCGACGTGAAATACAAATTCGCGGAATCATACATCTCATCGTGTAGCGACGAGGAGGATTTGTCGAGGCCGGTCGTCGATGCCATGACTGCTGCGCTCGCGACGCAGTCCAGGAAACCCAGGTCCTCGCGGATCTCGCTGTTCGAGTCGAAAGATGCCCAGGACCGCTTTCTTGCCGACGTCTGCCGCGATGTCGTCCGCAGCAAAATTCCGTGCCCGCTCACGCTGACTATCTCGCCTAACAATGCGGCCACGGCCCCCGGCGGCCAGTGGAGCAAGCACTTCACCGAACAGGAAGCGATTGACGAGCGTCACCTTCCGACGTTGGTGAACCTGCTGACGCAGGACAATTCGCGGCTCGTCCGCAACGACTTGGTCTATGCCCTGTTCATGGAGATTGTCGAAACTGCAGCCGACCTTGCGAAGGTGGCGCGGAAACCTCACCGTCTTGACGATGGCCAGTTCAATGCACTGATTGAGCGGATTATCATCGCGCCGCAGGCGGGCAACGAAGCCTTGAACCTCTATGCGCCGGTGAGCCGTCTGACGCAGGAGCAGCGCGCAGCGCTTCGCGGGAAGGCATTCCGCGAGGCCGGCGTTGCAAATATCATCAAACAGTACGGATCTGGGCGCATAACCGATTCCGAGCTGGCACAACTTTCAAGACGCATGCGTACCGAATTCGATACGAACCCGGAGGTGGCAATACTGGCGCTTGAGGTATTCGGCGAGCGATTGCCGTGGGACCTGCAGCTTGGCGCCGTAGACGGCATCGTCAGGGCGCGCGCGTCGCATGCACTCTTGGCGCTGCGGCACTTAGATTTCTCCAGCCCCTTGCGCGCAGTGCTACTGCGGAAGGTGATTGGCGAGGCCAGCCTCAAGGAGCTTGACGTGAACCTGGCACATGGAAAGCTCGAGGAGCTCTTGACGCCCGCTGAAGCGCGCCCATTGATCGCGAGCGTAATCGGAAAAAGCCACTCTTCCAAGGACTGGTTGGATTTCGCGGTTCGGGTGCTGCCGGTGCGCGCGATGACCACCGAAGAGCGAAAGGCGATTATCGATGAGCTGGTGTTCGTG
>JANMNO010000083.1:0-6771 GCA_031374115.1 Hyphomicrobiaceae bacterium | reverse complement strand
TCGTGCCTAGGCTTTACGCGATCGGCACGACCCTGTTCGTCCACGAAACCTACCGTACGCATGCGTCGAGTACGGAGATTGCCGACCTTGCCTCGGCGCCAAACCTGCGTGGCCGCCATAACGTCCAAAATGCGCTCGCAGCGCTGACTGCGATCCGCGCGCTGCAGGATCGATTGGACGCGCTTGCGTCGAAAATTCAAGTTTGGCGCCTGCCAGAATTGGCGGCAGGACTGCGGACGTTCCCCGGCCTCGTGCACCGCATGGAAAACGTCGGCTCGGTGGATCGCGTGCGTTTCATCAACGATAGTAAGGCGACCAACGCCGATTCGACGGATAAGGCCCTGGCAGCCTTCGAGCGCGATATCTTTTGGATTCTGGGCGGTAAGGCCAAGGAGGGCGGCATCACAAGTCTATCGGCCTACTTCGGCGGCATCACCAAGGCTTACCTGATCGGCGCCGCGACAGAAGATTTCGCTTCGACGCTGGAAGGAATAGTCGCATTCGAGCGGTGCGGAACGATTGACGTTGCCGTTGCTCACGCCGCCCGCGATGCGGCAGCGTTCGCCTCGAAGCATCCCTGCGCCAATCCGGTGGTGCTGCTATCGCCTGCCTGTGCCTCCTACGATCAGTTCCGTTCCTTTGAGCACCGCGGTGATGTATTCCGAGAATTGGTGGCAAGGTTGCCCGGTTCCGCGCCGTCAAAAGTTGCGCCTTGATGCAGATCTCCCGAAACGATCGCAGTTTGCTCGCGACGTGGTGGTTCACGGTTGACCGGGGGCTGCTTGCCGCAATCCTCGCGCTTGCGGCGACCGGGTTGCTGTTGTCGCTCGCGGCCAGCCCGTCGATTGCGATCAAGAAGGGTTTCCACCCTTTCTATTTCGTCGAGCGCCAGATCGTTTTCCTGGGTCTTGGACTGGTGGTCATGCTCGCGGTGTCGATGCTCGATGCGCGCGCTTTGCGGCGGCTATCGCTCGTTCTCTTTCTCTCGATGGTGGCGGTCATGACGGCGATTTTGTTCGCCGGCGACGAAATCAACGGCGCAAAACGTTGGGCGCGCGTCGCGGGTTTCTCCCTGCAACCGTCGGAGTTCGCAAAGCCCGCGTTTGTGGTTCTCGCAGCGTGGGGTCTGGCTGAGGCACGGCGCCGCTCGGACATGCCCGGCCTTACGATTGCGGTCGCAACCTACCTGGTTGTCGTTGCCCTGCTGGTGCAACAACCCGACGTTGGGCAGACGCTACTCGTGACGCTGGTATGGGGGGCGATGTTGATCCTGGCCGGTCAGCCGCTGGCACTTGCGACGGGAGTCGCGGGCGCTGGTGCAGGCGGGCTCGTCACCGCGTATTTCACGCTGCCTTATGTGCGCTGGCGGATCGACCGGTTTTTCAACCCGGCGCCGGGCGATAACTCGCAAAGTGATCGGGCTTTGCAATCGTTCGTCGAAGGCGGCTTCTTCGGCCGCGGTCCGGGCGAGGGCACCATCAAGACCGTGTTGCCTGACGCCCATACGGATTTCATATTCGCGGTCGTGGCCGAAGAATACGGCGTGCTCGCCTGCCTCGGTTTGATTGCACTGTACGGCTTTGTCGTGCTGCGGGTGTTTGCCCGCAGCCTGGACGAGCCGGATGATTTTCGGCGCATTGCGGCGTCTGGGCTGGCTCTCGTCTTCGGCCTTCAGGCGTTTATCAACATGGCCGTCAACGCCGGATTGGTGCCACCTAAAGGCATGACGCTGCCACTGATTTCGGCTGGCGGATCATCGACTGTTGCTATTGCCCTCGGGCTGGGCATGATCCTGGCTCTGACGCGCAAGCGGGCGGATCCGGCGCGCTATGGCCGGCCATTATTGCGTCAATCAAACGAGGGTTATGCGCCATCGAATGGAAGCAAGGGGCAATCGATCCCGTGAGTGAAGCATTTGTCATGTTGGCGGCGGGCGGCACCGGCGGCCATTTATTTCCAGCCCAGGCTCTCGCTGAGGAACTTAGCCGTCGCGGCGTTGCTGTGGAACTTGCGACCGACGAGCGCGGCGACCGCTACGGCACGGGATTTCCAGCGCGCAAACTTCACCAGATAGCGTCCGCCACTCTCTCAGGACGATCACCTGGAGCGATGGCGGCGACAGGTATGAAACTGACGCGTGGCGTCGCTTCGGCCTTTAAGTTGATGGGACGATCGCGACCGGCGGTCGCCGTCGGCTTCGGCGGTTACCCGAGCTTTCCGCCACTGCTCGCGGCTCGGATGCGTGGCATTCCAACAGTGTTGCATGAACAGAACGCAGTGCTTGGACGTGCCAACCGAATGCTGGCAAAGCGCGTCACTGCGATCGCAACGTCGTTCGAGCCCAATGCGATGCTGCCGGAGGACCTGGTGGGAAAAGCTCGCTTTACCGGCAATCCGGTTCGCGCAGCCGTGATCGAAGCCGCCTCGATTCCATATGTGGCACCGCAGAGCGACGGGCCATTTCATCTGCTCGTCTTCGGTGGAAGCCAAGGCGCAAGGTTCTTCTCCGACGGTGTGCCACCGGCCCTGGCGCTCCTATCAGATCAGCTCCGGGCCCGAATGATCGTGATCCAGCAGGCACGCGCGGAAGATGTCGAGCGCGTCATCGCTGCCTATGCCGCATTCGGAATTCACGCCGAGATAGAGCCATTCTTTGCGGAGTTGCCCCGGCTGATGGCGGCGAGCCATTTGGTGATCGGCCGCGCGGGTGGGTCAAGCATCGCCGAGCTTGCGGTGACCGGCCGGCCAAGTATCCTGGTGCCGCTGCCGCATGCAATCGACAACGATCAGCTGCGTAATGCCCGCAGCTTGAGCGCAGCCGGAGCGGCCGTTCTGATCGAACAAAGTGCGCTAACCCCGGAGCGATTGGCAGCTGAAATCGAAGGCCTGGCGAATGAACCTGATCGCCTCTCTGGCGCTGCCGCGGCGGCCAAGGCGCTTGGGCGGCCGGACGCGGTTCAGCGCCTCGCCGATCTGGTCCACGAACTGATGGCACGGGGGAGCAAGCCGGCATGAGACTGCCCGAGGGCACCGGCCCAATCCATATCATTGGCATCGGCGGTATCGGCATGAGCGCGATCGCCGAGGTTTTGCACGCTCGCGGCGTCAATGTGCAGGGCAGCGATCAGTCCGCTGGCGCCAACGTTACGCGGTTGCAGGCGGCCGGTATCCCGGTGACGATCGGTCATCGCGCCGAAAATTTAGGAAGGGCTCGCCACATCGTCATTTCGAGTGCGGTCAAATCCGGCAATCCGGAGTTTGATGCGGCCCGTGCACAAGGGCTGACAATAATCCGACGTGCCGAGATGCTGGCCGAAATCATGCGCGATCACGCGACGATTTCTGTCACCGGCACGCATGGTAAAACAACGACGACCTCGATTTTAGCCCACTTGATGACCGCATGTGGTTCAGACCCAACCGTAATCACCGGTGGTGTGATCGTCGACTGGGGCTCGAACGCGCGGCTCGGCAAATCGCAGTGGATGGTGGTCGAGGCCGACGAGAGCGACGGCACGTTCGCTCGATTGCCGACGCAGATCGGCGTCGTGACCAACATCGATCCTGAGCACCTCGACCACTTCGGCTCGGTCGAGGCCATGCACGCCGGCTTTGAAATATTCTATCGCAATATCCCATTCTACGGATTGATCGTGACGTGCATCGATCATGTGGTTGTTGCCGGGATGATCGCTCAACTCGATCTGCGCCGCGATGGCCGCAGGTTGCTGACCTATGGTGCGCACGCCGACGCCGACCTTCGACTGCTGGACGCTCGCATCGAGGGCCGCACCACCATTTTCGACGCTGAACTATCCGGCCGCGTGCGTGGCGGCGCGCGCTTGCTTAAGGAACTTCGCGTGCCGGTGCCGGGACGGCACAACGCCCTCAACGCGCTCGCGGCCTGGGCCGTTGCAAGTGAAGTCGGAATCGATGACGAGGCGTTGCGCCAAGCACTCGCGAACTTTTCCGGCGTCGAGCGCAGGTTTCAACTCGCAGGCACGTGGAACGGCGTCGAGATCATTGACGACTACGCCCACAACCCCGCGAAAATTGCCGCAGCCCTTCATGCCGCACGCGGCTGCACGACAGGCCGAGTGATCGCTGTGTTCGAGCCACATCGGTTCACGCGTGTACGCGACAGCTGGGATGATTTCTGTCGTAGTTTCGGCGATGCCGATCACGTTGTGGTTTTGCCGATGTATACCGCCGGTGAAACCGCGATCGATGGCATAACCAGCGTGTCACTGGCGGATGGCATCGCTCAAGCTGGCCACGCATCGGTTGTGGCCGTCGCTCACGCGAGCGAAGTTGCGGGGCTAGTTCGTAAATGGGCGAAGCCAAACGACATGGTGATCTATTGCGGCGCCGGTCGCTCGTCCGGCTGGGCGCATGCGTTGGCCGAGGAGTTGGCAACATGAGTGGCGACTTCGGTGCAAACCTGGCCGCCGCCATGCCAAACCTGCGCGGACGTCTCGCCTCAGGGACTTTGCTTGCCGGCATCACGTGGTTCCGCGTCGGTGGACCTGCTGACGTTTTGTTGGCGCCAGCCGACGAAGCCGACCTCGTCTATTTCCTGAAACATCTTAGCCCTGATATTCCCGTCACCGTCATTGGCCTCGGCTCCAACCTCTTGGTTCGCGACGGGGGAATCCGCGGCGTGGTAGTCCGCCTCGGTCGAGGTTTTGCCGACATGAAAGCCGAGCCTGATCACCGGCTCCGCGCGGGCACAGCGGTGCCGGATGTAAAAGTCGCGCGAGCGGCAGCCGATGCCGGCATCGCAGGGCTGGCGTTTTATCGCGGCATACCCGGTTCCATCGGCGGCGCGTTACGGATGAATGCCGGCGCCCATGGACGCGAGACGACCGATGTTCTGATCGGAGCCCGCGCGGTGGACCGGCAAGGCAATATCCACGTCTTGAGCCATACCGATATGGGCTTTACGTATCGTCACTGCGCCGTGCCGCCCGACTGGATTTTTACCCAAGCTTTGTTCCAGGGAACACCGGGTGTCTCTGCCGACATTTTGAAAGAGATGGACGAAGTCGCGGCCTATCGCGAAGCCAATCAGCCGATCAAGGATCGCACCGGCGGCTCGACTTTCAAGAACCCGCCCGGCAACAGTTCGTGGAAGTTGATCGATGCAGCCGGCTGCCGTGGCATGAAAATCGGCGGCGCAAAAGTATCCGGGATGCACTGCAATTTCTTGATCAATGAGAGCGGCGCCACGGCATCCGACATCGAGCGCCTGGGCGAAACGGTTCGTGCCAAGGTAAAGGCTAATTCGGGTGTTCAACTCGAATGGGAAATCATTCGCCTTGGTGAGCCTGAAGCCGGAGAGCCGATCGGCCCGGCCCTGGCAGGAGACGTTGTATGATGCGCAAGTTCAACCATGTCGCTGTCCTAATGGGCGGCTGGTCGGCCGAACGCGAAGTGTCGTTATGGTCTGGTGCCGGCTGCGCCGATGCGCTTGAAGTCGCCGGTTACAAGGTGACACGCGTCGATGCCGGCCGGGATCTTCCGGCACAACTTCGCAGCATCAACCCCGACGTTTGCTTCAATGCTTTGCACGGACGATGGGGGGTGGATGGCTGCGTGCAAGGGTTGCTCGAAGTGCTCGGTATTCCGTATACGCATTCTGGTGTGCTGGCGTCGTCGCTGGCGATGAACAAGGTGCGGGCGAAGGCCGTCATGGCGGTAGCCGGCGTGCCGGTCGCCAACGGTGTGACCCTGTCGCGGGAGGACGCACTGAAGACGCACGCGCTGGAGCCGCCCTATGTTGCCAAGCCGATCGCCGAAGGCTCGTCGGTTGGCGTCGTAATCGTGCGATCCGGCGCCAATCGCCCGCCTGAGGCAATCAGCCAGATCCCTGATCTCGATGGTCAGATCATGGTGGAGGACTTCGTTGCGGGACGCGAGCTGACCTGCGCGGTCGTCGGCGATCGGGTCACGGAGATCATCGATATCGTGCCGGCGGCAAATCTCACGTTTTATGATTACACGGCAAAGTATGCGCCGGGCGGGTCAAGACATATTCTGCCGGCGGTCATTCCTGCTGAAGTCTACAACGATGTGCAGAGGCATGCGTTGGCCGCACATAAGGCGATCGGCTGTCGCGGCGTATCGCGCTCTGACTTCAGATACGACCCTGAGACGAACCAACTCGTCTGCCTCGAAATCAATACGCAGCCTGGAATGACGGGCACATCATTGGTCCCCGAACTAGCGGGTGCCTGGGGCTGGTCATACTCGGATCTGACCGCTTGGATGGTCGAGGATGCCTCGCTCGACCGGTGACGGCCATGCCAATTGGAGATGAGGCAATGCAACTCGTGTTCGCCCTTCGTTCAACGTCAAGATCGCGGTATGGTAAGTCGGGGCGAGCGTGGCATTAACCCCTTGTTAGGCCCCGGCGCGTTAGTCGTTTGGTTACTGTGATCCAGCCAACCGAGCTGGCGCAGATGTATCGTTTGCGGTCGTTGCGTTTGTGAAAGAGTTCCAATTCATGAGTAGCCCACGCAGCGCGCGACTGTCTTCCAGGCGCAGCGCTCGATCCTCCGTGCAGGGATTGACAAGCAATCAAATCCTACGCGGCGACTGCCTGAGCGAGCTGGCAAAGTTGCCGTCCGAGAGCATCGATCTCGTTTTTGCCGATCCGCCCTACAACTTGCAACTCGATGGTGATCTGTTGCGGCCGAACAATACGGTCGTCGACGGCGTGCATCAGGATTGGGATAAGTTTTCGAGTTTCGCCGCCTACGATGACTTCTG
>JANMNO010000048.1:0-23167 GCA_031374115.1 Hyphomicrobiaceae bacterium | reverse complement strand
GAAGGGCAGGACTTTTTTCACTGAGGTTGTCAGGCGGGTAAGATCTTCGAGCCGCAACTTGTGAAACCGGCGAGTTTCGATGATCCGCGACACGGCCTTCGTGCCGAGCCCTGGGACGCGAAGCAGGGCCTCTTTTGTCGCCCGATTGATGTCGATCGGAAACAGCTCGCGGTGAACCAAAGCCCAAGCGAGCTTGGGATCGAGCGCCGGATCGAGCATTCCCGCGTTCATGCCCGACGCAATATCGTCGACCGAGAAGCCGTAAAAACGGTAAAGCCAGTCGGCTTGATACAACCGATGCTCACGCACCAGGGGCGGTGCGCGAAGCGGCAGGGACGCCGATGCATCTGGGATCGGAGAAAAGCCTGAATAGTACACCCTGCGCAATCTGTAGCTTGAATACAGGTTGCTGCTGGTGCGTAAGATATCCACGTCAGTTGCAGCGTCGGCCCCGACGATCATCTGGGTCGATTGCCCAGCCGGCGCGAACTTTGGCGCTTTGGCATTCTCGCGACGCTCGCCGTGCCGATCGTCGATCGTCCGGCGCAAATGCCCCATCGACCGGCGGATCGTCGGCATGCGCTTTTGCGGCGCCAATCGCTCCAAACTCCCAGCGCTCGGCAATTCGACATTGATCGAGAGCCGGTCGGCGTAACGGCCCGCGAGATCGATCAGCTCGTGATCCGCTTCGGGTATAGTCTTGAGGTGAATGTAGCCCTTGAAGTCATGCGCCTCGCGCAACGACTGTGCCACGCGGGCGATTTGCTCCATCGTATAATTTGGCGATCGAATAATGCCGGACGAAAGAAACAAGCCTTCGATGTAATTCCGCTTATAGAAATCCAACGTGAGATTGACGACTTCCTCGACAGTGAACCGCGCGCGCTGCACATTCGAAGAGCTTCGGTTGACGCAATAGACGCAATCGAACATGCACGAGTTGGTCAGCAAAACCTTCAACAGCGAAATACATCTGCCATCAGGGGCATATGCATGACAAATTCCGGCGCCTTCGGTAGATCCGATGCCCTTCGAGTTGAGGGAATTGCGCTTGGGTGCCGAGCTTGAAGCACACGATGCGTCGTATTTGGCAGCATCGGCGAGGATCGCGAGCTTGCGGGAAATTTCCAATGCGCTCTCCAATCTGCCCGCTTCAATGCTCGTTCGTTCTTATTTAGTTCTTCTCACTCTATGGTGTCAATAAATGCGTGTGCGACCAAAACGTTGGCGAAGCGCTACATCCCTCCAGGTTGCCGCGCGAGTTGGCGCTCGACGATGCGGGCGTACACCGCCGCCCCGAAGGGCGTCGCTTCGTCGTTAAAGTCATAGCGGTGATTGTGCAGTGGCGCGCTCGTCTCGCCGTTACCCAGGTTGATGTAGGCGCCTGGAACCTTTTCCAGCATGAAACTGAAGTCCTCCGATCCGGAAACCGGCGGCTTGCGCCGATCGACCCGGGTTTCGCCAACGAGCTCGGCGGCAGCATCTGCAAAGTCCGTGGTTGCTTGGGCGTGGTTGACGAGAGGCGCAAAAATCAATCGGAAGTCGACTTCGGCGGTGGCACCCAGTCCAGATGCGATGCCCTTCGTGACGCGACGAAGTGCTGCTTCGATCGTCGTCATCAACTCTCGCTTCATGGTGCGCACGGTGCCGGACATCTTGGCCGTTTGCGGAATCACGTTGTAGGCGTCGCCAGCGTGAATTTGGGTGACACTGACGACGGCCATTTCCCGCGGCGGTACATTCCTGGCGACGATCGTCTGTAACGCGGTGCCGATGTGACAGGCGGTCACCACCGGATCGACGGATTCTTCTGGCCGCGCGCCGTGCGAGCCTTTGCCGGTGATGGTAATGTCGAAGAAAGCGCCACCTGCCATCGCCGCGCCGGGGGTTATTGAAAACTGTCCGATTGGTGCGCCAGGGCGATTGTGCAGGCCGAAAATCTCATCGCAGGGGAAGCGCTCGAACAGCCTATCTTCGAGCATGGCGAGAGCGCCGCCGGCCCCTTCCTCGCCGGGCTGGAATACAAAATTGACCGTGCCGCTGAAATCCCGCGTTTCAGCGAGGTAGCGCGCTGCGCCAAGTAACATGACCGTGTGTCCATCATGCCCGCACGCGTGCATGGTTCCGGCATTCTTACTGCCGTAGCCAGCGCCGGTCGCTTCAAGGATTGGTAGTGCATCCATGTCGGCGCGAAGCCCGATCGATCGGCCACCGTTGCCCTGCCGTAGCACGCCGACAACGCCATGCCCGCCAATACCGCGATGTACATCGATGCCCCATGACGCGAGCAGCTTTGCCACCACCTCCGCCGTACGAGGAACATCCAGCCCAAGCTCTGGATGGGCGTGCAGATCATGACGCACGGCTGTGAGTTCGGGATGAAACGCGCGGATGCGCTCCAGAGTATCAACTGCGTTCGACATTTCGGGGCTCGCTCATTTTTCGCGGGAAGTAGCAAGCCTACCCGATGCGTTCCAAAACTCAAGGAGAGAGCTGTTACTGCTTCTTTTCCGGCGCTGGAACAGCGTGCCGCCACGCCGTTTCGAGGGCGCTTTTCAGTTCGCCGGCAGTCAATCGTGCGAGCGTGGCCGTCGTCCAGCCCTGCTTGCCCCAAGCGTTCGGCACCGGCGCAAACGCGTCCGGTGCCGTGAGGCATTTCAGCTGCTGCTCGTCGGGTGTGAACTTGAAGTTGGCGGAACGCTTGTCGGCAGCAAGTGTCGCATAGACGCGTGCGACCTTGAACGCGCAGCGGTCAAAGTGCGGTGCCTCGGTCGTGCCCCCGAGTGTCAGCGCAATGCGACGAAAATCCTCCGGTGTGGTCATCGCTTGCTGCCTCGCGCGACCTCAAGATTTGGGCGCTGGCATCGGGTGCTTGGACATCAAAGCATCGTCCATCTCATTGGCGCGGATGGCGGCGGGGCGAGACGACACGCGTTGCCAGTACTTTTCGAATGCCGGACGCTTCTCTATCGTTCCAAACTCCATTCCCCAACCCAAGTGAGCGCCGAGGTATACATCCGCCGCTGTAAAGCGGTCGCCGATGACGTAATCTTGCGCCGTTAGAAGTCCTTCGGTAGCCGCCAGCACATCGGGCAAGCTGCCGTACCCAGCCATCGCCTTGCGCTCTGGTGGAACCTCGAAGCCGAGCGCCTTATTGCTTGCGGCGGCTTCGAGTGGACCTGCCGCGAAGAATAGCCAGCGATAGTAGGGGCCGCGCAAACGGTCATTTGCGGGCGGCGCCAAATTCGCCTGAGGAAATGCATCGGCGAGGTAAGCGCAAATCGCGGCACACTCTGTGACCACGGTATCGCGGTGACAAAGGGCCGGAACCTTACCCATCGGATTGATGGCAAGATACTCCGGTGATTTTATACTTGCGCCATAGTCCAACACGTTGGTGCGATAGGGCTGTCCGACCTCTTCCAACATCCAGCGCACGATCCGCCCACGCGACATCGGATGGGTATAGAAAACCAGTTCATCCGCCATGGTTGCTCTCCTTTTCCACGTGAGTTTGGGTCAACGAAACTTACATAGCGAGCAGCACTTTGAAGCCGCCCCAGAACATGCGCATGCCATCGAATGGCATCGATTTTGGGTCCATTTTGAGGCGTGGGTCACTCATGACGGCGGCCATGATACGGTCGCGATCCTCGCGCGATTTGTAGACGATCCAAGAGAAAACGACGAGTTCGTCAGGCTTGAGCTTTACGGCTTGCGGGAACGATGTTTCCTTACCCGGCTTCACATCGTCGGCGATGCATTCGATGTATTCGAGCGCGCCGTGCTCTTTCCATACTTTGCCGGCCGTCTCCGAGAATTGGCGATACGCCTCGACGCTGTTCTTCGGCACCGCGAGTACAAATCCGTCGACGTATTTATCGGTTTTGTCCATAGTTCCTCTCCGTTGAAGTTGGCGACCCTGTGCGACAGCCTTATGATCCTGCCTTGCCGTCGAACGCCCGCCGCAAACCGGCGATGTCGAGTTTGACCATCTGCATCATGGCCTGCATGATCTGCTTGCCCTTGGTCGGGTGAGACAGCAGCTCGGGCAAGACCTTCGGCACGATTTGCCAGGACAGGCCGAACTTGTCTTTCAACCAACCGCACTGGACGGGCTTGCCCCCGCCAGCCGTGAGTACTTCCCAGTAACGATCGACCTCGGCCTGATCCTCGCAAGTGACAGACAGCGAGATCGCATCGTTGAACTTGTCGTGAGGCGGGCCGTTGAGCGCCAGATACTCTTGTCCCGCGAGGGTGAATGCAATTATCAGCGGTTCACCTTCCTTGGAGCCAGGCGTGTCCGCCTTCGCGTGATGGACGTCTCGAATATTCGAGTTCGGGAAGATGGACGTATAGAATTTGGCCGCCTCCAAGCCATTGCCCTCAAACCAAAGGCATGGGGTAATTTTCTGATTGGATGTCATGCGAGCCTCCAGATTAATATGTCAGCCTTATGCTTTTGCCAAATAAGCGGCGAGCCGTTCCATCGTTCCCGACCAGCCCTGCATCATGCTGGTGCGTCCTGCTTCGAACGTCGCGCGCTCCTCGGCCGTTGGATTGAGCGGTGACCAAGTGACGGTAAACTTGGTGCGCCCATTTTTCTCGCTGAAGTCGAAAACCGAAAGCATTTCGATTGGCCAGGTGGGCGCCATCGCGTGGTGGGTAACACCACCCTCGGGATTGGAAAAAGAACTCACGAAAACGAGACGTTTTTGTGGAACGATCAGGCGGTAGACGAACCGGCCCCACATCTCGCTTTGATCGGGCATCTGCAGGCAATAGTGATATGTGCCGCCGGGGCGCAAATCGAGGTTTGATGTGGTGACGATCGCACCCTTCGGTCCCCACCATTTCTTCAGTCGCTGAGCGTCGGTGAACGCTGCCCACAACACGTCGCGCGGTGCATCGAACTCGTGCGAAATCGTGAACGGCTTGTTCGCAGACGCCTCGGCGTCTTCCGGCTTTTCGCAGTTGATCATCCAAGGCACGCCGAACTTGTCGCTGACCATGCCGAACTTGTGCGCCCAAAACGTCTCGGCGATCGGCATCGTCACCGTTCCGCCCTCGGCAAGCTCGTGAAAGATGCGCTCTGCCTCGGCGGGATCATCGAGCATGATGTGCGAGCAGAAGCCTTGCGGTTTGTGTTCTTTCCCTGAAGGTCCGTCGCCTCCCATCAAGAGCCGGTTGCCGACCTGCAGGCGCGCATGCATGATCCGCTCGGCAGCCTCAGGCGGCATCGGCATGCCGGCTGGCATATCCTTGCCGCGCATCATCGCCAGGATCTTTCCCCCGAGCACCTTCTCGTAGTGCTTGAACGCCGCCTCGCACTGGCCATCGAAGGCAAGGTAAGTAACGAGTTCCATGGTTTCCCTCCTGCAGTGATGTTGTGAAGTCGTTCGATTTCGTTATTAAGTTATCGCCGATGTAAACGAAGCGGTTTAGTGTCTTCCCTCACAACGAGGCCTTTCGCCTCGAGATCGAGCTGCACGCCTTTCATCCACCACCCAGCCTTGGCACCTCCGGGAAACAGGTCCTGTGGAAGTCTAGGTAGCAAACGTGCTTTCATTTCCGCCACGGTCAGCCCGGGAGATATTGACGGCAAGACCGCGAGAATCACCGTTTTCATCGCTTCGTATTTTGCCGCATCGACCCGCACTACGCGTCCGGGGCTCTTCAAATTCACGATGCCCACCTTTCCTGAAATGTCCCCTTTCATGCTGGTCTCCATTTATAATCGCACCTGTGTGCAGCAAGGACGCGCCAGCTTCGTTTAATCCGACATGCTGAATGCACTTTTTTCGACCTCAAGCAGAGCCGACCGCACGTGCCCTTTCCGCAATCTTATCCAGATGCATTCGGATATGCGCGGCTTCGGCGGGAGTGTTGGCGAGCGCAATCGCTCGATCGAATGCGACGCGGGCTTCTGATGCGCGCCCGAGTTGCATCAGGAATGCCCCGCGCGCGCCATGGAAATAAAAATAGCCGCCAAGCTTGCCGGCCAGCGGCTCGATCATCGCCAGCGCTTCCTCAGGCCCGCGAACCTTGCCGACGGCGACCGCGCGATTGAGGCTTACGACGGGCGACGGCTGCATCCGTTCCAGCGTGCCATATAGCAGGTCGATCTGGGCCCAGTCCGTGTCCTCAGCCCGCGCAGCACGCGCATGAATCGCGGCGATCGCGGCCTGCACCTGATAGGGTCCCGGCCGGCCATGGCGCAAAGCTTTGTCGATCAGCGCCAATCCCTCAGTAATGTGCCGGCGGTCCCACAGCGCACGATCTTGATCATCAAGCAGAACAGCCGCGCCGTTTGCGTCAAACCTGGCGGCAGAGCGTGCGTTCTGAAATAGCAGCAGCGCCGTTAATCCCATCACTTCGGGTTCGGTTGGATACAAACCCAGCAACAGACGCGACAACCGGATCGCCTCTGCGCATAAAGCACCGCGCGCTCCAAGTTCGCGGTGGTCGGACGTGTAGCCTTCGTTGAAAACGAGATAGATCATGGCGATGACCGCTGCCACACGCTCGGCACGTTCCGCCGCGCCGGGTGCCTCGAACGGAATGTTGGCTTGACCAATCCGCGCCTTAGCTCGCGTGATGCGCTGCTCCATAGCCGCCTCAGATACGAGGAACGCACGCGCGATCTGTCTGACAGAAAGCCCCGACACAATGCGCAGCGCCAGCGCCACCTGTTGGGTCGCTGGCAATTCGGGATGGCAACACACGAACAGTAGCCGAAGAATGTCGTCACGATAGTCGGTCTCGTCGATTCTATCGGCGAGTGCGGCTTCAGCATCGGAGAGATCGGATATCAACTCCTCGGCCGGTAAGGGCCGCTCGCGACCTTGCCGGCGTTTGCTGTCGAGTGCCGCATTGCGACCGACCATGATCAGCCACGAAGCGGCGTCGCGCGGCGGACCATTCTTCGGCCAAGCCTTGAGCGCCCGCAGGCAGGCGTCCTGAAAGGCCTCCTCCGCCGTGTCGAGATCACGGAAGTAACGTAGCAGCGCTGCGACCGCCTGCGGACGCGCAGCCGTCAATACTGAGCTAATCCAATCGGGGTCGGTCACGCTGCAGTCTTTCCAGGATAAAAGAAGCCAACGGGCCGGATCTCGTAAGCTCCCCCCGGATTGGCCTGACCGAGCTCCCTTGCGATGTCGAGGACCTCGTCGAGCGACGTGGCATCGATGACGTAGAAACCAAGCAGCTGCTCCTTGGTTTCGGCAAACGGACCGTCGATGACGAGCGCAGGCTCGCGGTCCTTGCGCAACGTCGTCGCAGCAGTTGTCGGCAGTAGCCTCGCCACCGGCCCAAGTTTGCCTTGCCGCACGAGTTTTTCCTGTACGATACCAAGCTTGGCCATGACGGCGTCGTCCTGCTCCTGACTCCAGGCGCATGTCACTTTCTCATCGTGGTAGCAAAGAATGGCGTATTGCATCTTAGTTCTCCGATCAGGTTTTGCTTACTAGGACGTTTAAAGAGGGCTGCTTCCGACATGCAGTTTTCCGGCTGATCCAGATTGCACTTGCGGCCTCAACACGATTTGGCGACTAATGATCCGTTCTAGTCGTTAGTGGGTAGAATACCGGTTGAGTCCGCTGTCCGGGAAACGGCCTTGATGTTCATCTCCCAAGTTGCGTGCGTCATCGTTGTTGGCATTGCCTACTTCGCAGGCGCTCGACTGGGATTGGCTTTGCTGGCCCAGCCGGAAGGGGTGGCGGTGTTTTGGCCAGCCTCCGGGATCGCTGCGGGCGCGCTCCTACTGGTGGGTAAGCATCGTCGGTGGATGGTTGCATTAGGCGTATTCATTGCGACGATTGCAGCAAATTTGCTGGCCGGCCGCAACACCGCGATAGCCGTCGCATTCGGCCTATGCAATGCGAGCGAGGCGCTACTGTTTGCCGCCATCATCCTGCGCTCGTCACCGCGATCATTCAACTTCGAAAACCTTCGAGCAGGACTTTGGTTCTGTGCGGCCGCCAGCATCGCGCCGGCGTTGAGCGGCGCTGTGGCAGCGCTCACGATAACCCTCTTGGGACACTCTACAGCGGACTGGTTCCACATTTGGCTGGCGTGGTGGCAGTCGGACGCGATCGGCATTCTCACTTTCGCGCCGTTTCTCGTTTCGATGGCGCATGCCGAAAGTGCCGCGACCGAGCCGCGCTACCGGCCGGAAGGCACGGCTGCGCTGTCCGTGTTGATTGCGATCACTGGATTTACCTACTTCACCCAACCCGATCAGGCCGCTTGGCAAGTCCCAATACCGGTTGCAGTTATCTTCCCTGTGATGCTTTGGATGGCAGCACGCACCGGCTCAAAGTTCTTGACCGCAGGCCTGCTCATCGTCGCGCTGATGATCGTGTGGGCCACCACGAGCAGCCTCGGGCACTTCGGCAATCCGAGCGTTCCGATCGCCGATCGCATATTCGACGCGCGCGTGACGTTGCTGTCGATCGCCCTGTGCGCGCTCGTACTCATTGCCTTTTTCAACGAGCGGCGCGCGGTTGAGGACAAACTGCGCGCGAGCGAGCAGCAGTTTCGCAATCTTGCGGCGGCCTCGCCTGTTGGCATCTACCGCACGAGAACGGATGGCAGATGCATCTACGTCAATGCGCGGTGCCTCGAGATCACCGGCATGAGTGAAGCTCAAGCACTCGGAGGGAGCTGGGCAGACGCAATGCATCTCGACGATGTCGCCTCGATCGTGAGTCAGTGGCTGGACGCCAATCAACGTCAGCTGCCGTTGATGGCTGAGTATCGCTTCCAGAAACCAGGAGGCCCGATCGTCTGGGTGTATGATCAAGCCATTCCCGAGTACGATGAAACCGGAAAAATTTCCGGTTATGTGGGCACGCTTTCCGATATCACGAAGCGCAAGCGCAGCGAGGAGCAGGTGGAACTGCTCGTTGGCGAGGTCAATCATCGCGCTAAGAATTTGCTGAGTGTCGCCCAAGCCGTCGCATTCCACACCGCGCGAGAGGAATCGCCGGCTGATTTTGTCGAAACATTCAATCGGCGTATCGCCGGGCTGGCGACGAGCCATGATCTACTGTCCTTGAGTGCCTGGGAAGGCGTAAACGTGGCCGATCTTGCACATTCGCAGCTGGCTCATTTCGGCAGCTTGCTGGGTTCCCGGATTACTTTCGATGGCCCAACCATCGTGCTCAAGCCCGCTGCCGCGCAGGCCATCGGCATGGCACTGCACGAACTGGCGACGAACGCCGCGAAGTACGGCGCGCTATCGACCGCCGACGGCTCAGTCCATATCGCCTGGTCGGTCAACGGCGCATTCCAGATGAGTTGGATCGAAACCGGCGGCCCGCCCGTCAAACGCCCCGGCAAGCGCGGCTTTGGCTACAAAGTGATGGCCGAAATGGCAACGCACCAGCTCGATGCCACGGTGGTTTTAGAGTATCCGGCAACGGGGCTGACCTGGAATCTTACTGCACCTACGGCCAGAGCCGTGGAAAGCGCTCAATCTGCGCGACTGGAGCAGACCGCATGCGCGTGCTGATCGCCGAAGACGAATGGCTGATCGCAACGGTGATTGAACGAACGCTTCTGGATGCCGGGATAGAAGTTGCCGGCATCGCTGGATCGATTACAAGCGCGCTGCAATTGCTCGATAGTTGCGAGTTCGATGCTGCCGTGCTCGATGCCAACCTGGGCGGTGCGAGCGCCGCACCGATTGCGGCGGCACTTAGCAAGCGCGGCGTGCCGTATCTGGTTATTTCCGGCTATGCCGATCGCCAGCGCTCCGGCTTGTTGGCGGCCGCTCCGTTCATCGGCAAGCCGTTCGCGCCTCATACTCTCGTTGCTGCACTGCAACAGCTTAACGCTTGACACAGGTATGACGAGCGCTGATCATTCAAATGTTCGGTTGATCGCTTAATCAGCGAGCGGGGAGACGTCGATGAGTGAAGTCAAGACACGCCTTGGGCGTGGCCGGCTGCTTGAAATGCGTGTCCTGATAGCAGAGGATTCGTGGCTTTTTGCTGACACGCTCGCGGTACTGCTTGAAGAAGAAGGGGCTCATATTCTTGGTCCATTCGGCACCGTCTGCCAAGCGATGGACTGTTTGAGCGGCGAAGATGTCGATTTCGCACTGGTCGACCTGAATTTGGGCGATGCTTTCGCCGATCGGCTCGTTGATAGTCTTGTTGCACGTCAAGTCCCCTATGCGATCGTGACCGGCTATCAGGCTTTGCCAACCAATGCCGATCGTGCCGCCGTGGCCATGCTGCGTAAACCTTGCGATACAAAGCAATTGATCGATTTGCTGAGCCAGTTCGCCAGGACCCAATCCGGCGTCTGAACCGGGCTCGAGCACGCTTGCGTCTTAGTTGGGCAGGCGTCGTTCACGGTTAGGGTTAGGGTTCGCGCCCAGCCAAGCCGAGCCTTGCAGTTTGACGTCCTCGATGAGGTATATACGGTTCACCCAACCGCTGACGCCGCGATAGACGATCGGGCACCATTCGGACTGACAGGAGCCGGCCATCCTTACGCCCTGACCATCGGCCGGGATCGCACCGACAGGCGGATGCTCGGATGATGGCCCGTTGCGAATATTCAGAACATCGTCTTCGCCGACACCCGCCACTTTGAACGCCGGGTTCGCAGGCGTCGATAGCTGAGGCGAGGTTGCGACTTTCAATTGCTCGGGCGCTGACTTCACGGGTGGAATTGCCGGTGCGGCGGCCGGCTGTTGTAGCGTACGCGCGGCGCTGTTTGACTTCTCTTTCTTGGACGCCGCCTCTGAAAGCGGTAGCGCCGCGACTGTTTTTTCAGGAGGGGCTTGATTGATGACGGCCGGCTTGACTGGCTTTGGCGCGATTGCGATCGGCTTTACCGCCTGCGGTTTGGGCGCAGTGATGGGTGGCTCCGCTACGCTCGCTTCGGCCGGCTCCGCACTAACAGATTGGGGCGCGCGGAGGCTCATCGCGTAAGCAGGAGCCAGTGACGGTGCCGCAACCGGAGGCGTTCTCATCGCAATCGTTGCGGTGCCGGTCGTGCCGTCGTCGCTGTTCCAGAAAATCCGCTGACCTTGTTGGCGCAACTGCAGACACTTGATTTCGGCGTCAAACCACTTGAACCATTTTTGACAAAGCTTGTCGTTTTCGACCCACCATTTGCCGCGATCGGTGGCAGATCCAAGGTATGATGCAAGACCGCCGGCTTCACCTGACATCAGACCATCATCCGTGTATCGAACCGGCAGCTTCGAGCCGAGCGGCGTGTCGATGTGAATGACCGATCCGGGCACCAGCTCCTTGATGGCTTGGCCCCTCATGGACGCTGGCTCGGCCAAGGCCGCCGTGCCGGAAATGATTGTCCCAATAATGATTACGCTACGCAGCATACCGCTAGTCCAAAGGTGAATGATTGACTGCGAGGTCCGTCAAGTCCCCGATCCTGGTCTTGAAACGCGACTGTGGCAGAACAACGGAAGCCAGTTCCGAGATCAAAAAAACTCTTAGATTTTGCTACTTAACCTTGTTGTTTCGAGACACGCAGTTTCACATGGCGCCCCGAATCCAGCCAACCGTTGACGACATGAACATTGCGTGCACACTGTGGCTGGCACATTTTTGCAGGGCGTGATCGAACAATGGCTGACACTAGAAGCAATCCCGCATTTAAACCGGTCATTGCGCTCGCCATGGGCGACCCCTCCGGCATCAGCCTTGAACTGACCGCGAAACTGTTGGCCGACAACGAAGTGCGCAGCGCCGCCAACTACGTCGTGATCGGTGACCGGCGCGCCCTCGCCGAAGGCTGCCGCATCGCCGGGGTAAGTGTCGACCTAGGCGATTGGAAGCCCGAACACGGCAAGCCAAATTTCGACCAAGGCGCCGTTCTCCTCGATCTCGGGCACCTCGATCCGGCGAGCTTGACGACCGGGCAAAGCTCGGCTGCCGGCGGCAGCTTCGCCCTTACGAACTTTCGCACCGCGTTGCGGCTTGCTCGGAAGGGCGATGCCGAAGCGGTGACTTTCACGCCGTTCAACAAGCACGCGATGCGGCTCGGCTATCCACCCTACGTCGACGAGATTGAAATCATCACCGAAGATCTAGGCGGTGGTCCGGGACGCGAGTTCAACGTGCTCGATCACCTGTGGAACGCGCGGGTTACGTCGCACGTGCCGATCTCCGGCGTCGCGGCGTTGATCACCAAGGATGCAGTCGTCAACGGACTGGTGCTGACCGATCGCTGCATGCGCGAAGCGGGTTTCGAAAAGCCTCGCATTGCGGTCGCTGGTCTGAACCCTCATGCAGGCGATGGTGGCAACTTTGGCCACGAGGATGATCAGGAAATTGCGCCAGCTGTCGCCGAAGCGAAGGCGCGTGGCATCATCTGCGAAGGACCGTTTCCCTCCGATACAGTGTTTCTGCGAGCGAAGCGCGGCGACTTCGACGCGGTGCAAACGATGTATCACGACCAGGGGCAGATCGCGATGAAACTGATGGGTTTCGAGAGCGGCGTGACACTGATCGGCGGCTACAACGCACCCGTGTGCACTCCAGCACACGGAACCGCCTACGATATCGCCGGCAAAGGTATTGCCAACATCGGAGCAAGCAAGGCGGCACTGCTACTCGCAGCGAGGTTTGCTGCGAAATCCAATCGAAGCAGCAGCAAAGCTGCTTGAAGGCGAGTACGCCAACACGAAGCGTCAACAAACGACGCGCTAGGTGAGGAAGCGGGAACATGCAATCAAAGGTCATGCCACGGTTCGGCCGTGTTCTTATCGGTGTCACGGCGTTGATGGCGTCGGCTATGCCGGCCTTCGCCTGGCAGCCATCGCGACCGGTCGAGTTCGTCGTCACGGCTGGTGCGGGCGGCGGCACCGACATATTCGCACGGACGGTGCAATCGATCATCCAGAAGCACAACTTGATGCCGCAGCCGATCAACGTGTCGATCAAGGCCGGCGGCTCGGGCGCGGAGGGTTACGTCTATGTGAAGTCCGCCGCCAGCGATGCACATAAGCTCGTGTTCGGCACGCACAATTCGTACGCACTCCCGCTGGGCGCGAAGGTCGGCTTCACCCACAATGACCTGACGCCGCTCGCCGCAATGGCTTTCGATGAGTTCATCTTGTGGGTCAAGGCGGATCAGCCGATCAAGGATCCGAAAGCCTTTATCGAAGCGGTGAAGGCCAAAGACGGCAAATGGAAGATGGCGGGGGCGCAGTCGAAGGACAGCGACGAGCTTGTCACCAAATTGACCGAAAAGGCCGTCGGCACGAAGCTAATCTATGTGCCGTTCAAGTCTGGCGCTGAAGCCGATGTGCAACTGACGGGTGGACACGTCGATAGCCACGTCAATAACCCGAGCGAATCGATCGGCAGTTGGCGTGCCGGCACGGTGCGCGCGCTCTGCGTGTTCAACCTCAAGACTTTGCCGGCTGGTCCAAGGGTGACCGAAACGCAAGCGTGGTCCGACATCCCGACCTGCAAGTCGCAAGGTCTTGCCGTCGATCGCTTTCAGCAGCCGCGCGTCGTGCTGATGCCGGGTAATGTGCCCGCAGACGTGGCAGCCTTCTACGTCGACGTGCTCGATAAGGTTTCGAAAACGCCCGAGTGGAAGGACTACATCGAGAAGACGGCACAAACGAGCGAGTTCGTCGGCGGCGAAGCATTCAAGAAGTTCATCGGCGAAGATCACGCCCGCTTTCAGACCATCTTTGCCGAGCAAGGTTGGCTTGCCAAGTGAACGCCAACCAACCCGCGAGCGCGGAGGACGCAGGATCACCGGCGGGTGAGAGGCGCCCGGACGCCGACCCGGACGAGCGCACCGTCGTCTCGCGCAAGGTAATCGAAATCGTCGCCGCACTCCTGGTAATCGCTTTTGGCGCACTGATCGTGATCGGCGCCACGGAGCATAACCGCGGCTGGGGGGATCGTGGACCGGAGCCCGGCTATTTCCCGTTTTGGATCGGGCTCATCATCATCGCCGGCGGCATCGGTGTGCTCTTGCAGACGTTGCTGAAGTCCTCGAGCGGCGAAGTCTTTCTGACGCGAGGAGGGTTCAAGCGGTTGGCGGCGTTCTCGTTGCCGATGGTGGCCTTCGTCGCGCTCAGCATCCAGGCCGGCTTCTACGCCGCAACGATGACCTACCTGCTGTTCGTCATGATCGTGCAGGGCGGATATCGGATCGCTAGCGCGTTCGCGGTCAGCCTCGGCACGACCGCAACTTTTTTCCTGCTCTTTGAGATTTGGTTGCGCGTGCCATTGCTCAAAGGCGCACTCGAAGCCCTTGTAGGCATCCACTGAACAAAACGGCCATTGATCGGGAGACGTTGTTTACGTGGAAAACTTCGGCAACCTGATGCACGGGTTTGGCGTCGTGCTGACGACGTATCATCTCTCGCTGATGGTCGTTGGTGTGTTGTTCGGCATCCTCGTCGGCGTGCTCCCAGGTCTAGGTGCTCCGAACGGCGTGACGTTGCTGATCCCGCTGACCTTCTCGATGGAACCGGTATCTGCGATCATCCTGCTCGCCAGCATGTACTGGGGTGCGTTGTTTGGCGGCTCAACGACCTCGATCTTGTTCAACATCCCGGGCGAGCCGTCCTCGGTCGCGACCACCTTCGACGGTCATCCGATGGCGAAGCAAGGCCGTGCCGCCGAAGCGCTCGCCTATGCGTTTCTCTCGGCCGCTTTCGGCGCGCTATTCGGTGTGATCTTGATAACCCTTCTGTCGGGCGTCGCGGCAAAATTCGCGCACCAGTTCTCCTCGCCGGAGTATTTTGCCGTCTATCTGCTGGCGTTCGCGAGCTTCGTTGGCCTTGGCGGCGCATCGCCGTTCAAGACGATCGTATCGGCTGGCATCGGTTTCGCACTCGCCGCGATTGGCATGGATACCATATCGGGCAGCCTGCGGTTGACTTGGGAAATTCCGCAACTCATCAAAGGTGTGAGCTTTCTCGTCGCCGTCATCGGCTTGTTCGGTGTCGGCGAGTTGATGGCGACGATGGAGGAGAAGCTCGAGTTTCGAGGCATCCCGGCGCGCGTGTCACCCCGCGATGTGCTGTCTGTCATCGCCGCTATGCCGCGTCACTGGGCGGTGCTGTTGCGATCGAGTCTCGTCGGTTGCTGGATGGGCATTACGCCGGGTGGACCGACGGCCGCATCGTTCATGAGCTACGGCCTGGCGCGCCGGTTTTCCCAGCGAACTGCGAACTTCGGCAAGGGCGAGCCGGAAGGCGTCATCGCGCCCGAGACCGCTGATCACGCGGCCGGCACCTGCGCGATGCTGCCGATGCTGGCCCTCGGCATACCCGGTTCTGCGACCGCAGCCGTGATGATGGGCGGTTTGATGATATGGGGATTGCAACCGGGACCGCTCCTGTTTGTCGAGCACAAGACGTTCGTGTGGGGACTGATTGCCTCGATGTACGTCGCCAATGTCGTGGCGGTGATCCTGGTATTGTTCACGGTACCGCTGTTCGCCGCGATCTTGCGTATTCCGTTCGCGATCATCGGCCCGTTGATCGTGGTCGTATCACTGGTCGGTGCGTACACGGTTTCAAACTCGACGTTCGACTTGTGGTTGGTTCTGATGTTTGGCGTCGTCGGTTACATATTCAAGAAGCTCGATTATCCGATTGCCCCGATGGTGCTCGCCATGATCGTCGGCGATAAGGCAGAGGATGCGTTTCGCCAATCGATGATCATGTCTGGCGGGTCGCTCACCACGTTCTGGAGCAACTACCTCGTCGGCACGTTGATGACGCTGGCGGTGTTCTTGCTCGCATGGCCGTTGATTGCTGCAATCCTGGGACGTTTCTACGGCTTCCGTTCCATAACGATAGCAAACGAGTGAACCCATGACGCAGGTCAAACCCTACTCCGGCATTTTCCCGATTGCACCGGTGCCCTTTAGCGATAACGGCGATCTCGATCTCGACGGCATGCGCCGCGTGCTCGACTGCATGATTGATCAGGGCGTCGATGGCATTTGCATCCTTGCCAATTATTCCGAACAGTTTTTGCTCACCGATGCCGAGCGCCACACGTTGCTCGACCTGAGTATGAGCCACGTCAACGGCCGTGTTCCGGTGATCGTCACGTGCAGCCACTTCAGTACGCTCATCGCCGCCGATCGAGGACGCCGGGCGGCCAAAGCCGGTGCCAAAATGTTGATGCTGATGCCGCCCTATCACGGCGCGCTCTTGAGGGCGGATGAGGCCGGAATCATCGCACAATTTGCAGCCGTTGCAGACGCTGCACAAATTCCGCTCATGGTGCAGGACGCGCCGTTGAGCGGCGTCAATCTTTCGGTGGCATTCCTGGTGCGGTTGGCTAAGGAGGTGCCGCTGGTGCGCTATTTCAAGATCGAGGTGCCGGGCACGGCTGCCAAGTTGCGTGCGCTCATTGCCGCCGGTGGTGCTGTGATCGAGGGTCCATTCGACGGCGAGGAGGGTATCACGCTGATGGCAGATCTCGACGCTGGTGCCACCGGCACCATGACCAGCGCGATGATCTCGGATCTGATCAAACCGGTTCTGACGCATCATGAAGCTGGTCGTCGCGCGGATGCTCTTCGCCGTTACGAGCGCCTGTTGCCGCTGATCAACTACGAGAATCGTCAATGCGGATTGCGCGCGTGCAAGGCCGTGTTTGCGGCCGGCGGTGTCATCAAGTCTGACGCCGTACGTCACCCGCTCGAAGCCTTGCATCCGCAAACCAAGGCGGGCCTGCTGGAACTGGCGCGCCCGCTCGATCCGATCGCGCTACGATGGGGTAAATGATCGTTACAGCCTCGGCGTTTTGTCACGCCAGGATGGGGCAACCTTCGGCTTGCGCCGGAATTTATCGTACCGTATTCAGAAGGAATGTTCCACCGGAGGATCCCAATGCGTCGTTTCATCTTGGCTCTCACACTTAGCGTAACTGCATCGACGGGCGTCGCCTGGGCGCAGGACGCTGCGAATGGGGAAGAAGTCTTCAAGAAATGCCGCGCCTGCCACCAAATCGGCGAAACTGCCAAGAATGGGGTTGGACCATTGATGAATGGGATTATCGGCCGCAAGTCGGGTTTGATCGAAGGTTTCAACTATTCCGAAGCAAACAAGAATTCGGGCCTGATCTGGGACAAGGCGACCTTCCTCAACTACATCAAGGACCCCAAGGCTGCGATGCCGGGCACCAAAATGGCATTTGCCGGCGTGAAGGACGAGAAGGACGCAGCCGATCTGTTCGCCTATCTCGAGCAATTCGGGCCCGGCGGGAAGAAGAAGTAACCCCGCCGCCCATGAGCGGCTCTTTATTGCTTGCAAAACGTCACTAGCAGCTCGGACACCCGTCCGGGCTGTTCTTGCATCACCCAATGCCCGGCCCCCTCGATCAGATGGCTCGCCGTCATCTGGGTACAGACTTGATGCTGCATGCGCTCGTAGGCGCCTGGCACTTGGTATACCCCCCAATCACTTTTCCCCGCGATAAACATCGACGGCACGTCGATGGTGCGGCCAGCATAGAGCATGAGTTCAGCGTTGAGACCGGCGTCGAAGCGGGTGCGATACCAATTCAATGCGCCCTGGAAACCGGTCCGCATGTACTCGGCCGCATAGACACCCATCTCAGCTTCGCTCAGCCACTCGCAAGACGCGATCTGCGCCGCTGCCGGCATGAATGGCGCGACCGTCTCCGGCATCGTCTTATCCCGATCCATGACGTAATAAGTTGGCAGCTTGGCAAGTTCCTCAGCCGACCACTCCTTCAAACGGTAAGGCTCGTTGTCCGGCCAGTCTGCACTCTTGTGATGGAAGTAGGCGCGCAGGAACGCATGCATTCCCTGCGGGCTGTGCCACATGTCGCGGTTGGCTTCCGGGGTCGAATAGTACCAGTGATAGTGCTTGCGCGGCGGCGACAATGCGGCCAGCGCGTCGGCGGTATCCTCCGTCGCCGAGGTCGCCACCGCGCTTGATAGCGCTGCTCCAAACGGCAACGCCGGCGGCCCGGCAAAGGGCGCGCTCATTAACACCACTGAGCGAAATACATCGGGCCGCGTCAGCGCGCACCAAGCGGCGACCGGCGAACCAAAATCGTGACCGACGACCGCCGGTATCGATCGATGTCCTAGTGCGAAGACCAGAGCCAGCGCGTCGCGAGTCAGGTGCAGCATCGAAAACGGCCGCAAGTCCTGCTCGAAGTCCGCGCTCCACCCTTGCGTCCGCCCATAGCCGCGCTGGTCTGGCGCCACGACATGAAAGCCCGCAGCGGCAAGCGGCACCATGACCTTGCGCCATGAGTAGGCGAGTTCAGGGAACCCATGCAGCAGCAGGATCAGCGGACGCCCCGGCTGTTCAAACCCTGCTTCAAGAATGTGGAGTTTGAGCCCGTTAACGCCATCGATGAAGCGCGCGCGAACGCCCAACGAGAGATGGCCTTGCTCCAGCGGCGGTAAATCGTGCACGGGTCACCTCCGTCACTGTTGAAGCAGGACCCGCGGAAAACAACCGCGCGGATCGTGTCCGCTTACTTCTTGTCGGCATTGTTCAGGCGCGCAATCAAGCTCGACGTATCCCAACGCGCGCCACCCATCTTTTGCACTTCCGAGTAGAACTGGTCGACCAGGGCTGCGACCGGCAAGCTTGCACCGTTGCGGCGGGCTTCGTCGAGGCAAATGGAGAGATCCTTGCGCATCCAGTCGACGGCGAACCCGTGGTCGAACTTGCCGGCTTCCATCGTCTTCCAACGGTTCTCCATCTGCCATGAACCGGCCGCACCCTTGGCGATCGTCTCCATTACGGCTGGGATATCGAGGCCGGCCTTCTGGGCAAAGTGCAAGCCCTCGGACAAGCCCTGGACTAGGCCTGCGATGCAGATCTGGTTGACCATCTTGGTCAACTGCCCGGCACCCGCCGGTCCGATCAGCGTTGTCATGCGCGCATAGTTGGCAATGACTGGTTGAGCGCGTTCGAAGACGGCCTTGTCGCCACCCACCATGACGGTCAGCACGCCGTTGACCGCGCCAGCTTGACCGCCCGATACTGGCGCGTCGAGGAAGCCGAAGCCGCCGGCAGTTGCAGCGGCGTCAAGCTCACGGGCGACGTCGGCCGAGGCCGTCGTGTTGTCGATGAAGATCGCGCCCTTCTTGATGCCGGAGAATGCACCGTCTTTGCCGATGGTGACGGCGCGCAGATCCTTGTCGTTGCCAACGCAGCAGAACACGAAGTCGGCGTTTTTAGCGGCAGCAGCAGGCGTGGGCGCGGTGCGTCCCGAACCGTATTCTTTAACCCAGGCGTCGGCCTTGGCCGCATTGCGGTTATAGACAGTGAGGTCATGGCCGCCCTTCTGGGCGACGTGACCCGCCATCGGATAGCCCATTACGCCAAGCCCAATCCAAGCAACTTTCGCCATGGTCCGTCTCCGTTTGTCGTTCTGTTCGGTGCGTATGAAAAAGGGTCGACGGCGTTTTAGCCGATGCGAGGGCAATTGTCAGGTGTGAGATCGCGGGCGCAATGCAGCCCATAAAGAGCACTGGTATGCACACGCTGAACCGGCTATCACAGCGCCGACCACATTTGCGGACGTGGCGAAATCGGTAGACGCAACGGACTTAAAGATAAGGATTTTTGAGTGCCCGGCTGGAAACCGCCGGTGCAGAACCGCTCAAAGTCGGGGAAGGCTCATTCGGCGCGATCGAGCATCGGATTGCTAATCCCGAGCCAAGCCGGTGTGGGCCTTTCAAGGCCCGTAGCGGAAGGTGTAGAGACTAGACGGGCGGCGCCTAACCCACTGTGATGACAATTACTTGTTACGATACAGCGGCACGGCGAAGGGATAGTCCGGACCACGAACGCTCGGACCTTCAAGGGCATCGAGCGGCGGCGAAAGCCGAAGTGGTGTGAAAATCCGTTGACCCAAAAGGTCGTGCGGGTTCAAGTCCCGCCGTCCGCACCATATATGTAGTCGCTGAGGCACACGGTCTTGGCGCGCGGCCGTGTTCCTGCTCTGGAGTGCGTTATGATCCTTCCACGCGGAGAACGATGATCCGATGACCAATTTTTCGCCGCGTGAGATCGTCTCGGAGCTCGATCGTTATATTGTCGGCCAAGCCGATGCGAAGCGCGCGGTCGCCATTGCACTGCGCAATCGTTGGCGCCGCCAGCAACTGACCGGCGAGTTGCGCGAAGAAGTACTTCCTAAAAATATCCTGATGATCGGACCGACCGGCGTCGGCAAGACAGAAATCTCGCGTCGCTTGGCGAAACTCGCGGGTGCGCCTTTCATCAAGATCGAGGCGACAAAATTCACCGAGGTCGGCTACGTCGGCCGCGACGTCGACAGCATTATCCGCGACCTCGTCGAGATCGGGATCACACTGGTGCGCGACGCCAAGCGCCGGGAAGTCAAGGCGCGGGCTGAGAAGGCGGCCGAAGAACGCGTGCTCGATGCACTCGTGGGCGAAGGTGCACAGCCAGCCACCCGCGAAAGCTTCCGCCGCCGGCTGCGCAACAACGAACTCGGCGACAAGGAAATCGAGATCAAGGTATCGGACAGCAAGGGCGGCGGCCTGCCGATGTTCGAGCTACCCGGCCAGCCTGGATCATCAGTCGGCATGATCAATATCGGCGAGATGCTCGGCAAGGCCTTGGGCGGCGGCGCCTTGAAACCGCGCCGCGTGACGGTCAAGGATAGCTATGCCGTGCTGATCGCGGAAGAGAGCGACAAGCTGCTCGATAGCGACCAGATTACCACCGAAGCTCTGCGCTCGGTTGAGGACAACGGCATCGTTTTTCTCGATGAGATCGACAAGATCTGCTCACGCAGCGATGCTGGCCGGGCGGGCGCCGATGTCAGCCGCGAGGGCGTGCAACGAGATCTGCTGCCGCTGATCGAAGGCACCACTGTCTCGACCAAGCACGGAGCGGTGAAGACAGACCACATTCTGTTCATCGCCTCAGGCGCTTTCCATGTGTCGAAGCCGTCGGACTTGCTGCCCGAGTTGCAGGGCCGTTTACCGATACGCGTCGAGCTCAAGCCGCTGGAGCGGGAAGATTTGCGGCGTATCCTGACCGAACCGGAAGCGAGCCTGATCAAGCAATACGTGGCGCTGATGGGGACCGAAGGCGTAACGCTCGAATTCGCCGACGATGCGATCGATGCGTTCGCCGACATCGCAGTGCTGGTAAACTCCACGGTCGAAAACATTGGTGCGCGGCGATTGCAGACCGTGATCGAACGCGTGCTCGACGAAATTTCGTTCGAGGCATCGGATAAACCCGGTCAGATCGTGAAGATCGACGGGGGGTACGTGATGGAGCGAGTCGGCGACCTTGCGAAGAACGCAGATCTCTCAAAGTTTATTCTGTAGTCGCTGATGCCCAAACCAATAAAGAGGCGATACCGTCGGGTACCGCCTCTTTATTTTTGGTGCCGCGTATCTCCTCCGCCGGATCAGACCTGCTGGATCGCCGAAAGCTTCCATGACAGAGCATTGGCGCCTGGATTGCGACGGAACGTCCACACCTCCGTGACCTCGGCGGGACCCTGGGCAACTTCGCGGCCGGATGCGGTCTCGATCGTCGTGTCATTGATCGCGTAGCGCATTGCGACAGTGGCGTATTCGGCGCCTGCTTCACCCCACGCTTCCGACAGATCGCCCTGAAGCAGCTTCACATCGGAGATGCGATTTACGACACCCTTCTCGGCATTGGCTGACAGTTCGTCGTCGAAATAGTTGAGCATTTCCTGCGTGGTCAGAGCCCGCAGGGCGCTTTTGTCTTGGCGTCCATAAGCTGATTGGATGTTGCCGAGAAGGCGTTCAAACGAACTGAAATCGTCGGCAGAAATGTTGAGCTTGGCGAGTGCAGGGGCACCACCACCCAGTTGCGCGCCTTGCCGGGCGAATTCCTGCGTTTGCCGCTGGGTAGCGCTCGATGCCTGGGCCGACGCCATGGCTGGCTGGTTGCGGCTACGGAAGAACATCAGGCCAAGGTAGACCAAGCCACCGATCAGAGCCAACTGAAGGACGAACCCGAGCAGGCCGGCGAAAGAGCCCAGGCCAGCAAACAGGCCACTACCCGACAACAAGCCGAACAGACCTGCGCCAAGCAAACCACCCATCAGCATCGACCCGAACCCGCTGCGAGCTGGAGCGGCAGCACCTGGCCGTGCAGCGGCGCTTTGACCTGCGACTTGCGAGCCGGGTTGTGCTTGCTGTACCGGCGCCGCGGCGCGAGGCGCGGTGGTTGTCGGCGGAGCGGGGCTGGTGGTATTAGCGCCGCGCGATCCGACCGACCGGCTGCCACCGGGGCGGGCATCGGCTACCACAATCGTCAACGCCAGCGCAGTGACCGCGCCAAGCATTGCGTAGCTGAATTTCTTGATCATGTTCGAGCGATTTCCCAAAATGACTGATCAGTTGACTTAATCTTAAACCCTTCGCCCCGCACGGGTTTTGCGGACCGGTTCCCGGAGCGTTGGTCTACATATGGTCATCTCGGCGCAAACGTCTAGTACCGAAGCAAGATATCCTTGCGTGAACAACGTAATTCGTTCCCGAGACGACAGCTGCAACGATTTATTATCATGGATTTGTGCACGCTCTCCTAATGGATCCGGGGTTCGCAACCATTCATGCTGCTACACGCTGCTGACGAAGCGTTTCGGCCCGATAACTCAGCGCTTCTGCGATATGCATGCGTCCGACGTGAATATCTCCGTCGAGATCGGCAAGCGTGCGGGCCACTTTCAAAGTGCGATGGAAACCGCGCGCGGTCAGCATCAGCGCTTGCGAAGCCTGGACCAACAGGGCTTTACCATCGTTGTCGAGCTTGGCGATGTCCTCCAGCAGTTGTCCCGAGGTCTCAGCGTTGGTACGTATATTCTTGACCCCCAGCGCATGCAAACGATCGCGCTGACGCTCGCGGGCCGCGATCACGCGGGAGCGCACTTCCGCGCTGCCTTCGGCCGGAGCGGGCAGCACCAAATCTGACGCCGAAACCGCTGGCACTTCAATCTGCAAATCAATGCGATCGAGCAGCGGGCCCGAGATGCGGCCCTGGTAATCTGCGGCGCACTTTGGCCCACGTTTACAAGCTTGGCCAGGCGATCCGCCGCCGCACTTACAAGGGTTCATCGCCGCTACCAGCTGGATCCGCGACGGATAGGTGATACGATGATTGGCCCGCGCGATGACGACTTCGCCGGTC
>JANMNO010000174.1:0-9201 GCA_031374115.1 Hyphomicrobiaceae bacterium | reverse complement strand
GAAGCGCGGCCCAGCGGAAGAAAATTCATTCAATTGCCCGCATCGGGAGTCCGGTCAGGGCATAAGCGGCCATTTCCGAGCATTCACATTGAAGAATTCTGGCGTTCCGGGGGACATGGGCAAGTGCTCGAATCTCCCTCTCAATGGTGGTAGGTCTTCTCAACACACTGCTTAGCCGGTGCGCGAGGTGAATATGTCCGCCGACCCGATCAGCGCAGTGGAGAACGAGACCCCGTTCACCGAGCAAGAGCGGCAGTTTCGCGAACTCCTCGAATTCTGCCCCGCTGGCCTGTGCCTCGTCGACGACGACGGACGGCTGGTTTTTCACAACGCAAGACTGCGCGAACTCTTGGGTTACGAAAATGATGAGTTGCAGAACTTCGACACCAAAAGATTCTGGCACGACCTTGATCACCGTGCTCGCATTATTGAGACGCTACGTGAGCGCGGTGGTCAACTTCTGAACGAGGAGGTGATCTGGAAGACGAAGCAGGGCCAGTTAATTCATGCTCTGGTTTCTTACGTTCAGGTGGCCTACCGCGGCGGTCATGTCAGCTTCGCCGGTGGCAAGCGCGTTTCATGGATCTATGACATTACGGCTCTGAAGCAACGCGAAGCGCAGTTGGCCGAGCAGGAGCGCCAATTTCGCGAAATCCTGGAGTACTGCCCTGCCGGTCTCAACGTGGTCGATGAGGAAGGGCGGCTGCTGTTCCACAATGCGCGCATACGCGAGTTGTTTGGTTACGACCGGGAAGAGATGGACCACTTCGACACCAAGCGGCTCTGGTCCGACCTTGACCATCGGATGCGCATCGTCGAGACCCTACGCAAGGGTGACCAAGTGTTGAATGAGGAGGTCATCTGGAAGAAGAAGCATGGCGACCTCGTTAATGTGCTCATTTCCTATCCTCAGGTGGCGTACCAAGGCGGCCATATCAGCTTTGTCGGCGGCAAACGGGTTGCCTGGATCTACGACATCACGGCGCTCAGGCGTGCGGAAGAGGCTCACAAACTCAGCGAGCGACGCCTGGTCGAAGCGATCGAGAGCATCTCGGAAGGATTCGTCTTCTACGACGCCGAGGACCGGCTCGTCCTGTGCAACTCCTGCTACCGGGAACTGCTTTATGCGGGCCACGAAATCGACGTGACGCCGGGGATGACCTTCGAGAGTATCGTTCGGCGATCGGCCGAGCGCGGCTACGTCAAGGATGCAGAGGGGAGGGTCGAGGAATGGGTTGCCGAGCGTCTGTCACGGCATCGCAATCCGGGCGAGCCGCAGGTTCAGCAGCGATCCGACGGACGCTGGGTCATGGTCAGCGAGCGACGGACCGATGACGGCGGCGCGGTTGCGGTTTACTCGGACATCACCGAGCTCAAACAGCGGGAAGAGGATCTCACCGAGAAGTCGACAGCTCTTCAAACGCTTTCAAATAAACTCTCCAAATATCTGGCGCCGCAGGTGTACAACTCGATCTTCACCGGGCGCCAGGATGTCAGCATAACAAGCAAGCGCAAGAAACTGACGGTGTGTTTTTCGGATATCGCCAGCTTTACAGAGACAACGGACAAGATGGAGTCCGAAGATCTGACCCAGCTCCTCAACCACTATCTGACTGAAATGTCGAAGATAGCCTTGGAGCACGGTGCAACCATCGACAAGTATATCGGCGATGCCATCATGATGTTCTTCGGTGATCCCGAAAGCCGCGGCGTCAGGGAGGATGCGCTTGCCTGTGTCAAGATGGCGATCGCCATGCAAGAGCGTATCGGCGAGCTGGCAAAAGTCTGGCGCGACGCCGGCATCGAGGCGCCCTTACGCTGCCGGATCGGCATCCACACCGGGTTCTGCACGGTCGGCAATTTCGGCAGCGAGGACCGTATGGATTACACCATCGTGGGCGGAGCCGTGAACCTCGCCTCCCGGCTGGAGCAGGAGGCCCCGCCCGGAACCGTGCTTATTTCCTACGATACATTCGCCCACGTGAAGGATGAGATCCATTGCGAGGAGCGGGGGCAGATCCGGGTCAAAGGTATCGCCTATCCCATCGCGACTTACGGTGTCATCGATCTCAAGGTGAACCTCGCCGCCACGTCCCAAATCATTCGCACCGAAACACCGCATTTCCAGCTCCAGATGGAGCCAAACCTGATGTCGGCTAGCGAATGCCAGCAAGTCGCTGCGGCCCTGCGTGGCGCACTCGCAACACTCTCTAGCGGATTGCCTGATCCTCTTCCAGCGTCGCCCGACATTGCGGTCGAAGCCGCAAAATCATAGCACAGCAAACAAAATACTGATTATGATCGGAGCTCTCGACTTGCGGCGATCGTTGCTATTTGCGCCGACGCAGACATCGCCACTCACGTTCAAGCGCCGCGATCGGAACGGGTGCCGCTGCGTCGCCGGAACATAGTTGCCAGCAGGACAAGAAGATGCGCTTGCGAGACTGTCACAACTTTCATGACTTCCGAGAGCTAGCCCGACGGCGGCTGCCCCGTCCGATCTTTGACTACATCGACGGGGCAGCTGATGACGAACTGACCCATCGCCACAATAGTGCGAGCTTCGAGCGCTGCGACCTGGTGCCCAATGTCCTGCGTGGAGTGGGAACCATCGACATGTCGGTGACTGTCTTGGGCCAGAAGCTCGCCGTACCGTTCTATTGCTCTCCCACAGCGCTTCAGCGCCTGTTCCACCATCAGGGCGAGCGGGCCGTCGCAGCTGCGGCGGCGAAGTACGGCACCATGTTCGGGGTATCGTCGCTTGGCACTGTCAGCCTGGAGGAACTTCGCAAGGCTCACGATACGCCGCAAGTTTATCAGTTCTATTTTCACAAGGATCGCGGCCTCAATCATGCCATGATGCAACGCGCCAAAGGGGCTGGCGTCGAAGTGATGATGCTGACCGTAGACAGCATCACGGGTGGCAACCGCGAACGCGACCTCCGTACCGGATTTTCAATTCCATTCAGGCTGACGCTGGGTGGCATACTCCAATTCGCCATCAAGCCGATGTGGGGCATCAACTACGCCACCCATGAAAGCTTCAAAATGCCCCAGCTGGACGAGCACGTCGACATGAGCAGCGGCGCCATGTCGATCGGCCGGTACTTCACGGACATGCTCGATCCTTCCATGAATTGGGACGATGTGGCTGACATGGTTCGACTTTGGAATGGCCAATTTTGTCTGAAGGGTGTCATGTCGGTGGCCGACGCTAAACGGGCAGTCGAGATCGGCTGCACCGGCATCGTATTGTCGAACCACGGCGGCCGGCAGCTGGACGGCTCGCGATCACCATTCGATCAGCTAGTGGAAATCGTGGATGAGGTTGGCGATCGGATCGATGTGATGATGGATGGAGGAATCCAACGCGGGACCCACGTTCTGAAGGCTCTTTCGTTAGGTGCTAAAGCGGTGGGTGTCGGACGCTTCTATCTCTACCCATTGGCGGCGGCGGGTGAGGCTGGTGTAGAGCGAGCACTTGGCCTCATGCGAGCAGAGATTGAGCGGGGGATGAAACTAATGGGCTGCGGCTCTATTAGCGAGCTCTCACGCGACAACCTGCGATTTAGGTAATTGCGTACGGGGGTGCCTCACTGCCGCAACGAGGGAAGCGGGAGGTCTGCTGTGGTGAAAACCAGACGTCGTTCCATGAATCGATCTAGCTGGCTTCAGCCTTCACCATGGCCCCCGCCAGCCCCTTCTCGATCAGAGCGCGCGTCTCGCCGATGCCATACAGCGCGATGAACGAGCCAAAGCGCGGTCCCTGCGAGGAGCCGAGCAGTACCTCGTAGATCGCTTGGAACCAGGAGCGCAGCGTTTCTTTTGTATAGCCGTTCGACTTGCCAGCTTCGAACACGATGTTCTGCAGCTCCTCAGCCGTCGCATCTATCTTGGCGGAAGCTAAGGCCGCATCGAGTGCCAGCAACGCGGCGCGTTCCTGATCGCTGGCGGCGCGGAAAACTTTCTTCGGCTTCTCGAACGCTGCGTAGTAACTGATCGCATAACCGACCAACCGGTCGAGCAGTGGGTGCCCTTCCGGTGTCGCCTCAGGTGCCAGCCGCCTGATGAACCCCCACAGCTGCGCTGTCTCGGCGGAGTTGGTCGCCGCCACCAAATTGAGCAGCAGCGCGAACGTGATCGGCAACTCGGCTTTAGGTGGGTGACCGCTGTGAATATGCCAAACCGGATTGTCGACCTGGACCGCCGACGTCTCGGCCGGATACTTCGACAGGAATGCCAGATAATCGTCGACCGTGCGCGGGATCACGTCGAAGTGCAGCTTCTTCGCCGACTTCGGCCGTTGGTACATGTACGCCGACAAACTCTCTGGCGGCGCGTAGGTCAACCACTCTTCGATGGTTAGGCCATTGCCTTTGCTCTTCGAGATCTTCTGGCCGTTCTCGTCAAGGAACAGCTCGTAGTTGAAACCTTCGGGCGGCGTCGAACCCAGCGCCTTGACGATGAGCGACGACAGCGTGACGCTGTCGATCAGATCCTTGCCGGCCATCTCGTAATCGACGCCCAGCGCGCACCAACGCATCGCCCAATCGGCCTTCCACTGGCACTTGACGTGGCCGCCGGTGACAAGCGTCGTCACCTGCTCTTTGGTTTCCGGATCGATGTAGGTGATCGTGCCGGCCGCAACGTCGCGCGCGATCATCGGCACCTGCAGCACGCGGCCGGTGCGCCGGCATACGGGAAGGAATGGTGAGTAGGTCGCCTGCCGCTCCGGCCCCAGTGTCGGCAGGATGATCGCCATCACATCGTCGTAGACCGCGAGCATGCGCAACAGCGTCGCATCGAACATGCCCGACTTGTAACATGCAGTCGCGGAAAAGAACTCGTACTGAAATCCGAACTGGTCGAGAAACGCCCGCAGCCGAGCGTTATTGTGGGCGGCAAAGCTCGGATATTCGTTCGAAAACGGATCCGGCACGCTGGTCAACGGCATGTCGAGATACGCTTTCAACATGTCCTTATTCGGCACGTTGTCGGGCACCTTGCGCAGGCCGTCCATATCATCGGAAAAGCAAATCAGCCGCGTCTTGATAAGGCCGCCTGTCAAAACCTCGAAAGCGTGACGCACCATCGTGGTGCGCGCGACTTCGCCGAACGTTCCGATGTGCGGCAGACCGGATGGACCATAACCCGTCTCGAAGATGACTTCTTTAGCGGTCGCACCCATGCGTTCCAGCCGCTGCAGCAGCCGGCGCGCCTCCTCGAACGGCCAGGCTTTCGACGTTGCGGCCGCGGTGACGAAATCTGGATTGAAACCGGGGGGAGAAGCAGCAGCGGCGGCCATGGTGATATGCGCTCGATTAGTGCATGCGGGAGCACCCGTGTAGCGGCTTATTGCAGCCACTGAAAGGGCTTGCGTCCTGGCAGTCGAGGATGAAAGTCCATTTGTGCCACACGCCCCCCAGTTCGCGATCATCACCGGTTACGCTGCTCACCGTGAACTGTGCCGCGCCGCCCACACCTGTCGAGAAACTTCTCAATCGCCCCATTTCGATCGGATCGTTCATGGTAGTTTAACGGTCAAGATTGCATCGTACGCCCGCGCCCGCGCGCTTCGATAGGTCTGCCCAATATGGAGATTTGAGACATGCGCCTCGTTGCAACTATCGCCGTTTCGCTCGCGGCCCTTGGCGTTTCAGCCATCAGCGCGACCGCTGGCGGACCACAACGCGGCTACGGTTATGGATATGGCGGCGAAGGTGTGGTTACGGCTGAAAGCCGCTTTGGCCACGGCGTCGTCTCCGGGCCAGTGCGGATAGCGCGCGCCGGTCATCGTGAAGTACGCTTGCCGGGCGGCACTTGGATTTCGTGCAGCCGCAGCTGCGCCGAGACGCTACGCGTCGAAAGCGTCGACTTCTGGGAAAACAAAGGCGCCGGCACCCATAACCGCATTGACAACGAATGCGGGTTGTTCGGGTGCCTGGGTGGGGCGTTCCGGTTTTGAGGTCGGTGGGCGGCGTTGTTTCTGGCAAAGCGGCCGGAATTCTGGTTTTAACGCGGTAAGGTTGTCCGGACGGCGGGCTAAGGGTGCGATCAACCGCCCTGATCAACGGCCCATCGACCTGATTACCCCGGCTTGAACTCCTGCTCCCCCGCTCCCCACTCACCCCCGCACCGCCGCAAACCCCAGCTCCAGATCGGCGATGATGTCGGCGGGGTCTTCCAGGCCGACGTGCATGCGGATCAGGCTGCCGCCGGTCCAACCCTTCAAACGGTCCGGCGGATAGGTCAATGCCAGGCTCTCATAGCCACCCCAGGATGCGCCGATGCCGAACATCTTCAGCGCATCGATGAATCGGTTGGCGTGCGCGGCGGCAATGCCCGGTATGAAGGCCACCGAGAACAAACTGTTAGCGCCACTAAAATCGCGCCTCCATAGTGCATACCCTGGATCGGTCTCGAGGGCGGGATAGAGCACGCGCTCGACCTCGGGTTGCTTCTGTAGCCACTTGATCACCGTCATCACGTTCGCCTGCTGCATGGCGAGCCTGGCATGCGCCGAGCGGAGGCCACGCAACGCCGTGTACGCATCATCGGGCGTCACGACCTGCCCCAGCACACCCGCCATCTTGTACAGAAGATCGGCGCAGCGCGCGTTGCCGGTGACCGAACCCATCAGCAAATCGGAGTGGCCGGCGATATACTTGGTGATCGCGACGATTGAGATATCGGCGCCCAGCGTCAGCGGACGATAGAGACCAGGCGCACCCCAGGTATTGTCGACCGCGATCAAGATATCGTTGCCACGGCCCTTGCACACCGCAGCAAGTGCTGGAACATCCTGAATGTCGAACACGATCGAGCCGGGATTGTCGAGGTAGACCATGCGCGTTTCGGGCCGGATGCGCTTGGCAACTTCCTCGTGACCGCCGGTGTAGAACTCGCAGGCGATACCACGCGGCAGCAAGTACTCGTTCGCGATATTGCGTGCCGGAACGTAGATCGTCTCGGCAAACAGCACGTGATCGCCAGGCTTCAAAATCGCGAGCAATGGATGCGCACACGCAGCCAAGCCACTGCCGAACAGCATTGTCCTTGACCCGCCCTCGATCTCGGTGATGGCATCTTCGAGTGCGAATGATACCGATGAGCCCGTGGTGCCGTACGACCAAACCCGCTCGCCCCTACTTTTGCGATCGGCAAGCTCCATGCGCACGCCGATGTTGCGATAGAGCACCGTCGACGTGCGCACGATCGGCGGGTTCACGGGCGACGTATCACCGCCCAGATGGCCACGTCCGGCATGAACCATTCGCGTGTTCCGGCGCTGCTTCTTGTCGTCGCTCATGGGGCTGATGGTCCTCGAAGTATGGGAAAGTTTGATATTCGACGCAGCGAGCCTACCGAACCTCGCGGGTTCTGGCGAGACGACCCATCAGTTCTGCCTCAGAGGTGACTGAGGGCAGTGAAATTTTGCATGAAGCCGACATCTCCTCCAACGATACTACAGCATCGATCAAGCCGGCTGGCGCAGGTCGAGCCAGCTCTTTGCGACCATCAAATCGGCGAGGAACGTGCGCCACTCGGTTTTCTTCTGCTCTTGGTCGACAATTCGCAGCAGATAAGAGGGATGCACGGTGATTAAGACATGCTCCGAGGGGCTCAGCGGAAATACCTTACCGCGCATGGGCCCGATCGTAACGGTCTTGCCCAAAACCCCACGCGCGGCGGTCGCACCGAGAGCGACGATCAGCTCGGGCTGCACCAGCTTGCGCTCGATGTCGAGCCACCAGCGGCAAATGTCGATTTCCGAATTGTTCGGCTTCTTGTGCAACCGGCGCTTGCCGCGTGGCTCATACTTGAAATGCTTTACTGCATTAGTGACGAAACATTGGGCGCGATCGATACCGCAGCGCTCCAGCGCCGACTGCAGCACCTTGCCGGCCGGACCGACGAACGGCCGCCCCTCGATGTCCTCCTGGTCGCCCGGTTGCTCGCCGACAAACATCAGCCGCGCCGATGTCTGACCTTCGCCGGGCACGACCTGAGTGGCATCGGCGTAAAGCGGACAACGCCGGCAGTATGCCTCGCTCTTTGCAAGTTCAGGCGACGATGCGGTCTGATCCACCCAATCGGCTCCACGATGTTGGCGGCCTTGAGCAGTCGCCAGGGCTGGTGGCGGCCGGCGGCTGATGGTCGGTGGGGCCTCGATCATCGCCGTCGCTCTGGCACGCGCAGCCTTCACCATCGGCTCAATGAGCGAAGCTTCGGGAAGGTTCCGCCAGTATTTTTTCGGCATCTCCGCTTGCATGGCTTTCACCTTCAGGCGGGCTGGGTTGAAGATATTGGCGTAGTACGTGCGCCAGATCTCTTCGATCGGATCGGCCGCAGGCGCATCGGCAAGATTGGCACCCTTGTCGAAAACGAGGTCGACACCGTTCCAATGAGCGCTTTTGCGTGGCGTCAATATCGACCAATGCATGTTGGCAAATCGGCGAACGAAAAACGGTGCCGTCGCTTCGACGATATGATGAGCGGGCTCGAACCAGGCGATGAACGTTGGTTCGCCATGCGGCCCGATGATTTCGCGGAAGCGTACGAAGGCGGTCATCTTGTGCATGTCGCGCCGCACCGCTTTTTCCATACCAAACGCTCGTGCGACGTCGCGGTCGGACGCGATCGAAAGCAGGTGAGGGGTGCGGTTCATACGGCAGAGCAAGCGGTAGGATCGATTGAAGCGCTCTGGATCGGCATGGAGTAAAACCTTCCCAAGCAAACGCTTTAACGGAGGCGGCACGCGCGCTTCTCCTCGTGCATTTTCATAATCGATGCATGACGCTTCTTCGGCTGGGCCGCCGAAGAGATCCGGTGTTCGGCCCGCAACGTCGAACACCGCGCATTCAGGCGAGATACCTCGTTCGTTGAGTGCGAGCGCCGCGCGCCAAAAACCGCCTACGTCGTCAGGTGCCTTTATGTCGACGCGCACGATTCCGGAGTTCATGCTGCAAACAAATCTAGTTGGGCTGCAGGCGCGCGCAGCCGCGTCGCCAACGATGAGCTGTCAAGTGTTGCCCCCGGTTGCCAGTCAGCCGCCACGACGAAGGGCAGGACTTTTTTCACTGAGGTTGTCAGGCGGGTAAGATCTTCGAGCCGCAACTTGTGAAACCGGCGAGTTTCGATGATCCGCGACACGGCCTTCGTGCCGAGCCCTGGGACGCGAAGCAGGGCCTCTTTTGTCGC
>JANMNO010000159.1:0-3264 GCA_031374115.1 Hyphomicrobiaceae bacterium | reverse complement strand
GGAAACACCAGAGCCAGCCAGGCGAAGCGGATCGGCGAACGGCCAAAATGGCCGAGATCGGCATAGAGCGCCTCGGCACCGGTAACGGTGAGGAAAACCGCACCGAGCGCAATCAGCCCGGCGCTGCCGTGATTGGCGAGGAACTGCGCGCCGTGGATCGGGTTGATGGCCTGAATGATGTTCGGTCTCGCGAGAATATTGGCAATGCCGCCAAGCGCCAGCACGATGAACCAGACTACGATGATGGGACCGAACCAGGTTGCGACCTTCGCCGTACCGCGGCTCTGGATGGCAAACAGGGCGACCAGGATCGCGAGGCTGAGCGGCAGCACGAACCGATCAAAGGCAGGGGTTATCAAGCTCAGGCCCTCGACCGCCGAAAGCACCGAGATCGCCGGCGTGATCATTGCATCACCGTAGAACAGTGCCGCGCCTGTCATACCCAGGATGGCGACAATGCGCCCCTTTTCGCCGAGCGCGCGATGAGCGAGCGCCATCAGGCTCAAAGTACCACCCTCGCCGTGATTGTCAGCGCGCAGCAAGACGATCACGTACTTGAGGGTGACGATGATGATCAAAGCCCACAACGCCAGGGATATGACGCCGAACACCATCTCCGGCGTGAGCGGTGCCCCCGCGCGGGCGGCGGTCAGCGATTCCTTGATGGCGTAAAGCGGGCTCGTGCCGATGTCGCCGTAGACGATACCGGTGGAGCCGAGCGTCAACGCCCAGAACCCGGTCCCCGGCTTGTGCGGTTTGAGTTGGCTGGGAAGTGCCGTTGTAATCGACATGATTTGCCTCCGCGGTGTAAAGGTCACGCTGAGGTATCGGCGTGCCGGCATAAAGATGCGATGCGGAACTGGCGGCGCTCCCATAAGGAACCCGTAAAGATCTTGCGATTCCGGATGCCGGCGCGCGAACTGACGATAGACTTGAGCGCAAAAAAACGTCGCGTGAGGCGGAGTTTCCATGACGGCTGGACAATTTGACCGGGCTTCCTCGAAGCTTGCCGCTAGCAACGGGGGCCCGGCGCTTAAGGCTGATATCTGGGCGCGCCTTCCACGCCCGCTGGGTGGACCCGCGGTACTCGGAGCCGCGGTGGGCGTAGCCGCACTGGCGACCCTGCTCGGATTGGCAATCACTCACGTGCTGCCGCCAGCGAGCGTATCGCTCGTCTATTTGCTGTTCGTCGTGTCGGTGGCGATCGTGCTCGGCACGTGGACCGGGGTGGCGACCGCCTTTCTCGCCTTTCTCGCCTACAATTTCTTCTTCATTCCGCCGATCTACACGTTCGTCATCGCGGATCCGCAGGAGCTGTTTGCGCTCATTGTGTTCTTCGCCGTGGCGCTGCTGACCGGCAGCCTAGCCGGTCGCATGCGCGAGGTCGCAGACGCGTCGCGGCGCCGGGCCACCGCCCTGCTGTCGCTCAACGAGTTCGCCGCCTCGCTGTCCGGCGCGCGCAGTCATGCGGCGATCCTCGAGGCGCTGGCATCGCAGGTGGCCGCCACCATCCAGGGCAGCGCCGCCGTGCTGGCGATGACCGACAATGATCTGGCGATCCGTGCTGCCGTACCCTCCGGCATGCAGCTCTCATCGGCCGATTTGCAGGCCGCCGGTCGCGCCTGGCGCAGTGGCACCGATGTCCCGGCCGCAGCACCCGGCTGGCCGGGCGCGGCGCACGAGTTCCGTCCGGTGATGACCGAACGCGGTGTCATTGCTGTCGTCGGCTTCGCGCCGGCCAATGGTCAACGCGCAACTGCCGGTCAGGACGATGCGGCGTTGCAGACCATCCTTCGTCACGCCGCGATTGCCATCGAGCGCATCAAGTTCGAGGCGGAGGGGGCGGCGGCGCGCAACGAAGCCGAACGCGAGCATATTCGATCGGCGCTGCTGTCGTCTCTGTCGCACGATCTACGCACGCCGCTCGCTTCGATCCTCGGTGCGGTGACGAGCCTGCGCCAATTGGGCGACGGCATGCCCGCTGAGACGCGCGCTGATCTGCTGTTAGCCATTGAGGAGGAGACCAGGCGGCTTTCCCAATTCGTCGTCAATTTGCTCGATCTCACCCGGCTCGAAACCGAGGCGCCCGATCTGAGGCGCGACTGGCTCGACTTGGCCGACGCCACGCAGGTCGCCGTCGGGCGCGCGCGCCAGTTGTTTGGAGGCCGCGAGATCGTGATGTCGGCGCAAGCCAACGTGCCACTGGTGCGCGGCGACGCCATGCTGTTCGAACACGTGGTGATCAATCTGATCGAAAATGCTGTTAAGTACTCGACGCTTGAGAGCAAGGTCGGCGTGGCCGTCGCGTCCGTCGGCGACACGGTGCTGCTCACCGTCACCGACCAGGGCCGGGGCATAGCACCGGAGCATATCGAGGCTGTGTTCGAGAAATTCTATCGCGTCCGCGCCGGCGACCGGGATACGCAGGGGACGGGCCTTGGGCTAACAATTTGCCGGCGGGTGGTGGAACAGATGGGCGGGGCGATACGCGCCGAAAGCCCGCTCGAAAACGGCCGCGGAACACGTATCGTGATATCGCTGCCCGCGGCTGCACCAGCTGGAGAGGATGCGCCATGACCCAGCCGACACGCATCCTGGTCATCGACGACGAGCCGCAGATCCAGCGCTTCCTGCGGCCAAGCCTGATTGCCACCGGTTACGAGGTGATCACGGCGTCGAGCGGCGCCGAGGCGCTGCGGCGTGCGGCCAGCGACGGTGCGAGCCTGATCGTCCTCGACCTGGGGCTGCCCGACATGGACGGCAAGGATGTACTAGCTGAAATCCGCCGCCGTTCCGACGTTCCCGTGATCGTGCTTTCCGTCAGGGATCGCGAAGCCGAGAAGATCGCCGCGCTCGATCTCGGCGCCGACGATTACGTCAACAAACCGTTTGCGATTGGCGAGCTGCTGGCGCGTATTCGCTCTGCTCTCCGCCGTCGTTCCGCCAGAGCGCCCGGGGTGCCGGCACTGTATCGCGTCGGAACGGTCGCGATCGATACCGGCCTGCATCAGGTCAGGCGCGGTGACGAGGTCGTTCGTCTGACGCCGAAGGAGTTCGATCTGCTGCTCATGCTGGCCCGTCATGCCGGCCGCGTCGTCACGCACCGTCAGATCCTGACCGAAGTCTGGGGACCGGCGCACGGCACCGATACCCAGTATCTCCGCGTGTTCATCGGCCAGTTGCGGCAGAAGCTCGAAGACGATCCGGCAGTGCCTAAGCTCGTTGTGACCGAGCCCGGCATTGGATATCGAATGGCTGAGGCGC
>JANMNO010000168.1:0-2776 GCA_031374115.1 Hyphomicrobiaceae bacterium | reverse complement strand
ATATCTACATGGCTCGGGAACACTGGAACGAGGCCCGACGTGATTGATCTGATCCTCAACCATCAGCCGCGGGACGTCACCCGGCGACACTACAACCTCGCCACTATGCAGGACCTTGTTCGCGCTGCTCTCCAAGAATGGGCAGATCAAGTAACTGGGAGCTTGCTTTCGGCGGCAGGGGTGCCACAGGCGCCCAGCTCAGACGTTGCCGTATCGACGCTCTGTTCGACGACACGCAAATGAGCGCCGGCAACGTTGATCTCGTGTGCGATGTTGGCAAGGTCGCGCAACGAACGGCCGAGGCGATCGAGGCGCGTTACGACCAGCGTATCGCCCTTGCTCAATACTTTCAGCGCGAGATCGAGTTGATCCCGACCATTGCGTTTGGTACCGCTTCGCTTCTCTTCGAATACGATTGCGCATCCGTCATTGTCCCCTCGAACACTTTCCCAGCCTCACGGGCTTTGCTAGGCTTACTATGATGGTGGATTTGACGGGCATCGATTGCTACGCTCGCGCATATCGTCTCCGCAGCTCGTTCTCATGTGTTCGACCGAGCCATCTCGCTGCATCTTTTGTGGGTAGCCATGAAATTCATCGAGCGCCGCCCCGATGGGAGCAACGGTCGTCTGGTCCGTGGCGGCCGGCACATGGTCTCCGCCGGTCACAATGTCGCTGCCACCGCAGCCCTCCAGGTACTTGAGGCCGGCGGCAACGCCGTCGATGCCGGGGTCGCAGCCGGCCTCGTGCTTGGCGTCGTGCAGTGTGACATCGTCAATTTCGCCGGCGTCGCGCCGATCATGATCAGAGACGGTTCGAGCGGTCGCGTCGCGACGATTGACGGGCTCGGCGTATGGCCGGTGGCCGCATCGGCACAATATTTTCGCGATAACTGCGCCGGAGCCATTCCGAAGGGGTTGCTGCGCACGGTGGTGCCGGCGGCGCCGGCTTCATGGATTGAGGCGCTGGCGCAGTTTGGCACGATGAGCTTCGCTGACGTGTCGCTGGCGGCGATCCGTCTAGCGCGAGACGGCTTCCCGGTACATCCGACGATGGCCGACTTCGTGACCAAGTACGCCGCCGACTACACCGCCTATCCGGACAATGCCGCGCTGTTCCTTCCGGGTGGGACGCCCGTCGCGGTCGGTGCCGCGATGAAGCAGCCGGATCTCACAGCCACCCTCACGTATATGGTTGACCAGGAACGCGCTGTGGTATCCAAGGGCCGCGCTGCCGGATTGCAGGCGGCAAGGGATGCGTTCTACCGAGGCGATATCGGCCGGCGAATCGCTGCGTATCACGCCGCCAACGGTGGCTGGCTGACCTTCGACGATCTAGCCGGTTTCGCCGTGCGGCTTGAGGCGCCCGTGGTCACGCGGTGGCGCGGAATGGAGCTCTACAATTGCGGTCCGTGGTGCCAGGGACCGGCGATGGCGCAGGCGATCGCCATTCTGGGAGATACGGACCTCGCCGGCCTCGGCCACAACTCACCCGCCTACGTCCACCTGCTAACGGAGACGATGAAGCTCACCTTTGCCGATCGCGAAGCAACCTACGGCGATCCGAGGTTCGTGGATGTGCCGCTGCAGCAGATGCTCTCGCCGGCCTACGCAGCGCGTCAACGCGCGCGCATCGAAGTTTCTCGAGCCATCCCCGGCATGCCGACGGCGGGGATCGGCGCGGTTGCCGCGCGGACCTTTCCGAATGGCGAGGGTGAGCCCGGACCTTCACCCGACACGTCCTACGTCGCGGTCGTTGACCGCTGGGGCAATGCTTTCTCGGCCACGCCCAGCGACACGTCGAACGATACGCCGATCATTCCAGGGCTCGGCATCTGCCCGTCCTCCCGCGGGTCACAGTCGTTCACGATCGCGGGTCACCCGAGCGAGCTCGCACCCGGCAAGCGGCCGCGGCTGACGCCCAATCCGGCCATCGCAGTGTTCGACGGCGGCCTGGTGATGCCCTTCGGCTCACCGGGCGGCGATGTGCAGACGCAGTCGATGCTGCAGGTACTGTTCAATCTCCTCGTGTTCGACATGGATCTCGTGAGTGCGATCGAGGCGCCGCGTTTCGCGACGTACAGCTTTCCGAGCAGCTTCGAGCCGCACGAGATCCTTCCCGATCGGCTAATGCTGGAAGGTCGCTTTCCGGAAGCGACGCTGGAGGCCCTCCGGCACGTTGGTCATGACGCCCACGCATGGCCAGACTTCACTTTCCAATGTGGTGCGGTCTGTGCTGTACTGCATCATGCGCCCAGCGGCGTGATGATCGCCGGCGCCGATCCGCGGCGCAACACCGGTGTCGCTGGCTGGTAGCCGACTACCGTCAACTCTCTTATGGAAGATTGAGTCATGGACAGACGCCAACTGTTGCTGGGAGCCGGTGCGCTGGCAGCTGGCACCTCGACCGCGCAGTTTACACCTGTACTGGGGCAAGCTAAGCCGTCTCAGATGGTGCTTATGACCTGGGGCGGGCTGTGGGGCGACTCCTTGAAGGAGGGCTGCGACGCCGCCTTCGAGAAGGCGACCGGCGTCAAGATCATCCAAGATCGCGGCTCGAGTCCCGGCGAACGCATCACCAAGATCAAGGTCGCCGCGGCCGACCAGAAGTTTGACATTGTCCAGCTGCACGACGGTATCGTGCCGCTGGCCGTCAGCCAGAGTGTGCTCGAGCCAATCAACCGCAACTCCCCGCGACTCACCAATATAAAGAACGTGCCAGATCGCTTCGTCCAGAGCCACTGGGTGGCGATGATCTATTCGCCGCTCGGCATCAT
>JANMNO010000113.1:0-8151 GCA_031374115.1 Hyphomicrobiaceae bacterium | reverse complement strand
CGGCGGCTCGATCGAAATCCTCAAGAACCGCATCGCCGAGGACGTCTTCGACCGCCGTTTCGATCAACGAAAGGGGTAGGCGGGGTTGGGCGCAGAACAATCGACGAAGCGAGCCAAGCTGCGATGTCGCCCTGTCGCTGTCTGAGGCAACCTGCCGTAGATCGCGGTGGAGATATATTCGGGAAGTTCGGTGCTTTTGACCCGAAGGAGAACAAGTCGAGACGCTGCGCGGAGGCAGTAGATGCCCCAGGGGCCTCGCTCAGATCAAGAGCCGAGCGAGCCCGAAACTAATACAAAAGGTATCCTGCGCGCTTCTAGCCAGGTTCCATGCCTGTCTTCTTGATCGCGGGAGCAGCAGCCGGACCAGTTAGAAACGTGATAAATGCTTTCGCGGCCTCTTGGGCCTTTGTGTTTGCTACTACGCCGGCAGAAAACAGCGTCAAATTCTGGATTTCTTTTGGAAGCGGTCCAACTAGATCGACGCCTGATACGGGTACGATTTCACTGATTTGGGTGATGGCAATTTCTGTCTCCCCCTTCGCAGTGAGTTCGGAGATGGCAGGGCCAGTGGTGAGCTTAGACTTGGCCTCCACCTCCGAAGCGATTCCGAGTTGGGCGAGGACGCGCGCAACATGGACACCAGCCGCCCCGCCCGCCGCCGGGTCTCCGCGGCTGATGGATTTTGCTGCCAGCAGCGCGCGCTTGAACGAGTCTACCGAGCTGATGTCAGGCTTCGGTGCTCCGGATCGGACGGCAACACCGATACCGACGTTGGCAACATCGACGCGGCTACCGGGCGTGAGTTTTCCTAGCTTGATCAGATCATCAATTGCAGGTGCAGTAGTAATGGCGACGTCGAGGGCATCACCAGCTTCGACACGACTCTTTACTTGACCAGCTGTGCCGAAGCTCAATATCAACTTGTGCCCGGTACTTTTTTCAAACTCGCTCGAAACAGCCTTCAGTGCTACGCTCATTGCTAAAGCGCTCGCCACTCTGACTTCCGCCGCATCGCCGGCGGTTGTCAGTCCCAGCATGAAAATGGAGCCTATGATTGCCGTCCCAGCAGTAGCAACGATCTTCATGCAGTCCTCCCAAACGCAAAGAGTTTTCTTTGTCCAGCCGCTGCGCCTGAGGCTACAACAACAAGACCGCGCAGTCATCTATCGCCTCGCCAAGGGCGACTTCTGCTCCGAAATCACGTCGGGCGCGAACCGTCGGACGGAAGAAGTCATCGCAAACCCGACGTGGGGTCAACCGCGTGACGCCATCCACCGCGCTGCAGTGATCGAGATGACCAGGGTCGCGTCGAGACAACGCGATTGCCCACACAGCGAACGTGATCGCAAACGCCACGACCGTCGCCGATTGCATCCGTGCAAAGGTCGGCTTTTGTATATTTGCACCTCGCACATTACGAGATCGCAACACCCGAGGTTTGGGAGTCATTCAGGAAACGCTATGCAAGCAAGTGTGGTATCAGATCAAATTTGGGAACGCTAAGTGCTTGAACCTTCAGGATCGGTATCGTCACCTCGGTTCCTACACGCTGAACTTGTCCGTTTGATCGCACTCAATTTCTTTGTGGCCGCTCCCAAACCACGGCGCCACTCTTGGGACAACAGGCGAGCAGTTGGGCGCTGTCACTACGATGCACGAACTTACACGCAGTTCACCGCGATACATCGTTCTGGTTCATCCGCTGATCTGAGAGACTGCGCGTGCCTCACACCGCTTCAATTAGGTTAGGCGGCCTAAAGCGATGATGACCGCTCGACGCGAACGCGATTCGTAACACCGCGAATTCCTCACGCGCCGTCCTCATGCAGCGACACCGAAGTCTGATGAGTAAAAACATGCCAAAGCAAAGACCGTTGGCATGACCGAACGAACAGGTTGACTTGGTATCGCAGACGGACAAGCTCGCGGAGTCGCTCAGGCCGTCGATGCAGAACACTCTACGAGATGGAACGGCGCGGTGAGTTTCCACGGCGCTTCTATCTGACACCGCGCTGTGTCGTCTGGGATTTGGGCGAGGTCGAAGCCTGGGTCGTTGCGCGCCGCCAAGCCTCTGACTCCGAGAAGTTCACGCGCGCGCCGACCCCGGATGTTCGGAGGCGACGGACGCGACCGGTGACGCGATAGCGGCCTCTGGTCCGTGCTGGAGCACCGGTGGAATGACGTTTGACGTGCGCTTTTGGCCGGCTTTTGTCGATAGATCGTGAACCACCGCGAAAGCACCAAAATCATTCCCACTCGATGGTGCCGGGCGGCTTCGAGGTAATGTCATAAACCACGCGGTTGATGCCTTTGACCTCGTTGATGATGCGGGTCGCAGCGCGCCCCAAGAAGCCGTGGTCGAAGGGGAAGTAGTCGGCAGTCATGCCATCGGTCGATGTTACGGCGCGCAGAGCGCAGACATGATCGTAGGTTCTGCCATCGCCCATGACGCCGACGGTGCGGACGGGAAGCAATACCGCGAACGCCTGCCAGATGGTGTCGTAGAGCCCGGCCTTGCGGATCTCGTCGAGGTAGATGGCATCGGCCTTGCGCAAGGTGTCGAGTTTCTCTTGCGTGATTGCGCCTGGAATGCGGATCGCGAGGCCGGGACCGGGAAATGGGTGCCGGCCGACGAAGTGTTCAGGCAGTCCGAGTTCGCGACCGAGCGCGCGCACTTCATCCTTGAACAGTTCGCGCAACGGTTCGAGGAGCTTCATGCGCATCGCGGCCGGCAAGCCGCCGACGTTGTGATGCGATTTGATCGTTACCGACGGCCCACCGGTAAAAGACACGCTCTCGATCACGTCGGGATAGAGTGTGCCCTGGGCGAGGAATTCGACATCGCCAAGTTTTTGCGATTCTCGCTCGAATACGTCGATGAAAAGGCTACCGATAATCTTGCGTTTGGCCTCGGGGTCGGTGACGCCATCGAGTGCCGCGATAAATTGCTGGCCGGCATCGACGTGCACCAGCGGTATGTTGAAACTGTCACGAAACAGGCGGACGACTTCGGCTGCTTCGTCCAATCGCAATAATCCATGATCGACGAAGATGCAGGTAAGCTGGTCGCCGATGGCCTCGTGGATGAGCTTCGCCGCGACCGCGCTGTCGACCCCGCCGGACAACCCGCAAATGACCTTCGCCTTGCCCACGCGTTCGCGGATGCGGGCGATCTCGGCGGTGTGGAAGTGCTGCATCGTCCAGTCGCCGGGAATGCCGGCAATTCTGCGGACGAAGTTGGCGAGCAGCGCTGCCCCGCGCGGCGAGTGCACGACTTCGGGGTGGAACAAAACGCCGTATTGGCGCGCGACGTCATTGGCGATGACGGCGTAGGGCGCATTGTCGGAGACGGCGACCGCACGGAAGCCATCCGGCAGTTGGGTGATCTTGTCGCCGTGGCTCATCCACACGTGATCGTGTGTGCCCTTCGGCCAGAAGCCTTCGAACAGCGGGCAATCGTCGACGATCTCGATATCGGCGCGACCGAATTCGGCCGCATGTCCGCCTTCGACCCGGCCGCCGAGTTGGGCAACCATTGTCTGGTTGCCGTAGCAGATCCCTAGAATCGGTAATCCGGATGTGAAGATCGCTTGCGGTGCGGTGGGCGCCTTGTCCCAGTAAACACTACTTGGGCCGCCCGACAAGATGATCGCTTTTGGCGCCAGCCGCTCGAGCGCTTCGTCGGCCTTATTGTACGGCACGATTTCGGAATGGACGCCTTGCTCGCGCACGCGCCGAGCGATCAGCTGCGTAACCTGGCTGCCGAAGTCGATGATGAGTACGGTGTCTGTCATGGATACGCGATACGCGATCGAGGCTGTCCTTACAACCCGCCAAGCGCCTGGAATTGAAGCGATCCCCGGAAGTTCATGGCGACCGTTGTGATATTCAGAGCCAGTCGGCGATCCGGTCTTGTGCGAGCAATTCCTCGAACGCGGGGCGGGGACGCACGACGGCGTAACGGTTCTCCTTGACGAGTACTTCCGGCACCAGCAGCCACGTGTTATAGGTCGACGACATGGTCGCTCCATATGCGCCAGCGGTCATGAAGGCGAACAAGTCGCCGGGCTTGGTCTCGGGCAGTGGCCGGGCGCTGGCGAATTGGTCGCTCGTTTCGCAGATCGGACCAACCACGTCGTATGGCTTTGTTGCGGTGCCGGCTGCAGGCTCGGTCACCGGCCAGATCTCGTGGAACGCATCGTACATCGCCGGCCGGATCAAGTCGTTCATAGCGGCATCGACCACGATGAACGTCTTCTGCGGACGCCGGTTGAGTTGGAGCACGCGGGTAACGAGCACCCCGGCATTGCCAACGATCAACCGGCCGGGCTCGAAACCGAGTTCGACGTCGAGCCCGCCAAGTTGCTTTTTCACCATCGCGGCATAGGCTTGGATCAAGTCCGGGCCGTAGTCGACGGCTTCTTCCATTTCGTAGGGTATGCCGAGCCCGCCGCCGAGGTCGAGCCGTTCGACCTGGTGGCCGCGACCGCGCAAGCTCACAACCAACTCGCCCATCCGCGCGAACGCTGCTTCGAGGTTGCCGAGTTCGCGGATTTGGCTGCCGATGTGTACAGCCAAGCCCAGCATCCGCACTCCTGGCATGTTCGCCGCCGTATCATACAGGCGTTCAGCCTCGTCGAGGCCAACGCCGAATTTGTTCTCGGACGATCCCGTGGTGATCTTGGCGTGGCCACCGGCGCCGACATCTGGATTGATGCGGAAGACCGATGCCTGCCGTTTACCCTTGGCGCTAGCGATACGCGAGAGCAAATGCAGCTCGCCCTCGGTCTCGATGTTTACTTGAAAGATCCCGGCATCGACCGCGAACCCCAATTCCTGGTCCGACTTGCCGACGCCCGAAAACACGATCTTGTCCGGCGAGATACCGGCGGCGAGCGCGCGGCGCATTTCGCCCTCGGACACGGTATCGGCACCGGCGCCCAACTTGGCCAGCGTCTTCAAAACCGCGAGATTGCTGTTTGCCTTCATCGCGTAGAACACGTGCGCGCTAGGGCCCAAAGCACCGGTAAACGCTTGATAATGACGAGTAATGGTTGCCGTCGAATAAACGTATACCGGCGTGCCGACTTCAGCTGCTATGGCAGCCAAGCTTACATCTTCGGCATGGAGGATGCCGTTACGATAAAGGAAATGATGCATGTTGTGGCCGAGCCTTTGGCGCGCGAACGAGAGTTCTATGCTCGGGTATTAGCGCAAAAGGCCATCGAGAATGAAGCCTTTATGCGGTTTCGGTGCTGCATCTTCGGCTTTACCCTGGCCCGAGTTGGCGGACGCCGAGGTTTGGTTCTGCGCCTTAGTCTCGGCCGGGGACTCGAGCGGACCCTTCACGCCGCAGCCCACCAGCAACAATGATGCTGCCGCGATCGCGATGCTCAGTTTGACGGCATATCCCATAAGACGCGTTTTCCAGAGTTCGGATAAATTCTGGTGAAAGACTTAGCCCGCTTGGCCACCCTTCTCCAACCGCTTAATCCAGCGGTTGGCCATTTCTGTGACATTCTGTGGCGCGGTTCCACCATAGCTCACCCGGCTCTTAACTGAATTCTCTGCACTGAGCACATCGAACACCGCCGCAGTGATGCGGGGTTCAATCGACTGCAAGTCGGCAAGTGTAAGGCCTTCCAGTTCCACGCTTTTGGTCTCTGCAGCCGACACGATTCGCCCGGTAATGTGGTGTGAATCGCGGAACGGAAGCCCGAGCGTCCGCACCAGCCAATCGGCCAGATCGGTCGCGGTGGAAAAGCCCCGGCCGGCGGCGGCTTTCATGACGTCGGCGCGCGGCTCGAGATCGCCGATCATGCCGGTCATGGCATCAAGCGACAGTCCGAGCGCGTCGAATGCGTCGAATGTGACTTCCTTATCTTCCTGCATGTCCTTGCCGTAGGTCAGCGGCAAGCCCTTCATGACGAGCAGCAGGCTTTGAAATGCGCCAGCGATGCGCCCGATCTTGCCTTTGACCAGTTCGGCCGCATCGGGATTGCGTTTCTGCGGCATGATCGACGAGCCGGTGGTGAACCGATCCGACATCTTGATGAAGCCGAACTGCGGCGTCATCCAGATGATGATCTCTTCCGCCAGCCGCGTCAGGTGCATCGAGCAGATCGAGGCGGCAGCCAGCGCCTCAAGCGCGAAATCGCGGTCGGCGACCGCATCGAGCGAGTTCGCCGCCGGCCGGTCGAAATCCAGCGCCTTTGCTGTCATATGCCGGTCGATGGGGAACGATGTCCCGGCAAGCGCTGCTGCGCCGAGCGGGCTCTCGTTAAGGCGCGCCCGGGCATCGGCGAACCGGCCGCGATCGCGCCCGATCATCTCTACGTAGGCCATCAAATGATGGCCGAACGTTACCGGTTGGGCCGGCTGCAAGTGGGTGAACCCCGGCATCACGGTGCCAGCATGCGCCAACGCCTTGGTAGCCAAGGCCTGCATCAGCCGAACCAGAGCATGATCGAGGCCGTCGATCCGGTCGCGCACGTACAACTTGAAGTCGAGTGCGACCTGATCGTTGCGCGAGCGTGCAGTATGCAGCCGCCCCGCCGGCGTGCCGATGATCTCGCGCAGGCGGCTTTCGACGTTCATGTGCACATCTTCAAGCTCGCGCGACCACTGCATCTGCCCCGCGTCGATCTCGGCCATCACTTTATCGAGACCGGCGATGATGCTGCCGGCGTCTTCCGGCGAAATGATGCCTTGTGCGGCGAGCATTGCCGCATGCGCCTTGGAGCCCCGAATATCTTGCGGCGCCAGTACCTTATCGAAGTCGATCGAGGCGTTGATCTCCTGCATGATGTCGGCATTGGACACCGCGAACCGGCCGCCCCACATCTTGTTGGCTTGATTGTCGGTCATGGTACTCTCCGGGGCGTATGCGTCGGCGCGATGAAAACTTAAGGGAATGCGAGAGCGATGTCGAAGCGGTGGTGGACGATAGCACTGGTGATGGCAGCGACATTGCCAGCGATTGCGGGTTTTGGCGCGGTATACGTCATTGCGCGCAGCGCTGACAACGCCGCCGAGGCCGAGCGGCAGCAGATTGCGCAGGCGACCGCGACGCCCACATCGAGCAGCAACCCGCTGTCGCAAGGCGAGATGATCAAGTTCGTGTTCAAGCGTGAACCCGAGGCGCTGGGCGATATCGCCTTTGTCGATGGCACGGGGGCTGCCAAGACGCTCGCCGATTTCAAGGGCCGCGTCGTGTTGTTGAATGTGTGGGCGACGTGGTGCGTGCCGTGCCGCAAGGAGATGCCGGCGCTCGATCGTCTGCAGAAGGACCTCGGCTCGGACAAGTTCGAGGTGGTCGCGCTGAGCGTCGATCGCGGCGGGGTCGAGGCAGCGCGGAAGTTTCTCGACAGCATCAGTGTGTCGAGCCTCAAGCTTTACGTCGACCCGACCGCCAAAATGAGCTCGCCGCTGAAGATCATCGGCATGCCAACGACGCTTCTGATCAATGCCGAAGGCAAGGAAGTCGGGCGATTGACGGGCGAGGCAGCCTGGGACTCGGACGACGCCAAGAAACTGATCAAGGCCGTTGCAGGTTAGCTTTTCGGTTATCTCACAACGAAGGATTGGCATCATGCAAGACGAAAAATTCAACATGTCGATGCGCAAGTTCCTGAAGCACGTCGGCGTCACCTCGCAACAGGAAATCGAACGCATCGTGCGCGAGCAATCGCTGACCGGCCGCGGCAAGCTCAAGGTGAGAATGGTGCTTACCGCCGAAGGCACCAACCTCAACCACGTCGTCGATGGCGAGATCGAGTTGGGGTGACACCAGGGTGACCCGCCGAAAGCAGATCGCTTTCTTCAATTGACGGGCAGCCAACCACGTTCTTAGTACGATGCGTCGACGCGCAGACGGTCGTAAAAGGGCATATGGATGGCACGCATCACACTTCTGGACGGCGGCATGGGGCAGGAGCTGCTGGCCCGCACTGGCGATGAACCAACGCCACTTTGGGCCACCCAGGTGATGATCGACCATCCGAATGTGGTGCGCGACATTCATGCTGATTACTTCGCCGCCGGAGCGACGATCGCAACCACCAACACCTACGCGATCCATCACGACCGATTGCTGAGGGCTGGCAAGGACGACATGTTCGCGTTGCTTCACCGCAAGGCCTTGTCACAAGC
>JANMNO010000092.1:0-9544 GCA_031374115.1 Hyphomicrobiaceae bacterium | reverse complement strand
CGGAGCGTTTACCTGCCGCAGAAATACGAAGCGGAACTCTCGGCAACTGTTGGGTCAATGGAGCGGGAGTTCCGCAATCGCGACATTGGGGCCGGCAGCTGCGGGGCCGCAGACCCCAGCTGATCAAACGCCGCCCATGAGAGGCTTTGTAGCCGGGCGGTTCCCGGCCCCAGACAGGGCTCCTCGCGAATCGGTCTTATCCTGCGTCCTTGGACCATTGGCCGGATCGAATAGCTGATGCCAAGGGCCGGCATTTGCGCTATTGTAAAGCTTCTGCTTCATGCCAAAGCGACTGAGCTTGGGTGCCCGCGACTGCGGTCGACCTCGGAATATATGAGCATCAGCATTTCTTTGTTCACGAGGATCCTATGACGAGGATCTTGCTCGTCGAAGATAATGAGATGAACCGCGATATGCTCTCGCGCCGCCTCGTGCGCAGCGGCTACGAAGTGATCATTGCCGAGGATGGCGGGCGTGGCATCGATGCTGCGAAGAGCAACAAGCCAGATCTCATCCTGATGGACATGAGCCTGCCGGTGATTGACGGCTGGGAGGCGACGCGCCGGATCAAGGCAGCTCCCGAACTCAACAACATTCCGATTATTGCGCTCACCGCGCATGCGATGGCGACGGATCGCGACAAGGCCCTCGAGGCCGGGTGCGACGACTACGATACGAAGCCCATCGAGCTGCAGCGGCTATTGGGAAAGATTGAGGCATTGCTCGCGACTGCGAGGTAGTACGCAACGTCCTATTCATGAAGGGAGGCGCTGCGACCATACCTGCGCAGGCAGACTGGTTCGAGAAGGTATTCGGTTGGTGGTGCCTCTTGCACGCAAGAGCCGAGAAGGCGCGGCATTTAGTTAGGAGTCATGCCATGGATCGGCGCGGATTTGTTGCTGGTGTGGGCATCGGGATTGCAACATGTGCGCCCGTATTTCCGAGACCTGCGATCGCCCAGGGAACGCGTGAGCTCAAGATGGTCACCACCTGGCCGAAGGGATTGCCGGGCTTGCAGGCGAGCGCGGAGCGGGTGGCGAAATCCATAACAGCCCTCTCCGATGGTCGGCTGCGGGTCAAAGTGTTCGCCGCCGGCGAGTTGGTCGCCGCCTTGGAATCGTTCGACGCTGTCTCGTCAGGGCTCGCCGATATGTACCACGGCGCGGAAACGTACTGGGAGAAGCGTTCCCCCGCATTCAGCTACTTCAATGCCATCCCGTTCGGGTTCACCGCCGCTGAAATGAATGCGTGGATTTACTTTGGCGGAGGTCAGGCGCTGTGGGACGAGTTGAGCGCGGGGTTCGGCCTCAAGCCGTTCCTGTGCACCAATACGGGTTGTCAAATGGGCGGCTGGTTCAGCAAGGAATTGGCAGGCATCGGTTCATACAAAGGCCTGCGTTACCGCATGCCGGGCCTCGGTGGAGAGGTGCTGCGGCAGCTTGGTGCGGTAGCGGTCAATCTTCCAGCGGGTGAGATTATCCCATCACTGCAGTCAGGTGCCATCGACGCGAGCGAATTCGTCGGGCCCTGGATCGACATGTTTTTGGGGCTGCACAAGGCTGCCAAGTACTACTACTATCCCGGCTTTCATGAGCCCGGATCTTCGCAGGCACTCGTTGTCAACAAGAAGCTGTGGGATGGCCTTGGCGGCACAGAACGCAGCGTTATCGAGACGGCCGCAGCGGCGGAGAACAACGCATCGCTGGCCGATTTTAATGCCAATAATGCAGCCGCGCTCGCGATGCTGGTCAGCGACCCGTCGATTCAGATCCGGAAGTTCGACGATGCGACGTTGCAAGCGCTCGGCAGGGTCAGTGGCGAGGTTCTAGTCAATACCAGCCGCAAGGATGAGATCACGCGTCGCGTCTACGACAGCTTCATGAAATTCCGCACTTCCGCCGTGCGTTGGAGCGACATTTCCGAGCGCGCATATCTCAATGCGCGCTCGCTGCCGTTCCCATACGGAGGTTAACCGAGAAATCCCTGGAGTTCGGTCTGAGCCCAGAGGATGATGGAGAAAGATAGTGAATCGCCGCCGATTTATTGCGGTCGTGGGCATTGGGGCGGCAGCGTCCAGTCTGCCGAAACCCGCTATTGCCCAAGGTGTCCGCGAGCTCAGAATGGTCACCACCTGGCCCAAGGGTTTACTGGGGCTCGGGACGAGTGCGGAGCGTGTCGCCCGCACGATTGCCTCGCTCTCAGACGGGCGCATTCAGATCAAGGTGTTCGGGGCGAACGAAATGGTCGGCGCCTTCGAGTCGTTCGCTGCCGTCTCTTCTGGGCTGGCCGATATGTACCATGGAGCGGAGTATTATTGGGAGAAGCGTTCCCCGGCGTTCAACTATTTTGCAGCCGTCCCCTTTGGCCTCACCGCCGCTGAAATGAACGCGTGGGTTTACTTTGGCGGAGGTCAGGCACTTTGGGACGAGTTGAGCGCAGGCTTCGGCCTGAAGCCGTTTCTTTGTGGCAATACTGGCGTTCAGATGGGCGGCTGGCTCACCAGGGAGGTGACCGGGGTCGAGTCATTCAAGGGCCTGCGTTATCGCATGCCCGGCCTCGGTGGAGAGGTACTGCGGCGGGTTGGCGCCGTGGTGGTCACGCTGCCGGCCGACGAGATCATACGCTCCCTCCGCACGGGCGCTATCGACGCGAGCGAATGGGTTGGACCATGGGAAGACATGGCGTTGGGGCTGCATAAGGCCGCGCCCTATTACTACTACCCAGGTTTCCACGAGCCCGGCACGGCGCTATCCCTCGCCGTCAACAAGAAGTTGTGGGACAGTTTCGGCAGCTCCGAGCGCAGTTTCATCGAGACGGCCGCAGTGGCAGAGAACAGCTATTTGCTGTCGGAATACAACGCCAACAACGCGATCGCGCTCGGGAAGCTGATCGCAGACCCGGCGATAAAGATCCGCAAATTCGATGACTCGATATTGCAATCGTTCAGCCAGATCACGGACGAAGTGCTCGCCGACTCAAGCCGCAAGGATGAAATAACGCTTCGGGTCTATGACAGCTTCATAAAGTTCCGAGCCGCCGCCCTACGCTGGGGCGACATTTCCGAGCGCGCATACCTCAATGCGCGCGCACTGTCGTCATCGATCCGACAATGACGAGGTCGCCTTGGAAAACTTTCTTTGTGACGAGAAGGACTGGACTCGAGTTGATGCGACAAACCGTGTTCCGCGCCTCCAATTCCGCATCCGGCGAGCTATTCCGACTTGGAGTGGCGAGCCGGCTGCTGCTCGCGTTCTTCGGGATCAGCGGCCTCACGATCATCGGGGCTGGCGTTGCGATCTACTCCTTCCGCCAGCTCGGCGACGTCCTCGATCGCATTGCGGCAAAGCGCGTCCCCGCAGCACTTGCCTCGCAGGAGCTGTCGCGCCACGCCGAACGCATCATTGCTGCCGCACCGGCCCTGCTATCGGCCATCACGCCGAACGAGCTCGGCGAGCAGTCCAACAAGATCAGGGCAGAGGCTCAGGCGCTCACCGAACAGCTCGAAAGCCTCGAGGATCGCGGAGCCGACAGCGTTGCCGTAAGCTCGATGCGATCGTCCATCAGTCGGCTTCGCATCAATCTCGGCCAGCTCGACGAGCTGGTGGCGGATCGTATCGTCGTGAGCGATCGCAAGCGCGACCGTCTGCGTTACGCTCTCAACGTCCACAACGAGGGACAGAGCTTGCTGAGGCCCTGGATCGAGATCGTCGACGGGGAGATTGCGCAGTCTCGGCGGGCGATCAACGACCCGGCGGCTCGAACCGACGAACGGGCCGCGGCCGCCATTCGTCTGTCCCAGTCGATGTCGACGTTTCAATCGCTGCAGCGGGTTCAATTTCTCGTCAGCTCTGTCAGCGACAGGCTGCACCAGATCGCGGCCTCCGACGAAGCCAACAGTGCGCGTGTTCTTGTTTTCAGAATTCAGCAAGCTCTGGGCGAAGCGAAACGGGCGACCGCCGGCCTGGACGCGAGGCTTCAGCCGCTACTGACGACGAGACTCGACGAATTCCGCAGCTATGTCGATGGTGCCGACAGCATTCCCGATCTGCGATCGCGGGAGCTCGCATTCGTTGCGCAAGCCCAGCATCATCTGTCCGAGAACACGGTGCTCTCGAAGGATCTCACTGAGGCCGTCGACCGACTGGTCTCGACGGCAAAGCGCGACATCGCCCAGGCCAACCAGGAGGCGTTGTCGGTTCGGCGGCTGAGCTCCGTTGTCCAGATTGCGGCGGTCGCCCTGAGCCTCGTCAGCTCGATTCTGATCGTCTGGCTCTACGTGGGGCGCCGCATCGTGCGCCCCCTGAACTCGCTCAGCGAGGGCATGTTGGCCATTGCCCGCGGTAATCTGCGCGCCCCCGTCGAGGCAAGCGGGGCCGACGAGATCGCAGAAATGGGGCGGGCGGTCGAGGTGTTTCGCAGGAACACGCTCGAGCGCGACGAGCTACTCGCCGAGAAGGCGCAAGCCGCTGAGCGGCTCGAGCAGCAGGTGAAAGAACGCACGGCCGAGCTCGCCGAGGCGCTCGAGTATCAGTCCGCGACTGGCGACGTGCTCGACGTGATCGGCCGCTCCCCAACAGATGTCCAGCCGGTATTCCAAAGAATTGCGCACAGCGCCGCCCGGCTTTGCCAGGCGCGATTTTGCAACGTGTTCCAGTTCGATGGCCAGCTCATTTACTTCGTCGCAAGTCATGGATTGCAAGCCGACGAGCGGCACACGATAGAAGTTTTGTACCCCGTCCCACCCGGACGCGCGAGCGTGGCAGCGCGTGTGATACAGGACCGCAAAATCGAGGAAATCTCGGACATCGATATCGACCCCGACTACCAGCATGGGCCCATAATCAAGAGCATCGGCTACCGCAGCATCGTTGGGGTGCCGATGTTGAAAGATGGTCAACCGATTGGTGCAATCGTCGTGTCACGAACTCGAGCAGGACACTTTCCAGCGCGCCAAATCGCCCTACTGGAGTCCTTCGCCGATCAGGCCGTGATCGCGATCAACAACGTTGGGCTGTTCGAGGAGGTACAGGAGCGCACACGGGCGCTTGCGCGCTCGGTTGCCGAGCTCAAGGCGCTCGGCGACGTCAGCCAGGCGGTCAACTCGACAATCGACCTCGAGACCGTGCTGTCCACGATCGTAGCCAAGGCGGTTCAACTATCGGACACCGAGGCCGGCACGATTTATGTTTTCGACGAGGCAAGCCAGGAATTCCGGCTGCATTCAACCTACGGCATGGACGAGGCGCTGGTCGGCAGCATCAAGAGCCGTCCGATCCGTGTGGGCCAGGGAACGGTGGTCGACCGGGCAACGTCACAGCGAACGCCGCTTCAGATTGCCGATGTCGAACGGACCTCCTCGATGGTCTTCGACGTCATCCTCCGCGCCGGATTCCGCGCCTTGCTGGCGATCCCGCTTCTCGCGCGTGACCGGATCGTCGGTGCGCTGGTCGTGCGCCGCAAGGAGCCGGGCGACTTTTCCAAAGAGACAGTCGAGCTGCTGCAGACCTTCGCCGCGCAGTCCGTGCTCGCGATTCAGAATGCTCGGCTGTTCCGAGAGATCGAGCATAAGAGCCGTGAGATCGAGATCGCAAGCCAGCACAAATCCCAGTTCGTGGCCAACATGAGCCACGAGCTCAGGACCCCTCTCAACGCCATCATCGGCTACAGCGAGATGCTGCTCGAGGACGCGCAGAGTGCCGGGCGCATGTCGGAAACGAGTGACCTGCGCAAGATTCAGGAGGCCGGAAAGCATCTGCTCGGTCTGATCGATAGCATTCTCGATCTCTCCAAGATCGAGGCGGGCAAGATGTCGCTTTATCTCGAGACATTCGAGGTGCGGCCCGTGATCGAAACCGTATCAGCGACCGTCGCGCCGCTTGCGCGAAAGAACAGCAATACCCTCGAGGTACACTGTGCCGACGACATTGGTGCGATGCATAGCGACCTGGCCAAGGTGCGTCAGACCCTATTCAACCTGTTCAGCAATGCCTGCAAGTTCACCCGGCAAGGGACGATCACGTTATCAGCACTGCGCGAGAAGAGCGCGGAAGGCGATTGGATCGTGCTCCACGTGCGCGATACCGGCATCGGCATGACACCCGATCAACAAGCAAAGGTCTTCGAAGCCTTCACGCAGGCGGATGTCTCGACGGCTCGAAACTATGGCGGCAGTGGATTGGGACTCGCCATCACAAGGAGCTTCTGCCACTTGATGGGTGGCGATGTGACGCTCGTGAGCGAAGCCGGCAAGGGGACCACTTTCACGGTTCGCCTGCCGGCAATCACCCGGCCGCACTCGGATCGAGCGCCCTCAGCAGTCGCCGAGCCGGCCGAAGCCGCCCCGGTCAGCGCACGCGACGACGCCCCCATCGTCCTCGTCGTTGACGATGATCCGCATGCGCGCGAGCTGCTGGGACGGCATCTGCAGCGTACAGGGTATGCCGTTCATTGCGCCGACGGCGGCGAGGCGGCACTGGCCCTCGCCCGTAATCTGCGACCTGATGTGATCACGCTCGATGTCCTGATGCCGAGTATGGATGGGTGGGCCGTATTGAGCGCATTGAAGGCGGATTCGGTGCTTGCGGACATACCGGTGATCATGATCACCGTCGTCGACGACCAAAACATCGGCTTCGCGCTCGGTGCGGCCCACTACCTGACCAAGCCGATCGATCGCGAGCGTCTTTTGCGCGCAGTGGAGAAATGCTGCCCGGCTGGAGCGCCGCGCCAGGTGCTGATCGTCGAGGACGATTCTCCGACCCGCCAACTGATGCGACGCACGTTGGAGCACGCAGGCTATACGGTAACGGAGGCAGAGAACGGGCGGGTCGGGTGCGAGCGGCTCGGCTCGTGCTTGCCCGATGCAATCGTGCTCGATTTGATGATGCCGGAGATGGACGGGTTTGAGTTCATTACTCAGGTGCGTGCAAACGAGCGCTGGCGAACAATTCCCGTCATCATTGTCACCGCAAAGACGCTCACGGACGAGGACAGGGCGCGGCTCAATGGCTATGTCGAGCATCTCGTGCAAAAGGGCGAGTCGAGCCGCAGATCATTGCTCGCGGCACTCGAGGAGCTGGTACCCCGGTGCGCCAGGCGCGCATCCTCACCGCCGGTTGCATCATGAGCACCAGCGGCAACGACGATGGACGCGCCTGGCGCATTCACTTGGCGCAGCTTCGAGAAGAATTGCTGTCCCCTGTCAATGCCACGCTCGGCTATGCAGAGCTCATGCGCGACGAGGCCACGCGGAGCGAGCGCTCGGACATCCTTCGCGATGCGAACCGTATCCTCACCGCGGCCCGTGTTCTCGCCTCCAAGGTCGACAAGCTTGTGGACGTCGGCCAGGCAGCGGGCTCGAGTGCCCCGGCGGTTGCGACGCGGGAGCACGTCCTGCGTCATGAGCTTCGCACACCACTCAACGCCATCAAGGGCTACGGCGAACTGGTGCGCGAGGAGTTGAACGACAACGTGAGCGGGCCGCTGGGTGCTGTGCTCGATCGCGTCCTTGCGGCAGCAGGCGACGTGCTGCAGCGCCTCGATCGTATTGTGCAGCTCTCAGTGAACGCTGGTCCGTCGAGCCTTGACACCCCACTCGGGGTGGTCATTGCCGGCGACTTGTTGCGCAGCCTCGATCCAGCCAGGGACGAGCGCAACGTTCGTGTAGAGTCCGGGGCTATACTCGTCGTCGACGATATCGAGGCCAATCGCAATCTCTTGTCCCGCCGGCTGGCCAGCGAGGGTCATCGCGTCGCATGCGCAGAAGGCGGCCAGCAAGCGCTTCGGCTGCTTGCCGAGCAGCAGATCGATCTTGTCCTGCTCGATCTGATGATGCCGGACATCAATGGGCTCGACGTGCTCATGCGCATGAAGGCCGACGAGCGGCTGCGGCACATTCCGGTCATCATGATAACAGCCCTAGCGGAGACGGAGAGCGCAATCCGCTGCATCGAGGCCGGGGCCGAGGATTACCTGCCAAAGCCGTTCGACACTGTGCTGCTGCGCGCCCGGATCAATGCCGGCCTGAATAAGAAGCGCTGGCACGACCGTGAGCAGACGTATCTTCGCCGGATCGAGGATGAGACCGTTAAATCCAAGCGGCTGTTGCTGAGCATCCTGCCCGAGCAGATCGTTTCCCGGCTTCAGCAGGGCGAGCATTTCATTGCAGACCGTTTCGACGAGGTGAGCGTTCTGTTCGCCGATCTTGTCGGCTTCACCGAGCATGCGGCGCGAACCACGCCAGCCGCGCTGGTCGAGTATCTGAACTGCCTGTTTGCAGACTTCGACGCGCTCGCCCGCGAGTGCAGTGTCGAGAAGATCAAGACGATCGGTGATGCCTACCTGGCAGTCTCCGGGCTGCCAGAGCCGAGACCCGATCATCTCGTGGCGATCACTACTATGGCGCTTCAGATGATCGACCGACTGGACCACGTCAACGCTCAATTCGGCTGGCCATTGCAGATCCGCATCGGAATTCATTGCGGTCCCATCGTTGCCGGGATCGTTGGCACGCAACGTCTCATCTACGACATCTGGGGCGACACGGTGAATGTGGCGAGCCGGCTCGAGGCCCAATCCCTGCCCAATCGGATCCACCTGTCCGGCGACGCGGCCCGCCAACTTGCCGGCGCCTTCTCGCTCGAACCGCGCGGCAGCATCGACATAAAGGGCAAGGGTCAGCTGGATACGTTTTTCATCAGTCGGACTTAGGCACTGGCAGTGATTGCGGGGATTGAACTCGCTCACTCAAAATTTCGCTGATTTCACGAGACCGCCGAACGCCGAATGTGCATTCTGGTCAGTTCAAGGAATGCGGGACCTGCACGACGTGCGTGTTGATGACAGATGTTCGCAAACAGGGGCTCGAACATTTAGCTGCGTTCGTAAAACCGCCATGACCTATGCGATGGCAATCGATGACGACACGCTCGCACCAGCGCCAGCGCTCGACCAAACTGAATTTGTCCACGAGCTAAGGCCACTTTGCCTTCAACCTCATGCAATCAATCCCCAAAAAGATATGGGTCCGACCAACTGCGCCAGGTTCAGGCGGTCTGTTACCAGGCGATCGAGCCATCCTTTGCGCGTCTGCAACGGCACATTCTCAAAATGCGGGCGGGATCGCACAGCACATTCTGACTGTCGATTGAGTAGCCGCCGCGGCTTCAAAACTAGAGTGCGGAGTTTCATTCAGCCTTTGCTCAATGAGGCTCTTGGCATTCATGAGCTTGAGCCCGCGAAGCAAGGTTTTCTCATAGGCGACCCTGAGCGCCACCTGCACATTGAAATCGTCCGAATCGCCTTCTCCAGGCACCTAAGTTCAACAACTTGAGCAAGCAGGTCGGTCGCACGCTGGGGCAACAGCGATTAGACGACTGGCCAAATCGAGGTCGCTTCAAGTTAAGGTAATCCTTGGCGGAGGGGGTGGAAGCCTTTCGGCAGCACGTGCAGCAGCACGCGGCGGATGAAATCGGCCGGGGCGAGTGTCATTGTCGTATAGCGCGCAGCGCCGTCGACGCGGTAGTTCTTGACGCGGAACGTCACG
>JANMNO010000164.1:0-11598 GCA_031374115.1 Hyphomicrobiaceae bacterium | reverse complement strand
CGCTTCGTTGCCGGTCACCAGCGCCACCCAGATCATTCTGCCGCCTAACGTGACGCAACTGTCCAGCGCTACAGTTGTCCTTCAGAACCAGTTCGCGGGCGACAACCTGCTCGTCGGCACGTTGCCGTCCGGCATCACGGTGACCGATATGGCCGCAACGGTTGGCAGTATTCACGTCAACCTCAGCGGCGTGGCCAATGCCGCCGATTACATCGCCGCGATCCAGGCGATTCGCTTCATCAATACCAGCGACAATCCTTCCACGGCGGTCCGCATAATCGACGTGACCGTGACGGCCATCGACGGCGCGACCGCGACTGCGACCACATTCGTCACGATCGAGGCAATCAACGATGCGCCCGTCAATCACCTGCCCGGCGCCCAGCTAGCGTCCGAAGATGCAGTGCACGTATTTTCGTCCGCGAACGGCAATGCCATCACGATCAGCGATCCCGATGCTGGCACATCGCCGATCACCACCGCGCTCTCCGTCCAGCACGGCACGTTGACGATTGCTGCCATGGTCATTGCCGCCACGGGCGTCGTGGTGTCGGGCAACGGCACGCAGACCTTGATCGTTACCGGACCGCAATCGGCAATCAACGCGGCGCTCGACGGCCTGGCCTATCTCGCCAATGTTGATTTCCACGGTGCCGACAGTCTCTTGGTCAGTACGAACGACAACGGTGCCACTGGCGGCGGCGGTGCTTTGATCACGATAAGTTTGGGATCCGGAATCTCCGTTGTCGAGGTCAACGATGCGCCGCAGGGTCATGACAACACCATCGCGGTCGTTGAAGACAAGTCCGTGACGCTTCGTGCAACTGATTTCGGCTTCACCGACTTGCGGGACAATCCGGCCGATCTTCTGCTGGCGGTCAAGATCGCGACGGTGCCGGAGGACGGCCACCTGACGCTGGCCGGCGCCGATGTGATGGCGGGGCAGGTCATCTCGGTCACCGACATCAATGCCGGCAGGCTCGTATGGACGCCCGGCCACGATGAGCACGGCGACAACCTCGCCAGCCTGACGTTCCAGGTGCAGGACGACGGTGGCAGCGCCAACGGCGGTGTCGATCTCGACCCGATGCCGAACACGCTGACGTTCAACGTCGCCGAGGTCAACGACGCACCGGCGGGCCATGACAAAACGATCGCGGCAGTGGAGGACAAGGCCGTCACGCTCCATGTTGCTGACTTTGGCTTCTCAGATCCGCAGGACAACCCTTCCAACGGTCTGCTGGCCGTCAAGATCACGACAATACCCGGTAGTGGTCAACTGATGCTTGCCGGTATCGTCGTGACGGCGGGGCAGGTGGTTTCGTTCGCCGACATCACCGCCGACAAGCTGGTCTGGACACCGGGCCACGACGCCTACGGCGACGACCTCGCCAGCCTGACGTTTCAGGTGCGGGACAACGGCGGCACCGCCAACGGCGGTATCGATCTCGACCCGACGCCGAACACGCTGACGTTCAACGTCGTCGCGGTCAATGACGCATCGGTGGCTGGCGACGACCAGTATGCGACCAACGAGGACTACCCACTCACCGTCATAGCGGCGGCGGGCGTGCTCGGCAACGATGCTGACGTCGACGGCAATGCGCTTTCAGCGGTTCTGGTCACCGGGCCCGCGCATGGTTCACTGACGCTCAATGCCAACGGCTCGTTCACCTACACGCCGACAGATAACTACAATGGCGCCGACAGCTTCACCTACGCGGCCAATGACAGCACGGCGAACTCGAACATCGCCACCGTGAACCTGACCATCGACGGCATCAACGACGCGCCAATCAACTCCGTGCCAACCGATACGCAGCAGGTCGGCGATGATCATTCATCGCTGATTTTTTCAACGTCGAACGGCAATCCTATCAGCATTTTCGATATCGACGCCGGCGATGCCGACATGCAAGTTGTGCTGGCGGTCAAAGATGGCTACCTCATGATCGGGCCCGAGCCCGACGGGTTGAACGTCAATGGCGACGGCACCAGCACGGTCACGCTGATTGGCTCGCAAAGCAACATTAACAGCGCACTCGAGGGCCTGAGTTATACGAGCAACTCTTATCGCCATGACAACGGCGATGAAGAGCATGAGGACGAGGGCCATGGCGAGGTTTACAATGATCAGTTGATCATAACGACCACCGATCTCGGCCACAGTGGCGCCGCCGGGCCGCTCAGCGATACTGACGTGATCATCCTGGAAATCGGCGACGACCACGACTCGTCAAATGCCCGATCTGCTGCCAGCTTCCCAAGCATTGATGTTGGCGGTGCCTTCACGGGCGTCGGAGCTGCCGTCGATTTGATGGAGTTCTCGACAGCGACGTTTGCGAATGCCCCCACGATCGGATTCGGCGTCGATGCATCTATCGACGCGAACTACGCTGCTGATCTCCTAAGCCACTTCGACAGCGCCACGCGGCAGATCGATCTGTCCGGCATTATCGAGATGGCAACTGGTGCCGGTGCCGCCAATTCTACGAACGTCGCCGATTCCTTGCACGCAATCGACAGAGGCTCCGGTCAGGTTGATGGTCAAAATGGTGCCAATGCCCCAGGGAAGATCGCCGACGTATCGGGCACGGAGGCGGCCGATCACTACGTGATGGGCACCGGTGCCGGCGACATCATCTCGGTAGTGTTCGATCAGATGCAGCCAGCCGCGCACATTGGCATCGGCCCCGCAGGATGAGGTCTGTGACATAGAAGCCACTGCAATGGGGACTGTGGAATGAAATTGCAGCGGCGGACGCTGGCTGGCGGCTTCGGTTTGGCGCGGCTGGTCGGGCTAGGCGCGCTTGCAGTCGCCCTGGTGATCAAAATCGTCGACCCACAGCTACTTGAATCGCTGCAGCTGCGCACCTTCGATGTCTATCAGACGATCAAGCCTAGACAGCAAAGCGAACCGCTGCCTGTCACCATCGTCGATATCGACGAGAAGAGCCTGGCAGCCTTCGGGCAGTGGCCCTGGCCACGTACCTTGGTCGCCGATCTCGTTGCTAGAATGATGTCCGATGGTGCAGCCGCGGTAGCCTTCGACATTCTCTTCCCGGAATCGGATCGGCTATCTCCTCCCCGTTTCGCCGAGGGGGTCCCTGGTCTCAGTCCCACCACCCGCGAAGAGTTGATCGGCAAGCCCGATAACGACGCGATATTGGCGAAGGTGCTCAGCCGCAGTCGGGTCGTATTGGGGCAGTCGGGCTTGTCTAGCGCGGCCACCGGGGAGCCAAGAGCGATATTGGTGCAAACACCGGTGGCCACGATCGGGGGCAACCCGACGCCCTATCTGCCGAGCTATCTAGGCCTGCTGCCGAACCTCGACATCTTGGAAAAGGCTGCAGCCGGTCGAGGACTATTCTCGATGCGAAACGAATTCGACGGCATCGTGCGGCGGGTGCCGCTTGTGTCATCGATCGAAGGCCAACTGCATCCGGGCCTCGCCGTAGAGTTGCTGCGCGTCGCCACCGGCCAGAACGCATTTGCGATAAAGTCGAATGCGGCCGGCATCGTGAGCGTGGTCGTCGGTGGCGTTGAGGTGCCAACCGACCGCAATGGCCGGATCTGGGTTAATTATTCGCCGCATAACCCGGCCCGATACGTATCTGTCGCCCAGGTACTGGCTGGTGAATTGCCGAAGGGGCGTCTTGCCGGTCATCTGATCCTGGTCGGCACCTCGGCGGTGGGGCTCGGCGATTTGCGGGCAACTCCGTTAACCGGCGCCATGCCGGGCGTGGAGATCCATGCCCAACTGTTGGAAACAATTCTGACGAAGAGCTGGCTCGAGCGGCCGCAGTATGCGCTGGGCGCCGAGATCGTCGCAACCGTTGGGCTGTCACTGTTGATGATCGGGCTGATGCCGGTGTTGGGTGCCATCCGAGCGCTCAGCCTCGGCGCACTACTGGCCGCTGTCACGGTGGCAGTCGGCTGGTACATGTTCTCCCGCCACCGCATGCTATTTGATACGCTCTATCCACTCGGCACGAGCTTCGCCGTTTTCGTGGCAGTGACGTTCGTTGAATACCGCAAGGAGGAGCGGAACCGGCAATCCATTCGCAACGCTTTCTCGAGATACCTCGACCCGGCGATGGTCGAGCAGCTCGCCTTGCAGCCTGGGCGGCTTTCACTCGGCGGCGAGACGCGGGAACTCACCATCCTGTTCAGTGACGTACGCGGCTTCACGCGGATTTCCGAGAGCTACCGCGACGATCCCCAGGGGCTGACGAACTTGATGAACCGGTTCCTGACGCCCATCTCGCGGGCGATCATCGAAAGCCGCGGCACGATAGACAAGTATATGGGTGATGCGGTCATGGCATTCTGGAATGCACCGCTTGACGACCCTGATCACGCCGCAAACGCCTGCTCGGCATCGTTGGAAATCGTGCGCCGGCTCGCCTCGCTCAACGCCGAACGGTCGGCTGAGGCAGAAAACGAGGGCCGCCGTCACATTCCCATCGAAATCGGCATTGGCCTGAACACTGGTCCTTGTGTGGTCGGCAACATGGGATCGGATATTCGCTTCGACTATTCGGTTCTGGGCGACAGCGTTAACCTCGCCTCGCGCATCGAAGGGCAAACGAAGACCTACTCCGTCGCAATCCTGATCGGCGCCGACACAGCGGCCAAAGTCGCTGACCGCTTCGCACTGATCGAGGTAGATCTGATCAGGGTCAGAGGCAAGACGCTTCCTTCTCGATGTTTCGCATTGCTGGGCGATCGCAACCTGCGATCCAGTGGCGATTTCACCGAGGCCGCACGTGAGGTTGGCGAACTGATTGCCGCATATCGACAACGTCTTTGGAACGATGCGAATGCAGCCATGGCAAATGCAAAGGCGGCGCGGAAGATGGGGCTGGGCGGCTTGTTGTCATTGTACGAAACACGCATTGCCGAGTTCTCTGCGGCTCCTCCACCGGAAGATTGGGACGGTGTGTACGATGCAGTCCGCAAATAGCCATAAATTATGGCGTGGCACGGCGGCACGAATGGCAGCGCCACCGACCTTTTCCATCGCGTGCGCTCACTGTATGCTCGCAAAAGCTCTCTAACCGCGCGCAGCCGCTTCGAACACCGCGATCAATGCCGAAATCAGGGCCTTTGGGTCGTCGTGCCGGTAAGCCCTGATCCACAATCGGACAGCAATCTGGCCTCGATGCCCATGCGCGACACGATAGCGTCCTCATCAAGCGGACCGCCAAAACTGCCATGAGAGAAACCGGCCGGACCGGCGCCATTCCCGCGGCATCCAGGGCGCATGGTCGAGCGGAGAAAATACTCCGCGTCAAACCCGCCCATTCATCGGCGATTTCGAGTGAGATTTTCGCTTTTTCATTGTTCAATATCAATATGTTACATGTTGGCGATGAGATAGTCTGCCATTACGCATCCATCGGTATTCGCTGCCATTCACGTTCGTTCGTAGAAACGACATTATATCATAAGCTTGCTAACAAGCTCATTCTTGCGCGTTCCGCCACGTTCGCCTAAATCCGACAGGAAGTGTGGGAACGAATGTGGGGACTAATGGCACTTTCACGACCCAATCTTGGTGGTAGATCATCCAGACACTGTCGAGCAGCTGCCGCGTCACAACCGCTTTGACGAAATCGGGGTCATGGTCGAGCTTGATCTAGCCCGTCTCGAGCATCGCAATACCATCCACGGGCAGGTTGACCAGTTCCGCGGTCCCGGTCTTGATGCCGGAGCCGGGCCGCTTCGGCTCGGCATAGAGGAAAATGTAATTGAGCGCGGCGAGCTCCGACGGCGGCGACACGCCCTCGATCGGGCGGACGAGGACGGGCACGATGCGCTTGCCGAGCCGCACGGCCTCACCGACCTCCCACCTGCAGGTGTCCGACTTGGCCGAGGACGGGGACAGCACGAACACGATGCTGTCCGCATCGCGGATCATGGCGCCGAGCCGCTGCTGCCAGTCCTCGGCGCCCGAGATGCCCTGGCGGTCAAGTGTGGGCGCGAAGCCCGTGTTTTCCAGTGTGACGTCGAGCCAGTCCGCGATCTCGATGTCGTCGCGGCTGTAGGAGATGAAAACGCCGAGCCTCGGTTAGCCCCGGAACGGCCGGGCTTGCATCAATTGCGCTGGCATCAACGGCCATCGTCGCGCCCCCGACGCGTCGAATGACTTTAGGAATTCACCGGACAGTAGAGCATGTGGGACGTCGCCGATGCAAGGCACGAGGGCACCCGGCCCTGGCGATGCGCGCGAGCTTGTTGGCCAGAACCGTCGCGCGCATCTGGTCTCTACACATGAGATTGAGGCGCTTGCTGCAGATGACCACCCTGCCGGGCGTGGGCTCGATCATCTCGAGCGCCGTCGAATCCGCAATCGGACTCGGGACGAACTCAAGCAGAGCAGAAACTATGCGGCTTGGCTCGGCCTCATCCCGGGATTCGGACCCAATCGTTGTCTGCTCATCAGCGTGTGGCGCCTTCGGGCGTCACGCTGATTTGTCCGCCTGGTCCTGGCGCGATTTTGGCAGCTTGGCGCCGCTCTTGAAATCGAGTGTCCCCATTCTCTCTGCCGATCATGCTACACCACCTTGTCACGGAAGGTCTGGGCGAACGGCACGGTATCGCGGAAGGAAGGTCGCTGCTCCAGCCGCTCCGATAAAGCCGAGAGATTTGGGTACAGCCGGCGCCAGGGCATGTCCGGAAGGCGGACATCCAGCCAACGGAGGAGACTCCCGACGGCGATATCGGCCAGAGTGACTTTATCTCCGACACAATACTCCCGCTCGTTCAAAAGCCGTGCAAGCTCCCGCACGCCCCCTTCGATCTTCCGGTTCTGGCGCGCCGCCCAATCGGCGCTGCGCGCCTCGGGCGGGCGGGCGCTCTCCCAGAAAAGAAGCACGCCAGCATCGCAAACACCATCAGCGAGGATCTCCATGCGCTTCACGGCCAAAATCCCGTCGACATCCTCCGGGACGAGGCGAGGCGTGGGATGTTTCAGCTCGAGCCATTCGAGTATGTAACGGGACTCGTAAACGGTTGTCCCGTCGTCCAAGATCAGCACCGGAAGCTTTTCGAGCGGGTTGTACTGCGGCGTGCTGGTGGAGGAATCCCAAGGCACCTCGGTGATGAGCTCGAAGGGGATACCCTTTTCGGCAAGCGCAACGCGGACCTTGCGCGCATAAGGGCTGGGGGTCGCGCTCAAGAGGCGGTACATGGCCTTTGCTCCTACGTCACTTTTTTTCCGGCCAATAATAATTGGCTCCGAATGAGTACGACAGGTCGAGGTAACGGCGCGTGGGCACCACCTTGGCGGCGTAGGCGCGCTGAGCGTCGTAGACCTTTTTGAAGAACGGGTTCTTCGCCTCTTCGTCTTTCGCGATCTGGTCCCAGATCTCAAGGGTCTTGGTCAGGACGTCGTCGGGCGTCCGCTCGATCTTCACCCCATGCTTGTCACGCAATTCGGCGAGCGCATCAGCATTGAGCTTGTTGTAGATGACTTGGGAGCGGAGCGCCGTTTCGATCGCTGCTCCCTGAACGATCTGTTGCAGGTCCGGAGCCAAAGCTTTCCAGACATCGCCATTGAACAACACCTCGAGCATGCCCGCGGGCTCGTGCATGGAGGTTACGTAATAGTACTTCCAGATCTGGTGAAAGCCGACGATCATGTCTTCCGCGGGCCCAACGAGCTCGCCGCACTCGATTACGCCGCGCTCGCCTGCCGGGACGATTTCTCCCGGCGGCATGTTGACGGGCGCCATGCCCCCGCGACTGAGGATTTCGCCAGCCAAGCCGGTCTGGCGGCACTTGCGGCCTTTCAGATCCTCCCAACTTCTGAGGGGGTTCTTGAACCAGCCGAGAGGCTGCTGCGCGACGACCGTCAACGGAAACGGCACGAGATTGCGCTTGATGTGGTCTTGATACAACTCGCGATACAGCTCGAGGCCGCCGGCATCGTAGATCCAGCCGAGATAGTCCGTCACATCCATCCCGAAGGGACCGCCGGGGGTCGCTCCGAACAGCACCGACGCCCGGTTTCGTCCCACCCAGAACGCCGCCGCCGTGTGTCCGCCGTCAAGGACCTTTTTGTGTACGGCATCCAGGACCTCGAACGCGGGGACGACCGTGCCCGCAGGGAGAATCTCGATCTCCAAGCGCCCGCCGGACATGGCCTTGACTTTCTCGGCCCAAAGCTTGGCACTCTGAAACATCAGGGTCGAAGACGGCAAAACCGATTGGAACCGCAACTTCTGCTGAGCTTGCGCCGATGGTGCGGCCGCGATCATCAGCAGGGCTGTACTGCAGACAGCAGCTATCCATCTGACCGTCTTCATTTGCAACTCCCCTGTACGCTCGGTCCGTCCTCGTGGACATGCACGAGGCCATGCCCCGCCTGACATGACACGTCGTGCGGGCTATTATTCGGTGCGTGGCGCGAGCGCCACGCACGATTCAACGCTTCCGACGGTTTGCTGTCAAGCGCCGCGGCTTCGCCCAAAGGCGGCGAAATACTCAGCATCGTGCATGGCCTTGACCTTATCGCCATCGACCAGGTGCGCCAATCGCTATTCAACCGCGATCTCGTGCGCGAAGCCACGGCTGGGACCCCGACGGGGAGGTGCATCAGGCAAGCAAGGTCACCAACCTAGGAAGGGTTCTCGCCAGCGGGCCGACGCCGACGGTCGCAATCACGTCGCATGTCGTTGGCAGCCAGTTGGCGACCGATTTGGTGACCGTAGGGGCTAAGGTAACGGATCGAGGCAAGGGTATGGGCGTATCGAGTGGCGCGTTAATGGCGTGACCGCGAGAGTGACCACACGGCCATCTGGCAGGGGCCCCGATTACGCCATCGCGCAAGAGCTCGCACTTGATACGGGCGACAACGAGATCGAGGTTGTCGCCTACAACGCAAGCAACCTACTCGCGTCGCTACCACGAACTGGTCCGCGAGCTGTGCGAAAAGCTGCGTCTCATTCCGGTAGCGGTGGTGAGCGACTGATGGCAGCCGCAGGACTTGTCGATCGGGTGCTATCTTCGACAATCGGGCCCGTTGACCGGGGCGGGCGCGTAGCTGGTCCAGCCCGTTGCTTTTCGGGCCATTGCAATGTTGCGGCATCCGTCGACCGGCACCTGATCTACGAAGCCGACCGGAGCATCAGGCCTGGCGAAATCGTCGTGCTTGGAACAAATGGCTTTCGCACCGGCGCCGTTGTTGGCGGCAATACGCTCGCCGGTTGGCGTCATCGCGGCTGCGCCGGCGTTATCACCGATGGGCTGGCACGCGATATCGACGAACTTGCGGGATTGCCCACCTACACATCCGGCAAAACGCCGCTCAACTCCCAAGGCCGATGGAAGTACGAGTCGCTGGACCGTCCCGTCGCGATGCCCGGGCAGTCGGCGTCGACAGTCGTGGTGCACCCGGGTGACATCCTCCACGCCGACAACGATGGCGCAATCGTGATACCCCGCGCCAACGCTGCGCAAGTAGTGAATGACGCGGCAGTAGCAGAGCGCGTCGAGCAAGACATGCGCCAGCAGATCGAGGCTGGCCTTGACCGCGGCGCGGTCTATCTCAGCCACGATCGCTTCGGACACATCCGGCCGGCGACCTGACCCGCCTGACGCCTTACTCGATCATGATGTTCGCTGCCCGGGCGATTTCTCTATTGATGCGGCTGTCTTCCGCGATCCGCTTCGTGAATGCATCCTGCGAATTGCCGACTGGGCGCAGCGCATTCGACGATAGGCGCTTGAGAAACTCCGGATTGCTCAGCGCTGCGAGCAGGGCCTGCCGCAATCGATCCACGGCCGGCTGCTGCGTGCGCTTGGCGACATGGAGTCCGAACCAGTTCGTGCAGTTTCCGAGATCGGCAAGACCCAATTCGGTTGCCGTCGGCACATGCGGCAGTTTCGGCTCCCGCTTAGCACCAACGACCACGAGCGGTTTCAGCAAGCCCTGCTGGACGATTCTATGACCGGATCTGCAGTGCGATTGCAGCCTGCGTGTTTGCCGCTCTGGAACAATGAAAGTCGAAGTGTGGGGACAAATGAAGGCATATTGTTGAAGAAAGTTCAGAAAATCTATATATCTTAGTAGTTTATCATGCTCTCATGGCGGTGGAGGCAGGCAGGAGCGAACCCGTCTCCGGAAGGTGAGACGCGATTTACAGGGAATTTTTGCCATTTCTGGGCTTGAATGACCAACACAGTAGCCTAATAATTCAGCTATTACAGTAAGTTACGGCGCTTTTCCCGCGAAAAATATCAGGGATTTACTAAGCCCTTAACAGGGACCTGTTATTGCCGAACAGGGACGTGGTAGGTCAGAACAGGGAACCCGCTGGAGGCAAAAGGCAAGTATATCGTATCCAATTGCCGTTAAAGAGTTTGGCGCAGATAGCAACTACGTTAACTATCTTAATAACGCGCGTTGGATGTATTTGATTTACCTACTTGTATTTGACGGCGTTACTATCTATTCTACGTATGCCTGGATTGAGGTGCAGAAGGGACCGGCTGGCGCCCATGGGGGAGGCCGAAGGCCCGCGTGATGCGATATTCTGCAGGGTAGATCCAAAGTGAGGGCGTGACGCCCGATGGGTTCGAGGTAACGCATGTGCGGTCGCCTCGACACAGCATCGTGGAGCGGCGCGCCGTTTTGGCGGCAGGCTCCACCTATTATCGGGAGCCTTGCGTGGCAGACCTCGTCATCACTTACCAGCCGCCGGCGACATTGAAGCCGCGGCAGTCCAATCCCCGCACCCACTCGAAGGCCCAGCTCCGCCAAATCGTGGATTCGATACGCACCTTCGGCTTCACCAATCCCGTTCTCGTCGATGCCGACAATCGGCTGATTGCGGGCCACGGGCGGGTGGAAGCGGCCCGGCAGATCGACCTCACGCGCGTGCCGACCGTGTGTCTTGCCGGCATGACGGAAGCGCAGATCCGCGCCTATGTCATTGCCGACAATCGCTTGGCTGAGAACGCCGGCTGGGACACCGATCTGCTCGCCATTGAACTGCAATATCTGTCCGAACTCGATCTCGACTTCGAGGTTACGATCACCGGCTTCTCGATGCCGGAGATCGACGTGCTGATCGGTGGGCTCTACGCTGAGCCTCAGAAGCCAGACCCGGCGGATGCGGTGCCGGAGATGTCGGGCCCGGCGATCACGCGGCCTGGCGACCTTTGGCAAATCGGACCGCATCGCTTGATCTGCGGCGACGCGACCGACGCGCAGACTTATGACCGGCTGCTCGATGGTGACCGCGCGCAGATGGTCTTCACCGATCCGCCCTACAACGTCAAAATCGATGGTCACGTGAGTGGTCTCGGCAAGGTCAAGCATCGCGAGTTTGCGGTTGCGTCGGGCGAGATGAGCGAAGCTGAGTTCACCGGCTTCCTGACCAAAGTCTTCGCGGCACTTGCAGCCAACGCCGTCGATGGCGCGATCCATTTCATCTGCATGGATTGGCGCCATATACGCGCGTAAACCTTGGTCGATGGCGACATCGCTTCCCGCGCGCGTTGCTTGCGCATACTTGTTGTCGATCCGAGCCATTTGAACCACCCTTGCTGAATCGCTAATTGCCGGTTGGCTTGTGCAACTCCGGTGCA
>JANMNO010000028.1:0-15559 GCA_031374115.1 Hyphomicrobiaceae bacterium | reverse complement strand
GGTCGGTCGCTTGCCGTTCATGATTGCCTCGTGTCCTGATGCCTAGTCATGTAGGAGCGAGGATTTGGGCCGAGCGGCGCTCGGCCGAATTCCCCATAGTTCCGTCATTGCCGCGCAGGCGGCCATCCACGGCAACGGGCGGCGCACTCAGTGTGCGGAGCGGTCTCCTGGTGGTCGCTAACCCAGTCTTCATCTGCGACACCATAGGGTTGAAGCTTGTCGTGGATGGCCGCCTCCGGGGCCCTGACGTTGTCTCAAGGGTTTCGCGCCTTTCGGCGCGCAAACCCTCCACGGAACAATGCATGCAGTGCAAATTCATATGCGATTGCTCTCCTGTGAAGGCGGGTTGACGAGATGACAGGCGACGCTGTGGCCGGCGCCACTCACTACGAGCTGCGGATCCACGATCCGGCACACACTCTGCACCACCGGACAGCGGGTGTGGAAATGACAACCCTTCGGCGGATTGAGCGGGCTCGGCACATCGCCTTGCAGTGGCGTCGCGGTGCGCTTGCGCCCGGGCTTCGCCACCGGGATCGCCGAGAGCAGCGCCTTCGTGTAGGGATGTCGGGGCGCGGCATAGAGCGTCCGCTTGTCGGCGATCTCGACAATGCGCCCGAGATACATCACCGCGACCCGGTCGGAGATGTGCTTCACGACGCCGAGGTCGTGCGAGATGAACAAGTAAGCCAGCTTGAACTCCTTCTGCAGGTCCTGCAGCAGGTTTATCACCTGGGCGCGGATCGAGACATCGAGTGCCGAGACGGGCTCGTCGCAAATGATCAGCTTCGGGTTCAAGGCGAGCGCCCGCGCAATGCCGATCCGCTGGCGCTGACCACCGGAGAACTCGTGCGGGTAGCGCTTTGCCGCATACCTCGCGAGCCCGACCACTGACATGAGCTCCTGCACGCGGCTGAGCCGCTCCGCGCTTCGCCCCTCGCCATGAATGATCAGCGGCTCGGCGATGATCTCGGCCACGGTCATGCGTGGATTGAGCGAACCGAAGGGGTCCTGGAAGATGATGCCGCATTGCCGGCGCAGCTGCTTCAGCTCGTCGCCCTCGGCGTCGACGATATCGCGCCCCTCGAACAGCACCCGGCCGGCACTCGGATCGAGCAAGCGGACCAGCAGGCGCCCGGTCGTCGACTTGCCGCAGCCGGATTCGCCAACGAGGCCCAGCGTCTCACCGCGCGCGATGGTGAAGCTCACGCCGTCGACGGCCTTGACGGAACCAGTCCTGCGGGCGCGGATGAACCCTTGCGTGACAGGAAAATGCTTGGTGAGGTTTTCGACGGTGACGAGGGCTGCCGCACGGGTCATGACGCGGCCTCCACGGCTGTAGCCTTGACAGCCGACCCCACGTGGGCGCGGTACCGGATACAGGCGGCATGATGCGTCGGGCCGAAGGGCAGCAGGGGCGGTACGCTCGCTGTGCATGCTGCCTCAACGTACGTGCAGCGTGGCGCGAACGCGCACCCGGCCATGCGCTCGAACGGACTGGGCACCGTGCCCGGGATCGCCGTCAACCGATCCACCGCGGCATCGAGAGACGGGATACTGGCCAGAAGCCCTTGCGTGTAGGGGTGCTTCGGCCGCTCGAAGATATCCGCCACATCAGCCGTTTCGACCATGCGCCCGGCATACATGACCGCCACGCGATCGACGAACTCGGCGATCACGCCAAGATCATGCGTGATCATGACCACGGCCATCTTGAATTCCTGCTGCAGGTTTCGCAGCAGGTCGAGGATCTGGGCCTGAATGGTGACATCGAGTGCCGTCGTCGGCTCATCCGCCAGCAACAGCGCCGGCGTGCATGACAGTGCCATCGCGATCATGACGCGCTGACGCATGCCGCCGGACAGACTGTGCGGATACTCGGCCATGCGGCCGGCCGGCGAAGGAATGCCTACCTTGTCGAGCATCTCGATGGCCCGATCCTGCGCGGCGCGGCGGCTCAGGCGCTCGTGCCAACGGACCGTCTCGATCAGCTGGTCGCCGATGCTGATCACCGGATTGAGCGAACTCATCGGCTCCTGGAAGATCATCGACATGCGGCGGCCGCGAAGGCGTTGCATCTCGAACGTCGAGGCCTTCAGGAGATCGCGGCCTTCGAACAGGATCTGTCCACCTGCAACACGCGCGGGCGGCACTGACAACAGCCCCATGACAGCCAAGGCGCTGACGCTCTTGCCGCAACCTGACTCGCCGACCAGGCCGAGCACCTCGCCGGGCCTCACGTCGAGCGAGATGCCGTCGACAGCGGTGATGGGGCCGTGCTCAGTTGCAAAATCGATGCGCAAGTCACGGATCGAAAGCAGCGGCGCTGGCCGGGTGTGATCCATGCTCACCCCTGGATCACGTTGAGACGCGGATCGAGCACGTCGCGCAAGGCATCGCCGAGCAGATTGAGGCCGAGTACGGTTATCGCGAGGAACGCGCCCGGAATGAGCGTGATCCACATCGCCTCGCGGATGTAATCGCGGCCCTCGGCAATGATGTTGCCCCAGGTCGGTGTCGGCGGCGCGGCACCGAGGCCGAGGAAGCTCAGGACCGCCTCCGAAAGCACCGCATAGGCGAAGACGAACGTCAGCTGGACGATCAGCGGGGCGAGGCAGTTCGGCAGGATGTGCTTGAAGACGATGCGGGCATGGTTGGCGCCCAAGGCCGTTGCCGCCTGGACATACTCCATCTCGCGCACCACCAGCACACACGCGCGAACGACGCGCGCGGTCCGCGGAATGTAGACGACCGACAGGGCGATGGCGGCCGTCAAGCTCGACGGCCCGAGCGCTGATGCAATGGCAATGGCGAGGAGGACGGCAGGGAACGCCATCAGCGAGTCCGCGAACCGCATCAAGATACTATCGAGCTTGCGGAAATAGCCGGCCGCAGCACCGAGCAGGACACCGAACACGGCGTTGAGCACGACGACGGCAAGGCCGATCAGAAGCGAGAGGCGCGCGCCGTAGGCGATACGCGAAAACTGGCTGCGGCCGACATTGTCGGTGCCGAACAGGTGGTCGAAGCTCGGCGGCTTGAAGCGATTGCGCACCGCGAGCCGGTTCGGATCGACCGTCGTGATCAGATCGGCTGTGATCGCGAGGAAGACAGTTATGCCTAATAGCACGCCGCCGATCAGGAACGCTTTGTGGCCGAGCAGGCGCCGCAATGTCGGCCACTTCGCTAGCAACGGCCGGCGGGGCCGGGTCGCCGCGACCTCCTCTTCAATCGAAATCGTCATATCGCACTCGCGGATCCAGATAGGCGTAGAGCACGTCGACCAGAAGGTTGAGCAGCAGCAGGATGGTGGCAACGAACAGCAGTCCACCCTGGATCATCGGATAGTCGCGCCGCAACACCGCCGACCCGAGCAGCGAACCGATGCCGGGAACAGAGAACACGGACTCGATGACGACCGAGCCGGAGATCAGCACGCTCAGGATGACGCCGATCACCGTAATCACCGGGATCAGGACGTTCTTGAAGGCATGCTTGGCGACGACGATGCGCTCCGGCAAGCCTTTCGCCCGCGCCGTGCGCACATAGTCCTGGCTCAGGACTTCGAGCATGGTCGACCGGGTGATCCGTGCAAGCAGGCCGATCTGCAGCAATGCCAGCGAGACCGCTGGCATCGTCGCGGTCTTGAACCAGCCGACCGGGTCGGTCGTGAACGGGACGTAGCCGCCGGTCGGCAGCCAACCGAGTTGCACCGAAAAGACGATGATCATCATCAGGGCAAGCCAGAAATTCGGCAATGATACGCCGACGAGGGCGAACAGCATCGCGGTTTGATCGACCCACGTATTGCGCCGCAGCGCTGCCACCACGCCGCACCCGATCCCGATGACCAGGGTGAGCAGCATGGCGTAGATCGAGATCGACAACGAGATCGGAATCCGCTCGATCACGGACGCGAGCACCGGCTTGCCGAGCAGCAGCGACGTGCCGAGGTCGCCGTGGATGAGGCCGGCATAATAGCGCCACATCTGGACATGGAACGGCTGATCGAGACCGAGGTTCTGCCGGATCTTGTCGAGTTCCGCCGCCGTCGCCGATGGCCCGCCGATCAGTACAGCCGGATCGCCGGGCACCAGCTTCATGATCGTGAACGAAATCACGCTGACCAGGAAGAGCACCGGGATCGTCTGCAGCAGCCGCTTGAGGATGTAGCCGGACATGGATGCTCCTCGCCTGGCAACATGCTCACATGCTGCCGGCGATCATTTCAGCGAGACGTTGCTGATGCGCGGAATTCGGAACGGGCGGAAGCCGTCGACGTTGCTGCGCACCGCCTGCACCTTCGTGAGCGTGCCGAACGGGATCGCCAGCACCGCTTCATCGAGCGCATACTGCTGCGTCCTCGCATAGGCCGCCTTGCGTTCGTCGAGCGTCTTGCCGTTCGCCATCTCGTCGAAGTATTTCATGAAGACTTCGTCGGGCTTGTTGTCTTTCGGCTTATAGGCATTGTTCGGATGCATGTGGAAGCGCCATGCAGCCATGCCGCCGAGCGACGTGTTGGTGCCGTAGCCGGTGAAGAAGAAATTCCAGCCGTCGGTTGTGTTCTGCTGCTTCTGCACCGTCGCCGGCCAATCCATCACCAGAAGCTCGGCATTCATTCCCGCCGCCTTCAGCTGCTCCGCCATCACCAGCGCGGCGGTATACATGTTGGAATAGTCCTTGTTGGTGAGCAGGACGATTTTCTCACCCTTGTACCCACCTTCCGCCAGCAGTTTCTTGGCCTTGGCCGGGTCCTTCTGATTGTAGGATGCTTTGCCGGCCTCGGTGTAGAACGGCTGCCCCGGATACTGCAAGCCGATGTTCAACCGGTAGGCACCATCGGTCGCCGCGTCCATGATTTCGCCCATATCGAGCGCGGCCTGGATCGCCTTGCGAACCTTCAGATTGTCGGTCGGCGGAGCCGATGTGTTGGGTATCGCGATCTGCACCCAGAAGTTCTCGAGTGGTTTCAGCACGATGTTCGGATTGGTCTTCAGCCGGACCTGTGCCTTCGCCGGCACATCCTCGGCGCCGTGGAATTCACCGGTTTCGAGGCCAGCTACTCGTGCGCCGGCCTCGGTCACGATGCGGAACGTCACGGTATCGAGGCACGCCACCTTGTAGCCGCCGAAACCATCGATGTCCTTGTAGCGCGCGTCCGGCTTGTAGCCCTCAAAGCGCTTCAGCTTGACGTGACTATCGGCGACAAACTCGACGAATTCCCACGGCCCGGTGCCGACCGGTTTGAGCTGCATCGGTGCGGCTTCGGCGTTCTCCTTCGGGATGATCACGATCGGCACCGAGAACGACGACAGACTTTCGATGAACGTCGGTTGTGGCGCTTTCAGCCTCAGGATGAAGGTCACCTTGTCTGGCGCCTCCCATTTGTCGACGATGTCGAGAATGCCGCGGTCGAGGCCGACTTTCTTGTACCGTTCGAAGGAGGCGACCACGTCCTCGGTCGTCATCTCCTTGCCGTTGTGGAACTTCACGCCGGTGCGCAGCTTGAACGTGTAGGCGAGGCCATCCGGTTTCTGGTCGAGCGTTTCGGCGAGTTCCAGGATCGGCGCCATGTTCTCATCGCGCGTCATCAGCGACTCGAACATGTTCATCGCAATGTTGCGCGTGGAGATCGTCGACGACGTGTGCTGATCGAGGCTGTTGACCTTGGCCTCCTGCGCGAACACCAGATTGCCGCCGGTTTTCGCGCATGTGAACGTCTGCGCCGATGCCGGGCCGGCCATGATCACGGCCGCCACACCGGCTGCCAGCGCAGTTCTTCGCCAATCCGATCCAGTAAGGTCCATGGGAACTCCCTTGGCATAAGTGAAAATGGCGGACGAGACGAGGCCGTGGCATTACCCGGACCGGTCAAGACTAGCGCTATTTTGAACCAAGGCAATAGGTCCGAATGTGTATCGCGCGTGCGGGGAACAGAATGAGTCTCTGGCGTCTATGGCCTCCTGGTACGGAACAAATATCTGCGGCTTGCCGAGAGATTTACCGTTCGCTCTCTATCTTCGGCAGCTGGGGGCTTGCTGCTCTAAGCCAAATGCCAACGTCCGGCCTAGACTTCTCCGCAATGTCGGACCAACAGCAACGAGATATCAACCTCCTTCCGGCGATGATCTATCACGGAGTGCGTTCGGAACGCTGTGCTATTGATCTGGCACGATGAAGTGTCTATGCGGCGTACTTGACGCGTGGATCTTGGAAGTAGGCGAGGATCCGTTTTGGCGATTTCTGGATTTCGGTGGCGCGTAGCGGCGCCCACGCACGTCGGTGTTGACCAGCGCCGTCTCGTCGCCCCACTGAACCTCGCCGCCTTCGGCCTTTGCACGAGCCGCAATCGCCGGAACGCCTCGTCGATCCATGCCTTCACGGCCTCGGGCCGCTGCTCGTAGGCGCGCTTGATCGGCTTCTGCGGCGTGAAGCCCCAGCGTTTGAGATAGTTGCCGACGGCGCGCACCTTGAGCGCGATGCCGCACTCGCGCTCGATCAGTTCGCCGACCGCGGCTCGGGTCCACTGCCCGCCCCGCCATATCGCCGAGGCACCGCAGGTTGTTGCCGGTCGCCATGGATAGAGCGCGCGTATTGAGCTTAACCATTTTGCTTAAGGTGAGCATTGGCTGCCATCACTTTGGTCTTGATTGAGTGGCAAAGCCCAAACGAGGTCAACGACCTAGCTGTGATTGGTTGTTGGTAAGACTGGATAGCGACAAAGCCAACCTAACTGTCGTGGCCTGCAATAATTCGAAGGTGGCGACTCCGGCAGGGCTCGAACCTGCGACATCTCGCTTAGAAGGCGAGTGCTCTATCCACCTGAGCTACGGAGCCTGTCACGCGACAAGCCGGTCGGGCGGGTGGCGTATAGCATAATGCGAGCGGGTGCCAGTGGGAAAGTATGCGCTTCGCTCGCGGCATCATTAACCAAAAGGGCGCGCTAGCGCTTGCTCGCGCGTCGTCCAGGTTGCATCGGTTGGGTTATGCTCACGTCAACACGACGATCTCTATGTCTTGGCGCCAGGTGGGTTTCGATCGCGCTCTCGATCTCTTTGATCCCGCACGCTGGCATCGCCCATCCGCACGTCTGGGTGAGCGTCGATGCCACCGTGCTCGTCGAGGCCCGGTCGTTCACCGGCCTGCGCTACGTCTGGCGCTTCGACAAAGCGTATCTCCATTCGCTTTTGGAACTGTTTGATACCGACAAGGATGGTGCTCTGTCCGATGCCGAACTGAACGCGTGGCTCGAACTCAGCGTGAAAACCTTGCGCGATCAGAAGAGTTTTACAACGGCGCGTCTCGGTAAGCAGAAGCTTTTCTTCGGCGGCCCTCGTGACGCGATCGTCAAGCGGCACGATGACGGCATCGACCTCGCGTTCATGGCGCCACTGGCGAAACCGGCGGCACTCGCTGGCGAGGAACTGAAAATCGACATCTACGATCCAACCTTTTTCAGCGGTTTCGACTACGCCGCCGATCATCCAGTTGCCGTTCACGCTGTGCCGGAAATGACATGCCAGGCGACCGTCGCGCTCAACCCGGGCGGCGATCAGCAGAAGGTCATCGACGCTTTCATGAAAGTCTTTGGCCGCGCCGACGCCAAAGTTCCACCGGCAAAGACACTAACGGTCGTCTGTCGAGACTGACAGGCGGGGCGATGACCGGCTAGGGTAAGGCCACATCCTTCCTGATCACAGCGCGGCCTCAGCTTCTATGAAAATTACAGCGATACGGGCGACCCCGGTCAACATCCCCCTCGAGGCCCCCTACCTGTGGTCGTACGGTTCCCTCGCGGGTTTTTCGAAAACCATAGTCGAGGTCGAGACCGATGCCGGCATAACCGGCTTGGGCGAAGGCCCCTCCCACTTGAATGCCGCCACGATTTCGGCCGCCTTCGCGCCGCGCCTGATCGGTTGCGACCCGATCGACATCGCTGCTGCCGAGCGCTTGTGCCTGCCCAGCTGGCGTGGCGTTTCGACCTCGATCGATTTCTCCGCGGTCCGCAGCTTCGGTGCGATCGAGATGGCGCTATGGGACATACGCGGTAAAGCTTGGGGCCAGCCGCTGCACATGCTGTTGGGTGGCGCGGTGAGAGCCGATATTCCTTTCACCGACTACTTCGGCTTCCGCGCGGCCGCCGGCAAGATCGGAGGCGAGACGACACCTGAGGCCGTCGTCGACTACTGCCTGCGCCAACGCGAGGAACACGGCACGACGTTTTTCGAAGGTAAAGTATCGACGGCCGATCCGGAGCCGAGCATCCAAATGTTACGTCAATTGCGCGGGGCTCTTGGCGATCGTGCGATGTTGCGGATCGACAGCAACATGGCCTACTCGCTGACCCAAGCCCGACATATTGCGCGCGTGATCGAACCGCTGAACATTCGCAATTGGGAAGATCCGGTCGCGACGCCCGAGGAATGCGTACAACTGCGCCAGCATACAGCTATTCCTTTCTCGATGCACAACATCGACCTCAGGCGCTTCGCATCGCTCGGCGTTCCGGACGCGGTTTGTACGGATGTCAACGTGCATGGCGGCATCGGCCGAACCATGAAGTTCATCGGCGCGTGCGAGCAGATGGGCATCGATTTCTGGCTCTACTCCGGCGACAGCGGCATCGCGAGCGCTGCCTATCTGCACATCGCGGCCGCTTGCCAATGGCTGCGCGAGCCGAGCCAATCACTGTTTCGAATGCAGCCTTTGGACGTGATCGAGGAAGGGCCGTTCCAGCCGAAGAATAACGTCGTCAAGGTGCCGAACGGACACGGACTCGGCGTTACGCTGTCAGCAAAGGCGCTCGCGTATTGCCACAAGCTGTTTGCCGATCATGGGCCCTATAACAAGTATCATGATCCCGACCGGCCCGGCCTTTACCGCCGCCTGCCGCTGTCATGATCCGTACTCGAATCGGCGGCGGCTTTTTGTGTGATGCAGCGGCAGCAAGCTCACCGATCTACTTTCAATTGACAATCATTTGCAACTGGGCTCCAATCCGGCACTGTGGTCGCACGGCTTGGACATGAGTTGCCAAGCAAAGTTGTAGCTTCATGGCGGAGCGGGCGGACGAATGAGTGAACCAACGGTTGCTACTTTGAATTCACGCGGCTGGCGCAAGGCGTCCGCAAATCCGCCCCTCGAAGAGGTATTCCGGAGCATCCGCGTGCCAACTGGTGGCGGAGGTTTCAAGCAGTTCTTGGCGTTCGCCGGTCCCGGCTACCTCGTCGCCGTCGGAGCTTTCAATTGCCGTTCGCGGTCGTCCCACTCATCATGTTTACCGCCGATCGCGCGAAGAGGGGAGCGTTGGTCGCGCCGCGGTGGATGACGATCGTTGCCGGTGCAATCGCCGCCATCATCATCGTGTTGAACGTCAAGCTACTGACAGATATCGCCTTGGGGACCTAACGACAGCCGGTGCGGATCTAGCTTTTTTTCTTCGCCGCTTCGATCGCTGGTAAAATGAACTGCTTAGTGATTTCTGGGGTGAGCGGCCCAACGTGTTTATAGGCGATGCGGCCTCGGCCATCGACGACGAACGTCTCGGGCATGCCATAGACGCCCCAGTCGATCCCCGCCCGGCCGCTTGCATCGACCCCGACGGCGTCGAACGGATTGCCCAGGCGCGTAAGAAACCGCAACCCACCCGGCTCCGGGTCCTTGTGGTTGACACCGAACAGCCGGATCCCGGTTTGGCGTTTCAACTCGATCAGAACAGGATGTTCCTGCACGCAAGGCACGCACCACGATGCCCAGAAATTGACGACCGTCACATCGCTGCGAGCAAGGTCGGCGGTGGCGAACCCCGGTACGGATTTGCCGTTGCTAGCCAGACCGCCAAGTGCCGGCAGATCGATCTGTGGTGCTGGCTTGCCGATCAACACCGAGGGCAGTTTAGATGGGTCGGAGTTGCGCAAGGCATAACCAAACAGCGCGGCCAATCCCGCGAAGAACAATAGTGGCAGCAGAAACAACCGCGAACGGCGGGGTTGCGGCTCGGGCCGTTCCGGCCTCTCGACTATCTTCTGCATAGCATGAGCTCAATCCTCCGCGGCGCGCCGGCGAATACCGCGCGCTTCCAAAGCGTCGAGGCGACGCTGCTGGCGGCGGCCATCCCAGAGCAACCACCCGGCGAGCGCTGCCAATACCAGCGCCGTGATCACATATGAAGCATAGATGTGGCCGGCCCACTTCCAAAGATCATCATTCATCGGGGCAAGTTCTCGAGTCTGCGGATGACCATGCCGACGAGCGTTCAAAAAACCCTATGAAGCGCTTCGGCTTGGCCAATTGCTGCGTCAATCTTTGCATGGCGGCATACTACGCCGTTGCGCTTAGCAGAGCAATTCGCGGACTGCCGAATTACTGCATTCGGCAAAGATCGACAGGCCCGCTATGGAGCGTCGCCAACAACAATCGACGTTCGCCGGTTGAGCGCTGGCTGCGGCGATGGATCGGGCGTTTCCGCCCCAGGTCTTGATACCACTACCGCCGCTTCAGCAATTGGCTCCGATCCAAGCAACAATGCACGCGTAGCGCACCCCAGGCAGCATCCGATCACGTACGCCGCGAACGTCAGCAGGGCTGTCTCCAGCCACAGTGCCGGTCTGCCGGGCAAGCTGAGCTGTAGTGCCGCGATCGCTCCGCCAACAAATGCGGCGGCGGCAACGGGTATCCACCGAGCCGACCCTGACGATCCATGTTTGTTACACGTGATCCAGCCGATGCAGATCCCGAGGATCGCCGCGATCAGCAGCGGTGCCCAGAACTTTTCGATCAAAAAACCCATGTTGGTCCATTCCTTGCGGGCGCGTCGATTGCGATCGTCAGCCGGCGATAATTTCAATGCGCCGGTTGCGTGCCTTGCCGGCAGGCGTCATGTTGCCGGTGATCGGACGGGAGGAACCATATCCAATCGCTTTCAAGCGTGTCGCCTCGATGCCGCTTTTCGTAAGCAAGACAGCAATGGCTTCGGCTCTCGCCTTCGAGAGTGTCTCGTTCAAACCATCCGAGCCCGTGCTATCTGTGTGACCGGCGATCTCGATTGTCATTGCCGGGCAACGCTTCATGGTGCCGGCGATTTGCTGGATCACTTTCTTCGAGGCAGGCCGGACATCCGCCCTCGATGACCCGAACTCGATTTTCAAGGCCCTCGTTGCTGACTCAAACTCCGTCGAGCAAGCCGCAGCGAGGGATGCCGGCCCATTCGCCTGTGCTTGCTGCAAAGGTGATGCCGAGGCCGCAGTGTTCGAGGGTGCCGCGGCCGCTGTGGCAGGCGAAGCAGCGTGCTCCGCCGCTGGCGGCGATGCGGGCAACGGTGGTGCAACCGGCAAAGGTGGTGAAATCGAAGCCAGCGGCAACACCGCCGCAGCAACCGTCACTCGCGCTTCCGCCGGAATGCCGCCAACGAGTTTGGTCAGCGCTGTCTTGGCGTCCGCTGCGATCGCAGCCGACGTGGCGACACCACTGAGCGTGAAACGGCCGGCAGCGATCGACGCTTCACCGGATTCCAACCGCGCCAGCTGATCAAGCCCCATTCCCATTGCCGGTGCAAAGCCCGCAGGAGCGCCCGAGGCAATCACCGTTCGATCTTGCAGCGCGAAGCCGGCAAACCGTTGATTGACTGCCATCAACATCGCCTGACGCGTCGCCTCGTCTGGATAATTGCCAGACAGCGTCAGAGTTTTCCCGCTGCGATGCGCCGACCATTTGTAGTTCGATGCTCGCGGCGGGACGATCGACATCCGTTCCAACTTCAATGCGCCCGGCAATGTACCGGCTGCCACGGCGGTCAGCGCTTGGAAGGCCGCTGCGTCATTGGCCTCGCCCTCGATGATCAACTTGGCATCGCTGATTTTGACTGACCCAGTTCGTAGATGCACGAGGTGCCCGACCGCGAACGTTGCGGCCGGCTCGACCTCGAACCCCGGGTCCGGCTTGACCGTGACTCGCATTTTATCAGTCACGCGGCCTTTACCAGCAACCGCCTTGGCAGCGGTGGCCAATCGGGTGCGCGCGCCATCGGATGGCGTCGATCCCGTCAACTTTATGCCGTCACCGTCCTTCACCGCAGACCACACGTAGGATGCTTGAGCCGCAACCGCGAGCGACGCTTGCGAAGTCGTGCGCGCCGCGCTCGTCAATCGTGAAGTTGGACCGCGGACGTCGACGCTGCCCAATTGCAACGGCTCCGGCAGTTGGCTTGCCGAGACGGTCAGGGCCACCGCCGATGCCTCGTCGGCGGTCGTGCCAGCAATTGAGATCGCGTTGTCCGACAGGCTAACAGAACCTGCCCGCAATTTGGCGAGTTGAGCGAGCGCGATCGCCGCCATCTGCCGCCGCTCGGCTGCAACAGCAGCATCGGTCATCTGATCGTCGACGGCCAATCCCGGCATCGCTTTTTTGGCAACCGCTACAATTTCCTCGCGCGCGCCATCGTTCGCTACTTGTCCCGATAAAGTTATCGATTTCGCATCGCGCGTGGCGCTCCAACGGAAGGCCGACGGCTGATTTTCTGGCCTGGTATTATTGACGACCAGCCGCACCCCGTCGACTTCAAGCGCCGCCAGCAAGATCGCCCGCAAGCGATCGTTCGATGCCGCAACGCCTTCGATGACGACATCACGCCCTTCGATTGCGAGCTTAACCGGCAGCGGCTGCCCGCCCTTGGGTGCCAAGGACGTTACCGCACGATGTGTGATTTCGCTTTCGATCAACGGCGTCACAAGGGCCGAAGCTACGATCCACAGCGCCGCCAGAGGGACCAGCCCCCACCACCATCTACTTGGCTGACACATTCTACATTCCCCCGGTAGTTAAGTTCCAGCTTGCGTCATGCCCTCGGTTTTTGCTTGACCTCGCAAACTCCACCGATAACGCATCATAAGTCCAACCCACCCACCGTGGATAACTTGGCAACCGGTATTGCGCAGGTCGCTCTTGCGAAACTCATCGACCCCTCGACGCAGCGCACTGCAAACCCTGTACCGTTGCGGTTGTAATCGATCTTCTTACATCAAGGATTGCCTGGACGCACATGAATGGTAATGGTCGGCACGATATTCCAAACTGGAGCGGGAAAGCAGCACCTCATTGAATTGTTTGGGAAACGCAAATGCATGTCTGTGGTACCGGGTTGTCAACTGACATAAGTTGCCTGTCAAAGCATGATCAAACGCCCCCGTCGCCAACTCTTCCCAAAAGCTGGAAATGCGGTTGATCTGAGGTGAAAGCCGTGGGGGTTGGCTAAACGGCATCTGGATATGGACCATGCTTTTTCGCTCGAACACGATTGGTGAGCGATTGCGCTGACAAGGCGAATTAGCCGGGTTTACAAGCGTCGCAAGTGTGTTATACGACCGCAATGCACCATCGAAAGTGGCCGTAATGCTCCGGTGTTGCAAAATCTAACGCTGCTGGGTCTGTTTCAGGTGCTCGACGCCTGGACGTTTTGGCTCGGCATGGTAACGCGGGGTGGAGCAGCCCGGTAGCTCGTCAGGCTCATAACCTGAAGGTCGTTGGTTCAAATCCAGCCCCCGCAACCAATCTTTTCAAGCACTTAGCTGAAAAGCCAAATCATCAAAAAGTGCTCTGGCTAGCACATGGGTAGCAAAAATTCGGGCGTTGACAGGCTCGGCCATGCGCTCCGATGAGTGGACCACTCCGCCCGATTCACGCGCTCTTCGCTGTCGTCAAAAGCCCGGCAGACGCTCCTGATCCGAACCCATGCGTTCAGCGCCGTATGTCTTCGCGAGTTCGGTGCATCGCGCGATCAGAAGATCTACCAGCTTCTTCAGATCACCGGTCACCGATCCTTCTTTCTTGCACTCTGCCAGCAAGGTCCGTGCTTCTACGGGCACGCGGGCTATGAGATCACGGATATGCGCCAGCGCACGATCGGTGTCGTAGCCAGACTTGCGCGCCTCGTCTTCCCAATGGCGGGGCAGGATGCGATCGAAGTGATAGTAACCGTCGATCCCCATCGCAAGCCGATCATCGCGCCGGTTCTTTGAATACGGCAGCCAACTCGCGATGTCATAGAGCGGGGCCAATCGATAGCGGCCACCGGCGCTCAGCAGCAATCCATAATTCTTGGCATGGGCGTCGGTGCCGCCGATCACAAAGTTGAAGGCATTGGCACGCATGAACCGGTCGCGGTCGTCGCTCGGTTTGCCGGACCCAGAGAGCAACTCCATGATCGTTTTAATACCGGGGCCGCCATCGCGCTGATATTTGTTGCGTGGGTCGACTTTCAGAGCCTGACAGCAATCTTCCTGATGCACCCGGTGGACTTCTCCACCTACCGCATCGATGGCCAACACCTTGCGCCCCTTCAGCCTGCGTCGATCGTAGCGTTCGATCACAACCACAGGAACATCATCGAACTGTTCGGTCCAGCACTTTGGAGCAGGCATACCTAGGCGCGGTGCAAGTCGGACGCAGAACATCTCGTTTTCCACCTGACCGGCGAGTCCGACGATCGGCGGTTTCAGGATATGCGTTGATGGCGTACGCCCGCGCGGCTCGTACCATTTACCGTTGACCAGATAGAGGGCCTTCTTGCGCTGCGCACCGGCAAGACTGAACCGGCCACCACCCGCCGTGAACTGCACGGCACCGGGGTCGCGGATCAACTCCGCGAAACTTTTGGCGAGAACTTCGCGCGACAACAGGGTCGTACCTTCCCGCTTTTTAAGTTCACCGAGCTTGTCCCGAGGGATCATCTGGATCGCACCCTGCAAATCCTCACCAATCTCACCCAGCAACGCGAAAGGATTGCGCGGGTTCACACCGAAGCGGCGACCCCAATTGCTGAGAGTGTCGTCGTTGTCGGGCAACAGCCCCCACATGAACGGCTTGATGGCCTTGTCACCGTATGTGCCAGGCGAAAGCGGCATCGAGATCGAGAGCGGGATCGCCGTCGGTTTGGCGCGGTAGTCATCTTCGTAATCAAACTGGAGCTTGCCGCGCGCGTCCTGAATCACGCTCCCGATTTCATCGCCATCGATCAGAACCCGTAACTCTTTGGTCATCGGCGCGGCCTCTTGGGCGCAGAGGTGCGCGGACTGCTTGCAGGCGCAAGGCCGGTGTCGGCGATGTCATCGATATCGATCGGGTTCGCGGCGCCGGCGTGCGATGGCAGCGCTTCGGGTGCATCTTCGGTTGTGTAAGCAGCAAGCGTGATCTGCAATTCGTTAAGGGCGCGCAAGACAAGATCGAGCCGGGCCGTCGGTTTGCCGCCCTCGAACTCGTTGACCCACCATCGGGACACGCCAAGCCTCTCGGCGAGGTCCTGCTGATTCAGACCGCGCGCCTGCCGTGTTGCACGGACGAGATCGCCGATGTCGTTGGGACGGCGTATGAACACGTTGCACCTGCGTTGTAGGCGTTACCTTACATAGAAACATTGTAGGCGATTGCCATCAAATCTGCAATGTATGTTTTCGCCTACAATTATGAAAAGTAGGTTAGCGCCCGCATCGCCAGTCGCTCGAAACGGTCATCTGACGCTGATGACGTTGGCTGGGCCGCGCATGACAAAACTGGCATCCTAGTGTGG
>JANMNO010000022.1:0-2165 GCA_031374115.1 Hyphomicrobiaceae bacterium | reverse complement strand
CTGCATCATCCAGCCGTCCATGCCGGCCATCCGCGTCATCTCGATGGCGCTCATGTCCATTCCGGCGCCCAGGACCAACCATCCCCAGGCGAGGGCCGACACGACAAGCATTCCGGCGACCATCACCAACCGGTCACGCCGTATCATCGCTTCCAGCACCGCCGTAGAGGAGGGCATGCCCGAGATTCCAAAGTCGCATCGTGCGTGCGAGGCTCAGGCGTTCCAATCGAAGCTGTGAAGCGTTCCGGAGTCGCCGTCCCAGCTGCGCATGTCAGGATCGGCCCAGCGACTGCCTTTCGCGCTGGCGACCTGCATGCCGTCGATCTGCAGGGCGGCATGCGCCACGGCGCCCGAGACGCGCGTTGGTTTTCCGGCGCCGTCCTGTAGCGCTTTCAATTTCGCATTGGCGACAGCTCCGACGGTAAGCGACGACGTATCGCCCCACTGGATATCGACATTGGTCACCTGCGCAGGCCGCCAACTGGATATCACGCCGCCGAAAACCGCCTGGAACATGCCGCCTTTCTTACCGCTGAAAATCGCCTCCAGCTCAGCGTGCTGCTGCTTCGTCGCACGCGCGTCCAAGTAGAGCCGTCCCGTGCCGTTGCCGTGGAAGAAATTGCCCGGCCAGTCCGCAGCCAAGGCGACGCGTGTGCCGCTCAAGTCGACGCCGTCAGATTGGCCCTTCTCGATATCAAAGCCGAAAGCGGCCGAGCACCATTCCTGGTCCGGCTCTCCCTCTGGACCAAGCCAGCACGGGCACATCATCTTGCAGCTACAAAGCTCAGTACTCTTACCGGAAATATGCCAAGCCATTTTTTTCCTCCCATCCAACTTTAATCCGAAACGACCCAAATCCGTACTCTCGACAAACCCAGTTCTGCGTTGCACCAGCATTGTCAAAGGTAACAGCGCCCCGGTCCAGAACTCGCTAAGATCAACTCGTCACGACCGCAATAGTGTTGCATGGTCTACTTGTGATGAGCACATGTCCAGCCGAACCGACGAGGTGATTGAATGACGACGCGGCGCGCGTTCATCGCAGGGTTCAGCGGTGCGGCGGTTTGGCCTCTCGGCGCACAGGCGCAACAGCCGAAGCGGCTGCCAGTGGTGACCCTGCTCTTCACGGCTATTTCTGCTTCAGAGATTAGCGGGCCTGACCCCACCTTCTTGCCCGCAAGAGCATTTGTTCACGAACTGCGTGATCTGGGATGGATTGATGGTCGCACAATTGTCATCGAGCGACGCACTTTGGGGGGCGACCCTCAAAGGGCGTCGGCCGTGTTCGACGATCTGCTTGCTCGTGGAGTTGATGTGATTGCCCTCGGTGGAGCGCGCTGGCTGCACGATGCGGGGCTGAAGGCGACTAAGACGATTCCCATCGTGACTATATTCCAGGACGATCCCGTTGCCGCCGGTCTTATCGCAAGTCTGGCGCGACCAGGCGGCAATCTGACAGGCGTGGCGCAAACCACCGGCCCAGCATTTTTCGGCAAGCGGCTCCAACTGTTGAAGGAGATTGCTCCCACTATCACTCGCACAGCGTTCGTGGGACCGCGGGGTGTCTTGGAGCAAGATCGCGGTTACGCGCATCCCGCCGGCGTCGTAGTCATTCCAGTACCACTCGATGTGAGTGAACAGTTTGACGCGGCCCTCACCACAATACGGCGTGAGCGCGCAGACGCGCTAATGGTGGCAGGGAGCGCGATCACATATGGCAGCATCCGCCGGATCGTCGCATTTGCCGCTGAAGAAAGGCTACCTGCGATGCACCCCAATCGCGAGTTTGTCGAAGCCGGTGGCTTAATAGCCTATGGAACAAGCGTTGCCGGTATTTTTCGCCAATTGGCGAGGCTGGCCGATCGAATTCTCAAGGGAACTCGCACCCAGGATCTTGCAACCGAGCAGCCAACCAAGTTTGAACTCATGCTCAACGCGAAGACCGCAAATGCTCTTGGCCTCACGATCCCGTCGACACTGCTTGCTCAGGCAGACGAGGTGATCGAATAGTGCGAGGAAGGAATTTTTGTTGCGTCCACCAGATCATGAGTATTCGGGTTGCGCTCACAAGTAGCCCCGGCGCTGCGTTTGGACATAACCGCTTTATAGTCTCCGCTGGTATAGGACGCTGAAACCAACGCTGAAGAGCACGATGGCACCACCGA
>JANMNO010000172.1:0-23411 GCA_031374115.1 Hyphomicrobiaceae bacterium | reverse complement strand
TTTCCGACGATTCCGACAAACGAGGTCGGGCAATACCTGGACGAACGCATGATGGCGCGACGAAGGTCGTTGCCGCGGCGAAGGCTGGGATCAGCGAGAACAGGCGGCCCCACCTCAGACAGTAGGTTACCAAAGCTACTTATCAACGCGCTTCTGTCCAACTTTCCGAGAACGCCAAGGCCGATGTCGAGAAGGGCCGCCCCTCACGCTCCCGCGGCCAGGATCGCCCCTTGGCCTCAACGCCGTTGCGGACCAGGCGCGTGCCGAGCGCCGGGATCAGCACCGTGCACACGCCGTAGCGCCGGTCGGGGATCTGGTACGGTTGTGAGTGGATGAGCAGCGGCTCGCCGATATCGAACCAGGTGAGCGAGATGTCCTCGTTATGCGACTTGATGTGTTCAGTCCAGTAGTAGCGGGGATCTCCGGTTTTAGAGAACTGCGCGTCCGCACAGGGGATCGTTGTGTCGGAAAGTTCTGCATTGAGCATGCCTTGCACGCTCGTCTGCAGCCAGCGCGCCATCGCGATGTTGTCAGAATAAATGCGCCAGCGCCCTTCCGTCATCTCGCTCTTCAGGTAGAGGACGTGTCCGGGGCCGGCTGGTGAAAAAATGATGCGCCAGAAACTCGCATCGGTCGAGTTGGGGTCGCCGTCCTTTGTGCTCAAGCGAATAAAGGGGTTCTCGCCCGTGACAATCGTCTTGTTGGGATCGGCAATGCTCATGGACCGCGCCTCCGCTCGATTAGGTTGTGTTCAGTGGCAAGTGGCCCTGCCTCCGCCGGACCCAATTTTATAAATAGCGCAATGGTACCCGATCGGCAAAGTAAGTTCCCCAGGAGTAGCCTTGATGCTGACGAGGCCGGCATGCTCACACTAACCGCCGCAATCCAGATATTCCATGATAGGCGCAAATCAAATGTACCGATCGCGAAGAGAGACCGGGCCGCATGACGCGACATGGTTCCGACCAGCCCATGCCACCCGTCCAGGCCAAGAGTTAGAAGGTCGCCGATAGCACTGCCCACGCTAGAATTAATGATATAGAATGCGGTACGTGCGAATGCGAGGGAGCCGCCAATGAAGCGGAAAATCGCGGCAATTCTCGCAGCCGATATTGTCGGCTACAGCAAGCTTGTTGCTGAGGACGAGGAGGAGACGCTTAGGCGGCTCGCATCCTACCGTTCGGTGTTCGACGACTTTATCAAACAGCACGATGGGCGCATCTTCAATACCGCTGGCGATGCTGTGCTGGCCGAATTCCCGAGCGCCGTCGATGCCGTGCGCTTCGCGATCGACGTGCAGGAAAGCCTCCGGACCCGGAATCTCGCCTACCCGGCGAGCCGGCACATGGATTTCCGCATGGGCGTCACGATCGGTGATGTGGTGGAGCGGGAAAGTGATCTCCTGGGCGACGGCGTCAATATCGCAGCCCGCCTCGAGTCTCTGGCGGAACCCGGCGGGATCTGTGTCTCCCGCGCCGTGTACGAACAGGTCGCCAACAAGCTCTCGGTGCAGTTTGCTGACATCGGCCAACAGCAGGTTAAGAACATGCCGACCCCTGTGCACGCTTTTACCTTGTCCCTGCACGGAAAAGCGGCCATCGCGCCACGCAGCGAGTCCCGTTCCACGCTTGTCCGGGTGGGTCGCCACATCAATCGCGCTTGGCCGCTAGCACTCGTCACCGTGATCGGTCTGAGTGGCGCCTATGCACTGTATGCGGTGCAGCAGGGGAGAGAGCCACCCGCCGCGGAAAAGCCGGCTTCGACTAAGCGTTCCGGATCGATTGTAAAAAAAACGACAGCCACCCCAACACAACCAATGCCACTCGTGTGGGATCAGATCCCGATGCTCAGTACATCCCAGCGCAAAACGATCCAGAGCGATTACGTGCCGGCCAAGGAGCATCGGGCGCTCGCCATAAGCCCCGTCCGTTTCGGCATCGCCACCGGGCATGTCAGCGAGGATGCCGCCAGGGCCGCTGCGCTCGACGCCTGCAAGAGCGCAACAACCAACGCGTTGCGGCCGGAGCTTTCATGTGATCTCTACGCGATTGGTGATCGTGTCGTCAGTCCGCGCGGCCGGCCGCCGATGCCAGCAGAGCCCTGGTTGGTGCGCGATGCCTCTATCGAGACGCCCTACCAACTTGATAAGGTTCCGATAATCAAAAAGGAAGTTCTTGAAAAATCCCTCGGCAGATATGGAAATGGCAAGCGCTCCCGAGCACTGGCACTTTCTTCGTCCGGAAACCCGGCCTTCTACTTCGAGCAGCCAACCTTGGAAGAAGCTGTAAGGCGAGCTCTCGAATTATGCGGTTACCGTGCCGGCGTGTCCTGCCGGATCGTGGCCGTTGACGACGTATTCGTTGTGCCGATTCCCACCGGGATGAAGGCCGTCGGGTTCTTCCAGGTGCATGCCAATGCCATGATCGCGCCGGAGCTGCGAGAGGATACGATCCGCCGGCTAGCCAATAACCAGGGCGGGTGGAGCAGCGTCGCGGCCGGTGCAGCCGGGCAGACAGGGATCGCAGTCAGGGCATCGTCCGAGCAGGCGGCCGTAGACGAGGCGCTGGCTGAATGCTCGCGTCGGGATCGCGGTTGCCGCATGATCGCACTTGGACCGTTCGCCGTTGAGCCCAAGTGATAACTCGTCTTCGAAATGGTCGCACCTCAAAACGTTTTCATCGCCTCGGGTCGTCAGGATTGTCAACTCGACGTTCCACCCGGTGCGCCGCGCCACACATCTTCAAATTGTTATCGCGAATTTCTAACATCGACGCAACGATACGCGCGACCCGGGCATCACGACCGGCTTCGATAGAACCAGAGTGTCCAGGATCATAAGCAGTGAGGGTGAACAGCCGGTCGGCACACGCAAAGGAACCGCGCGGCAAAAATCTTTCGACGACTATATGCCTTCGTGCAACGCCAACGAGCCGTCCTTCGAAGTTTGTCCCCGCGCTTCGCAGAGTTAGCCACGAACGGGAGGTGCCCTTGCGAGGGTGGCCGCGTCAGCTTTATGCCATCGTGTTTGCGTTGGCATATGCGATTGCCCACCAGCAGCCGCCACGGCGGAAGTTTCTAGAGAGTGCCCGAACGAAGTTACATCGACGAGCGGCCCTGGATGATTCGTGTAATTTGGTTTTCGACGCTCGTGACGCCCTCTACACGCTGCACGCGGCCTACGGCTTCACCGATCAATCGCTTATCGCTGTGCGCGCCCGTTAAGGTGACCTTGCCCTGTGAAACAGTAGCGGCGACGCTACCGAGTGCTGGCACTTTAGAACGAAGGCTTACGTCGAGCGCAAAGCGTACGCGAGACAATGTTAGTTCATCCATCAAGGCGCTTCGAGATTGGGCGGTTTCCTGGTACGCTGGGCTTTGCACCAACCCTGCCACAAGGTCGATACATTGATCGACCGACACTCGCGCCGTGTTAAGGACGATGGCGTACAGCGTCGCATCCATCCAGTCGATCCCGAACAACTTCTTTAAGATTGCGTTGTGGGCCGCGTCGTTCCCCTCAATTTCTCTTTGGATCGCGGCGAGATCATCCTTGACGCGGAGGCGCTGCTTCAGCACCTCCTCCCGGAAGGACATGGGCGCGCAGATGCGTACGCAGATCACGTGCGGGACCGACCGCAACAGGTAAGTCGCACCCCAACCACGGATCAGCACATTGCCCCTGAGCGCGAGTTCGAGAACCTCCTCAGCGGTGTAGCGAGAGAGGCGTTTGCTGTCGATCGTCCATCGATCGAAAAGTGAACTCTCGCCCTCCAAAAACCGGTGCACTTCGCTCTCGCGCATGCCCGCACGCTCGGCGACGTGTTCGACAAGCTCGTGATGTACGACAGTAAGTCCCAGCCGCTCAGCCAAGCCCGCCGCAACGTCCTTACCAAGCGTCCCCATCTCGCGAGTCATCGCAATCACAGCCATGGCATCCTCCTGACAAGAGACTTGCCGAGCGAGCCGCTCGTCCGCCAATTATTCCAACACCCAGAAGTTGCGAAAATCAATGCTGTCCGTCGTCGAATGCTTTGAGACAGTTGGTGGCTTGAGTTAGTGGAGGGTTTGAGCGCCAAAGTTATAGGCGCCGATATCCAACGTGCGGCGATAGAGCGGCACCCAACGGTCGATCTGGACGCCAGTGGACCCCCTTTCTCGCGCGTGATGACGCCACCGCGTATGACCAGCCAGCTGCCGGTCGAACACTAGCATGAGGCCATCGCCAAAAGCACCCGTCGACGGGAACAGGTGTCCGCCTTCACCGGAAGCCGAACACCTGGTGGAGCAGCACGCTCAATTTGCGCAGCTCAGGGTCCAATCGAACCGCGAACCTGCAAATAGATCTTCTTTGAATGCTGAATGTGGCCGACGACCAATCGTGTCAGTTCCTTGCGATCACCCGCTTTGAGGGCGCGGATCATGGACCAGTGCTCTTCCCGCAAAGTCTCGAGCAGAGCGCGATCAACCAAAGGATAGAGCCGCATGGCGCGAGACAGATAGGCGTAGTGACTGATTGCTGCCGATAGCAATTTGTTTCCGCACGCCGCAAACATCGCGGCATGAAAAGCCTCGTTGGCCTCATCAATGGCTCGCGGGCTCCTGGCCGCGACAGCCTTGTCGTGGCGACGCTGAATGCCGAATAGCTCGTTGATGAGCTCCGCCGAGGCCGGCAAGTGCATCCGCTGCACCGCGCGTCGGTGCAGGATTTCACGCAGCTCTGTGATCTCCTCCACCTCGTCGGTACCAAAGTCCCGTACCGAGGCACCTTTGTTCGGTGCGCGTGTCACGATGCCCATGCGCTCGAGCTCGATCAAGGCCTGTCGCACAACGTGGCGTTTCGTTACGAAGCGCTGCATGAGAACATCCTCGATCAATCGTTCACGAGGCCGAAGTCCGCCGAACAAAATATCATATTCGAGACTGTACACAATGTCGGCAGCCGACGGCTCAACGGGAGCCGCAGGCTCGTCCATTTTGTCTCCCAGTGCGGTTCGGCCCATTTGGCATCCAATTCAAACTGATCATCTTGTTCCTAGCAGTCGGTAGTCTTTATCATCGACCGAACTATTAATAATATCGTTGACATAAAAATCAACCGACCCGTATCGTGACTGCAGATCGCCGAGAACGATCGCCAAAAGATCGATTCCATCCAAGTTGGGATGGCAAAAATACCAGCGGAGGAACTGCATGATGAACAAGCTGATAGGCGCCGCGGCATCATTGGCTGCAGGTTTCGCGACCTGGGCAGACACGGCAGTCGCGCAAACCCCGAAAGAGATCACGTTCTGGAGTCATTGGGCCGCCGAAGTGCCGAAGCGCACGTTCGTGGAGGCCGCAATCGCGGACTTCGAAGCGAAAAATCCAGGGATCAAGATCAAGGCGACTTGGTACGAGAAGACCGCTCTTTATGCGGCACTCAAGACCGCGCTGCGCGCGGGCCAGGCTCCGGATATTTTCTATGCCGAGCCAGACCAAGCCGAATACATGGATAACGATTTCCTGCTCGATCTGTCGTCGCTCAATTGGAGCAACGTGGAGCCGTGGGCCAAGGACGCCTGGACCTACAAAGGCAAGCCTTATGGCTTGCCGCTCGAGGCCTGGACGGTGGAGCTTTACTACAACAAGAAATTGATGGACGAACTGGGCGTAAAACTGCAGACCGGCCTCCAACTTCCGCCGGACGCGTTTCTCGACATGGTCAAGAAGGCAAAAGCCAAAGGCATAACGCCAATGGCGCTCGGGGCAGGTGATCGCCCCTTCACGGGCGCACACCTGATCCACGAGGCGTTACTGAAAAAGCTCGGCGTTGCCGACTATACGCTCCTACTTGCAGGCAAACTACCGTGGTCTGATACCCGTGTTGTCGACACGTTGAAATGGGTCCGCAGCCTGACAGAGGCTGGGCTGTTGCCGACCACCTTCACCACCTTGAAACTTGCCGAGGCACATGGCTACTTCCACACAAACCCTGGTGCACTGACGTTTCTGGTCGGCAGCTGGTATACGTCGCGGGCTTTCAATCCGATCGACAAGGGCGGGCAGCCGGCAAATTTTCCACTTGGCATCATGCGGTTCCCGGCGCCTCCGGAGGCGGCATGCAAGGACTGTCGGTCAATCTCGATCGGTGGCAGCTACGTCGCGAATGCCTCGACCAAGCACGCCAAAGATGTTCTCAGCTTTTTCAATTCGTTTCTCACACCGGCAACGGGCAACCGCTGGCTTGATAATGTGAAAGTGCAGACTGGCATCAAGAGTGACCCGTCAAAGATGACGGACGCCCAGGCCGCCGAATATTTCCGGATGATCGCCGAGACCAACGCCGGGGCCAAATACCATTTTGGCATTCCGATACAAGTGATGACCGGCAAACCCAAGGAGGTGTTTACGCAGGTGATGAACAATGCCTTTCCGGCCGGCACGATCAGCGTCGATGATGCTGTGAAACAAATGCAAGCGGCTTACTGATCGCGGTTTCTGCATCGACAGACTGTGCTCTTGGCCGATTGGGCCAGGAGCCACAGTTCCCATGGCCGCCTCGCGGGATTGCACCTCATGTCCTCCGCCAACACCGTCCCCGCGCGTGACGATGGATTACGCAAGCCGTGGGGCGCGATCACAGCCTTCCTGTTGCCGGCCCTGACGTTTTATGTGGCCTTGACCGCATATCCCGCGATCCGCACGTTCTGGAACAGCTTCCACAAGGTGCTACCGCGACGCGAAGAGTTCGTTGGCATTGCCAACTACGCCGAACTCATGCGCGATGAGATCTTCTGGCGGGCGGTGCGCAACACCATCGTGTGGGCCTGCGCCTCGCCGTTGGTCGAGGTGTCGATTGCGATGGGTCTTGCGCTCGCACTTTACGCCAAGGTTCCCGGCGCCAGGTTCTTTCGCGTCGCCTGGTTCACGCCGGTTCTGATGTCCTACGTGGTGGTCGGCATCCTCTGGCTCTGGATCTACAATTTCGATTGGGGGCCGGTAAACAGCATCCTGCGGGCCACGGGCCTTGGCGCATTGGCACGACCCTGGCTCGGTGACCCGGCAACGGCACTGCCCGCCCTGATCTTTGTCACCAGTTGGATGTGGGCCGGCTTCAATATGGTCGTTCTGTTGGCGGCCTTGCACTCGCTCCCCAAGGAGGTCATAGAGGCGGCCGAACTCGACAACTGCGGCTGGGGCGGCAAGCTCATATTTGTGATCCTGCCCCTGTTGCGGGCCACACTGCTCAACCTCGTCGTGCTGTCGTTCATCGGCAAAATGAAGATCTTCGACCTGGTGTGGATCACCACCAAGGGCAACCCGCTGTGGGCAACGGAAACGGTGTCGACCTACGTCTACAAGCGGGCCTTCGAATGGACCACCTTTGACCTCGGCTATCCCTCGACGATCGCGGCCGTGTGGTTTGTGATCGTATTGTCGCTGGTGCTCGGACTGTCCTGGGCAATGGGCCAGCGCGAAAAACTCGAATACTGAGGGCGCACCCATGGCATGGCTCAAACGCTCCGGCCTGCTCATCTTGCTGACGGTTTACACTATGTTTGCGGCCGGCCCGTTCGTGTGGGCTGCCATGATGTCATTGCGAACGACAACCGAGATTCATTACAACCACTTTGCGCTGCCCAATCCGCCGCACTGGGACAAATTCGCCGACGCCTGGTTCAACTCAAACTACAGTGTCTATTTCTCGAACTCGTTGCAGGTCGTCGTGGCTGCGGTCGCGATCTTGACTATCATCGGCGCCATGGCGGCGCATTGTCTCGCCCGCTATCAGTTCCGGTTCAACCGGGTGATCTATTTCGTGCTGTTCTCGACCATCATCTTCCCACCCCAGATCACCATCATCTCGTTGTTCCAGATTCTGGTGAATTACGGGCTCTATAATTCCAAGCTCGGGTTGACGCTGGTGTACGTCGCGATCCAGCTGCCGCTCACGATCTATATCCTCGAGAGCTTCTTCGCGCGCATTCCCGCTGACCTGTTCGATGCGGCGCGCATGGACGGATATTCCGACTGGGAGATTTTCTGGCGCGTGGCGTTGCCGATCGCACTGCCGGCCGTCGCCACCACGATCATCCTCAACTTCATTCTACTGTGGAACGAGTTCCTGTTTGCGGTCGTGCTCATCACCGACGAGGCGAACCGGACGCTGCCGCTCGGCATCCAGCGGTTCATTGGTGACACGCAGGAGGACGTCGGCATGATTGCGACGGGGCTCATGATTGCGATCATTCCGGTGATCATCGTCTACGCGTTCTTCTCAGAAAAACTGATCCAAGGCATGACCGCCGGCGCGGTGAAGTGATGCAGGTACCCGCATGGCGATCGTGACGCTCGATAAGCTGACGAAAATCTATGACCGGGCGCATGCGCCCGCTGCTGAGAACGTGTCGCTGGCGATCGGTCACGGCGAGTTCATGGTGCTGCTCGGTCCCTCCGGCTGTGGCAAGACCACGACCTTGCGGATGATCGCCGGGCTCGAATCGATCTCGTCGGGTACGCTGTCGATTGATGGCGCCATCGTCAACAATGTGCCGGCCAAGGATCGGGACATCGCCATGGTGTTTCAGTCGTATGCGCTCTACCCGCATATGACGGTGAAGGACAATCTTGGCTTCGGCCTGAAACGGCGCGCCTTCGAGCGGAGTGAAATTGAGCGTCGCGTCACCAATGTCGCTGGGATTCTGGGTCTGTCGGAGCTGCTCGCCCGCAAACCTCATGCGCTGTCGGGTGGCCAGCGCCAGCGCGTTGCGCTCGGCCGCGCCATTGTGCGCGATCCGAAGGTCTTCCTGTTCGATGAGCCATTGTCAAATCTCGACGCGGCACTACGCGTGTCGACGCGCGGTGAGATTGCGACCCTCCATCGCCGTCTTGGTGCGACGATGATCTATGTGACGCATGATCAGGTCGAAGCCATGACCATGGGCACGCGCATCTGCATCATGAATCGGGGGCGCGTCGTCCAGGTTGGCGCTCCGCTCGACGTCTACCGCAGCCCGGCGAACACGTTTGTCGCGAGTTTCCTCGGTAATCCACCGATGAACCTGCTTCCGGGTGTCGTCACCGATGTGCCGGGTGGCCGCACGATCCGCGTTGGCGAGAGCTCGGTGACGGTGCCGGACGGACGGGTGACGGCATTGGCCCCCGGGGCGGCGGTGACATTTGGCGCCCGACCGGAAAGTATTTCACAAGAGGCTGGCCCACCCAGCCAATCAACCGCAGCATTGATTGCCGAGATCGTTCAGGTCGAGCGGCTGGGCGCCGAGACGATCGTCATTTCACGGCTCCCCGGTCTCGACAAAAACGTCATGGTACGGATCAGCGGCGATGCCGCCTTCACAGTCGGCGAGCGCCGGACGCTGTTCCTCGACCTTGATGCCGCTCACGTCTTCGACGCTGATGGAAACGCCTGCACCACCATCTAAGGAGGAAATTCGCCATGGCCGAGCCTGCCCAACTGAAGATAAGGCGCGATTTCCAGCGCCCAACGGAGGCACAGATCAAGGCATTTGAGGTGGCCCCAACCGGCTGGATCGTCGATGCCCTCGGTCGGCGGGGCGCGCTCCCCCATTGGATACGCCCACTTTCACTCAAGACCCGCTTCGTCGGCGCGGCATTGACCGTGCGCACCCGGCCGATCGACAATCTGGCGCCATACGCAGCCTTGAAGTTCGCCATTCCAGGCGACGTGCTGGTTGTCGGAGTCGACGGATCCGACACAGCGTCGGTGCTGGGCGACATACTGCTCGGCATGGCGCGCAACGCTGGCATCGTTGCCGCCGTGACAGACGGCGTCGTGCGTGACATCGACGGCATCAACCAGGTCGGGATTCCAACATTTGCCCGTGCGCTCTCGCCAAACTCCCCGTTCAAGGATGGACCCGGCGAAGTCGGCTTTCCGGTGATGCTCGGCGGCGTGGTGGTCCATCCAGGCGACCTTGTTGTCGGCGATCTCGACGGCGTGGTGGTGGTGCCGCGCGCGGATATCGATGCCGCCGCCGCAGAGCTTGTGGCGATCACCGAGAAGGAGGCCCGGATGGAAGCGGCCGTTGCCTCCGGTGCCAAGTATCCCGCATGGCTCGACGACGTCCTGGCCTCGCCGCGAGTTCGTTTCATCGATTGATGCGGGGCTCTCATGACCGATATACCGCACAAAGTCCTATATCTGAGCCACGCCACGGATGATCTCTACCAGCTCATTCGCGAAGCTGCGGGAGCTGCCTTCGAGGTCGTCACGCTCAATCGGGATGATGATGACGAGCGATGCCAAAGGATCGCCGACTGTGCGGCAGTCGTATGCGCGGCTACCCGCCTCACCAAGCGGCATCTCGATGCCGCGACAGCCCTTCGTGTTGTCCATCATCAAGGTGTCGGATGGCAGGACACGACCGACTGGCAGGAGATTAAACGACGGGGACTGCCGCTTGCATTGACACCGCAAGGCACCACGATTGGCGTCGCGGAGCACACAATCCTGCTGATGCTCGCCGCGGCCAAGCGGCTGACGTTCGCCGATGCCGAGTTGCGCCAGGGGCGCTGGCACGTGAATTCCTTACGTGGCGTCTCGCGGGAGCTCTACGGCAAGGCCATCGGCTATATCGGCATGGGCCGTATCGCGCAGTCCGTTGCGGAGCGGCTCAAAGGCTTCGGATGCTCCGGCATCTACACCGACCCCGTAGTGCGCTTGCCGACCGAAGTCGAAGCCAGCCTCGGGCTCCGCAGCGGCAGCTTGGACGAGGTCTTAGGTGCAGCTGACATCATCACTGTCCATGTGCCGCTTATGGCGACTACGCGGGGACTGATCGATCGTTCAGCTCTCGCCCGACTGAAGCCCGGTGCGATCATCGTCAATTCCGCGCGTGGCGGGATCATCGACGAAGATGCGCTCGCCGATGCGCTCGTGTCCGGCCAAGTTCTGGCGGCGGGCCTCGATGTCTTCGAAACCGAGCCACTGAGTTCCAGCAGCCGTCTGGTGGCAATGCCCAATGTCGTGCTTTCGCCGCATATTTCCGCCGGAACCCGGGATGCCATGCAGCAGAAAATGACAGCCGTCTTCGGGAATTTAGAGCGCTTCTTTGCAACTGGGATGCTTGCTAACCGAGTCGAGTTTCCCGGAGCGCGATCGTGATGCCTCTCCGGTCTCCGCCGCGTCAATTGCCGATGCTGCATCGTTGATTTCCAATCGCGGTGCGAGGGCGACGGAGCCGCTTGTTTTGCGAACTCCGTACCGCCAAGCCCGGTTGAGCACAAAGCCAGTGAATGCAATCACCGCATGAAACTTCGGATCCGAGGGCACATCTGGTTTGCCCCCCTTTTATGCCGAACACAAGAATTTGCAGCTCGGCCAAATCAGCGTCTCAAATACTTCCGCGCCGTTGAGGAACAGTTTAGGGTGTACCGACTAGAGGGGGCGACATGGCGGACATTTTTCTGAGCTTCGGCGGCGCGCATTTCATAGTTGAACCGTTTGAAACGAGTCTGAGCCGTCAGGGGCACAAAGTCTATTCGGACGCGGACTTCGATTATCGACGCGATGCCATCGTTGCCAAGCTTAGAGAGTTCGACGCAGTCATCGTAATCTGGAGTGAAAACTCAAAAGCCCGCGACCTTACTCTCGCCGTTGCGGCCGAAGCACTTAGATTGGGGCGGCTGATCCAGACTCTCGCGCCCGACTTGCGGTCCGAGGACATACCACCCGCGTTTCGCCCTCTTCCCTTATTCGCTGTTTCCGATTCAAAGAGAATCGCCGAGGCGATCGCCGCGCTTGGTATCATTGCCGGCCCCAAGACGCTGGGGCCAAAGCGTCCTCCGCGTCTGGAAGGTATAGGTTCGGCTAGCGGCTCGCCTTACGCGGTGGGCCCACCCGCTACTGGAAGCCCAGCATCGAGTCGCCCAAGACATCAACCCGAGGGTGTTGGCGCCGCTGCTGGCCCCATTATGGGGTCACTCAGGCCAATAGCAACTCCAGCCGCCAGCTCAGAAACAACTAGAGCCCTCGAAATCGAGGCTGGACGGCTGGTCCATAAAATTCCACCGAAGATGTGGCTCGGCCAACAAGAAATCGTAGAGGTGCGTCTCGGTCGTCTCGCAACCGGAGATCTCAGCAAGGGACTAGAAGGGCGCGGCCCACTGACGACTGAAGATATTCCGATTGTGGAGACGATGTCCGTCAGCCTCTACGGCGGATCGGGGGCATTTACGATCGAGCGGCAGTCGGAAACGAGCCAACTCGTCATGAGCGATCTCGTCAAGGGAACGCCCCTCGAAACTCAGGACTTCGCGCGATGGGTTTGGCTGGTAACGCCGCGAAAAACCGGAACCCATCAGCTATACGTCAAGGTCAGCGCCGCGCTGAAAGATAGCCGCGGTGTGCCGACCACAACGAAACTGCCGGACAAAGAATTTAAGGTGAGCGTCTCTGTTCACACCGGCAACGCTGCAATTGCTGTCATTAAACGTTCGCTGCCAGCTCTCATTTTGGCAGGATTGGGAGGTCTCGTTGCCGCATTCTCACGCGATGTCTGGTGGCCAAAACTGCATGTGGTCCTCCAGGGTCTCGGCTGGCTGTCTTAGCGCAACGACTGCCGCGCCCATCACGCAGCATTTGTTATGACGGACCTGACAGTATGAGGTCCTTATAATATGCCAGCCGGACGTTAACATACGGCTACTTGTTGGAGGTATGGCGGACAGTTGGTAGGCAGCCAGACTGCGGTCCGGCAGCCGGGACACCCTTATGGATTCGATGGGCATTCTAAACATCCGAGGAGCGCTTCACCGACTTTATTGGTTTTTGCATGGCGCGACCATACAGCTCCAGTCGGTGGCCCGTGAGTTTGTAACCGAGCCGCCGCGCTATCTCGCTCTGCAGCCGTTCAATCTCTGCTGACTTGAACTCGATGACGCGCCCGCTTTCCGTGTCGATAAGGTGATCATGATGCTCGTTCGGGGCTCGCTCGACGCGCGTTCGACCGCCGTCGAAACTGTGTTGCTCGATGAAGCCGACCTCTGCGAACAGCCGCAATGACCGATAAACTGTCGACAGTGATATTCGTGAATTTACGGCGAGAGCCCGACGGTGCACCTCGTTGGCGTCGGGATGATCCGTGGCAGACTGGATCACATCGGCGATGACACGCCGTTGACCGGTCATCCGACGGGCGGTGCCGAGCTTCTGCTTGAGCGTGAGGCGTCTTTGGTTCGGCATCCTCTTCTCTGTCCCGGTTGTTGCGATTGAATAGCAAAAGCATTGACGCCGTCGTCAAGCGTCGATAGCGTACTGCTAATGATAACAATTCGCAATAAGGTGTAGCGAATGGCGAATGTTGTAGAGAAGCTTTCTGCCGAGCCGAGCGTCGACAACGGGTGGCTCAGGTCGCGCGGGGAGCCTTCGCTGCTTGATGTCTTCCGTACCATCAAGGTCGCTCCAGGGGGCACTCCGTGGCGGAAATTCCTCGCGTTCTTCGGCCCTGGCTATCTGGTGGCCGTCGGCTATATGGACCCCGGCAACTGGGCAACGTCGCTCGCCGGTGGCGCGCAATTCGGCTATGCGTTGCTCTTCATCGCGCTGCTTTCGAACATCATGGCGATCATCCTGCAGTCGCTCTGCGCGCGGCTCGCGATCGGCACCGGGCGTGACCTGGCCCAAGCCTGCCGGGACGCTTATCCGCGATGGGTCGCATGGCCGCTGTGGCTGTTGGCAGAGTTGGCAATCTGCGCTACCGACCTCGCCGAGGTGATCGGCACTGCCATAGGCTTAAACCTTCTGTTCGGCATTCCACTCGAGATCGGTGTGATCATCACGGCCCTCGACGTATTCCTGATCCTCTGGTTGCAAAACAAGGGTTTCCGCTGGATCGAGGCGTTCATAATCACGCTGCTCGGCGTCATCACAGTATGTTTTGCGATCCAGATCGCACTCGCAGATCCTGATTGGGGCCAGGTCATCCGTGGTTTTGCGCCGACGACCAGCATCGTTACCAACCCGAACATGCTGTTTCTAGCTCTTGGCATCATCGGCGCGACGGTGATGCCCCACAACCTCTACCTTCACTCCGGCATCGTGCAGACGCGGGCCTTTGGCGAAAGCCTTCCAGAGAAGCGCGAGGCCCTGAAGTATGCGACAATCGATTCGACTGTCGCGCTCATGTTTGCGCTCACTATCAACGCCTCGATCTTGATCCTCGCCGCGGCGACCTTTAACAAGACTGGCCAGACGGACGTCGCAGAACTTGGTCGCGCGCATGAACTGCTCGCGCCGCTGCTTGGGCTATCAATGGCGCCAGCTCTTTTCGCCATTGCGCTCATCTGTTGTGGTCTGAACTCGACGGTCACCGCCACCATGGCCGGCCAGATCGTGATGGAAGGATTCATCGATATCCGGTTGCCGGCGTGGATGCGGCGTCTGTTAACGCGGTTGGTTGCAATCATACCCGCAATCGTGGTGACGATCCTCTACGGCGAGGGGCAAACCGGGAAGCTGTTGATCTTCAGCCAAGTCATCTTGAGCTTTCAGCTGCCCTTTGCGATCGTGCCATTGGTGATGTTCACGGCCTCAAAAGCTAAGATGGGTCCCATGATCGCGCCGCGCTGGCTTTCCGTGGCCGCGGCGGTGACCGCCGCGATCATCATCGCGTTGAATATCAAACTGCTCTACGATGTAGCCGCCGGATGAGCATCCATTGGTCAAGCACCAGGCGAGCCTTCGGCTAACCAACTTCATTACAGCCCAACTTGTTCGACACTGCGATGGTGTGGATGGTACCAATAAGTGCCGGCGTCAGGCAGATCGAACTCGTAGACGAACGTTCGGCCGGGGGCGATGGGGTCCTGGGTGAGATGGGGCACGCCGGCCATCGCGTTGGCGATCCGGATGCCGTGCCAATGCACCGTCGTCTCTTGATCGAGACGGTTTTCGACGGTAACACGCAGTCGCTCACCTTGCAGGGCCCGGATCTCGGGCCCAGGGACCTGACCGTTGTAGGACCAAACGGCAGTTTCGCCGTAGTTACCCCCAAGCAATCGCGCTTGCGACTTGCCGGCGACAAGGCTTATTTCCCTCATGCTGGTTTGCGCAGATGCTCTCTTGACTGAGAGACTAGTCGCAGCAGCGGCGCCGAGACCTGACGCGAGGACGGCGCGGCGGTTGGGCGACATATCGTTGGGCCGCATGTTTGTCTCCGTTGACTAGACGTCCTGCATCGCTTCCCTGAACGGCGGCTCGGAGACGGTCGCGGCCGCTCTATCGGGTAAGCCAAATCCCTTGACCACGGCATAAATCGCCGGGATGACCACCAGCGTCAGGACGGTGGAAGACACCATGCCGCCGATCATCGGCACGGCAATGCGCTGCATGACTTCCGAGCCGGTGCCATGGCTCCACAGAATGGGGAGTAGGCCGGCCATGATGGCGATCACCGTCATCATTTTCGGACGAACGCGCTCGACCGCGCCCTCGATGATGGCGTGATAGACATCGTCGACAGTGAGTGGTCGGCCCTCGCGGGTCGCCATCTTTTTCCGCTCTTCGAGAGCGTGGTCGAGGTAGATCAGCATGATCACGCCGGTCTCGGCGGCGACGCCAGCGAGGGCGATAAATCCAACCGCGACGGCAACCGATAGGTTGAACCCGAGCCACCACATCAGCCAAAAGCCGCCAACCAGGGCGAATGGCAGCGACAGCATGACAATCAAGGTCTCGGTCACCCGTTGAAAGTTGAGGTAGAGCAGCAGCAGGATGATTAGCAATGTCACGGGGACGACGATCTTCAAGCGCTCCTGAGCGCGCTCGTAGTATTCGAACTGACCGCTCCAGGTGATGTAGTAACCGGTCGGGAACTTCACACTCGCTGCCACTGCTTTTTTGGCGTCCGCCACATAGGAGCCGAGGTCGCGGTCACGCACATCAACAAAGATGTAGGCCGCGAGCTGCGCGTTTTCGGTGCGGATCGAGGCTGGACCCTGAGTGAGTTTGACCGTTGCCACCTCCCCCAGAGGTACCGTGCCGCCACCTGGGATCGGGATCAGCACGTCGCTGGCGATCGCTTGCGGATCGGACCGAAGCTCACGCGGGTAACGCACGGTGACCGCATAGCGTTCACGGCCTTCGACCGTGGTCGTTATAGTTTCCGCCCCCAGTGCCGATGAGACGATATCCTGTACGTCGGCAACCATCAGACCATAGCGGCCGAGTTGCTCACGGTTTGGCTCAATCTCAAGGTAGTTGCCGCCGATAATCCGCTCGGCAAAGGCACTCGATGTGCCGGGCACGGTCTTAAGCGCCGCCTCGATCTGACGCGCGAGACGCTCCATCTCCTTCAGGTCTTTGCCGAACACCTTGACGCCGATCGGCGTTCGAATGCCGGTTGCCAGCATGTCAATGCGGGCCTTGATCGGCATGGTCCAAGCATTCGACACGCCAGGAAACTGCAACGACTTGTCCATCTCGCTGATCAGCTTGTCGACCGTCATGCCGGAGCGCCACTGCGCCTCAGGCTTTAGGTTGATGACCGTCTCAAACATCTCGGTCGGAGCTGGGTCAGTTGCGGTTCCGGCACGACCGGCCTTGCCGAATACAGATTCCACCTCGGGGAACGATTTGATGATCTTGTTCTGGGTCTGCAACAGCTCGGCGGCCTTGGTAATCGACAACCCCGGCAGCGTCACCGGCATATAGAACAGTGTGCCCTCATTAAGGCTCGGCATGAACTCGGACCCAAGCTTTGAAGCCGGCCAAATGCTGATCGCCAGGATTGCGATTGCGGCGGCGATCGTTAGTGTTTTGGCCCTAAGTACGGCGTTGATAATCGGCCGATAGAGCCAGATTAGAAAGCGGTTCACCGGGTTCTTCTGTTCGGGGATGATTCTTCCGCGCACGAAGATCACCATCAGTGCCGGCACCACTGCCACGGACAAGAACGCCGCCGCACCCATCGCGAAGGTCTTGGTGAAGGCCAGCGGTTTGAACAGCCGACCTTCCTGCGCTTCCAACGTGAATATCGGCAAGAACGAGACCGTGATGATCAGCAGGGAGAAGAATAGCGCCGGGCCGACCTCGGTCGCCGCTTCGATCAGGATCTCTTTTCTGGGTTTATCGGGTGGTGCTCGCTCCAGATGCTTGTGCGCGTTCTCGATCATGACGATTGCCGCATCAATCATCGCGCCAATGGCAATCGCAATCCCGCCGAGACTCATGATGTTGGAAGAGAGCCCCAGCAGATGCATGAGAATATAAGCAATGAAAATACCCAATGGCAGCGTGAGAATGGCGACGAACGCGCTGCGCGCGTGTAGCAGGAACACGATGCACACGATCGCAACGATGACGCTTTCCTCGATCAGCGTCGCTTTCAACGTTTCAATAGCGCGATGAATGAGTTCAGAACGGTCATATACGGGAATGATCTCGGTGCCGTCGGGCAAGCTGGATTTGATCTCGGCAAGGCGAGCCTTAATGTTGTCGATGACAGTCAATGCGTTTTGACCATAGCGCTGCACCGCAATGCCAGACACTGCCTCGCCTTCGCCATTGAGCTCGGTGATCCCACGCCGCTCGTCGGGGGCGAGTTCGACCCGTGCGACATCGCGCAGATAAACCGGGCGTCCGCCCTCGCTCTTCAAGACGATCTGCTCGATATCCTTAATGCTGCGGATGTAACCACGACCGCGCACCATGAATTCAGTCTCGGCCAGTTCCACCACGCGGCCGCCGACGTCCATATTGGAGGCGCGCACCGCATCTCGCAGTTTGCCAAGCGGAATGTCGAAAGACTTCAAACGGCTGGGATCGACAACGATGCTGTATTGCTTGACGAAGCCACCGACGCTGGCGACCTCAGACACCCCTTCAGCCTTGGCCAGGGCATAGCGCACCTGCCAGTCCTGTGTGGTGCGCAGTTCCGCCAAGTTCCGTTTGGCCGCCGTCACCACATACTGGTAAACCCAGCCGACCCCGGTCGCGTCTGGACCAATCGTCGGTGTCACCCCACGCGGCAGGCTGCGCGCTGCAAAGCTCAGATATTCGAGCACCCGTGAGCGTGCCCAGTAAATGTCGGTGCCGTCCTCAAAGATGATATAGACGAACGATACACCGAAGAACGAGAAACCACGCACGACGCGCGATTTCGGTACCGACAGCATGGCCGTGGTCAACGGATAGGTGATCTGGTCCTCAACCACCTGCGGCGCCTGTCCCGGCGCGTCGGTGTAGATAATGACCTGGGTGTCGGACAGGTCGGGGATGGCGTCGAGCGGCACGTGCTTGACCGCATAGACACCAGCGCCAATCGTGAACAGTGCGCCGATAACAACGAGCATGACGTTGTTCGCCGACCAGCGGATGAGCCAGGCAATCATTGCTTTACCCCCTGGGCCAATCCGGTCTTGGATGCCTTTGCGGCTTCAACCTCAGGCGTTACTGCCGGGGCGGTCTTGGCATCGGGAGCGAAGCCTTTGAGCGCCGCCTTGAGATTGCTTTCAGCGTCGATCAGGAAGTTGGCCGTGGTAACGACCTTCTCGCCAGCCTTCACGCCTTCCTTGATCTCGACGTAGCCATCGCCGCGCATGCCAAGCTTCACCTGACGTGGCTCAAACAGCCCTTCACCACGCTCGACCAGCACGACCTGACGGACACCGCTGTCGATTACAGCCGACGTTGGTACCGCGACCCGGTCGGCATCTTCGCCGCCAGTGTCAATCGCCACATCGGCGAACATTTCGTGCCGGATTCGATAATCGGGATTGGCGACCTCGATGCGCACCTTGGCGGTGCGCGTTTTCATGTCGAGTTCATGCAAAATGAACCCAACCTTGCCGGTGCGGGGCTCGTCGGGATACGTGCGGAAGGTCACTGTCGCCGGTTGGCCTTCCTTGACCAGGGCCAGATCACGCTCGGGGACGTCGGCAATCACCCAGATAACCGAGAGATCGGCGATGCGGTAGAGCACCTCGCCTTCCTTGACCATCTGGCCCTGTATGATCTTCTTTTCGAACACGATGCCATCGATTGGCGACGGCCAGTCGAGGCTCATAGAGACCTCGGTCTTTGCCGCCAGCTCCTTGATACGGCTTTCAGACACACCGAGATTGCGCAACCGCTGCGATGCCCCAGCTATTGCCTTTGACTGATCGTCTTTCGAGCCCAGCGACGCCGCGCCGGCCGCCGTGCGATAATCGACCTGGGCGCTGACAATTTTCGGGCTGTAGACCCGAAACAGCGGTTCTCCGGCCTTAACGTGTTGGCCGGTCACACCGGCATACAGCTTCTCGATGAACCCGTCAGCCCGCAGCGTGACAATCTCCTGCCGACGCTCATCAATCTGAGCGACGCCCGGCACCCTAACGGGTCGGGAAATGCGCCTGATCTCGGCGGCCTCGGTCCGAACTCCTGCCCGCTGTACCCGATCGATGCTGACCTTGACGGTCGAGCCGTCATCCGGCTCTTCGCCCTCGTAAACCGGGATATAGTCCATCCCCATCCAGTCTTTCTTGGGCTCCTGTGAGGTGTCAGCCAGTCCCATCGGGTTGCGGTAGAAGCGAATCTTCTTTGGACCGCCCGCCGCCTTTGGCAACTCGGCTTTCTTCTCACCCGGTAGCGACGCCTCCTGATCCTCGTAGACCGGCACGTAGTCGCGGCCTTCGGCTGACTTGAACGCCGTCGGCGAGAACTCCGGCTTGCCGTCGGGATGCTTCCAATAGAGGATACGGCGATCGGCCGGCACTGCCGAGGAAGCAGACGCCGACTTGACAACTGCATTTCCAGGCTTCTGATTGCCCATCAGTGCGTGCAGCGCAACTGTGTTGGGCCAAGCGCCCGCACCTAGGCGATAGCCGCCAGCCGCGATGCCGGTGGCAACGCCCAGCCACAGTAGTAGCTTCGGAAGTCTGATCATGATACGCCTCAATCCTTCGCCTTGAAAACGACCATGCCTTCAATCGTCTCGGGCTCGCCTTGCACCTTCGCCATCAGTTTCAGCGCCCAGCCGCCCGCCATAGTCAGGTCGGCCTTAAAGCGATAGACCCCTGGGTCTGCGGCCGCCTCAGCCGCATGTTTCGCGGTCATCGGCTCCATCCCTTCCGGTGACATATCCAACCGTGTTTTGACGATCAGCGCGCCCTCGACAGGTTTGCCGGTTGGCTTATGAACGAGGCGAACCAATAACTCGCTGCCCGGTCCGTTCTTGACCTCGGCTTTGACCGCCTCGAAGGCATAGTCCTTTGCGCCAGCCCAGGCAGGCAGGATGGGTAATGTGACGGCTGCGCTAACTACCGCGGCGGCAAACAGCTTCCTAAGAGACATGCTATTTCCTTCCATTATTCTAAACTTGGATGTTTCAGCGTTATGCCCAACCCGCAAGTCGAGCATAACGCCTGAGCAGCCGATGATTGATCAGCTAACTTATCAATCGAGTGCTCGACGCAGCTCAAGACGGCAGTCTATCGCGTTAGCAACCCTGACGAGGCTTGGGAGGGCAAGGGTTGGGTCCGCACGGGCCAAGGCTGTGAGCCGTGCTGTGATGCTCGATCACGGCGCCAGGGTCGGCTCCAACCGATGGGGTATCTGCGGTTGCGATGCCAGCGCTCGTCAAGGCGAGGCCAACGGTCAATAGGGCCGCACTAAAAAGCGTCTTCATGGGAGGTCTCCTCGAGATCTGATGGGATGTCCGAGATCGGTTCCGCAGCGGCCGAAGCCACGCGAAGCGATCCATGACTTGGCAAACGACCCGAACTCCGCGCCGACCGTCAGGCCGAGCGCACGTCGCAATCGTTCATCCGTCCATCAGGCTCGAGGGGGAGGAGGTTCAGGCGATAAGGTCGGCCGCGGCAGAACGGTCGAGGATTCGGCGCTCAATTTCTGAAGCAGCAGGTTAGGCACGCCAGTGTCTGTCGCCATCACAGCTTGCAAACCTGCGCAGTTCACCGCGCAGAATGCGGGTGGGCACTTGGCCATGCCTTTGCAGCAGGAGCATTCATCTTGAGCTGCGGTTGCTATCTGGTCCGCAGCGGCTGCCTGAGTTTTGGCAATCGCCTGCGTCTCGACCATCATTTGCTCATGATCGCAATCAGCCATTTGCGCCTTGGTCAAACCGACCGCCACCGGCGACATGGTCAGCCCCAATGAAAGCAGTACGGCCATTATGATGCGGATCGTGCGCATATGATCACACTGCCGTTCAGACTTGATAACGTCAAGTCACATTGTCGTTTGGGTCAATTAATTACCAATAATAACAATTGGTTATTTCTTCGTGATCGTCAGGGCTTTACCAAGTTGGCCTGCTCTATAAGGTGATGGCCGAGTCCGGCGGCGGCTTGCTTGGTCATGTGATTCCACATGGCTAGGCACACGAACAGGGCGGAGCCGACAATAGTAGCGGCCGTCAACACGACAATTCTGGTGGTCTTCATAGGTGGTCTTCTTGTTACTTTCCGAGGTGCCTGTCGAAGAAGCGGGCAATCTCGCTGAAGACCTCCTTGGTTTCGGGCGCCGTGTCGTCGCGGAGATAGTGGGCGTGGGACTGGCCTTCGAACACTTGCAGGGTGGCTTCGATACCGGCCTGTCGCAGTTTGCGGTGAACACGGACCGTATTGCTCAGCAGCAGGTCGCGCGTGCCGCTGGTCAGAATCGCTGGCGGGAACCCTTTCATGTCGCCGTAAACGGGCGACAGCATAGGATCCTTGAAATCCAGACCGTTGGCATAAACCCTGGTGCCGGCATCGCAGAACCCATCCGGCGATACTAGAATGTTGTCGACCATCGCATTGGTTTGGAACGTGTCGCCGGACTTGGTGACATCCGACATCGGCGTGCCGGGGGCGATGGCGCCAGGCAGCGGAACCTTGTCCAATTTCGCCTTCAAGACCATCGCCAAGGTCAATCCGCCGCCAGCGGAAGTGCCAAAGATAGCGAAGTTCTTCGGCTTGGTCGTCTTCAACACCGACTTCCAGACTTTCAAACTTTGACTGCTTGTGAGGCGGATCGAAGCTCAGTCGAGCTTCTTGCCGCGATCGGTCACGAGATCGAGGAAATTAGTCGCTTCTCGATTGATAAAATCAACGTCTGCGGGAAAACCGCCGCCCGCCGAGGCGTGACCCGTGACCGTGCCCGGGCTGATCGTTACCACGCGGACATCGCGAATAAATCGCGCCGCATCCATTGGCTCCCACTCCGGATTGAGCAGATCCTTGGTGCCGACCATGATCAGCGTCTTGGCCTTGATCGCGCGCAACGCCTTCACGTAGTCGCCGTTCATGCCAGGCGTCGTTCCCACGTCATGACGATCGTAGGCCCAGGTCTGGTAGAGCCAGTTATTAGCATCGAAGGCCTTGATAAGGGCCGTTTCCTGCGTCTCGAGCCAAGGCAGCACGTCGAGAGGGTTGGTGAACTGATCACGATACATTTCCGGGCTTCGCGCAGCTAGAAATCCCAGGATATCCCGCCACAAACGAATGCCCTTCTCAGGCGGGGCGGTGTAGTTGCCCTTGTTCCATGCAGGATCGAGCATGATGGCCTTGCGGCTCGCTTCCAGCACGGTAATGGTCCAGGCAGGGGTTCGCGCCAGCGGCACCATCGCGACGATCGAGTCCATATACTCGGGGTGGCTCACGCCCCACTGCAGCGCCTGCATGCCGCCCATCGATGGGCCGATTACGGCAACTGCGTGCGCGATCCCGAGATGCTCCGTCATCAGTCGGTGCTGCGACGTGACCATGTCGCGAATGACGAACTTGGGGAACTGCATGCGCGGCTGCGCAACGCTATTGCTCGGCGATGTCGTCAGGCCGTTGCTGATCGCATCGGTCGCAATGATGAAATACTTGTTGGTGTCGAGCGCCTTGCCCGGTCCGATCATGAAGTCCAGGCGATGATGATTGCCGCTGACCGCCGTCACCATCAAAATCGCGTTCGATTTCTTCGCGTTCAGCGTGCCGTGGGTCACGTATGAAATCGAGAAATCCTTAATCGTCTCGCCGCTTTCGAGCTTCAAATCGCCAATGCGATAGAGCTGATGTGGTGGTTGGTTTGGTCCGTGCCCAAACGAGGGCGGGGCAAGAACGCAGCCGAGCAAAAATAGAAGGGCAAAGCGAAACATCCTGAGGCCTCCTGCATTCTGTCGACTGCGCGTTCGTTGCGCGCGTTGACGACAGGTTGTCACGCGGGCTGCGCCCCAACAAGCCAAAAGAAAGGCACGCGTGCCGGTCACAACCGAACATGGTTGCGGCGCGCCGTCGGTCTATTCGGTCACTGGAGCTGATCATTGCCGGCGTGGTGACAGAGAGTGCCGATCGGCATCATTGACCCAGGCCGATTCACATCCCTGCGAGCCAGAGGTCATCAGTTGATGCCAATCCACAGGCCACCTTATTCCGCGGAAAGAATTGTCCTCACGGCTGCTGCCGGCTCTTCGCCATTTCGC
>JANMNO010000153.1:0-18174 GCA_031374115.1 Hyphomicrobiaceae bacterium | reverse complement strand
GCCGGTCGCTGCGCCAACCTTCTTTGGTAGCGCCAGGTAGATGCCATCGGGTGCTTCGATAAAAACGTCGCCGCCTACCCCAGCGCCAGCGAATGCGATGTCGACTTCCAACTTCGGATTGTCGCCGGTCAATGTCGCGCGACCGGATTTGAACTCCGGGTCGTTCGGGCGGCGGTCGGCAGCCTTGCGTGGCACCGCCTCGAGGGCGGACGCAAGGGTTGCTGTTGCCGGATCACGGGGTTGGGCGGGGATCGACAGCGAAAGCTTTGCTTCTGCGGGGACACATATCTCGCGGCAAACGCCAAATTCCATCGCGACATTTAGCATGACAGGCTTGGTGAGATCCTTCGGCGTCACCTCGATCGGAAAGACGACCGATTTCTTGTAGCCGACGGAATCCCCGCTCGCGTCGCTCAATCGAGTTGGCGCAGGGTATAACACTTTGGCCGAGGCGAGATTGTAGGATCCGGACCAATCAAAATTCGGCGGGATGCCACCAGCATCGCCGGGGTTGCGCCAGTATGTTTTCCAGCCATCGGCCATGACGATTTCAATGCCAGCGACACTGCGCTCGCTCATAGAGCCCGATTTGGCGACCGCTCCAGCGACCATTCGCGTTTTGGAATTGTAGCCGTCGGTCCAGGGTGTGGCACTTTGCGCCTGAGCGATAGACGCCCAGACACCCACACTTAAGACCAACCCACTCCGTGTTAGAAGTTTGCTAACGTTCAATGGCTTGCTCTCCTCAGTGTCCGTGTGGTCAGATCAGTAAACTGTCTCGGTAAAATCGCAAATCACGGCTGCGGGATTATGCGCGCGCGCAACAGGGATCTGGACCATCGAGCGTCGCGTTGAAAAAATTGAACGGAATACTGCTTTTCGGTGCGAGAAATGAACATCCTTCTCAAGATTGGGATCGTGGCTGCGACGTGCGTCGCAATGGAAGCCGGTGCTTGGGCAGTCCACAAGTACATCATGCACAAGTGGGCCTGGGGCTGGCACAAGTCGCATCACGCTCACCACGAGCACAAGCTGGAGAAGAACGATCTTTTTGCCGTGCTGTTTGCGTTGATATCGATCTCGATCATTCTGCTTGCTCAACGCGGTTATGAGTGGCTGTTCTGGGTGGGCGTGGGCATGACAGTGTACGGCTGCATGTACTTCATCATCCACGATGGCCTGACGCATGGACGATGGCCGTTTCGATGGGTGCCGCGCCAAGGGTATTTGAAACGCCTGGTACAGGCGCACCGTTTGCACCACGCGGTCGATGGACCAGAGAACGGTATTTCGTTCGGCTTTCTTTATGCGCCGCCGCCTAAAAAGTTGAGCCGCCTATTGCGCGAACGTCGGCGTGCCGCAGCTAATACATCGAAACGGGCTAAACTCTAGGCCTTGCCGAGGGATTGCTCGATCAAGCCGGCGGCTCGATCGGCGCCTCCTGCAGCAGAAATTTCCCGAGCAAATTCCTGCGCGCGTCGGCGGTAGGACGGGATCGATAACACTCGATCCAGTGCGTCACGCAGCGCTCTGACAGTCGCGCCTTTCGGCAGCACGCGCTCGCCGGCGCCCGACGCAACGAGACGCGCAGCTATTCCTGGTTGATCGAAGGCGATTGGAAGCGCCACCGCAGGCACGCCTGCGGCCAAGGCATCCATCATGGTATTCATGCCGGCGTGGGTGACGCAGGCATCGACGTGGGCGAGCAAGGCGCGTTGAGGGACGTACGCTTCGACGATCGGCTTTCCGGCAAGCCGCCCAGCTTGGTGCGGCGTTAGGCGCCCGCCGTGCGCGATGATCAGCCCGGCGTCAAGATCAAGACAAGCCTTCGCGACGTTCTCGAACAGGTCAAAGCGGCCACCAAACAATGTGCCGAACGATGCGAATACCAGCGGCTTCTTAGAGGGCAGTTCAAAGGGCACCCTGGCATCGGACGTTTGCTGCCGGATGGGGCCGGTGTAGTGCAGTTGCGGTAGCGCGTTGATCCTGGGAAAGTCGAAGCCGCGGACGATCTGGCTGATTTCCAGATTGGGAGAAAGGCAGTCGGCACAGGTGCGGCGGCGGCCAAGTCCAAAGACGCGCGCATGCCGCTCCACCACGCGCGCGTGACGGAACATCATGAGGTCGCTGACGTCTTCGGCGCCCTTGTTGCGTTTGCGTGCCCAGGAAGAGTTGTCGGGTTGCCAATGCGAAAAGTACGGCGGCACGCTTTCGTCGCGATCGATGAGGAGCGCATTCGCAACTGAGGCATACGGCAGTCTCAGATGGGTCGCGACCAAGCCACCGGCTGCTTCCAGTTGATCGCAGACGACGGCGTCGATTTTGTATCGGGTGAAGGCGGCCGGCAGCTCGGTGCAGAGCATGTTGGTTGTGCCGGCCATGTCCTCGATGATCGGGAATATGCCCACAACACCGTTGACGCGCGCCATCTTTCGCGACGTTGCAGCGAGCGTGCCGGCCGGGTGCGATTTTTCGCCAACCGCGCAGAACTCGAGTCCCGCCTTTTCGATCGCGGTGGCAGCGTCCACTTCGCAGAAAAAAGTCGCGCGATGGCCACGAGCATGCAGCGCAGCGCCGAGAGCGCGCATCGGATTTAAGTGCCCCGCCAGGGCCGGACAAACGAACGCGAGGTGGGCCAAATTATTCCGTCCTCAGGCCGAGAGGCTCGGCAGGTTGAGACCCTGTTCGCCGGCACATGCGATCGCCTCCTCATACCCAGCATCGGCGTGGCGCATGACACCAGTCGCGGGATCGTTCCACAGCACGCGTTCAAGCCGGCGAGCAGCGTCGGGAGTGCCATCCGCGACGACAACCATGCCGGCATGCTGGGAATAGCCGATGCCAACGCCACCGCCGTGGTGGATCGAAACCCACGTCGCGCCAGAAGCACAGTTCAAAAGCGCATTCAGCAGCGGCCAATCCGAAACCGCATCGGAGCCGTCCTTCATCGCCTCGGTCTCGCGGTTGGGCGAGGCGACGGAACCTGAGTCTAGATGATCGCGGCCGATGACGATGGGTGCATCCAACTCGCCCGACGCCACCATTTCGTTGAAGGCTAGGCCGAGCCGGTGGCGGTCGCCGAGGCCGACCCAGCAGATGCGTGCCGGCAAGCCTTGGAACTTGATCCGTTGCCGTGCCATGTCGAGCCAGTTGTGCAGATGCTTGTCGTGCGGCATCAGCTGTTTAACCTTGGCATCGGTCTTATAGATGTCCTCTGGATTGCCGGACAGTGCTGCCCAGCGGAACGGCCCGACGCCGCGACAGAACAGCGGGCGGATGTAGGCTGGCACGAAGCCTGGGAACTCGAACGCATCGGCGACACCCTCCTCTTTCGCCACTTGCCGGATGTTGTTGCCGTAGTCGAGGGTCGGTACACCCATGCGGTGGAAAGTGAGCATTGCCCGCACGTGCTCGACCATCGATTTGCGCGCCGCGCTCTCGACCGCTTTGGGATCGCTCGCGCGCTTGTCTTCCCATTGGGCCAGCGTCCAGCCCTTCGGCAAGTAGCCATTGATGGGATCGTGCGCCGACGTTTGATCGGTGACGACATCAGGTCTGACGCCGCGTCGCAGCAGTTCGGGCAATACGTCGGCGGCATTGCCAAGTACAGCGACCGAGATCGGTTTGCGCTCGCGGCAGCTCTTGTCGATGATCGCCAGCGCCTCGTCGAGGTCTTTCGCTTGGCAATCGACGTAGCCGGTCTTCAAACGCATCTCGATGCGGCTCGGCTGGCACTCGATAGCGAGCAGCGATGCACCAGCCATGGTTGCGGCCAGCGGTTGTGCGCCACCCATGCCTCCAAGTCCGGCGGTCAGGATCCACTTCCCCGCCAGCGATCCGCCGAAGTGGCGCCGGCCAACCTCAACGAACGTTTCGTAGGTTCCCTGCACGATGCCTTGCGTGCCGATATAGATCCACGAGCCGGCCGTCATCTGGCCGTACATCATCAGGCCTTTGCGGTCGAGTTCGTGAAAGTGCGCCCAGGTGCCCCAGTGCGGTACCAGGTTTGAGTTGGCGATCAAGACACGAGGTGAGTCGGCATGGGTACGAAAGATACCGACCGGCTTGCCGGACTGAACCAGAAGTGTTTCGTCGCCCTCGAGTTTGCGGAGCGAGGCCACGATGCGATCGAAGCTGTCCCAGTCGCGTGCGGCCCGGCCGATGCCGCCGTAGACGACCAATTCACCTGGCTTTTCGGCCACGCCCGGGTCGAGGTTGTTCATCAACATCCGCAACGGCGCTTCGGTGAGCCAGCTCTTCGCCGATAGCGTCGTGCCGGTCGGGCTCTTGATGATCCGGGCGTTATCGATGCGGCGGGGAGAATTGGTCATTGGGCTGAACTCCGGCGTTACTGGCGCGTGGCTTATGGTGCCGCAGCCTGCAGTCTTACACAACTCGAACGCGATCAGGGCACCTCAAGCAGCCGTTCGACGCGCAACCGATGGCGGCTGTCGGTGAGGAGCCAAACACCGCCGAGGCCAGCCGCCAGTATGCCGAGTGCGGTGGTACCGGAGATCACGAAAAGGATCATGATCTGGTATTTGGCGGCCTCGATTGGATCGGCACCGGCGAGGATCTGACCTGTCATCATGCCGGGCAACGACACGACGCCGGCTGCCGCCATCGCGTTGATGATCGGCATCATCGCGGTTCTGAGTGCGTTAGCGAGAGGATCGTGCATGGCCTCTAATCTTGTCGACCCGAGCGCCAGCTTGGCTTCGATGGCGTTTCTTTCGCGGCGGGTGGCGGTCGTCAATGTATCGAGCACGAGGCTGACGCCGGTCAGTGCATTGCCTAGCACCATCCCCAGGATCGGCAGGACTATGCGCGGGCTCCACCATGGATCGGTGTTGATGATCAAGGTAACGGCGTACAGCGTGCCAGTCAGGCCGCAAAACAACAGGGCGGCGGTGCCGAGCCCCCAATGCTGCCAGTCGTTGCCGATCTGATAGCGTTGGCGCGACAACGCCTCCCAACTTGCAACAGCAATCATGACCAATGCGAACAGCGCCGTAAGCGCAGCCGAGCTCTGTGCGAATACGAATTTGAGTATGAAACCGACAGCACCAAGTTGGGCCACCATGCGCGCGGTGGAGATCAACAGTGTCTTTTCCAGGCCAAGCCGGAAACCCCAGGACAGGCCGGCATTGGCAATCAGCAGCAGACCCGCGATGGCGAGGTCGGCGAGGCTCAATGGGTGATAGGTCATGGCTGTTTGTCCCAGCGTTCGGCAAGGCTGGTGAGACGTGGGTCGGGCGGCGGCGACTTCGCATTTTCGCTCAGCCGCCCAGGAACCGGATCACGTGCTGCCCCTAACTGAAGTTGCTTGTGCGCCAAACGCCGGACTTGGCCCGAATCGTGGCTTACCAGCACGACCGAGCGGCCGGCCAAGACTTGAAAGCGGATCAACTCTTCGACGAGCGCCGTCGCCGTAGGATCGAGCGCGCCTGACGGTTCATCGAGCAAGATCACCCGCGGCTCGTCGGTGAGTGCCCGCGCCAGACCCAGCCGTAAGCGCTCACCTGTGGACAGTTGCGCAATGGGACGGTCGAGTGCCTCGCGCGCAATCCCGAGCGAAGCAGCCAGCCTATCGAACCGATTGAGCTCGGGTTGGCGAAGGACATGTTGATGCGGTGTTTCCGCCCACCAACCTGGCTCAGCCGAAACATAGCGCACCTGGCGCCGCCACTCGCTGGCTGTCACTTCGGCGCGCTCGGCTCCCTCGAAGAAGACGTAGCCACCCGCAGGATCGAGATCGGCAAGCGCTCGGAGAATCCGGGTCTTGCCCGCCCCCGATGGTCCCTCGATCGCCAAGCACTCCCCTGCTGCGACCTCGAACGAGAGGAGCGGCATTCCCGGAATCGCCAGTTTTTCGACTTTGAGCACGTAGTTCGCGTATCCCCGCGCAAATCACCGCCACTCGTGACGATGCTCGCGCCTCTCCATAGCAATTGCATATCTGAACCGCTAGCGGTCGCGGAGTTTGATGCTCGCGCTTTCTTCGTCGCATCGCTATGATTCGATTGCGCTTCAATCAAGGCCCTATTCGTCCATGCTCAGCCGCGTCGCTCGGGCCATCGTCACAAGCCCCTATCTGCTGCTGTGCATCGCGCCCCTGTGCTGGGCTGGAAACCACATCGTCGGCCGCGCTGTTGCCGGCGTGGTTCCACCTGGCGGGCTCTCGCTCGCCCGCTGGCTGGTGTCGGCCGCAGTGCTGTTGCCGTTCGCGATCTCGCACATGCATCGCGACTGGGGGGCGCTGAAAGCCAAACCTTGGACCATGATGCTATTGGCGATGGCGGGGGGAGGCTTGTTCGGCACGCTGCAATTCATCGCACTGCAATACACCGTCGCACTCAATGCGGCCGTTCTCAATTCAACCGTACCAGCGTTCATCGTGATCGCGGCGGGATTGATTTTCCGTGACGCGGTGCGACCGGTACAGATGTTGGGCATTCTGACGTCGCTATTCGGCGTGCTTGTCATCGTCGGCAAAGGGGACCCGGCAGTTCTGCTCGCTCTGCAGTTGAACTTCGGCGATGTGCTCCTCATTGCCAATATGGCACTGTTTGCAGTCTACAGCGCCTGTCTCAGGTTGAAGCCGAATATGCATTGGCTGACGTTCATGACGGTTCTGTCGATTGTATCGGCGCTTGGCAACGTACCGCTGGCTTTGTGGGAGCACTTCGACGGGGAGCCGCTCACAGCCAATTGGCCGACCCTGTTTTCGGTGCTGTACGCCGGCATTTTTACGAGCGTGATCGCCTATGCGTGCTGGTCACAGGCGATCGAGAAGATCGGCGCCGCTCGTGCGGGCGTGTTCCTCCATCTGGTCCCGCTGTACGGGGCGTTGCTCTCGACGCTGCTGTTGGGCGAGATGATCCGCCCATTCCACATCATCGGGCTAGGTTTGATCCTGACCGGCGTTACAATGGCCGCACGCAGCTAGTTTACGCAGCCAGAAGTAGGACTTCGCTCACCTTTTCCTTGAGGCTAGCACGAGTGAAGGGCTTCATCAGGAAAGCCTGAGCTCCGCTGGCAAATGCGCGGCTCAGGTCGGCCGGGTCATTTTCGGTCGTGCAATAGATGATCGTTGGTTTGCAATTCAACGCGATCGTCTGGATTTGGGCGAGAAATTCTTGACCGCTCATGCCGGGCATATGCCAATCGAGTAAAATCATTTCCGGCATCGCCTTGGTGCAAAGTTCGAGCGCCGCTGCCCCGCTATCGGCTTCGATCACCAGGTAGTTCATATCTTCGAGAATGCGCCGCGCAACTTTTCGAATCATTTCCGAGTCGTCGACGACGAGCCAACACAGCATCGAATCACCCGCAGTTTCCGAGTACCGTCAATGCAACATTGCCGGCCTCAAGCCCAAGATTGGTGTCAGCTTGCCGAACAAGTGTTAATTGGCCGTTGATGCTTGTGGCGAAATTCGGCTTCTGCCAGGAGGCTGTGACGCTAAGCAGCTCCGGCCGCCAGCAAAATATCGGCTCCATCCTTAAGGATTTCCAGCCGCATACCCGAAGATGCCGCGAGACGCCACGTGTAGTAGGCTTGAACTGTCATTGCATCGAGTTGTGGTGGATCGGTGCCTAGGACGAATTCCGTCAGGTATTGCGGTGGGCGTGCACCGGTGCCCCGGCAGCGAATAACGAACATCGGTTGTTCGGTGGTTCCAGAAATCATGACCTCGATGTCGCCGCCGCGTGGCAACACAGTGATCGCGCTCGCGATCAGGTTGAGCAGCAACTTGACGCGATCCTTGGCGGCGTACCCCGAGAGCCCCTTCCAGCTGAGCTTGTGCTTACCCGCGTTCATCAGGCCACGTGAGATCTGCTCGGCGGTCGCCAGATCGATCTGGGCGCCAGCCGAGCCAGCCGCGCCGAAGGCAAAGCGGGCGAATTGCAGCCGCGCCGATGCCTGCTGCGTGACATTGCGAATTACACTCAACGCGTAGTTTTGCGCCTCGACGTTATCGTCTTCGTCGAGAATTTCCAGACCGTTGTAGATTGCGCCAACCGGTCCGATCACGTCGTGGCATATCTTGCTCGAAATCAGCGCAGCGAATTCGAGATCGGAAATCTGGGCGGTTGGTGTCATAGCTGCCTCGTGTTGCAAAAACGATCGGCACCCGATCGGAACGTGGCGGAGAGAGGTTGCCAAGACGCGAGGCTGCGTTGACGCTGGCAAACTTGATCTGTCCCCGACCGCAAATCAGATATCGTGATACATGCGCCGGGCGACTGTTGCCAAGCTTCCTGCAAGCTCTGGGGCGACGCGCTGTCACTTTGAGCACGGCGTGCGTCATTGCTGCCGCGCTTGGCCTTATCAGGAGACGATTCGACATGGCGCTTTCACGGCTCGACTTTAAAGCGCTCGCTGATCGGCTGTTACCAGCCGTGCTGGCGGCAGGCCGTCTGGAAGTCGAGTATTTCAAGTCCGGCACTGCTGTATTGCGCAAGAGCGATGCTTCGCCGGTTACGATTGCCGATCAGGAGGCGGAGGCGATCATCCATTCGGCTTTGGCGATTGCAGCTCCGGGAATCCCTGTGGTCGCGGAGGAGGCAGCAGCTGCCGGCCATGTGCCGGAAATCGGCGATACGTTTTTCCTGGTCGATCCGTTGGACGGCACGAAATCGTTCATCTCTGGCAACCCGGATTTTACCGTCAATATCGCCTTGATCGAGCACGGCCGGCCCACTTTCGGCGTGGTTTATGCGCCAGCCACTGGGCGCATGTTCGCAGCTCTCGGCCCCCATACGGCGATCGAGGCGATCGTCAGGCCGGACGCGGATGTCAGCGGGTTCGACGGTATCGGTGCGCGGCAGATCTTTACGCGGCAACCGGACATGAAAAATTTGGCCGCCGTCGCAAGCCGAACCCATGGCACGGCCGAGGCGGAGGCGTTTCTATTGCGATGCAACGTGAAGCAGCGTCGCAATATCGGCTCATCGCTGAAATTTTGCCTGGTAGCGCGAGGAGATGCGGATCTCTATCCGCGATTCGGCTCTATTTATGAATGGGATACGGCAGCCGGGCAGGCAGTCCTGCAGGCAGCAGGCGGCGCCGTAACACTTTTTGATGGCTCGGGGCTCACCTACGGAAAAGTGGATAAGCTTTTCAGAAACCCCGACTTTGTTGCTTGGGGTAGGCCGGAACTGATCATGCAATTGACGTGAGGTGGCGGCGATTTAGCCACACTTTAGTAATACATTTGAGCGAATGGTTATCGAAAGATGACCAGGCGCACGGCTGCGCTCTCGCGGTCGCCGGCGCCCCGAGCAGAACGGGACCGTGACTATGACTGTGACCCACTTGCACCGCAGTTTTGCGGCTCTCCTTCTCGGCGGACTAACTCTGCCAGCCCTGTTGATGACTGGCGCCGGCGCTGCGGCGCAGGAGCGTTTGCCGTGGGAACGCTCGCAGCCTCCTGCCCAGCAACGCCCCGTCGGCGAAGAGGATGCCGATAGGCCTTCGTACGAGCCTCGACCAGCACCTTATCAAGGCGGAGGTTACAGCCAGCCGCGCAGTAATGACGGTTACGCTCCTCCGCCATACGCTAATCAAGGCGGTTATGCCGCACCGGGTTCTGCTGCCCCCCGCAACTACCGGACGCAAGCACCTGGTGCCAGTGACGCCTACCGTCCACCGGCAGCGGGCGGCAGTGGTTCCTATGGCCAAGCAAGCGGTGAGGTTTACCGTCCGTCTTCGTCCGGCGGCTACGGCCGGTCCTACACTCCTCCAGTCGTACGCGAAGAAGATCCAGAGTACGATAATGGTCCCGCACCGCCGCCACCTCCATATGGCGAGCCGCAGCGCGGTTACGGAGGTCCCGTCGGTAGCTATTATTCTAAAAACGAGATCGCCGAAGCTGGCCACGGTTTCTTTGGCTCGGTAAGCCGCGGGCTTGCCAGCGCCATCGAATACGCGTTCCAAAAAGCCGGACGTCCGAACGGTTACATTCTGGGCGAAGATGCCGGTGGCGCTTTCGTTGCAGGCCTACGTTATGGCGAAGGCCGTCTTCACACCAAGGATGCCGGAACTCACAAGGTTTATTGGCAAGGCCCCTCGCTCGGCTACGATTTCGGAGGTGAGGGCTCCAAGACCATGGTTCTGGTCTATAATCTGCGTGATCCATCCGACATTTATCATCGTTTTGGCGGTGTTCAGGGCGCGGCCTACCTCATCGGTGGTGTCAGCGTGCAGTTCCAGAAGCACGGCGATGTGGTTTTAGCGCCAATTCGTTCGGGCGTCGGTCTGAGACTAGGTGCCAATGTTGGATATTTGAAGTATACCCGCTCACCGACCTGGAATCCCTTCTGATTGAACTGCGCCCAAGTGTTGGTCAAGCATGGGTTTTCCCGGGAAGTATCGTTGGCCTCGTCAAATTTGGCAAACGCCGCAAAGTTGGCGCGGTGCATCGGCGAGTTTGAAAGGCTAAGGCGTAACTATTGCTAGAGTTGAGCCGGGAACCTGCCGCTTGATATCGATCCAGACCGCCCTTCTTGTCGGCCTCGGCTTCCTCGTCGCGAGCCTCCTTGTCGTGCTGTTGACGCCGGCGTATCGGTCCCGCACCGTCCGGCTTACCACAGCACGTGTGCGTGCCTCTCTGCCAACAACCGAGCAGGAGTTGAAGGCTGACAAGGATCGCATCCGTGCCGAAAATGCCTTGCGCGTGCACCGGCTGGAGCAACAACTAGATCAGTTCAGGTTCGGATCGGCGCGGCAGCTGATTGAAGTGAGCCGGCGCGACGGCATGATCAACACGCTGACCAGCGAAGTTGCGCAACTGACTTCGGAGCTGGAGGCCGCGCAAAATGCCCGCAACGTTTTAGAACACACGATCGCCGATCGTTTGCCGCGCGTCGAGCAGCGTCTGATCGAGGCCAAAAAACTGCTGTTTCAACGCGATCGCGAGGTCGCAGCGATTGGTGACGATGCGGCGCGCACGCAGCGCGCACTGGTCGAAGCGATGCAGATCAACGCCCAGCAACGGGCGGAGATCGATCGCCTGACGATGGTGCTGGAGACGCGTGGTGCGCTAAACCGCGGCGGGCTGAGCGACCCAACATTCGACACCGAGGTTGCGATGAAGTCCGAGATCGAAGCGTTGCGGGCACGCGCGCGCGACCAAGCCTCGCTGATCGAGCGGCTGCAAGGTGGTGATGCGGTTGCATCTGGGGAAATTTCAGCAGGCGTTGCGATCCCCGAAGTCGTGCGGATGCAACGCGAGCTATTGCTCACCGAGGCTGTCATCAAGCAGCAGGTTGAGCTTACGGGCCCGTCACTGGAGCACCAAGTAACGCACGAGATCGAGCTGCGCCGACGCGACCAGCGGCTCGACGATCAGGCACGTGAGATCGCAAGTCTGAAGGCCTCGCTCGCTGCCTACCTGGAAGAGGCGGCCGGCGGGAGTGAGCGCGGCTCGTCCATCAAGGACAGTCGGATCGCGATGAAATCGCGGTTGAGCGGACTTCAGGTACAAACCGATGGGCAAGCGGAGACAATTCGGAAGCTTCGCGCCGAGTTGGCAGGATTGCATGAGCAGCTGGCCCGGCAAGCACAGCATTTCATGGAAGAGATGCGTCGCTTGGGGGCAGGAACTTTGCCAGCATCGGGATCGGGGCGGCGCGTTGCAACTTCTTACGATCGAAAGGCGATCTCGCTCACCCAACGGATCACGGACGCCAAACCTGAATTGGTGTTGGGGGTGAGCGCGGCGAGCCGGCCCGTACTGGTGAAGTCGGATACTGCAGCGGCTGCAGTTCCGGTTCCAGTTCCGGCCCCCGCTTCGGTCGAAGTCGAACCGCTCGAAGGACCTAAGCCGATCGCCGGGGCGGTCGACAAGGATGCCGTCGAGTTTGCGAAAGGTGAGCAGTCGGACGGTGCTGATCCGAACGCGAAGCCTGCAGAGGCGGCCGATCAAGCCGCGACGGAGTTAGACGAGCCCGAGCCCGCTCAGGCGCGTCCGGCGGCTGCTCGTCCGCGCCTGCTGGATCGCTTGACTGATTACGGTAAGGCCTAAAACTCCCAATTGCGACGGAGGGCCATGTTCTTCGAAGGTTTCAACCTCAAGAATGTGGATGTAGCCGGCGGTTCATTATCTCGCGAAGAAGCTCCCGAAGCTGTCACGGCAGAGCTGCCACGTTTTTTTTCGTGATGCGCCCATGTAAAATTTCAGCCAAACTGCCCGGTAAAGCTAAAAATCATCCGGGGAACGCTCATGTCTGGAAACCATAGCCGCGCCGCGCGGGCAGCGGACCTGATCTGGAGCCATTGGCAGCGGGGCGAAGCCCTCGCCGGTTTGCCCGCGGACATTCGCCCGGAAACGCGAGCTGACGGTTACGCTGCGCAAGCGGCGCTCGAGTCACACAGCAAGTTCCCGGTGTTCGGTTGGAAGATCGCGGCGACCAGCTCCATCGGGCAAACCCACATCGGCGTGCCCGGACCCATCGCCGGGCGCCTGTTCAAGGAGCGCGCATACGATGATGGCGCGGAGCTGCCGATCGCTGGTAGCCGCATGCGCGTCGCCGAACCTGAATATGCTTTCCGCATGGCACGTGATCTAAGCCCACGTGCGGGTGCCTACACCGTGGACGAAGTGATGGCGGCCGCCGGCACGTTGCACCCGGCAATCGAAGTACCCGACAGCCGCTTCGTCGAATTCGCGAAGGCCGGTGAAGCGCAGCTGCTTGCCGACAATGCCTGTACCCATCAAGTCGTGATCGGACGCGCGACGGAAGCCGATTGGCGCAGCGTCGATCTCAGCCGTCATCAAGCCAAGGCATCCGTTGTTGGTAAGCTGGAGCGGGACGGCATCGGATCCAACGTGCTCGGCGATCCACGGCTCGCGCTTACCTGGCTCGCCAACGAACTATCTGGTCTCGGCGTCACGCTGGCGGCCGGCCAAGTTGTGATTACCGGCACCTGCGCGCCGCCTCTCGCCTTCGGACCGGGCGACCGTCTGCACATGGATTTCGGTGCCTTCGGCACCGTCGGTGCTACCATAAGCGCCGATTGATTGCCGCCTATTTTCCTGTTGAGGATACTCGTCATGGATACATTCGATTATGTGATCGTCGGCGCTGGTTCCGCCGGTAGCGTGCTTGCCAATCGGTTGAGCGAAGACGCCAATACGACGGTCCTCGTGCTCGAAGCCGGCGGCACGGATTGGAATCCCTTCATCCACATCCCGGCCGGCTTCATCAAGACTTTTCATGATCCGTCGGTCAACTGGCTCTACACGATGGAGCCGAGCCAATGGACCGGCGGCCGTAGCATTCTAGCGCCGCGCGGCAAGACGCTGGGCGGTTCGAGTTCGATCAACGGCAACGTCTACAATCGCGGCCAGGCGATGGACTTCGACACCTGGGCGCAGATGGGCAATCGCGGTTGGGGCTACTCCGATCTACTGCCCTACTTCAAGCGGTTGGAGCGCCGCATCGGCGACGGCGACGATACCTATCGCGGCCGCGATGGCGCACTCACCGTGACCGACAACGAGTGGCGCCATCCGTTGTGCGAAGCCTTCATGGACGGCGCTGAGCAGATGGGCATCCCGCGCAACAAGGACTATAATGGCGCGATACAGGAGGGTGTCGCTTACACGCAGCGCACGATACTGAAAGGGCGCCGCATGAGTGCCGCGCGTGCGTTCCTGCATCCGGCGATGAAGCGGCCAAACCTCAAGGTCGCAACCCATGCGCACGCGACGAGCCTCGTGCTGGAAGGCAAGAAAGCGATCGGCGTCCGCTATAACCGGGGCGGTCCGCGCGGTACTGCGATGGAAGTTCGCGCACGGCGCGAAGTGATCCTATCCGGCGGTTCGTTCAATTCGCCACAGCTGCTCCAATTGTCCGGCATCGGTCCCGCGAAGCTGCTGCAGGAGCACGGCATCGAAGTACGCCACGAAGTGGCGGGGGTCGGCGAGAACCTGCGCGACCATTACGCGCCGCGCTTCGTCGCGCGCGTGAAAAACATCGAGACCATCAACGAGCGTGCGCGCGGCCTGAAGCTTGGTGCGGAAATCGCCAACTGGGTGTTCCGCCGCAAGGGTATCCTCGGCCTGGTGCCGACGCTGGTCTATGTATTCTGGCGATCCGAACCGAAGGTCGCGACGTCGGATTTGCAGATTACCTTTACCCCGGCGAGTTATCGCGAGGGAGTGCAGGGCGAGTTGGAGACTGAGCCCGGCATGACGGTCGCTTCCTGGCAACAGCGTCCCGATAGCCGGGGCTACGTGCGCATTCGTTCGTCGAACCCGTTCGAAGCGCCGCTGATCCAGCCGAATTATTTGGCCGAGGAGAGCGACCGCCGCGTGCTGCTTGCCGGCATGAAGCTTGCCCGGCGGCTGCTTGCCTCGAAGCCGCTCGAGCCGTATTACGATCATGAGGATTTCCCCGGCAAGCACGTGCAAAGCGACGACGAATTGCTGGGTGCGGCCAAGGAGCGTGGGACGACAACGTTCCACCCGGCCGGTACCTGCCGCATGGGACCCGCGACCGATCCAGCGTCGGTCGTCGACGACCAATTGCGCGTGCGTGGGATTGAAGGTTTGCGGGTGATCGACGCCTCGATCATGCCGACGATGCTGTCGGCAAACCTCAACGCGGCGACAATGGCGCTGGCCGATAAGGCATCGGACCTCATCCGAGGCCGCGCGTCAGCCGAACCGATGGTGCTGGCGAGCTAAGGCTTCAAACCAGTTTGCCGCGCGCGGCAACCGGCAGCACGTCGACGATCTGGTTGTTGCGCACTGCGATCAGCCGGTCGACCATGTTGACGACGACGCAGACGTGGTTCGGGATCACGCGGACGATATCGCCGACCTTCGGCTTGTCGTTGACGCCGGCAAGGTCGAGGAAGCCATGCTCTTCGGCGAAGCCTTTGATGCGTGCCTGCGGGTGCTCGAGGATCAACCCGTGGCCGGCGAGCCCGCCGGTATCGGATGTCAGCGTTTTCGAGCCGGCATCCAGGATGCCGCGTTCGGGCCCGGCCCGGCTGACGACGGTCGTGAAAACGTTGAGCGCGCAGTCAGCGAGGGTGGCCGCGCCACAGCTGAGCATCATGCGGTCGTTGAAGATGTAGGTGCCGGCCCGATGCTCTGTCGCCCCGCGCAAGCCGCCGATATTGGCAAGATTAGGCGTGCCGCCAGTCGAGACGATGCGCGCTTCGAGGCCAAGCGCACGAACGCCAGCTAGCGCAGTGTCGTAGAATGTTTGCGTTTCGCCCCAGGATGTTTCCGTCGGGTAGAATAGGAAACCCGCGAACCTCAAGTGCGGGTTGGCTTTGATCTCGGTCGCAAGCGCCACCGCTTCTGCCGCGGTTTCGACACCGGCGCGCTTGCGGCCGGTGTCGCATTCGACGACGACGTCGATCGGCCGTTCCGCCAGGCGGCCAGCTTCGGCGTAGGTTTCAAGCGTCACCGGATTGTCGGCAGCAACCGTGATGTTGCAATGCTTCGCCAGATTGCCCAATCGGCCGGCGCGCATCTCGCCGATCAAATTGTAGCTGACGAGAATGTCGTCGATACCGGCATCGGCCATTATCTCAGCCTCACCAAGTTTTTGGCACGTAATGCCCTGTGCACCCGCGGCTGCCTGCATGCGGGCCAACGCCGGGATCTTGTGCGTCTTGATGTGCGGCCGGTTAGCGACGCCGGCTTTGTCGCACAATGCTTGCACGCGCGCGATGTTGGCTTCGACGCGATCAAGGTCGATGACGACAGCGGGCGTTCCGAAGTCGCGAGCAATGGTGGCTTTAAGTTCGGCAAGACTCATGGCGTGGGTGTCCCTTGGCGCGCTGAACGGAGCGAACACTATCCCTTGTCGCCAGCGCTGGGGAATAGAGCATTGCGTGTCTTTTGCGCAAATCGGTCAGACAAAATCAGAGAGCACGAATTTACTTGTGGATCACCTGTGGACGGGACCCCGCGATGAGAGATCGGTATCTGGTAGGGTCGGAGAATCTCGCTAGCGTCTATTCTTATGAACGTCTCAGGCCACACAGCTCAACCGCCATTGCGGCTCGTGGTTTCCAGCGATACCACTGCCAGCAGGCCTGACCGCGCCCAGCTTACACCGCGCCTTCAACTCGTGGTCGACGACCAGCTTAGGCTACAACTCCTTGAGACGATGACTCTGGTCGGCAGCGCACGTCTGCAAGCGTCACGTCGTCTGGTGCACAAACGGGCTCTGGCGCGCCGGGCTCTTACATCACTCATCGCAACTAGCATCGCGATCTGGTCCTGGCTCGCATTGAATGCAGCCGCGGTCGATCCATCGATGCACCGGCGATTGGCGTTCGTTGCCATTATCTCATCCCTGGTTGCTTTGGTGCTCTCGTGTAGTCGCGCCGAAGGACGCATGAGCGTATGCGCTCATCAACTCCAGGTTTGCGCTGCAGAAATCGGCGAACTCCGTGATAAGTTGGGTGCCGGTCTTGGTGCCGGTCTTGGTGCCGGTCTGGGCGACATCGAGGCGGCGAGCGTCCAGCATATCCGCGAACTGTATCGCGATACCATGCGGCGCTGCACGCCGGATCACATCTACGCCGATTACCTGGCAGCGCGCCCAACTGGCGAAGCAGGTTCGACGCGGTTGCGGGCTAATTGCTACTATTTCATCAACGTCTACCCGCGCAGCATATCGGCGCTTTCGCTGCCAGTACTGTTTGCTCTTTTAGGCTAGGATCGACCCCGAAAAAGAACTTTACAAGAACATAAAAAGAACTAAGATGGTTCGAGTAGAGTTTGGTAAGGGAGTTTGCGTCATGCGATGGGTACTGATCATAGGAATTGCAATTGCAGCGGTAGCGGCTGTCGAAGCGGGTTCGGCCCGATCGCAAGAAGCTGATGAAGCTGCAACGCCGGTTGAAATTGCAGCGCCGATTTATGCATATGGCCCTCAAATCGAAGATCCGCCAAAGATCAGGCCCAGGTATAACGGTCGTTACTACCAGCAAAGACAAACGTATCCCCGCTTCGACAATCGCCGATACGGTGAGCAAGGACGGTATCGCGGTTATGCTGGCCGCGGCGAAACATACAACGGTAATGGCTACAGGGATTATCGTCATAACAGTGACCCCCGTTACCGGCCCAATAGTCGGCAAGGATATGGCGACCGAGCCTATGGGCGCTCTGCACCATCCTATCGATACCGGTTTCAGCGTCCGCAGCGTTTAGCCGAACGGGATCAGTACTCTGCCCGTGTGATCACTCCACAATTACGAGGCCAGTGGCGCGACCTTGGTCCGATCTATCAGTTGAGATCTTATTGAGCGAGTTGGCAGAGCCATGAGCGAATGCGGTTCGCGCCCGGGCTACCGTATTTCCGGCTGCGGACTGTTCCACCGAGGCGACCCGGTCAGGGATTTCCTTGGCCGGCGTAAGCAGAAGAATGTTGGACTAGCTGGCGTCGGACATCAGCGTTTGATCATGGTGCGCGTGGCGAATAGAGGCACCGCAAATAGCACAATGAACGCCATGTTGAGGACCACATTCCCGAAAAAGCCGATTGTTCTCGCGAATCCACACGCGAACGCAACGTGGGCAAGCGTTAAGCATCGGGAGAGAATAGTATTTTGGGCTGCACCGCCTGATTACAGGCGCGATAGTGATGGTTGCGGGGGCCCGCAGTGGGCGATACAGCCAGGCCGCGCCGATGACGGTGAATGCATAGATTTACACTCGCTTGCACGCGAGCTATGGCCGGAAGTTGGTGACGGCGGGAATCGGTGATGTGCCCCCAACCAAATTATCGTCCTATGGATAAACCGCATGAACTTTTGAGCTACCGTCTGGATTTGAATTTCGAATATTCTAGAAATATAATTGACACGTGGATCAAAGCGCATTACATGGGGCTCATGAAACTCGACGATGCTGCCGCTCGCCTCGAAGCCCTGGGCAATCCAACCCGGCTCAAGATCTTCCGCGCTCTAGTGCGTGCGGGCGACAACGGGCTCAGCGTCGGCAAGCTGCAGATGAAGCTCGACATCGCCCCTTCGACCTTGTCGCATCATCTGAAGTCAATGTTGATCGTCGGCCTGATTGCGCAGGAGCGCCAGTCAACGACGCTGATCTGCCGTGCCAACTACGACGTGATGCGCGGTTTGCTGGATTTTCTCGTCGCCGAATGCTGCGTCGAGACGATCTGCGACGGCAAGTC
>JANMNO010000121.1:0-1589 GCA_031374115.1 Hyphomicrobiaceae bacterium | reverse complement strand
AGCCGCTAATGTCGTTATGACGACCTGGAACGTCGACGACGAGGCCACCAGAGAGCTTATGAGCCGCTTCATCAATAATCTTGATCGGAACCAGCCCGCCGATGCTTTGCGTCTGGCCCAGCAACACGTCATGCAGATGTTCCCAGATCCCGTGTACTGGTCCGCCTTCAATGTCTACGGCAATCGATTCGCGGAGCCCTGACGACGAGCGTGCCGGCACGAAAAGTTCGAGCACAGATATCGGTCGCCTTCCGCAGGCGACGTGAATCGCCCCGATCATTATCGTCGCGCCGCGCGCCATATAGCGCTTGGGCTTTAGTGAAGATTGACATTTGAAACGTTTAGCGCCTGTGCGCTACCGCCGCAGGCCGACGAGGTGATCGAATAGTGCTGGAAGGAACCGATCCCGGCGCGTTTGCCCGGCACCAGACATGTCGACTGCCCGCGAGGGAAACAAGAAGGAGTGTAGGCGGACTGCACACTGCGAGAGTAGGATCGTGCTCGGATTGGTATGTCGAGGCTACCCAGGACATCGCGGGAGTGAAACACAGCATGAAGAGCGTCGTAGTCACGGGCGGGAGCGGCAAGGCAGGGTCCGCCGTCATCAAGGATCTACTGGAGAACGGCTATGCCGTGATGAATGTCGACGTGATGCCGCCGAGCAAGCCGCTTTGCCACTTCCTCAAGGCCGATCTGACCGACATGGGACAGGCGGTGGACGCCATCCGCCGGGCTGCCGGTACCATCGATCGTCGCCGCTCGCCGCTGAATGAGGCGACCGCAGTTATCCACATGGCCGGTATTCCGGCACCGAGCCTCGCGCCTGATGCCATCACCTTTCAGAACAACCTGATGAGCACTTACAACGTGTTCAGCGCCGCAACCCTGTTCGGCCTTGAACGGGTAGTTTGGGCGTCGAGCGAGACCCTCTACGGTCTGCCGCTTACGCGCTGGCAGCCGGAGGCGGTGCCGATCACGGAGGGCATGTCGGTCGCGCCCGAGTCCGGCTATGCCCTGGCCAAGGGGCTCTGCGAACAAATGGCGCGCGAGATGAGCCGGTGGAATCCCGGCACGGCGTTCGTCGGGTTTCGCATCTCGAACATCTTTGAAGCGCCCGACTATGAACAGATCCCTACGTTTTGGGACAACCCGGAACTGCGTAAGTGGAACATGTGGAGCTGGGTCGACTCGCGCGACGTGGCGCAGGCGTGCCGGCTAGCGCTGACAGCGGATCTGACCGGCGCAGAGGTGTTCACCATCGCCGCCGCCGATACACTGATGAAGACACCGAGCCGCGAGTTAATGGCGCGGTGCTTTCCGCTTGTGAAGGTGCGCGATTGCATCGGCGAGTTCGAGACGTTGCTATCGATCGACAAGGCTCGCCATATACTGGGCTATGCACCGCGGCACTCGTGGCGCAGCAGCGTTTGACCTATCAAGCACACTGACCTGTGCCGGCGTCGAAACCCGATGCGTATACGAGAGTTGGCAGGGCCCGCATGCAACCGCCTTCTTACCGGCTTCTCCGGCTAGATCCCGATCGTCTCCTTTGTCGCGGCTGCATTTATCAATGTCCTGGTCGGCCTCCC
>JANMNO010000075.1:0-4923 GCA_031374115.1 Hyphomicrobiaceae bacterium | reverse complement strand
GCCGAGATACACTACTTTACACTACCGCAACACCAAGATCGTCTAAAAATACCAACTAAAACAACAAGATAAAGAAGTGTAAGAAGCGTAATCTACGCAACGTTGGGCAAGGATTTAACGCATGGACAAGTCCAAAAATCTCTCTCCACAACAGGTTTGTGAGCGACGGGACGCCGCTGTTCGTCGCGCACTTAACACCCCTCCGAAGCCCCACAAAGACATGAAGAAGGGCACCCGCAAGAAGCGGCAGGACGACAGCCCTACCGCTTCTTGCGACGGGAAGCGAACTTAGCTTCCACGCACTTCGCTGTCAGTATTTCGATACTTCAGCCGCTTTCCAACTGCGCCTTTGACCATGAGGCGAGCACGCTCCGCATCTTCCACGCCAAGAGCCGAACGGGCGTTCCAGCGAAACGCGAACTCGGCAACGTAAAGGTCAAGCTGCTGTTCGCTGATGCTGTGAAAAGAACCCATCACGCCGCGCTTCAGGATCGCGAAGAACGCTTCCGCCGTGTTGATGTGGCTCTTACCGTCCTTTGACACGTACTCGCCCTTAGAGTGGTTGACAGCTACGTGAGCCGCAAACTCTTTACTCATATGATAGTAGGCCAGCGCGTCGTCGGTGTTCATGGTGGACTTCGGATCGACATGCTTGGCGATGACAGCGCGCAGCGTCTTCGCCGTTACGTCAGCAACATGCTTCGCGCGCACCTGACCATCGCGCTCGACCAACTCGACAACAGCGTGCTTCTTTGGGATCGACTTGCCCTTGTGGACATTCTTGGCCTTGCCGCCGACAAACGTTTCGTCGCTTTCAACCGTCTTGCCTTCGCCACCGATTGGACTCGCATCCTTAGTCATCCCCATGGCCTCGCGGATGCGATGGCAAAGGAACCAAGCCGTGCGGTAGCTGCCGATGTTTAGCTCGCGCTGCATCTGCTTCGCAGAAATGCCTTTCTTGCTGGCGGCCATTTTGTGAAACGCCAGCGCCCACTTGGTCAATGGCAAGTGCGAACTTTCCATTATCGACTTGGTGGTCACCGTGAATGCGCCAAGGCAGGCATTGCACTGGATCAGACCAGCGCGATGCGACTTGCCTTCAAGACGATGGACGTTATCGGAGCCGCAATGTGGGCAGACCGGTTGGCCATCTGGCCAGCGCTGCGCTTCGAAATAAGCGCGGGCAGCATCTTCGTCATGAAACATTGGATCGCGGGGATCAGCTGACATGAAAGCACCTCGTTTCTGAGCTGAATATGCTCTTTTGAAATCTCTATGTCAAGTGTATATTTCCCGTCGCAATTGCCTTCGACCCGCCTTCGGTGTTGGCGAGCACATATCCCCAGGGTCCCATCCAGGCAATGTCGGCTTGCTTGTTGGCGAGTGCGACGGCGATGCCTGCCCAGTCGGTGGTGACCACGAGCTCGTACTCGCGGCCAAGTTTATCGGCGATGTGCTTGAAGAAGGGCTCATAGGCCTTGCGCGTGTCCGTAGCGGTCGGTTGAAATGGCCCGACGGCAAAGCGCAGTTTCTCTTGTGCGGAAGCGGTGCTTGTGAACGCTCCAACGGCGGCAACTACGGCGAATGCAAGGGTCCTGAGCACGTACTCCAACTCCATCGATAGACTGCTCCGTCATCATAGCGATCAGTTCGATCACGTAAGATGACAACTGCTTGATTGCTCTCATCCACACGTCTCTATTTCATGCTCTTGCTGCCAGGCAAAAAACGCTCCATATGCACGGGCTGCATAGCTTTCAAACCAACCGCCGCGGAGCCTTTGGCCATGGCCACTCGTCAATCTGCCAAGCATGCCCATGTGATCATTCTGGGTTCGGGACCGGCCGGCTATACCGCGGCTATCTATGCCGCTCGCGCGATGATCAAGCCGCTGATGATCCAGGGCATCCAGCCAGGGGGGCAGCTGACAATCACGACCGATGTCGAGAATTATCCCGGTTTCGCCAAGGCGATTCAGGGACCTTGGCTGATGGAGGAGATGAAGGCGCAGGCCGAGCACGTCGGTACCGAGATCGTGATGGATCACATCACCTCGGTCGACTTATCCGAGCGGCCGTTTAGGCTCGAAGGCGACAGCGGCGACCACTACACCTGCGACGCACTCATCATATGTACCGGCGCACAGGCGCGCTGGCTTGGCCTTCCTAGCGAAGAGGCATTCAAAGGGTACGGCGTGTCCGCCTGCGCAACCTGCGACGGCTTTTTCTACAAAGGCAAGGACGTCGTGGTTGTGGGGGGCGGCAACACGGCGGTCGAAGAAGCGATTTTCCTCACCAACTTTGCGCGTAAAGTGACCGTCGTGCACCGGCGCGATAGTTTCCGCGCGGAGAAGATCTTGCAAGAGCGGCTGTTCAAGAATCCCAAGGTCGAAGTTGTCTGGGACCATGCCGTGCACGAGATCGTCGGCACCAGCGATCCAAGGACAGTCAACGCAATTAAGCTCGAAAACGTCAAAACCGGTGTCATAACCGAGCGCCCGGTCGATGGTGTCTTCATTGCCATCGGCCACGCACCGGCAACCGGGCTGTTCAAGGGTCAGCTCGAAATGACGAATTCGGGCTATCTCGTTACGAAGCCGGACTCGACCGCCACAGCTATACCCGGCGTCTATGCTGCGGGCGACGTGAAGGACGAAGTCTATCGGCAGGCCGTAACTGCCGCCGGAATGGGTTGTATGGCCGCTCTCGAAGCTGAAAAGTGGCTTGCGGGAATGCCTGTCGCGGTCGGGGCGGCCGCTTAAGTTTGCTTAATTTCCATTACCTCTTGTTTTTTGAAACAGGGGTCGTAACCTGCTGTCGAACGATAAGAAAAGTCAACAAACGACAAGAAACGCCGTGATCCCGCAATTTCCGTCTTGAACAACTAAGCAAAATTGATCGTGTTTGTGTCCCTTGGCTTAGCAAGGGGACGCGACGCCTAGCGCAGGTTTGCGCACTCCCGAAGGACCTTCGCGCATGGACTGGGACAAGTTGCGAATTTTTCATGCCGCCGCCGAGGCTGGCAGTTTTACTCATGCGGGCGAAGCGTTGCGCATGAGCCAGTCGGCGGTTAGCCGGCAAGTGTCATCGCTGGAGAAGGACCTCGGGATCGCGCTTTTCCATCGCCACGCGCGCGGATTGGTTCTGACTGAACAAGGCGACATGCTCTATCGCACGGCAAGCGATGTCATGAACAAGCTACAGACAGCGGAAACGTTGCTCGCCGACACCACGACCAAACCGACCGGCGAACTTCGCATAACGTGTCCGATCGGCCTGGGTACGGTATGGGTGACGCAGCGTCTGCGCGATTTCATCGAGCTCTATCCCGATATCCGTATCGATCTCATCTTGAACGACGACCAGATCGACATCTCGATGCGTGAGGCCGATGTCGCCATCTGGACACGTGAGCCGGAGCAGGCCGATTTGATCCGGCGCGCTCTTTTCACGATGAAGGTCCGTGCATTTGCGTCTACTGGATACATCCGCAAATTTGGCACACCGCAATCTCTGGAAGATCTGGAGAAGCATCGTTTCGTCTCATATGGCGGCACGCCGGCGCAGCATCTTTCGGTCATCCGATGGCTGGAAACCGCCGGTCGCGACGGGAAAGATCCACGGGTGCCGGTCTTTCGCGCCAACAGCGTTGTCGCGTTGAAGTACGCCGTGCGCGCGGGCATAGGTGTCGGATTGATTCCAGATTATCTGACGAGTGAGGAATCAGATCTTGTGCCGGTGCTTACCGAAGTGCAGCTGCCAACGATTCCCATTATCTTCGTCTATCCAGAAGAACTGAGAACTTCCAAAAAGGTGCAAGTCCTGCGCGATTTCCTGGTGGCAAATGCTCGGAACTGGAAGAACGCGTAGGCCGAATCTGACCAAATCGGTCGCTCCGCGCGTGGCAATTTGATGGCATGCGAGCATCGCATATCCGGCATGTCAGCTTCTCGATTGCGAGAGGTGCATTCGAGGCGTCTACTTGAGGCAGCTGTGACGGACAGCTGTTGAAGGCAATACCCTCCCTTTGATGCCTTCACCCACCTCGATCGGTGGGACGACCTCTACCGGGCCTGGAGAAATCCAGCTGCCCGGTTTTTTATAGCGGGTAGACGGACTCTGGTCCGGTTGGTTGATAACATTCGTGCTGCAGGCCGTAGCTCCGCCGACGCATTGCAGAGATCATTTCAACCAAGGAGAGTGAGCATATGAACGCAACCGCCCCTTCAAATTCGACAGTAGACTTTTCCGCGATCAAACAACGACAGCAGGCGATGTGGGCCACCGGTGACTACGCCGTCGTCGGCACGACCCTCCAGATTGTAGGCGAACAGCTGTGTGAAGCCGTCGACATGCGGGCCGGCGAACGCGTTCTAGACGTCGCTGCCGGTAACGGCAACGCAACGCTGGCAGCAGCTCGGCGCTTTGCCGATGTTACATCGACCGACTATGTCGGCGCCCTTTTGGACCGAGCCAAGGAGCGCGCCAAAGCCGACCATTTCAATATCAAATTTCAGGAGGCTGACGCGGAGGCACTGCCTTTTGCCGACGCCACTTTCGATGTCGTGCTTTCGACTTTTGGGGTGATGTTCACACCCAACCAAGACAAGTCGGCAAGCGAACTTGCTCGCGTTTGCCGCAGAGGTGGCCGCATCGGGCTTGCGAACTGGACACCGGACGGCTTTATCGGCCAACTCTTCAAGACGATCGGCAAACATGTGCCCCCGCCCGCAGGCGTGAAATCGCCCGCACTTTGGGGCACGGAAACTCATCTGGGCGAACTGTTCGCGGGCCAAGATGTCAAGGCGACCAAGCAGATCTTCAACTTCCGCTACAAGTCGGCTGATCATTGGCTCGAGATCTTCAAGACCTACTATGGTCCGACCAACCGGGCGTTCGCCGCACTAGACGCGCCCAAACAAGC
>JANMNO010000051.1:0-54689 GCA_031374115.1 Hyphomicrobiaceae bacterium | reverse complement strand
TTCGGGAGCAAGGGGTCGGGAGTTCGAATCTCCCCGCTCCGACCAATGTTTTCAAGGGTTTTGTGATTTGAAAAGAGAATCGCGCCCATGCTATGCCCAAGATACCTGCACCGATGATCTGCCTCCGCGGGCGCTGAGCGGCGGCCCTGTCGCGTGGAAGTTGATGATCGCGTCTGATGCGACTGTGGCGGATGGCGGGGGGCCTGGCGGCGGATTATCAAATCAGGAACGTCGCGCTTGCAGGTCGGTCGATCGCACCAATAGAAAGCACAGGTGCACCTATCGCCCATTTCGGCCTGCGGGCCAGCGGCGATGGTGCGCGTCGATGACGAAGGGGTGGCGATGACTGATCCGCGCGTGCGTGTGCTGAACGGTGGGTTCGTCAGACACGTGCAAGTGATCATGCTCGCCGCCGTGACTGTGCGACGTCGCATCATGCTCGTGATCGATGGCGTCTGGATCGTGAACGGGCCACACGAGAAACGCAGCAACGGTCGCCGACGCGGCAATGGCTGCCAGGATCAGCGCCGCCGCCGTCAGTCCGAGTTTAGCGCCGAGCCAGCCGGCGAGCGGATAGGTGACTAGCCAGCACGCATGCGACAGCGAGAATTGCGCCGCGAACAGGGCTGGGCGATCCTCGACACGCGAGGAACGGCGCAACAGGCGACCGCCCGGTGTCAGGGCCAACGCATTGGCCGCGCCGAGCGCGAGCCACAACACGAGTGCAGCCGTCATCGACGTGGCCCACACGGTCCCGATCAGTCCAACGGCCAGGAGCGCTGCAGCCGACACCATCCAAAGCCGATCATCGGGATATTTTTCGAGTGCGCGTGGAAGCAATAGCGCAACCACGATCGAGCCGACGCCGTAGGCAGTCATCAGCCAGGCAACCGCCGCGTCCGATTGGCCGAACACCGAGCGCACGATCACGACCGTATTGACGATCACAAAAGCCCCTGCGGCAGCTGCGGCCATGTTGATGGCGAGTAACCCGCGCAAGCGCGGCGTCCAAAGATAAATGCGCATGCCCCAGATGATCCGCTTCAAAATGCCGCCCGTTGCTTGTGCTGGTTTCGGCGCCGGCAGCGTCGTCATTAACACGAGCGCGGCGGACGCCAGGAACCCGGCAACCGTCCCGAGAAACAGGTTGGAGTACGACGTGACTGCGAGGAGAGCGGCGGCGAGTGCCGGGCTAACAAGAGCTTCGGTGTCGTAGGCGAGACGCGACAGCGACAGCGCGCGAGTATAGTCGCGTTCGTCCGGCAATACATCGGGAATGGTCGCCTGAAACGTCGGGGTGAAGGCGGCCGAACAGGCCTGGAATAGAAACACCAGGACGTAGATCTGCCAGATCTCCGTCACGAATGGTAGAAACGCGGTAAAACCGGCGCGCACGAGATCGAGCGTCACCAGCAGGGACCGGCGCGGCACGCTTGCCGCGAACGCCCCCGCAATCGGCGCGATTATGACGTAGGCGATCATTTTGAGCGCCAGGGCGGTGCCCAGCACGGCACCGGCATCAGGGCCGGCGAGCTTGTAAGCGAGCAGCGCGAGTGCGACCGTCGTCAGGCCCGTGCCAATGAGCGACAGCACTTGTGCGGCAAATAGTGACCGATAGACGGGGTGACGTAATACGCTCAGCATGTTTGGCGACCCCCTGCCGATACTCTCACGTCAGTCGAATCCGCTCGTGAAGGATTGCACATGACCGAAACAGATGCCGCACCGTCCCGTCAAGGCGGCGCGGCATTGGTCCTCAATCAATCATTTCTTCTCGGCGAACTTTTCATAATTACCATTGATCGTCGCCTTTACGGTGATCGGCTGCTTGGTGCGATTGCGCCACGACCAGCCGTGGGTGCCATCGTAAACAGCCTTGAAGTCACCCTTATCGGTGCTGGCAACACCTTTTTTATACTCCGTGTACTCGCTGGCCGGAGCGTTATGCTTTTCACCGTGCTGATTGAAATTGATGTCGCTGGAGGCTGTCCAAACGAACGAGTAAGCCTCGCCTTTCTTCATCCAAGCCTTCAATTCCATTTTTGCATTGGGTTGAAGCACGATTTCGAGCGTGTCGGTTTTCGTCGCAGCCGCCGCTGGCGCGGGGGCTGCAGCCGGTGCAGCCTGCGCGAGGCGATCCCAGGCGCCGGCGACCGGTGGCGCATCGCTGATCACACGATGATCGGTGTTCGTCAGGTCACGGCTCTGAGCGACGTGCGATCCGATGACAGACGCCTTTTGTCCCTTGGCTGCCTTGGTCTCTGCATCGCGTTTGATCACACCCATTTGGGTCAGGCCGAGAACGTTGCCGATCCCGGTCGGATCAATCGCATATTCGGCCGGCAGAACGCAGGTCACCCCGAGTATTGCGGCCACCGCCGACGCGATGAAGGTCGAGCGCACGAGGCTCGCGATCGCCGGTTGATTTTCGATACTACTGGCAGCGGTTTCGATCGTGTTGGTGGTTGTCATAGTTGTCTCCATTGTAAAGCTGGGTTTGATCAGTTCATTGGGAAGCTGGTTTTCAGGCGGTTGTTGCCCAGTAGCCCTGCAGTTGTGAAACCGTCAGTGCGATCCCGGCGACCATGAGCGCGACGTTCGACGCGACGGCAAGTTTTGAGAAACTTTCCGTTCGACGCCAAAAACCCATCACGATCAGAATTGCCGAGAGGGCCAGAAGTTGGCCGATTTCGACGCCGACGTTGAATGCAACGAGGTTTGGGATTAGGCCGTCCGGTGACAGCTCAAAATCCTTCACCTTCGTCGCCAGACCGAAGCCATGGAACAGGCCAAAAATCAGTACGGCAGCCTTCGCGTTGGGCTGAAATCCGAACCATTTTTTGAAGGCATCGAGATTGTCCAACGCCTTGTAGACGACCGAGAGGCCAATAATGGCGTCGATCAGGTAGGCATTGACGTTCGTTCCTTGAAGCACGCCGAACAGCAATGTCGTACTATGGCCGATGGCGAATAGCGTGACGTATAAGCTGACGTCTTTGAGGCGGTAGAGGAAGAAAATCACGCCGAACAGAAACAGCAAGTGATCGTAACCGGTCACCATGTGTTTCGCGCCCAGATACACGAAGGGAAAGTGTTGTGTCCCTTCGATACTTTCTATGTAGGCTTGATCGCCGGTAGCAACACCGTGCGCCAGCGCCGGATCGACAAGCGCCGAAGCCAGGAGCAGGGCTAAGAGTGCAATGCCAACCCAACTTCGGGGTGGTTTTTTGGAGTCCATTTGATGATCCTTCGTTTTGATATGTTCGACCAACCGCGTGCGCAGTTGAGCACGCGTCGCATGAGCCGTTCGGCCCGGAGAAAACTGACGCTGAGGATCGGTTGCGGGTAGCGCCAATGCCAAAGCATTGGGCACAGCGCGCGCACGCCATCACGACATTCAAGATGAGTTGGGATTAAACAACGCAGGGAGGACGTTCGCCGGGAACAGCGCCCTGCCCGGTCGCGCGCGACGTCTCAGGCCTGATCCAATTCAGCCCCAAGCGATCGATCGCCAGACTTTCTGTTTGAAGCGTAATGAGAACAATCTCAGCATGATGCTCGTGAAGTTGCCGGTTGCCATCCACATTATCCCAATCCGCCCAATCCGATTGCGGGTCCGCCGCTAACGAGCCGCGTTGCTGATCAGAGGTGCTGTGGTTGACGTCGCGCTCGTGATCATGATGCTCGACGGCCGCACGTTCGTGCTCATGGGCGTGGACGACGCCCGAGAACGCGCCGCCGAGCAAATTCACGACGATGGACAGCACAATGCAAGCAAGAAGTGCGCTGCGCCGGAGAACATTCGGCACAAGCGAGACCTTGCGGAACGAGCGCAACCAACGCGCAGTCAAGATTTAGTCCCTCACGTTTGACGTCACATACGAGCTACCGCGTGTTCACCGCAGGGTCAACCACGGCGGCTGTTGCCGGTCGCCGCGCATAGCAGTTCCGCCGCAGCTGTGCCGAGGCTTGCGGCGGCCGACGCCTACTTCACCTGTGTCACGTAGCAGCAGTGGTTGGGTGGATAAAATGTCATAGTCGCGACGGAAGCGTGGTCATACTGCGGCCCTTTGTGCCGCCGTAACAGGATCATCGCTCAACGCTCACTTCTTCTCGTTCTTCGCCAACCAGGCCTTCATAAACGCGACCTCGGCTTTCTGCGCCTTGATGATTTCGGCGGCGAGTTTCTTTGTTTGGGGGTTTTGCCGTATTTGAGAACGACATTCACCATGTCGATCGCGCCCTGATGGTGCGGAATCATCCCCTTGAAGAAATCGATATCGGCATCGCCGGTGAACGTGTTCGCCATGTCCTTGTGCATTTTGTCATTCACTTCGGCATAGGCCTTTGCGGCGGGCCCAGGATTAGTTGCCGCCGCAGGCGCTGTCATCGTGCCCGATCCCGAGCCAGAACCCGAACCTTACCCATTTTGCTTTGGTCCATGCTGGATTGCGCCGCCACACTTACCGACAGCGCAGCCAAGGCGAACGCGGCTATAGCGATGTTCGTTTTCATGAAACGTGATCCCTTTGTCGTTTGTGGTGATCTAAAACTTACCCTGGCCGGTAGTGCCAACCGGTGCCGTAACCTGCACGGCACCCTTGACGCCGGCAGGAATTGAGACAGGCGCAGTGCCAACCAGTTTCGACCCTTCCGCAACATGGCTGATGCAGTCCGGCGTTCCAATTTTCGAAGCAGCTGGCCGAACCCTCCGCACTTGCCCTTCGCCGCGGCCGCTGCCATCGTCGGGCTCCCACCTCCAAAGAACCTTCAACTGCCAAAGCAGCAAGGGAAATGACCTGATGACGCCGACAATACCTCAGGGGCCGGGACCTGAAGCAGTGTACCGCGCCTATCTCAAGACGGGCAGGTTCATGATCCAACGCAGCCCCTCGACCGGTGCGCACATATTCTATCCGCGCGTCTCAGCCCCCATGAGCGGCGCTGCGGACCTCGAATGGGTCGAAGCCTCGGGGTTTGGTGTGATTTACTCGATCACCGTCAATCGCGCGAAGGCATCATCGCACAACGTCGCCATCGTCGAGCTCGACGAGGGGCCACGCCTGATGACCAATATCGAGGGTGTCGAGACGGCCGCAATCGGCACCCGCGTCAGGGCACGCATCGTCGAGATCGATGGCGAGGCGGCCGTCGTATTTGGCATTATCGACGGAGGCCGGGTATGAGCGGACGTCAATTGCGCGGCAAAACCGCAATCGTTGGCGTTGGTGGCGCGGGTTGGGGCGAGGCTCCCGGGCGGTCTGCAATCGAACTGCTGGGCGAGGCTTCGCTTGCGGCCATCGCCGATGCCGGCCTCAAACTTAGTGATATCGACGGCATATGCGCTGCGACTTCGACGCATGCCTTCCCGACACTCACGGTGGCCGAATACTTGGGTATCAACCCGACGTTCTTCGAAGGCACCAACGTTGGGGGTTCATCGTTCGAGATGCATCTGTTGCAGGCGGCGCTCGCGCTCGATGCCGGGATCTGCAATGCGGTGCTCGTCTGCTACGGCTCGAACCAGCGCACGGCAGGCGGCAAACTCGTCTCGATGAGCGAGCCGCAATGGCACGAGGCGCCCTACAAGCCGCGCCACCCGATCACCGGCTATGCACTCGCTACCGCGCGGCACATGCACGAATACGGCACCACGCGGGAGATGCTGGCCGATATCGCGGTTGCGGCGCGGCAATGGGCCAATCTTAATCCGTCGGCCTTCGCGAAGGGTTCGCTGACGCGCGAAGATGTGCTTCAGGCACGCATGGTATCCGATCCGTTGACGACACTAGACTGCTGCCTCGTCACCGACGGGGGCGCTGCCTGTGTCATGGTACGTGCTGACCGCGCGCGGGATTTAAAGCAGAAGCCGGCATACGTGCTCGGCGTCGGTGCTGCGCATTCGCACCGGTCGATCGCGCAAGCCGCGAGCCTAACGCGGACGGTTGCTGCAGACAGCGGTTCGCGCGCCTTCGCGATGGCCGGCCTGAAGCCACCCGACTGCGATCTCGTGATGCTCTACGACGCCTTCACCATCACGACGTTGCTCTTCCTTGAAGACCTCGGGTTTTGTCCCAAGGGCGAGGGCGGACGCTTCGTGCAGAATGGAACAATTGCCCCTGGCGGCAAGCTCGCCGTCAACACCTCGGGCGGAGGCCTAAGCTGCGTCCATCCCGGCATGTACGGGCTGTTCCTGATCGTCGAGGCGGTCACACAACTGCGCGGCCATGCCGGCGCGCGTCAGCTCGCCAAGTGCGACGTCGCACTTTGCCACGGCAACGGTGGTCAACTTTCGAGCGAGGTCACCGCTCTGCTCGGCAGCGAGGCGACGCTGTGAAGGCGCAAGCCTCGGTGCATGTCGTATCGACATTGCCACGCGGCCGGCTGTCATGTTCGGTCAAGCCACGGCTCCACCACCGATAGATATTCCAGTGCTTTCGGCGTACCCAACGCCTTGAGGTTTGCGATCACGCCAGCCTGATCGGCCGCGCTTTTGTGCTGGCCAAACTTCCCTTGCGCTGCAAACTGGGTGATATCGATTTGCATTCCGACGATGGCGTGAAGCATGGCCTCACGCCGGGCTTTGGTCATTTTCGCTGACGTCCAGGGTTCTTTCGGCAAGAGTTGCGCCTCGAAGTGCGCGCTCAGCCGGTCGACATGGTCGAGGTTGTCGGGTTGCGGTACAACCCGCGCGATGCCGCTCAGATGCACGCTGACATAATTCCACGTAGAGACCTGATCGGCGGAGACATACCAATCGGGTGAGATATATGCATCTGGTCCCATCACGGTGAGCAGAACGTCCGGTGCGCGGGTGATGATTTCATGCAGCGGATTTGCACGGGCGACGTGCAGTTCGACCCACAGTCGTCCCTCGTCGCGGTGGAGGAGGAACGGCAGGTGCGAGGCAACCGGCCGTCCGCCATCGACCGCGATAAGTGTCCCGAAACCGCGCTTTGCCACGAATGCGAGTGCCGTGTCGTCGTCGGCCTTAAAGGCTGGCGGGATATACATTCTTACCTCACTCCAACGGCATTCGCCGCTCGACGAACATCTTCGATGTCACTTGGAAGACGAGATCGCCCTGCTGATTGAAGCCTTCGTTGAGTGAGTACAGCAGTCCCACATCGCGCCGCGATTTGCTGTCGCGCTTGCCGGCGACCGCCGTGGTGAAACGGATCGTGTCGCCGACGAAGACGGGCTTGATCCAGCGAATCTTATCGAAGCCAGGAGATGGTCCCCACTTCGCCGGACGCTCGCCACGATAGACCATCTGATCGCCGACGCGTTTGCGGTAGTCGACGACGAGGCGCAGCCAGATTGCGCTGGTGTGCCAGCCGCTCGCGCACAAGGCGCCGAATAGCGAATCGCGGCCGCCCTCCTCCGACATGTGGAAGCGCTGCGGATCAAACTTGGTCGCGAAGTCGACGATCTCGGCCTTGGTAAACGTGTGACTGCCGAGCTCGGTTTTGTGTCCGAAGATGAGGTCTTCGAAATAGACGCTCATGGGCGAAGCCCCACGGTGGCGGGCGGCTCGCGCAGAGCAAAAAGCTGATTGGTATCCCAACTGAGTACCACTTCGTCGGCACTGTTGGTCATCTCGAAGAGCACCCGGCAAATCCCCACGTTAGGACGCGAGGTCAGCGTCCGTTTTGTGTTGCATGTAAAGCGCCCCGACAACCTGTCGTCGGGAAACACCGGTTTGAGAAATCGCACTTCTTCCACGCCGGGTGAACCGAGTGAGGCGGCATCAAGCAGGAAACCATCACAGATGAGGCGCATCAGGATCGCGCAGCTATGCCAGCCGGAAGCGCAAAGCCTGCCGACCATCGTCGCGCGTGCGGCCTCTTCGTCGAGATGCAACGGCTGCGGATCGAAGGCGCGCGCAAAGGCGATGATGTCGGCCTTGGTGACGCTCGTCGAGCCGAGGGTCTGCGTGCGCCCGGCAACGATGTCCTCGTAGTAATACTTGGGTGGGCTCATGCGTGGCTTTCGTAGATTTAGTTCGGCCGGATCTGCCCGGTACCGCGGACCACGTATTTGAACGTGGTCAGCTGCTCGACGCCGACGGGGCCGCGTGCGTGCATCCGGCCTGTCGCAATCCCGATCTCTGCACCGAAGCCGAACTCGTTCCCATCGGCAAATTGCGTCGAGGCATTGTGCAGGACAATGGCCGAGTCGACGCGCGCGATGAAGCGTTGAGCGGTGCCATTGCACTCAGTCACGATGCAGTCGGTGTGCTGCGAGCCGTAGCGCGTGATATGAGCAATGGCTTCGTCGACGCCATCCACGACGCTCACCGCGATGATGTTGTCCAGGTATTCGCGGCCCCAGTCGTCCGGCTTTGCGGCCACGACTCGCGCGTCGACTTTCTGGGTCGCTGCGTCACCGCGCACTTCGCAGCCGGCATCGAGTAGAGCCTTGACGAGTGGCGTCAGGTAATCTTCGTGCGCGTTGGCGTCGACGAGCAAGCATTCCGTCGATCCGCACACGCCGGTGCGCCGCAGTTTGGCATTGAGCACCAATGGGATCGCCATGTCGAGATCAGCACCACGGTCGACGTAAGTGTGGCAGATGCCTTCCAAGTGGGCGAACACCGGCACACGCGCATCGGCTTGCACGCGTGCGACTAGGCTCTTGCCACCGCGCGGGACAATCACGTCGATGTTACCGTCGAGACCGGCAAGCATTTGCCCGACCGCCTCGCGATCCGCCGTAGGCACGAGTTGTATGACTGATTCCGGCAACTCGGCAGCACGAAGACCCTCGACGAGGCAGGCGTGGATCGCCTTCGATGAGTGCTGGCTCTCGGAGCCGCCGCGCAGAATGCACGCGTTACCCGCCATCAAGCATAATGCACCGGCATCCGCTGTGACATTCGGGCGGCTCTCGTAGACGATGCCGATCACCCCCAGGGGCACGCGGACCCGCTCGAACTTCAGCCGGTTGGGTTGGGTCCATTCGGTGATCACGGAGCCCACCGGATCGGGGAGCGCCGAAATTTCTTCCAGGCTCCTGGCGATGCCTTCGATGCGCCTGGCATCAAGCAGTAGACGATCGATGAAGGCCGATGTCCGGCCGGCTTCATGGGCAGCTTTCAAGTCCAGCGCGTTAGCGACAATGATCGCGGGGATGGCCTTGCGCATCGACGAGGCAGCCGTCGTCAGCGCAGAGCGCTTCGCTTCGGTGGTCGCGACGAGCAGCTCACGCGCGGCGGCGCGTGCCTTCACGCCAATGGCAAGCATCACAGATCGGGTGTCTTGGATGGGCTCGGGGCCACTCATTTGTTCAACGCCATGTCATCGCGATGGATCAATTCGGCGCGGCCCTCGAAACCGAGGATGGTCGCGATGTCGCTACTCTTGCGACCGATAATACGCTGCGCATCGCGGTTCGAATAGGCGATAAGCCCACGACCCAACTCGTGACCTTTCGCATTGCGAATCGTCACCGCGTCGCCGCGATCGAAGATGCCATCGACAACGGTGACACCGGCCGGCAATAAACTCTTGCCTTGTAGCAACGCCCGTTCTGCGCCGGCATCGACCGACACGTTGCCCTTGGGCTCGAGTTGACCGGCGATCCAGCGCTTCTTAGCCGTTACCGGGTCGGACGGCGCGATAAACCACGTGCAGGTTGCGCCTACGGACAGCTGCCGCAATGGATGCAACGGCTTACCCGTCGTGATCACCATGTCGGTGCCCGCCGCCATCGCGATGCGGCCCGCCTCGACCTTGGTCTTCATGCCACCTTTAGACAACTCGGTGCCGGCATCGCCGGCCATCGCCTCGATCTCGGGGGTGATCGCCGTGACGAGCGGAACGTGCGTTGCTGATGGATCGGCGCCAGGCGGCGCTGTGTATAGCCCATCGATATCGGAAAGCAGCACGAGGCAATCAGCACTCACCATCGAGGCGACGCGAGCCGACAGCCTGTCGTTGTCGCCATAACGGATCTCCGACGTCGCCACCGTATCGTTTTCATTGACGACGGGAACCGCCTTATGGGCGAGCAGCATTTCGATCGTGCGGCGCGCGTTGAGATAACGGCGACGCTCTTCCGTATCGCCCAAGGTGAGCAATATCTGCGCAGTCGCAAAGCCCCGCGTCTGGAATACGTTCTGATAGGCGTGGGCCAATGACACCTGGCCAACCGCCGCGGCCGCTTGGCTTTGCTCCAATTCGAGCGGACCTATCGGCAATCCGAGCGCGTGGCGGCCCAGCGCGATCGCACCGGACGACACCAGGATCACCTCCTTGCCGGCCTCACAAAGAGCTGCAACATCGTCAGCGAGCGAATTGAGCCATGTCGCGCGCAAGCGGCCGGTATTACGATCGACCAGCAACGCCGAGCCGATCTTAACGACGATGCGCTTCGCAGCCGGCCATTCGGGGCGGATCATTGCGTTGGAAGCGTTCATACTTCGAGATCGCTGAGGATGGTCGCCTGTGTGTCATACACACAGGTAACAATGAATTGAACGAACGGCTCTTGCTGCCCCTGATCGGCCGAAGCGAGGGCATCATAGTAGTGCCGCCGCAATTTTAGCGGGACGACTGCCGGCGGGTATCCGTAACGCAGCAATACCAGGTTCATGAGAATGCGCGCGCCTCGACCATTGCCGTCGTCAAACGGGTGTATGCGAACGAAATCGTAATGCGCGAATGCAGCAATGATGACCGGATGAGCATCTGGCGCTGGCGTCTCGATCGACGCGCATAGCGCCTCAATTTCAGAAGCGACATGAACCGGCTCGACGTACCGGTGAATGGTCCCGTCAGGCTGCAAGACGTGGCTCGGATGCGACTTGTATTCACCCGGCCGGGCTGTTTTCCCGACGATCTGTCCCTTTGCGTCAATGGCCGCCGTCGCTTCGACCCCGCGCAAGATCAAAGCATTTAGTTCTTTCAGCAGTCCGGGCGTGACGGGTTGCTTGGCTGCGACCACGTCGAACAACAGATCAATCGCTTCCCAGTGGTTCTTGGCGTCGAGAAAATCCTTGAGCGGTTTGCCCTCGACCGTCAGCCCCTGTTCGATAAAGAACTTGGTCTCGCCAAAACTTAGCGTCGAGCCTTCGATGGCGTTGCTGTCGGCGGTCCAGTGCAGTTTAAGCTTCTGAAGTACGAGCCGCCAAAGGTCAGCCCGGCGCACGCGTGCTCCGTCTATCTGCACCCGCTGTTCATCAATCTGGACAAGCATAGCTGCCAAGTCGGTACCAGGGGCGAAGTGTGCGGCCTCGCTCATGGATGCCAGCTCTCTCGATCCTCGCCTTTGTGCTCGGCGGCGTCGGCGCGCGTGATTTCCCGGGTGAGCGCGAACAGCGTTTCCTTGACGCCAATGCCGGCCACTGCCGACAGTATCAGCGGCCTTTTCCGGGCAGCTTTGCGCAGCGCCTCGACACGTTCAACCAATGTCTTTGGGTCGACCGCGTCACACTTCGACAGCGCGACGATCTCCTTCTTGTCGACCAATTCCCCGCCATACGCTTTGAGCTCGCGGCGCACGGTCTTGTAGGCCGTCGCCACGTCCATATCAGTTTCGGTAGCGTCTACGAGATGCAGGATGACGCGACATCGCTCGACGTGGCCGAGGAACCTTGTGCCGAGGCCTGCACCCTCCGAAGCGCCCTCGATCAATCCGGGGATGTCGGCCAACACGAAATCAATCGAACCGGCGCGGACCACACCGAGGTTGGGGTGCAGGGTCGTGAACGGATAGTCGGCGATTTTTGGCTTAGCGGCTGACACGGTGGCGAGGAATGTCGATTTTCCAGCATTCGGCAACCCGACCAAACCGGCATCGGCAATCAGCTTCAGCCGGAGCCAGATCGTCATCTCTTTACCTTCCTGACCAGGATTGGCGTGTCGAGGTGCCTGGTTTGACGGTCCCTTGAAGTGAGCATTACCGAAACCGCCGTTGCCGCCGCGCGCCAGGACAACCTGTTGGCCAACCTCTTTAAGGTCGGCCAGCATGGTCTCCTGGTCCTCGGCGAAGATCTGCGTGCCGGGCGGGACTTTAATAATGCAATCGTTGCCACCGGCGCCGGCGCGCAAGCGCCCCATGCCGCCGCCGCCGCTCTCAGCCTTGAAATGCTGCTGATAGCGGTAATCAATCAGCGTATTCAAATTGCCGACGCACTCGACGATGACATTACCACCGCGACCACCATCGCCGCCGTCGGGCCCGCCGAATTCGATGAACTTTTCGCGGCGGAACGACACGGAGCCGTTACCGCCGTCGCCGGAGCGAATGTAAATCTTTGCCTGGTCGAGGAATTTCATAAAACGAGACACACACCGGATGGGGGTTCTCAGTCAAGGGCGGTGACGCTTTCAGACTAACGCTCGGAGCCGGTCGCTGGAACATAACGCCGGCCTTGGCGCTTGGTGAGCGATCCGGTACACGTGCCGCGACAGATTCTCATGGTTAACCGAAAAGGGCAAACTCAATGTTCCCGATCCCGCGCGCAGACTTGAAGCCGAACACGGCTGACTTCGAGCGCTTGCCGCTCGTGAAGCCTACTGGCTTTCGGGAGTACGACGCGCGCTGGCTGTTTCCCGAGGAAATCAACCTCATGGGGCTCAATGCCATCGGGTTAGGATTGGCGACACTGTTTGCCGAGAGAGGCATCCCCAAGCGCTTCGTCGTCGGTCACGATTTCCGGTGGTATTCGGGTTCGGTCAAGCAAGCGTTGATCATGGGATTGATGGCCGGTGGCGCCGAAGTTCACGACATCGGGCTCGCGCTCTCGCCGATGGCGTACTTTGCACAATTCGATCTCGATGTCGAAGGTGTTGCCATGGTCACCGCCAGCCATAACGACAATGGTTGGACAGGTATCAAAATGGGCATGAACCGGCCGATGACGTTCGGCCCCGACGAAATGACGGCGCTAAAGGAAATCGTTTTGAGCGGCCGCGGGCAAACGCGGGTCGGCGGCCGCTACATCTTCGTACCTGACTTGGCAGAGCGATACATCGGGTCTCTGTCTGACCGGCCCAAGCTCAATCGTAAGCTGCGCGTCGTAGCCGCGTGCGGCAACGGCACCGCCGGAGCGTTCGCCCCGCAAGTGTTGCAAGCGCTGGGTGCACAGGTGATCCCGCTCGACGTCGAACTGGACCACTCTTTCCCGCGTTACAATCCGAACCCCGAAGACATGAAAATGCTGCACGCAATGGCGGAGGCAGTCATCAAGCATAAGGCTGACGTCGGCTTGGGCTTCGACGGCGACGGTGACCGCTGCGGTGTCGTCGACAACGAGGGCCGCGAAATCTTCGCCGATAAAGTAGGCGTCATGCTCGCCCGCGATCTATCGGCACTCCACAAAAACGCAAAATTCGTCGCCGACGTGAAGTCGACGGGCCTATTCGTCACCGATCCTGTACTTAAGGCAAACGGTGCAACGACGACCTACTGGAAGACCGGACACAGCTACATGAAGCGGCATACGCACGAGATGAAAGCTCTCGTCGGCTTCGAGAAGTCCGGTCACTTCTTCTTCCAGCCACCCTTGGGCCGCGGTTATGACGACGGCCTGATTGCTGGCATTGCGGTGCTCGACATGTTGGACCGGGCCGGCGGCCGCACCATGGCTGATCTGCAGCGTGCCCTCCCCAAGACTTGGGGTTCGCCCACCATGTCGCCACACTGCAATGATGAGACGAAATACGGCGTCGTCGACCGGGTGGTGGAACACTACGCGAAAGTGCACGCAGCGGGGGGAAACATCGCCGGTCAGAAGATCCGCGATTTGGTGACCGTGAATGGCGTCCGCGTCACGTTGGCGGATGGCACCTGGGGCTTGGTGCGCGCGTCCTCGAATAAACCGGAGCTAGTCGTGGTGGTCGAAAGCCCGGTCTCCGAAGCCAACATGCGCGCGATCTTCGCCGACATCGACGGGCTGCTCGGCAAGATGCCGGAAGTCGGCGCGTACAATCAGAAGATCTAGGTTGTCCGGCGCACGGCGGCCGGCTCCCCGCGGGGGAGTTGCCGTGCGCAAACTAGAATGAACGGGTGGTGAGTTCGTGGTTCAACTGCGGTTCAATCGCCAAGCCCCATCGCTCTCTCACGAACGGCGGCCATCCGGTCCGCTTCAACCTGAGGGGGTCACTCGAATGTTAATGATACGCTCAAGCATCGCCGCGCTCGTCCTGGTCGCTGGCAGCAGCTTCGCCATCGCTCAGACGGCTGCACCGGCAGCGCCCGCCAACCCTGCTGCCGCTGCGACAGCAGCTCCGACGGTAGCTCCGAATGCCGCAGTGCCTGCGGCTCAACCCGATACTAATCATAGCAATCCGGTCTGGCCGGTCTGGGCGAAGTTTCAAGCTGCTTGCAAGGCGGACATCGCCAAGCACTGCGGAGACGTCGAACGCGTGAAAGGCGAACGCGGTAAAATGCGCGCCTGTCTGCATACGCACAAGACGGACTTAAGCGCGGCTTGCAAAGCCGCCGTCGCCGAGCGCGATGCGGCTGCACAGGCGAAGAAAAGCTGATCGAAAAGTTGCGACCGGAGGTAAAGCTCCGGCCGCAATCAAGTTACCAGTGATTCCAATGGCGGTGCCGCCATGGACGATAGTCGTGGTAGCGATAATACCTTCTCGGTTGGTAGTAGCTGGACCCGTATACGTATCTGGGACCATCATAGTAGTCCCGCCGCCCATAGTACCGGTGGTGCCCATACGCTCCTGCGATCAGCGCAGAGCCGATGATTGCACCGGCTATTCCTAAACCGATGCCCCTCCCACCGCGCGCTTCAGCAGATTGCACGGGCAATAATGCAGTTGATGCTGCCAATGCAGTGACAGCAACAAGCTTTTTGATGTGACGCATGCGTTTTCCTTCCCATCACATTAAACAGTTCATCCCGACTGCATTTTAACTGGCGATTACATTGCATTTCATCAAGTCATTGGTGGGGCTGCTTGGCGAAATTGCAGCGATATTTTTTAACGGATGGATGGAACTTTTTCGCATTGGGATCAAACAGTTGCAATTGGCCAGATTGAGTGGGTTTTGCTCGACTTAGTCGAAAGCGATGCCGCTTTTACCGCGCTCGCCCATGCGAGCTACGTGGAACCGCTGGAAGTTGCGGTCGTGCTCGTAGACCCTGTTTCTAATCCACACGAATAAATCGTAGAACGTCGCCGCTCCAAACCCAAGGCTCATGCGGGTCACTTCAAGTGGTGGCCCCCACAGTTTCGGATCCACTGGCAACTCGTCCTTCAAGAACACGACGGTCGGGGTGAACATTACGCCCCAGCGTTCGGCGAGCTTGGCCTCGCTCAGTTTCGTGCCGTCGAAGTCGGTCACCTCGCGGGCACCGAAAATGTCGAGTTGCACGACGGCGTAATTGTCACGCACATAGTCGTTGATGTAGCGCTGGGCGAGCACGTCCTTGTGCATCTTCGTGCAATAGACACATCCGCGCTGTTCAAAGAATACCGCGAACCGTTTCTGCTTGACTGTTGCGTCTTCAAAATCTTCGCGCAAATTGAGGAATGACGTGACCTCCCACGTCTGATGATACAGACCATCGTCGGCTTGCCGGGGCGCAACTTTGGGCTCGATCGGCCCCGATACCGGCGGCAGCGTTGACGCGACTTGACCGGCGGCGGGGATGGACGTCAGTCCAAGGATGAGCGCTGCGATCAAGGATCGCATTGGACTTCTCCTCAATGAAACAACGCGAGCGCGAAACGAAAGGCAACCAGTAGCAGAAAACAACCGAATGCCACTTCAAGTGTACGCTTCGACACGCCATGCGCAACCCGCGCGCCTAATGGCGCTGTAAAGACACTCAGAGGTGCGACCAGCGCGACCGCGAGCAGATTGACGAAACCGACGGATCCGGCGGGTAGCTCCCCGGCCTGCATGGCGGCCCATCCAGCCCACATGAAGCCGATCATCCCCGGGACTGCGATGATCGGCCCGAAACCAGAGGATGTCCCAATACCCTGTCGCAACGGACGATCGTAAAGCGTCATGAGCATGGTTATAAATGCGCCGCCGCCGATGCTCATCATGGTCGACAGAAAACCGACACCGATCCCGTATAACTCCACGAGCCTGCTTCTCGGGATCTCGAGACCAAGCCGCCAGTTGTCCTTCCCGAAAAACTGCTTCGAGGCCATGACAATCGCGAACACGATCCAGATCCATTTCAATACCGACCCGGGGCTGGATTTGGCGACAAGGATGCCGATGATAACGCCGGCGAACACCGGCAGTGCCAAGCGCCGGATCACCGCCACATCGACACCTCCCCGCTGCCGGTGCGAACGAAACGACATCATCGACGTCGGAATGATGATCGCCAAGGATGTGCCGACCGCCATGTGCATTTGAACAGCGGCGTCAATACCCAAAATGCCAAACACCTCGTAGAGGATCGGCACCAATATTCCGCCCCCGCCGATACCGAATAGTCCGGCCAGAAATCCGGTGACGAGACCGCCGGCTGCCAGAAGTGCAAGTAAGGGCACGTACATGGCAAAGGCGCCCCCCATGCTGCTGGTCAAAGTGCACTTCCTTCGGACAACGCGGTGATTTGGTTCTGCGCCATCCGAAGGCGTTTCTCGCGTGCTTCCTCGGCAATCGCAATCGCCTCTTCCAAGACACTCACTTTAGCACCGGGACCGACACCGCGTTCGCTGAGATGGCGGCGGAACGCCCGGCCGCCAGGTTCTGCGTGATAAATTCCAAGGACGTGTCGCGCGACGTTGTGCAAGCGCCCCCCGCCCTCGATGTGGCGGGCCGCATACGGCACGAGCGCGGAAAGGATATCCGCGCGCGTGCGAGGAACGCCAATGTCGCCAAAGAACGTGCGGTCGACCTCTTCCAGTATCCAGGGTGTCTGATACGCCGCGCGGCCGAGCATGACGCCGTCCACGTATCTGAGGTGTCCCGTCGCTTGCTCCAAGGTTTCGATGCCACCGTTTATCGCAATTGTAAGATCCGGATGCGAGGCCTTCAGTCGATAGACCCGGGCGTAGTCGAGCGGTGGTATCTCGCGGTTCTCCTTTGGTGATAAACCCTGCAGCCATGCCTTACGGGCGTGTATCGCAAACACTTGGCAGCCCGCGTCGGCGACCGTCATTATGAAGCGCTCCAAATCTGCCTCAGAATCCTGCTCGTCGATGCCGATGCGGCATTTGACTGTGACCGGGACCTGCACGGCGCTCCGCATTGCGGAAACACAAGCCGCTACCAAGGTCGGCTCGCCCATTAGGCAAGCACCGAAGTTGCCGCCTTGGACGCGATCGGATGGGCAGCCAACGTTGAGATTGATCTCGTCGTAACCGTAGGCCTCGCCGATGACAGCGGCCGCCGCCAGTTTTGCCGGATCGGAGCCACCAAGTTGCAGTACCACCTGGTGTTCGACAGGATCGAAGGCCAGCAGCTTGTCGCGTTTGCCATGCAGGATCGCCTCAGGCGTCACCATCTCGGAGTAGAGCCGGGCTCGACGCGTCAGCAGGCGGTGGAACATGCGGCAATGCCGATCAGTCCAATCCATCATAGGTGCAATGGAGAATTTATAAGGCTCGTTTATCACTCGATGCTCTGGTTGGGTCGCTGGCCAATCTTCTACCAGATCACGTACATTGGCCGCAGGCTCAACCGCAAGTACGCTTGCCTCCGGCAGCGCCCGTGCCATCAGCCACGGTGAGGTCCAACACCTCGCGTTGATCGAGCGTCGTGTCGGACCAGGCGGCAATACCGGCGCTGCGTTCTGCCAACCACCGTGGTTCCCCGTCGTCCGGCACTATCGGCACATCGTGACCAAGGATGAGTATGATCCCGGCTTTGCCGCGATCGATTAGCGGCTGACGTTCTGATCGTAGGATTTCCGGATACACGCTCATTCGTTGGCCTGGTGCACCTCGATCACGTTACCTTCTGGATCGTGGAAGAAGATCTGTTCCCACCCTTTGATCGCCCACGCGCCGTAATTCGAATAAGGTATACCCTTTTCTTCCAGGCGCTTCTTGAAGGTTGCGATGTCGTCCGTGCGAAACGCGATGTGGCCGCGTTCGAGCGGATTGATCGCTTGCCCGGTACGAAAGCCCGCACCCAAGTCACGCTGCGCCAGGTGCATCTGCGTCGTGCCGTCAGTCACGAATGAAACAGCACCGAGATAGCCGTCCTTATCCTTCGCGCGATTTGCACCCATGGTGGGCTCGTCGCCCAGATCGAGCACGGTGCGGTAGAAATCGTCCATGACAGGTACGTTGTTGGTGCACAGGTTGATGTGATGAAGCTGAAGTTTCATGTCGGTTGCTGTGTCCTTATCCTGCGTTATCCTATGGGTATTGATCCCATGGGTATTGCGCCCGGCAGATATACGCCGCTGCCGGAGTGAGATTAGGCCCAAGCCAACGCCGGGGGCTACGCCGAAAACGCGTATCCGGGCTTCGATATTTCGTCGAATGACAGAACCCGCCTGATTGCGTTGCTGCTTCATATGATTTTGAATGCGCAGCGAATGTTCCGATGTCGCATCGCCTGTGCACCTTCCAAATCAGGATCGCCCGATGAAGATCACCGCCGTCAAAGCCTATAAGGTTGACCTGCCGCTCAAAGAGGGTCGCTACAGTTGGTCGAACGGCAACTTTGTCGAAGTGTTCGATTCGACCGTAGTGGCGGTGGAGACCGACGCCGGTATAACCGGCTACAGCGAATGCTGCCCGCTGGGATCGGCCTACTTGCCGGCGTACGCCCTCGGCGTTCGCGCCGGGTTGCACGAAATCGGGCCGAAGCTGATCGGTCTCGATCCGACGAACCTTGGCGAGATCAATCGGAGGATGGATGCGGTTCTGCGCGGGCATCTTTACGTCAAGGCGCCGATCGACATCGCTTGCTGGGACATTCTCGGTAAAGAATGCGGCCTGCCCGTCTACAAACTATTGGGAGGTGCGGCCCAGGAAAAAATCGCTCTCTATCGTGCAATTTCTCAAGAGGCGCCGGCTGCGATGGCCGCCAAAATCAAAGGATACCACAATGAGGGCTATCGAAAATTTCAGTTGAAGGTCGGCGCAGACGCCGACACCGACATCGAGCGCATCCACGCAACACGCGCGGTGCTTCATTCCGGCGACATACTGGTCGCGGACGCGAACACCGGTTGGACCAAGCACGAGGCGGCCCGCGTGGTCGCCGCCGTCGCCGGCGTCGACGTCTATATCGAGCAACCTTGCGCGACCTATGAAGAGTGCATGTCGATCCGCCGGCGTACGCCCCGCCCCTTCGTCCTCGACGAGGTCATCTTCGATGCCGGCGCTTTGATCAGAGCGATATCCGAAGACGCGATGGACGTCATCAACCTCAAGATTTCCAAAGTCGGCGGCTTGACGAAAGCACGCATCATGCGTGATTTGTGCGTCGCATCAGGCATTCCGATGACGATCGAAGATACCTGGGGTGGGGACATCGTGACCGCCACGATCGCGCATCTAGCTCAATCTACCCCGGAAGAGTATTGTTTCTCAGCGACCGACTTCAACAGCTACAACACCTTGTCGATCGCCGACGGGGCGCCCATTCGGGTCGACGGCTTCATGACCGCTTCCGGTTCACCAGGGCTTGGCGTTACACCGCGCCTCGACGCGCTGGGTGAGCCACTTATCGTGATCCGCGGCTAAGCTCACGCGTGTACGGAATGGTTCAACGCATCGATTGAATAGTACGTTCGAGCGTGGCTTCATCGATCAGTCGCCCACCTGCATTGGCTTGACCACGCCAACGGCGATACCACCTGGCCGCTTCTTCCAAGTTCGCGGTAGCGTCCGGTTGCGGTATCTCGCGCAAGACGTTGGGATCAAACGTTCGAGCGAGCGTCCAAGACACATCGGCTGAATTAAGATTAGACAAATCAAGCAGACGAGTTCGAGCAGACGACACACGCCCAACGGATAAATCCATAGCCGAAGCGCTCAATGCGTCTTCGATGCGGTGCGAAGCGGAAAAGCTAGGGGACAGCTCTTCTTGTGTGGCTAAGGAGAGCGTCTGCAAAGACGGCGAAAGCGTTTGCGGCAAGGTCAGCGGGAGTAAGGCAGATAACTCGAGCCTGCCCTCCTGCTTAATCTGAGATCCATCGGCACTCCAACCATCAACGGCGATCGTTGCGATCGAAGAGGCCTCGTGTCGCTCCGACTCGTTGGATAACGGCTCTTCGACAAGAAACCAAACCGCTAGCATACATGCACCGATACTCGCGGCCGCAATGGCGGCCGCAAAGACCGGGCTGGGCACTTTATCAGTTTGTCTTCCAAGCGTGAACTTTTGCGGGGCTGCCCCACCGTCGGCAACCGTTGCATCGAAATCTGGGCGCACAAAGGCATCTGCTGCGACAGCCTTGCGCTCGAAGCGGAGCGCAGAATGGTTTGGACCAGCATAGAAATTGCCGTTCGACATGCCCCCGGCGTCAGTTACCGCCTCAACTGTTCCGGAGAGGCTTTGCAAGCGATGCAAAATTGCTCTCACATTCGCTAGCTGCGGATCACTGAATTTGCAATTCTGCATGACGCTAAGGCCACTCACGGAAAGGACTGTGCCGGTAGTTGCAACCAGAACATCGCCTTAATGTGGCAAACCAAATCTTGGGCTCAATCTTTGAAGCGTGCAGTTCCTCGATCGATTGCGTTCGCGCTGACGTCTAACGTTCGCCGAACACGTAACCGCCGCCCCTGACAGTTCTGATCGGATCAGACTCGCGAGCACCGACCAAGACCTTGCGCAAGCGGCCCACATGCACGTCGACCGTTCGTTCGTCGACGTCCCCATCGCGGCCCCAGGCACCATCGATCAACTGCTGACGGGTAAGAACGCGGCCGCGGTTCTCCATCATGAACAACATTAGCCGGAACTCGGTCGGTCCAACACGCACCTCTCTACCCGTGCGCATCACGCGGTGCGCTGCCCGATCGAGAGTTATATCGTCGAATGTCAACACATCTGCGATCAGATCCGGTGATGCTCTTCGCAACAACGCTTTGACGCGAGCAATCAGCTCATTCACCGAGAATGGTTTGACGACGTAATCGTCCGCACCGGTCGACAGCCCGCGCACGCGGTCGCCCTCTTCGCCCCGCGCCGTTAACATCAAGATTGGAAGCGACTTGGTTTCGGCTCGCTGGCGCAGCCGCCGGCAGAGCTCGATGCCCGTAACCCCCGGCAGCATCCAATCCAGTACCAGACAATCGAAACGCTCTTCTTGCAGCATAACCTCGGCGTCTTCGCCGGTGGTCACCGAACGAACGATAAATCCACTCGCCTCGAAATTGTAGCGCAGCAACTCGGCCAGTGACGCTTCATCTTCGACAATCAAGATCGACGGCATCGATGAGTTCCATCTGACATGTCGCGAACGATCCTCAATGCGCCGGTAAGTTCAACATAAGCATGCTCAAATCGTCGCCTTTCGGGCGATCGCCCTCGGGTATCGAACCGTGCACGAGATAATGAATGTTCTCGGCAATATTCGTGGTGTGATCGCCGATCCGTTCAATATTCTTCGCCCCGAACAATAGATGCGTACACAGCCCGATTTTGCGGGGATCTTCCATCATGTAGGTCAGCATTTCGCGGAAGATGGAGTTGTACAAAGCATCGATTCGCGCATCGTCACGCCACACTCTGAGTGCCTTATCGGCATCGCGGGTGGCGTATGCGTCGAGTACATCTTTCAATTGCGAAAGCGCGTGCTCTGTCATGTGACCTAGTCCGGTCAACAGTGCTTTAGGCGCCGTTTCGTGCGCCACAGCCACGGCGCGTTTGGCGATGTTCTTGGCGAGATCGCCGACCCGCTCCAGATCACTCGCAATCTTGATCACGGTCATCACATGGCGCAAATCGTTGGCAAGCGGTTGGCGCTGCGCGATCATAACGATTGCCTGCTCCTGCAACGAGCGCTCCAGATCATCGATCACTTTATCGCTGGCAACCGCGGCTTCTGCGCGTTTAGGATCGCGCCGCTCCAGCGCTGCAAACGCGTTGGCCAATAGCTGCTCGCAGCTGCCACCCATCACCGCGATCGTCCGATCAAGGGTTGCCAGATCTTGATCGTAAGACTTGACGATATGATCGCTCATTCTCAACTCTCCATGCTGCCGGATCAGCCAGCGTGCTTCATTTCGCCAATTACGACAGTGTGATTGCAGTTTTGTGACACACCAAATCCTTGAAACAACCTAGCTATCCGTAATCAAAGTGATGGGAACCTTAGCGTAAAAGTCGCGCCGGCGCCGACCTTGGACGCGATGTCGATCGTCCCATGATGACGCGTAACGATGTGCTTGACGATCGCCAAGCCAAGGCCAGTTCCTCCTGTCTCGCGACTGGCAGCGGTGCTTACCCTGTAGAAACGCTCGGTAAGGCGTGGCACGTGTTCAGGCGCAATTCCCGGTCCATCGTCGGCGACGCTTAATTTAAGAAACGAATGCAGTTCATCACGGTTGTCGGCATCAGCGACTGAGACCACGATCGTACCTGCTGGGCGGCCATACTTGATCGCATTGTGCACGAGGTTTTGTACCGCCTGAACCAACTCGTCGTGGTCACCGCGAATTCTGGCAGCTGTTGCAAGAGGCTGCAAGATCAACGAAATCGCATTCTTGATGGCTTCGGGCTTTACCAGCTCAATTGCGCTGGCTGCAACGTGGTTTAGGTCGGCGATCGTTGTCGGCGCTAAATGCGCTCGCATCTCGACACGGCTCAAGGCTAGCAAATCGTCAACCAGCCTACTCATTCTTGCTGCTTGCTCAGCCATGATCGCAAGGAAGCGCTGTTGCGCTGCGGCATCGCTCTTGGCGGGCCCAGCCAGCGTTTCGATAAAACCAGTCAAGGCGGCCAACGGAGTTCGTAATTCGTGACTGGCGTTGGCAACAAACTCAACGCGCATTCTGGAAAGGGCGTCGCGTTCGCTAAGATCTTGAAGGATGACCAGAACCGTTGCCGCGTTCGCCGCTTTCGCGTTTGTCGCGAGCCGCGTTGCTACTCCCTCGAGCCGGCGCTCTATGGGGCTGTGGAGTACCAGCTCAAAAAGCTCCCGGCTGCCCGGCTGTCGAGCGTTTGCAATTGCTGCGGCCAATTCCGGATTGCGTGTGGTTCGCGAAATATGTTCGCCGATACGCAATCCTCCCAGGACCTCGCCCGCCTGAGCGTTCCCTTGAAGAAGGATCGCCGCGTCATCCAATATGAGTGCGGGATCGGGCAACGAATCGAGAATCGAGACTGCTAGCTGTTCGCGATCTTGCCACCGGTGCGGCGCCTTACGATTGATATTGATTTGACCGCCGTCGGGATATCCATTGCTCGCAGCAAACCCGCTCAGCTTCAGCGAAAGGTTATCAACCGCGGTCTTGATACGGGACAACACCGGCTGTGACTTTCCTGGAAAAATACGGGTTGCCATGTCCGAAAACGGTCGTGTTGGCATTTCACAACCATATGCAAGATAGACGTTCTTGCCAACCGCACGGCAAACGATGGCGTCACCTCCGTTGCTGCGGCAGGAGACATTGCCTGCGCGGCGCCCGCGCATGTAGTTCAATCACGCGCGCACCGCTGCCTTATCCATTTCGGTTTCAGAACGACCTTGATGCAGCCATCCTTGCGGTCCCAACCCCCAGCTAATTTTGTCGAGAAAATCGTACAGCGCACCAAGCGAGTGCGTGACCGGCTTCACACAGTCACAGAACTTCCGCTTGGGAACGGCCTTGCTCTTGCCACAACTTCCTCTAGCTTAGCGTCACTGTTTGGCGACTCAGACATTGCGCGTGGGGCACGCCAGCAATCAATCAAGTGAGGATTATTTGCAGCGCGGGACGCTGCACGAATATCGGGGGATGGTGTGGGGATCGAATTATACCGTTTTTGCCGGGCGGTGGGGGTTGTCTTGGCCTTCGTTGCGTTCGCAGGCGCAGTCAATGCGGGGGGTAACGCGGCATTCCGCTTGCTCACGCTTGATGGCGCGGGCGTCAAGTGGGCGAATAATCTCGGTACGACGCCGACAGTCACATACGCCATCGTCCGAAATAACAGCCGTTTTCCGCATGCACGGAACTGCAAAGGGGTCCAATCACCCGATAGCCTGCTCTCTGCCTCAGGCATCGAGCGGCACTCTTTTGATCAGGAAGTGCGCGCAGCTTTCGATATGTGGGAACAGGTCACCGACATCAATTTTCAGGAAGTCGACGACGTCGAAGCGGCTGGCATATTGATCGGAGCGCAAAGCGAACCGGAAGGTCATGCATTTGCGAATGTCAATTACAAATTGGGTGAAGGCCAGTTTCGCCAAATCGACAAATCCCTGATTTGCCTCAACCCAAAAAAGAAGTGGAAAGTCGGCTTCGGAGGCAGCCTCGCCGTGTACGATTTGCGGTACACGATCGCGCATGAGATCGGCCACGCGATTGGTCTCGATCACCCGGACTCGAGCGGCCAACTGATGTCCTTCACGTACACCGAGCATTTTCGCGGCTTACGTGATGGCGATGTCGAAGGCGTGATTCGTATCTACGGCTCGCGTAGGCTGCCGAGCAGTCTGCGCACGGACCTCCAACAATCCCAACAGTCCCTGGTGGCCAAATCCGCAGCGTCCCAACGAAGGCGGAGTTAATTCAAATGGAGGACCAGCGATCACTCTCGATCGCTGGTCTGATATTTCATGTGAGCGACAGCTGGCTTATTGACTGCGCACGACCAGCACTACGACCCGGTTGCTTGGGTTTACGATTGCCATGTTGTCTTGTACCAACACGTAACGATAATCCCGCAGCTGCGATACTTCAGTGATAATTTCCGGGGAGAATTCTAGCAATTCAACATTTTGAGGAATTTCAGCCCCAAGAGCCAGCCCGATATTGACGTTGGCGCGCGGCGCATCTGGACGAACCAATCGTAGTACGATTTGGCGCTGACCCTGATTTAGTTCGAGCGACGCTCTCTGCTCGCGACGTGCCTGAGCCGGACCTTGGCCTTCGTCGATCACCTCGATGATCTCGTAGGTCGTGGGCTCGATGATTACAATCCGCTCTTCGACGACCACATATCGATAGTCGCGATAAGCAGGCGCAATCAAAATCAACGCTGCTGGGATCGCCAAGAGCCGAACATCACGTGGAACGCGCGTGCCGATCGAGATCGTGAAGTTTGGCCGGTTCAATCGAGGTGCATCACGTTGTGCCAAGATCGTTTGCCGGAATTCAACACGCTGATTGTCATCGAGTTTCGCTTGGCGCGGCGCGTTGCCGGTATTCTGCTCGCCAGTCTGCTGCTTGGGTGCAGTCTGTTGCTGTTGCGCACTCGACGGTGTCGAGGTGCCTGCCGGCGGACTTGCGCCCTCCTTGGTCTGCGCTTGACCGGTTGCTGGTGGCGTTTGGGACTTCTCCGAACCGGACTGCTTGCGGCCCGATTGATCGCTTGGCTGAGCAGCCTCCTTAGACCCGCGTTTAACCTTCGCGTCATCTTTTTCCTTAGTGTCAGTAACGCGTTTACCGCTTTCACCCTTTGCCTTCTGGTCCTTCATCTCCTTACCGTCCGCAGCCCGCTTACCGGCGTCGCCGGATGCTTTTGGTTCACCCTTCTTAACGTCGTCGGACGCCGCCCGATTGGCCTTGGTGCCAGCATCTGGCGCGCGTTTCGCCGAAGGTTGATCGCCTTGCGAAGACTGGGACTGCGTGTTTTTCGCCCCTGGAGCGCTTTTCACAGCCCCGGCCGGCGCTTGTTGCTCGGTCGCGCCGCCCTTGCTACCGGCGTCGCCTTTTTCTTGCTGCGACACCGCGCCGGTGACGCCGAGCGCAAACAAAGCAATGGCTGAACAGCCGATTGTAAGTGAGCGCGGAACGATTTTTTTCGGCCTCATGATTAAATCTCCCTGGTTTCTTGTGTGATTGTTTATCAAAACGTTAGAACGCTTAGAACGCACGACAGCGCTTGTGGTTCCCGGTTCAGCCAACCCGGGGAGTAGGAACCGGCTGATCTATATCGCTAACTTGCTCACCAAGAGGGTCCTCTCAAGGATGCGACGAAAGATGAGCAGGCGAAAAGCCATCCCGTTCGACCACACTTTAGGGAGAACGCAGGATCCGATGATCCAATGGCAAGTAACTCGATCGGCCGGGCGGAGTGCGGCGATGCCGATTGGAAATTCGAGGCATCTCTCCCAGTCAGCGCATGACCTGAAACAACTACCAAGTAAGCTTTGGTAATCGGAACTTGAGTGTTCTTGGGACGCTCGGGGATCTCTATTTGCGCTTAGAGCAGACGGGTCACTAGACTGGCTAGCGAATCAAAGGTGTTCTGTTCGCGTTTGCCGAGCTTTTCTTCGAGCACCGAGAACTCGGTGCAGCACACCAGAACCACATGGGCGCCGTCACGGACAAGATTCCGCTTGATCGCCTGATATTCCCTCAGGATGGGGTCGCTCAAATCGCCAGCTTTCACGGCCCGGATAATCGCCAACGCTGCGGTCTCGCTGGCATCGTCGCAATAAACCGGCCGCAATTGCGAGCCCTGGCATTTTCGGTCGAATATTCCGATGCGCCGCAACGCCGGAGAGCCAAGCACGCCGAAGCGGATGGTTTCGGCGCGCAACGTTGTGCGCACGTCGGCCAATGCGGCATCGATCATATCGATAAAGGGAATGCCTACCGATTCCCCGATCGCTGGAGCGAATGCGTGGGCCGTGTTGCACGGCATCGCGAGCATCGTTGCACCGGAGCGCTCCAGCCCTTGCGCCATGCTCACCAGAGTGGGCGCTGGATCGACGGAGCCACCTTCGAGAAGAAACGCGATCCGTGACGGCACCCTGGGATTGTTGTCCACCAGCATGCGGACGTGGTCTGCGTCGTCGCGCGCGGGGGTCCGGCGGATGATCTGCCGCATCAATTCGACGGTGGCCTCTGGCCCCATGCCGCCGATTATGCCGATTACCCGATCCTGAGACGAATGAGCCGCATGCATATTACGCTCGATATCCAGGTAGGCCGAAGGCGTCTGGGTATCCGAACAAGCCGACGGAGCCGCCGGTATGCAGGAACACGACGTTATCGGTTTTGTTGAAGTGCCCTTTGCCTACGAGGTCGATCAGTCCGGCCATGCCTTTGCCGGAGTAAACCGGGTCTAGCAGGATGCCTTCGACATTCGCCATGAGCTTCACGGCCTCGACCATGCTCTGCGTTGGCAAACCGTAACCTTGCCCGACGTAATCGCAATTGGCGACGACATGCTCACGCTTTACGACGCCCGGCAGGCCGAGGTAGGTGGCTGTCTTCTCGGCAAGGGCGAACACATTTGCTTCCTGTTTGTCCTTGGGTGCCCTGACGCCGATGCCGAGCACGGGGATGCCACTGTTCAAGGCGGCGAGGCCTGCCACGAGTCCAGCTTGCGTGCCGGCACTACCCGTCGCGTGCACCAGGTGATCGATCCTGAGGCCCACATCATTGGCTTGCGCCAGCAGCTCGATTGCGCAGTTGACGTAGCCTAGCGCACCGACCGGATTGGAACCGCCGCCTGGAATGACGTAGGGGCGATGGCCTTTCTTCTGCAGGTCGGCGGCCAACACTTCCATTTCGGCTTGCATGTCGGTGCCACCCGCGCGTTTCGCGATCCAGGCGCCATGCAGTTGATCGAGTAGGACGTTGCCATTGAGATTATAGGCCTGGTCGGCAAAGCCGGTTCGATCCTCGAGCAGGATATGGCATTTCATCCCGAGCTTGGCCGCGGCTGCCGCCGTCTGGCGCGCGTGGTTCGATTGCGTCGCACCCTGGGTGATGACGACGTCGGCCCTCAAGGCGATTGCTTCGGCCATCAGGTATTCCAACTTGCGCGTCTTGTTGCCGCCTGAAGATAGACCCGTGCAATCGTCGCGCTTGATCCAAAGGCTGGGGCCCCCGAGGTGCTTGCTCAAATTTGGCATGGGCTCGAGAGGGGTAGGCAGGTGTCCAAGTCGGACGCGGGGATAGCGAGCGAGGTTCATTGATGAAGCTCCGGGGTTGATTTGAATGCGAAATAATCAGGCGTGTGAGGTAAGATCGGCCTTGTCGCTGGCAGCGTTCAGTTCCTCGCCGACGATGTGGACGATCTGCGCGCATGCCTCCTGCGGCAGATCGAGCGGGATACGCATGTCGCACAGACGATCGAGAACTTGCAGCGTCGCCGGCGGTGTGTGCGCATCCTTCAGGTAGCCCCACTGCCCCGAAAGTGACGTGTAGCCCTTGGGCTCTGTGCTGCCGAACCACTTCAGATAGACGCCGCGCCTCTTACAGCCGTCGAGGAACCTCGCGAGAGCGGCCTCTGTCAGATGCCGCAGCCGGAATTGGATCGAGCTTTGCACATAACCCTCTGCCTGCGGACGCTTCGGCAATTCGACACCCGGCAGTCGTGCCAACAGTGCTGCGAGCCGGTCGTGACGGTCGTTCCAGACACGCGCGCGCTCGCGCAGTTGGCCGATCTGAGGACGCGCAATGGCGGCGGCCAAGTTCGACATCCGCATCGAGTAATTCGGTGTCACGCCCTTCCATCGTGCGAAGACGTCGTCGGTGGGTCGCGAGCGATGCTGATCAAAAAGCATGTAGCTGCCGGAATGCAGGATCGCGCGCACGGCGATATCGGGATCGTCGGTGACGAGAAGCCCGCCCTCGCCCGCATTGATGTGTTTGTAGGCCTGCAGACTATAGCACCCGACCTTGCCGAAGCGGCCCGAAGGTGTACCTGCCCAAGACGCCCCCATGGTGTGAGCGCAATCCTCGATGACGACGATTCCAAGCTTATTCGCCAACTCCATAAGCGCCGTCATGTCGGCGCTGTGCCCGCGCATATGTGAAAGCAAAAGGTACCTCGCACCCGATTGAACCGCCTTGCGCTCGAGATCTGCGAGATCGATCACGAGGTCGGAGGTTATTTCGACGAGCACGTGCTCGGCTTTGGCGTGTGCAACCGCACCTGGAACGGGCGCCAGCGTAAACGAGTTCATCAGGACCTTGTCGCCCGGTTCGACGCCCGCGCAGACGAGCGCCAGAAACATCGAGCTGCCGCACGAATTGACGGCAACGCAATACTTCGCGTCGACGTAAGCGGCGAATTCCTCCTCGAGGAGCGACACTTCCGAGCGATCACCGAGGGTTTCGCCATACCGGTGCAGCCAACCCGAGCGCATGACGTCCACCGCCCGGCTGAGCCCCAACTCCGGGATTGGAGGAGGTTGAGACAGATCGATCAATGGTGGCGCCTTGTTCACGGTAGATCCCGCGCTTCCACCGGCGCGCCCGTGTCGAATGATTGGCCGGGAAAAAACTTCTCGAGCCGCACATCGGCCGAGCGCGCGTGCGCCTCCATTCCTTCGATGCGAGAGATGCGGGCAGTGGCAAGCGCAACCTCACGTGCACCATCCCGTGACATGCGCTGCCAGCTGAGCGGCTTCAGGAATTTGTGGACTGACAAACCGGCCGAGTAACGGCCTGCGGACTTGGTTGGTAGAATGTGATTGGGACCTGTCGCCTTATCGCCGAAAGCGACCGTAGTCTCTTCGCCCAAGAACAGCGAGCCGTAGTTGGTCAGATTGGCAAGCCACCAATCGAGATCCTTGGCCTGAACCTGCAAGTGCTCGCACGCATAGCGATCGGATATTTGGACGAGTTCCTCGCGGGTGTGGGCGACGACGACCTCGCCGTAGTCGCACCAAGCCGATGCTGCGGTATCCCGTGCCGGGTTGGGAAGGGTTTCGATCATCTGAGGGATGCGCTTCATGACTGCTTCGGCAAGCGGGCGTGAGGTCGTAAAAAGCCAGCCGGGGCTTTCATCGCCGTGCTCGATCTGCCCGACAATATCTGCTGCAACGATGTCCGGATCGGCGGTTTCATCCGCGATGATGGCAACCTCCGATGGACCGGCGATGACATCTATGCCGACCTGCCCGAATAGCATCCGTTTGGCTTCGGCGACGAACTTGTTGCCCGGACCGACGATGACATCTGCCGGTTTGCCGGTGAAAAGGCCCTGAGCCATGGCGGCGATTGCCTGGACCCCACCGAGCGTCATGATCACGTCCGCCCCAGCAACTTTCATGGCATAGAGAACGAACGGATGAATGCCTTCGCCTCTATAGGGTGCGGAACACGCGATGACGGTCTTCACGCCGGCAGCTCGTGCCGTTGCGATTGACATGTAGGCGGACGCGATATGCGCGTAGCGTCCGGTCGGCACATAACAGCCGGCGACGTTTATCGGCACGAGCCTTTGCCCTGCTACGACCCCCTTCGAGAGCTCGACTGAAAAATCGCTGATGCTGGCGCGCTGCGCTTGCGCGAAGCGCCTGACGCGATCGGTCGCGTAATCGATATCGCGTTTGATCGAGGCCGGCAGATCGTTCGTGCGGCGGTCGATCTCAGCCGGCGACACGACGATTTCGCCGGTCCATTTGTCGAGTGAACGCGCGTAACCGCGCACGGCGTCTTCACCGCCTTTGGCAATGACAGCCAACATATCGGATACGACCGCTTGGGCGTGGCCGGTTGCGCTATCCAGTGTCTTGGTCGCTCTTTTCAGGTACGTGACGTTCATCGGGCCGCTCTTGTCGATCATCATACCTTGCCCTTCCACGGGACGGACTTGTGCTCGATCCAACGCATCAGAATTTCAAAGAGATAGGCGACGATGCCGATCGTGAGTATTCCCAGGATCACGACATCTGTCCGCAGGAAATTCGACGCGTTGAACACCATTTTGCCGAGGCCCGCGTCAGCTGCGACCATTTCGGCTGCGACCAGCGTGGTCCAGCCGACGCCCATTCCAATTCGCAGTCCAACGAGGATCTCGGGCATCGACCCCGGCACGATCACGTGCCAGATCACCTGCGCGCGCGAGGCACCCATCGATAGCGCCGCCTGGATTTGCTCCTGGCTGACCGAACGCACGCCGGCCCGGGCTGCAAGTGCGACGGGGGCGAAAATCGCCAAGAACAGAAGGAGGATTTTTGACAGCTCGCCGATGCCAAACCAAATGATCATCAGCGGCAGATAGGCGAGTGGCGGTAGCGGGCGATAGAATTCGATCGGCGGATCGAAAATGCCCCGCGCAATGCGCGAGACGCCCATGGCGATGCCGACTGGAATGCCGATGACGACCGCCATCAGGAACGCTGCGAAAACGCGATACATGCTCCAGAGGAAATGCACCCAGAGCGTATGATTATCGAGGTCGCCCGCCACCGCCTGCTTGAATGCGAACCATATCGACTCTGGCTTTGGTAGGAACAGCGGCTTGATCCAGCCGGCGTGCGTTGCAATCCACCATAAGCCGAGGAGTGCCGCGATGCTGATGCCGTTGATGACGAGGCTGGAGCCTTCGCCGAGAATGCGGTAGCGGCTGATCTTCTGCTTTTTCGCAACCGGCGGCACGTCGAGAGCGGTATCAGTCATCGATCACACTCCCCCAGGCGCGGGCAGTCCGACATCCCGGCGCTGAATATCAGCGAGCACGATTTCGCGAATTTTGATGAAATCTGGATGCGATTTTACCGCTCGCGCATCGCGCGACTTGATGAAACGGCGGCCAAAATCCAGCTCGTAGGTTTTTTCGATCTTGCCCGGCCGCGGTGTCATCACGATTAATCGGGTTGCAAGAAACAGCGCCTCTTCGACCGAGTGTGTGATGAAGAATATCATCTTGCCGGTCCGGCTCCATACGTCGAGGATGAGCTCCTGTACCGTCTCGCGCGTCAGAGCGTCGAGGGCACCGAGCGGTTCATCCATCAAAAGGACTTCCGGATCTGATGCCAATGCGCGGGCAATACCGACGCGCTGCTGCATGCCGCCCGAAAGTTCGTAGATCATCTTTTTCTCAAAGTCCTGAAGCTGCACGAGCGCAAGCTTCTCCCGGGCAACCGCATAGCGTTGGTCGCGCGACTGCCCGCGCATCTTTAGCCCGAAGGCAACGTTGTCGATAACACTGAGCCAGGGCATCAGTGCATGCTTTTGGAAGACGACGCCGCGGTTGGCGCCTGGTCCTATCACAGGCTTGCCGTCGAGCAGAACTTTGCCTTCGGTCGGCGGCAAAAAACCGGCCAGAACCGAGAGCAATGTCGTCTTGCCACATCCCGAGGCTCCGATGGCGACGGTGAAATCGCCTTCCTTCATATCGAGATTGACATCCGCCAGGGCATCGACATAGCCATCGCGCGTGCCGTAGCGCACCGTCAGATCGCTGATCTCGAGTGTGGATGTTGCCTGCGTCGGCGGCCGGCGATCCGCATGATCCGACACGAGATACCTCTACCGATGTGGTCATCGCCGTTGAAGGTTTGCGAGGTCCGGCCAAGTGGTTGTGCCGGACCTCACTTCCATTTTGCGTGGCGCTACTTGGCCGCTGCAGCCGCAAACTCGGGGTTTACGAAACCGCCAAAGTCTTTCGGCATGTCGGTGATGCGACCCTGCTCCTTCAGGAACAGCGCCGTGTTGCCCATGGCCTTTGCCACACCGCTGTTGGCGCCCCCGCCCAGCCACTTGTCGGATGCCTGCTCGGCAGCCGTTGGGAAACCGTAGTCGGCAAGGGTCGCGGGAACGTCCTTCGGGTCTGCGCCAACGACCTTGGCGATCGTCTTCACCAGATCGCTATCGGCAGTGTACTTTGCTTTGTTTGCTTTGTACTCGGCATCGGCCTTGGCCATTTCACGAACGAGTGCCGTGACGAACTCCTTGTTCTTCGCTGCCCAGGCCTTGTTGACCATCAGCGCGTCGAAGGTCGGCGCTCCTTGTTTGGCGACATCGGACGAGGAGATGATCTTCTTAGCCCCCATGCCGCGGATCTTCGACAAGACCGGATCCCAGATGAAGGTACCGTCGATGTCACCGCGCTCCCAGGCGGCAGCAATTTCCGGCGGCCGCATATTCATGATCTGAACTTCTTTCGGGTTCAAGCCCGCCTTGGCGATAGCGAACATGAGCTGGTAATGTGCGGTCGAGGCAAGTGGCGTCGCGATCTTCTTGCCCTTCAGATCGGCGATACTGTTGATCCCGGATTTTGCTGAGACAACGAGCTGCTCGGCATCGTTGATGTCGTCGATGATCCAGACGATCTGAACATCCAAGCCGGTTGCCGCCGCGGTCGTCGCGGGTGATGATCCCACCTCGCCGATCGGCACTTCGCCCGATGCCATCGCCTTGATGACATCGCCGCCGCCGCCGAACATTTTCCAATTGATCTTGTAGCCCGTTGCTTTCTCGACGGCGCCAGCCGCCTGCTGCACCCGGAACGGTACGATCATGTCTTGATGGGCGATCGTTACTTCTTTGGTTTGGGCGTGCGCGGTCGCGCCGCCGATCCAAATCGCGAGCGGCAGCGCCAATAATCGTGCATGCTTCATTGCGTTTCCCTCCGAGGACAACCCATCGCGGGGATCCCCTGCTGCACAGCAAGTTCCCCGGTGGCCAACTACGTGTTCCACCATTCGATCGGACATCAAGGTCCGTCAAATGAAAGCGCTTTCAATGCTGACGGAGCGACTGGACAGAGTCAAGCGATAGACATAGATCTTGCTCGATGGCAGACGGATATGCCGTAGTAAAATGAAGTCGGTTTTCACGCTGAAAAGGGCGGATGAGTGACCAATGGAGTGCGCCCCCGGTTGGTTGAAGTCGCCCGCCGCGCCGGCGTTTCACCGGCCACCGTGTCTCGCGCACTATCGCAACCACAGCTCCTCAGCCCACGGACACTCGCCAAGGTCACGCGTGCGATCGATGCACTCGGCTATGTCTCCGACGCTTCAGCGCGGACGCTTGCATCGGGGCGAAGTGGAATGGTCGGCGCTGTGGTGCCAACGATACATAACGCGGTCTTCGCCAAGGCCATTCATCATCTTCAGATGGGTTTGGCTGAGGGCGGAATTCAGCTTGTTCTTGCCGCGCATGAATATAACCCGCTTGTCGAGGCGCAGGCGATCCGCTTGCTGCTGACGCGTGGGGTAGAGGCATTGGTGCTCGTTGGTGCTGAGCGGCCCCGAGAAACGTGGGAACTGTTACGAGGACATCGTGCGCGCGTGGTGCTGACGTACACGTTCCATGAGGACTACGACTCGATCGGCTTCGACAACGCACAGGCAGGCTACTTGGCTGCCCGCCATTTGATCGAACTGGGTCACCGTTCGATCGGCTTCATTAGCGGACCGAGGCGCAGTAACGATCGTATGGCCCTGCGACTGAAGGGGGCGGTAGATGCAATGTCCGAAGCCGGGCTCGAATTACCGCAATTTCTGATTGCCGAGCAGGAGTTTTCGCTAACGGGTGGCAAGCTCGGTGCTCATCAACTTATGGGCCTTGCGAACCCGCCAAGCGCCATTCTGGCCAGCAATGATCTGCTGGCCGCAGGTGCACTGCATGAGCTCTCGGAGCGCGGCCTAGACGTTCCCGGCCAAGTATCAGTGATCGGCATGGAGAACCTCGAGATCACAGGCTTTACGAAACCGACGCTGACATCGATCCAGTTGCCTACGGAAGAGATCGGGATGGCGACAGCCAAGCACGTGCTCGCTCGTCTTCGCGGCGAGCCCGTATCACACCGTATCGAGTACCCGCTGGCACTCGTGCTGCGGCACTCCACAGGTCCGGCCCCCAAGCGCGGATCGCGTTTCTCGTGAGCGCTTTGGCGACCCTCCCGCATGCGACAAATATTTGCGTGACCTGACAAAGATCTTGCTGAACACAATTAGAGTTCATCTACATTCGGCAAAATGTGAACATTTAATGCTGCTTGATCGTGGTCGCCTGATACCTAAAAGGCTTCGCAAGTTCTATTAGGTGAGTGCCGATTTGCTTTGACGTATATAGGGTAGTCCCCTATGCTATTGGTAAAGAGGTTGCCTATGGCTCATACGATCAAAGAGAAGTCGAAGCTCCTGGCACGTGTGCGGCGGATACGAGGTCAGCTCGAAGCGATCGAGCGCGGCCTGGATGCCGAGATCGGCTGTGCAGACATTCTGCAGCTGGTTGCGTCGGTTCGCGGCGCTTTCAATGGCTTGACTGTCGAACTCATCGAAGATCACGTCCGCAACCATGTGTTGGCGGCGAAGAACACCGAGGAGCGTGCAGCAGGGGCCGAAGAGCTCATCGATGTCGTGCGCACTTACCTCAAGTAACAACGGAGTTTTCAAGTATGGTCGCCCATGACACCACACATCGCCAAACACTGACTGATGCCACTGAGGCGCGCACGATCGTTCCGGAAGCCTCGCATCATCACCATTCTGACCATCATCATGACGATGACGATCATGAACGTGGGCATGATCACGATCACGATCATTCCTTTGAATGGCAGGAAGCCGCTCGTATCGCCCTTGTTGCGATCGCGGCAGCCGCCGTTTGGTTCCGCATCTGGGAGCCCTTCCCGGCGGTCAGCATCATCGGCGTCGTTGGTCTTCTGATCGGCGGTTGGCCGATCCTGAAAGAGGCCTTCGAGAACATTGTCGAACGCCGCATGACGATGGAATTGTCGATGACGATCGCCATTGTCGCAGCAGCTGCCATCGGCGAGTTCTTCACAGCCCTCGTCATTACCTTGTTTGTCATGGTTGCCGAGGTGCTTGAAGGCCTGACCATCGGCCGCGGCCGCAAGGCGATCCGCGATCTGCTCGACTTCCTTCCACGCGAAGTGTCGGTACGCCGCGCCGGTTTAATCCGCGCCGTCTCTGCGGAGGAATTGTCGGTCGGCGAGGCTATCTTGGTTGCGCCCGGCGGCCGGATTCCCGTCGACGGGGCCGTGCTCTCCGGTCATTCCTTCGTCGACGAATCCCGCATCACCGGCGAATCCATGCCGGTCGAGAAGACGGCCGGCACTCAGGTCTTCGCCGGCTCCATAAACCAGTCCGGCGCGTTGGAAGTGGCCGCCGAACGGATCGGCCGTGACACGAGCTACGGCAAGATCATCGAAGCAGTTGAGCGGGCCGAGAAATCACGCGCCCCTGTCCAGCGCCTTGCCGACCGCCTGGCCGGTTATCTTGTTTACTTTGCGCTCGGTGCCGCCGCCCTGACGTTCCTGATCACACGTGACATCTACGCGACGATCTCGGTGATCATCGTCGCGGGCGCGTGTGGCATCGCCGCCGGTACTCCGCTCGCCATCCTCGGCGGCATCGGTCGTTCCGCCCGTCTTGGCGCCATCGTCAAGGGCGGCGTGCACCTGGAGACCCTGGGTCATGTCGACACGGTCGTCCTCGACAAGACGGGCACGTTGACCTTCGGACGCCCCGAGGTGCAACAGCTCGCACCTGTTGCTGGCACGACCATCGATGAACTTCTCGATGCCGCTGCGACGGCTGAACTTCGCTCCGAGCATCCGCTCGGCAAAGCAATCGTCGCCTACGCCCGAAAGCAGGGCCGAACAGTTATCGAACCGACAAGTTTCGCCTACTCACCGGGTCGCGGCATCGCGACCAAGGTCGCCGAGGCTAGCATCCTCGTCGGCAACCAGGCCTGGATGGCGGAGAATGGGGTGAGCTTGCCTCCCGCTCGCTTCTGATCGGGACTTCGCTGCGAGCTCCGAAGTCTTCGTCGCCCGCGACGGCTGCCTGCTTGGCTCCATCGCGGTCGCGGATATCGTCCGACCCGAGGCTAAGAGGGCCATCGACGCCCTACACCGCATGGGCATTCGGACAGTCCTGCTCACGGGTGACGCGCGCCGCGTCGCGACCGCTGTCGGCGCGGAACTCGGCATCCGGGATATCGAGGCGGAATTGCTGCCGCAGGATAAGCTAGCGCGCATCCGAACCCTGGTTGCGCAGAAGCGAATTGTGGCCATGGTTGGCGATGGTGTGAATGACGCCCCCGCGCTCGCCGAAGCCAATGTCGGCGTCGCCATGGGATCGGGCACCGATGTGGCGCAGGAAAGTGCCGATGTAGTCCTGCTCGGCAACGATCTCGAGCGCTTCGTGGAAACACTCGCTGTCGCCAGAAGAACACGGGGCATCATTTGGCAGAACTTCGCCGGCACGATTGGCGTCGATACGTTAGGCATCCTGCTTGCCGCCTTTGGATTCCTCAATCCGCTCCTTGCGGCGGGTATCCATGTCGTCTCGGAGCTGGTGTTCATCCTCAACTCGGCTCGCCTCCTGCCGTCACCCGAAAAGACGGCCACAGCAGCGCCGCAACTGAACCCCGAGCCGGTGAACGTATAACTTTCCCATGAAGGGCTAAGGCTGCTGGTAGCGTCGGTTGGCATTCGAATTTTTCTGAGACTATTCCGAGACTATTTTCGCCGGTAGGTGTCTAAGTCATTGAAATTATTGGAGCGGGTGAAGGGAATCGAACCCTCGTATTCAGCTTGGAAGGCTGCTGCTCTACCATTGAGCTACACCCGCGCCCGTGCGTTTCTATGCGACTTAGGCTGCCGCTGGCAAGCGCGCAAACCTTCCCGCTGCGCTGATACCGTGCTAGTCGCGACGATGTCTCATCCTGCCGCCCGTTGAGCAACTCGCATGCGCCTCTCGATCTTGACCGCAGCCTTCGTCGCGGCCCTCGTCGGGCTCGCGAGCGCGCTCGCCGTGGTACTGGCCGCAGCTGCGGCGGTTGGTGCGACACAAGCACAGACGACATCGTGGGTCACCGGGCTCGCGCTGGCGATGGCGGCGAGCAGCTTAATCTTGAGTGCGTGGCACCGGGTTCCTGTGATCACAGCCTGGTCGACACCGGGCGCGGCGGTGATCGCTGCGACCGCTGGTGTGACGATAAATGCGGCGGTGGGCGCGTTTCTGTTTGCCGGCACGCTGATCATTCTGACGGCCATGATCACCCCGCTCGGCCGGCTCATTGAACGCATACCGGTGGCGGTTGCCTCGGCAATGCTCGCCGGCGTGCTCGTCCGGTTCGTTACCGCCATGTTCGAAGGCATCTCGCTGTCACCCGAATTGGTGCTGCCGCTCATCGCGCTATTTCTTATTCTGCGCGTGTGGAGCCCATCGTCGGCGATGTTGGGTGTCGTCGCCGCAGCCATTGGACTTGCGATCTGGAGCGGCGCGTTTGCCGGCGGCTGGCCAACGCTCGAACTATCGACCATCGCACTGATCGAACCGGCCTTCGACCCTGCGATCCTGATCGGCCTCGGTGTACCGCTCTACCTGGTGACGATGGCATCGCAGAACCTGCCTGGTGCGGCCGTGTTGCGCGCGGCAGGCTACCCAGTACCGATGGCGTCTTGCCTTGCGGTAACGGGTCTCGCCTCGATTATCACCGCACCGATCGGCGCGCATACCGTCAACCTGGCTGCCATAACGGCCGCGATCTGCACCGGCCCGGATGCTCACCCTGATCCCGCGAAACGATGGCTGGCCGGCGTCGTTTACGGCTTTATCTATGCCGGCGTTGCGGCTTGCGGCGCATCGATCGTCGCATTATTTGCAGCATTTCCAGCCATCTTGATTAAAGCTATTGCCGGATTGGGTTTGATCGGATCACTCACCGGTGCGCTTGGTCAAGCATTGCACGACGAGACGACCCGCTTTGCAGCGGTGTTGACCTTCGCAGTCACGGCCTCTGGTATCACCCTAGTTGGCGTTGGCGCTGCCTTTTGGGGACTGGTTGCCGGACTGATCACGCTTGGACTAGACAAGTGGGCCGGCGCAATTCGTTCGTGAACCATATTCATGATTGCACTTCACGCATTGCAAAAGCGGTGATGGCCCACTATACACCGCGCATCTCATGCAAAAGACCGCGAGAGAACGCTGCGGCACCCTTGGAGGCCGGGCGTACTAGGCACGGGCCGGCTTGCGGCCCATTTTCTATTGGAGACAGTCATGGCCGACATGATCGAAATGAAAGCCACGGCGCGTCCTCGGGCTGGCAAGGGGGCCGCTCGGGCAGTGCGTCGTGAAGGAAGAATACCAGCCGTGATCTACGGTGATAAGAAAGACCCTGAGTCGATCTCGCTCGACGAGAACGAATTGTGGAAGATCGTGACTAAAGGCAAGTTCCTGTCGTCGGTCTTTTCGGTCGATATCGATGGCCGAAAGTTACGCGTGCTACCGCGTGACGTGCAGGTCGATCCAGTTAAGGATCGCCTGGTTCATGTCGACTTCCAGCGCGTTGCTGCCGACGGGATGATCCGCGTCAGGGTGCCAGTGAAGTTCATCAACGAGCTGCTGTCGCCTGGTTTGAAGCGTGGCGGCGTGCTCAATATTGTGCGGCACGATGTGGAAGTGATCTGCCCTGCAGACGCGATTCCGGCGGCATTCGAGTTCAACCTCGAAGGTCTCGAGATCGGCAAGTCGATCCACATCTCTGCAGTGACCATGCCGCCTGGCGTGCGCCCGACGATCACCAACCGCGACTTCACGGTCGCGACGGTCGCCGGTGCTTCGTCAAAGGGCGAAACCGAGGCAACACCAACCGCCACGGCAGCAACTGCCGCGCCGGCTGCCGATGCCAAGGGTGCGGCTCCAGCTGCCAAGCCTGGCGCTACTCCAGCCAAGGCTGCGGCTCCGGCGCCGGCCGCGAAAGCTGCGGCAAAGCCCGCCGCCAAGAAGTAAGATCGATAAAGAGCCCGGCACGCGATGCGATGACGCGTGCCGGGCTACGTCAGTGCAAATGCCGCCTTTGAAGGGCTGGCCCCATGAAACTATTTGTCGGCCTCGGCAATCCGGGCCCGAAATATGCTGGCAATCGCCACAACATCGGTTTCATGGCGGTTGAGCGCATTGCTGGCCGTCATCGATTTCCCGCGTGGCGCCGCAAGTTCGACGGCCTGTGTTGCGAAGGCGACATCGGCGGCGAACGCGTACTTCTGCTGAAGCCCGAGACCTTTATGAATGACAGTGGACGCTCGGTCGGTGAAGCCGCCCGCTTCCTCAAGATCGACATTGCCGACATCGTCCTTTTTCACGACGAGTTGGACCTCGATCCGGGCCGAATGAAAGTCAAAGTTGGCGGCGGCAACGCCGGCCATAACGGCTTGCGCTCCACCAGCGCACACGTCGGCAACGAGTACACGCGGGTCCGGATCGGCATTGGCCATCCCGGTTCCAAGGACGCTGTGACCCACTATGTGTTGAGCGATTTTGCCAAGTCGGAGGCCGCGTGGGTCGACGCGATGCTCGATGCACTCGCGGCATCTGCTTCGTGGCTTGCCAAGGGCGACACTGCGCGGTTCCAAACAGACGTTGCGCGATTGACCACGGAAGCCGGTTGCGCCGATGCACCGACAGTCAGACCTGTGCGTGAAGCCGCTTCGGCGCCCAAACCACTTCAGCACCCGGCCGGCGAGCGCGCGTCAAAAGCGCAAAACGCTATCGCCGAGAACCTCAAAAAGTGGCTTATGAGCCGCAAACCGAAAGAGTGATCCATGGGTTTTAAATGCGGCATCGTCGGCCTACCTAATGTCGGCAAGTCGACCTTATTCAATGCACTGACGCAAACACAGCAGGCCGAAGCTGCGAACTACCCTTTCTGCACCATCGAGCCGAACGTCGGCGAAGTCGGCGTGCCTGACCCGCGCCTGGATAAGCTGGCGGCGATTGCTAAAAGCGCGCAGATCTTGCCCACGCGACTGACATTCGTCGACATCGCAGGACTTGTGCGCGGTGCATCCACCGGCGAGGGCCTGGGCAACAAGTTTCTCGCCCACATCCGCGAATGCGATGCCGTCGCCTACGTATTGCGCTGCTTCGTCGACGATGACGTTACCCACGTCGAAGGTAAGATCGATCCGATGGCCGACGCCGAGATCGTCGAAACCGAGCTGATGCTTGCCGATCTCGAAAGTTGCGAGAAGCGGCGCACGGCTGCCGAAAAGAAGGCCAAGGGCGGCGATAAGGAAGCGATTGCTCTTATCAAGCTGTTCGATAAAGCGCTCGAACTCTTGCGCGAGGGCAAGCCGGCTCGACTTGCAAAGCTTACACCGGACGAGGAGCCAGCTTTTCGTGCACTGCAACTACTGACGGCGAAACCGGTGCTCTATGTTTGCAATGTCGATGAAGGATCAGCCGCCACCGGCAATAAGTTTTCCAGGCAGGTCGAGGATGCCGCAAAGAAGGAAGGCGCCGGTGTCGTGGTGATCTCGGCCAAGATCGAGGCGGAGTTTGCCGGTCTTTCGCTCGAAGAACGCGATGAGTTCTTGAGGGATTTGGGATTGAACGAGGCCGGCCTCAACAAGTTGATCCGCGAGGGCTATTCCTTGCTGGGCTTGCTCACCTACTTCACTGTTGGCCCAAAGGAAGCGCGCGCCTGGACGATCACCGCTGGCACCAAAGGGCCGAAAGCGGCAGGCGTCATCCACACCGACTTCGAAAAAGGCTTTATCCGTGCCGAGACTATTGCGTATGAGGACTACATAGCTTGCAATGGCGAGAACGGCGCCAAGGACGCTGGCAAGATGCGCCTCGAGGGCAAGGAATACGTGGTCAAGGACGGCGATGTCATGCACTTCCGGTTCGCAAATTGAACGTTCTGGTCTGAACGATTTTTCAGGTCCAGCCGTTTAGCATAGGTGCGTTCAACATCTGCAGGAGTTAAACATGGCTGACAAATCATCCTTCACACCCGACGAATGGAATATGCTGCTCGGTGCACCCATGCTCGCGGGAATGGCGGTGACCCTCGCCGAACCAAACGGTTTATGGGGCATGCTGAAGGAAAGCATGGCCGGCGCGCGATCCATGCTCGAAGCCAAGCAAGATGCGGGTGCTAGTCCGCTGATCAAAGCGCTCGTTGCTGACATGGAAACATCGGAAGGTCGCGGCCACGCCAAAGATGCATTCAAGGCGCAATTGTCGGCGAAATCTGCGGCGGAATTGAAACCTCAGGTCATGGCAGCGCTGAGCAAGATCGGTAGCCTGCTCGACGCCAAGGCACCGGCCGAAGCCGCCGGATTCAAGGCTTGGCTGAAGCATACGGCCGAAAAGGTTGCCGAGGCATCATCCGAGGGGGGATTTTTGGGCTTTGGCGGCATTCAAGTAACGGACGCGGAAAAGGCCTCGATCGGCGAGGTGGCAGCAGCACTAAAGGCCTGACGCTGGCAAGCTGAACGCCAACCTTCAGATCGACCTGAAGGTTGGTCTCGCACGCGACCAGGTCAGATGACGGCGTTGGTACCTTCGGCGAGGCCTGATCCGCCGTACAGCCATTGCAGACTGTCGTAGTAATCATTTACCGACATCGACCGCATCATCGCATTCCGGAGTGCCGCGTGACCGCCATCTGCATGGTAGATGTGGTCGCCGATCAGACGCGATTGAATCTGGATACGCGCGGTCCGGTGCACGCGGTTCTTGCGGTACGTCTCGAGCGCTGCGGCAATGTCGCCGTCGTGCGACGCCATTTCCGCGCTCAGGCACACTGCATCTTCCATCGCCATGCATGCGCCCTGGGCCATGTACTGCAACGTCGGATGGGCTGCGTCGCCAAGCAGCGCCACACGTCCATCCACCCAGTTCAGGATCGGGTCCCGGTCGCACAGCACCCAGAGTTTCCAATCGGTCCCGTGTTCGATGATTTTGCGCGCGACCGGGGCGACGTGCTGGAACCCGCGTAGAACTTCTTCGTGCGACACCGGCTTACCCGCCACCGGCTCTGGTGCATTGTTGTGATATGTGACGACCAAATTGAAAACCTTCCACCCCGACAGCGGATAGTGGACGATGTGGCACTTAGGTCCTGCCCACAGAGTTGCAGCGTTCCAAAGCAAATCCTCAGGCATCTGCTCGGTAGGGATGACTGACCGGTAGGTTGTGTGACCGGTCACGCGGGGATGCCCATCGCCAACGAGCTGCGCGCGGATCTTCGAGAAAAGACCATCGGCGCCGACGAGAGCTGCGCCTTCGATTTTGTTACCATCCTTGAGAATTGCGTGAACCGTCTCGCCCTTCTGAGCATAGCCGACCACTTCGTTCGAGGTTCTGAGCTCAACCAACGGGTTATCGCGGCAGGCTTTTAGAAACACCGCATGAAGATCGCCCCGATGTATCACGGCATAAGGATTTTTGAAGCGTTTGCGGAAGGGCTCGTCGAGCGGGATGCGCGCGATGTCCTCCCCCGTCATCGCATCCATGAGCCGCAGCGCGTCAATGTAGACAGCCATCTGGCGGGCCGCGTCGCCGACCCCGAGATAGTCGAACGCATGAAATGCGTTCGGGCCCAATTGGATGCCAGCGCCGATCTCGCCAAGTTCCTGCGCCCGTTCAAGCACCAGGCTCTTTATGCCTTTCTGGGCAAGCCCCATCGCGGTCGCCAAACCGCCGATGCCGCCGCCGGCGATCAGAATGCGCCGATCGTTGGTCATGTCTGCATTCTCCAATGCGAACGATTTGCCTCACACTTCGGTATCGGGTTGGCGCGAGGGCTCAGCTGCGGCAAAAGCTGGATTAGCGTCGCAACTGCTCTTGATACGATTTAAATGCGGGAGCGCGGAAATGTCGGCTCCAAATCGCCCAGCGGAAAAGAGCTGCGGCAAGAGGCAGACATCCGCCAATGTCGGCGTGTCACCGAAACTGAACGCGCCCGATGTGCCCGCCTGCTCGAGGGTCGCCTCGTAGGCTGCAAGCCCATTCTCGATCCAACGGCGGCACCACTGGTCGATCCCGGCCTGAGGTTGTTTCAGCTCATCTCGCAAGTAAGTCAGCACTCGCAAATTTTGCAGCGGATGGATATCGCACGCGATCGACAGTGCGAGCGCGCGCACATAAGCGCGATCGAACGGGTCGGCGGGCAAAAGTGCCGGCGAAGGGTGCGTCTCCTCTAGCCATTCGATGATGGCGAGGGATTGCGTGAGCAATCGTTGGTCGCACTCGAGGGCGGGAACGAGCCCGTGTGGATTGAGCTTCAGAAAACCGGCCGCGCGTTGCTCGCCTTGCCGCAGATGCACCGAGACGAATTCTGGCGTCACACCCTTCAGGTTGAACGCGATGCGGCAACGGTAGGCTGCGGATGAACGAAAGTAGCCGTAGAAACGCATGGAGCACTCCGGTTCGCTTGGCCAGACACATTACATTTCTCGGGGGTGACCCAAATCAGAGGCGCTACACTAGCGCCGATTGCGACCCTCGTGCCCAACTTTTCAGCGCTGTTACAGTGTTCTTGATCGGCTTCAACCTGGAAAAAGCCGCTCCCACCCTCAAACTTGCTGATGCGTACGAAACGCGTGAGAAGTCCTTGCACTCTCCTCACACAGGCATTAGGAGAAGTCCTCCGATGATGTGCGGTCGCCTCCGGCGGCCCGACAGTGCGATTGTCGGAGCGTGCGCCCGTAGCTCAGCTGGATAGAGCACCAGACTACGAATCTGGGGGTCAGAGGTTCGAATCCTTTCGGGCGCGCCATAAATTGCTTTGTAAAATCAATCGATTGGAATGAGAACAAATGTTCTCATCTACGCCATTCTGACTCTGTGTTCTGGTCTCCATTCGATCGAGTTCAAGCGCTAGGTGGCGCAGGAGTTCCTTGCCGGCGAGACCTTGCATGGGCTCGCCAAACGCCACCTCATTTCCCGCAACCTGATCCGCATTTGGGTCGCGAAGTACGAGGTGGGCGGTTTTGACGATGATGCCGTCGCCGCCGACATCGTGCAGGCGCAGGAAGCGCGTATCGCGGCGTTGGAGCGGCTCGTTGGCAAACTGGCGCTGGAGAACGAGTTTCTAAAGAGGGCTTCGCGCGAAGCCCGGCCGAGAAGCGAGACTACATCCGTCATTGCCGGCCCAATGGTCTCTCGGTCGCAGAAGGATGCCGGCTGATGGGGCTCGCGCGATCGACGTTCTACGACCAACCGAAGGATCAGCCTATCGATGAAGCGCGGCTCGTCGAACGCATCAAGCAAATCGCCGCTGAGTGGCCGGCGTGCATCACTGCCGAGCTGCATGCCGAGGGCCGCGTGGTGAACCACAAGAAGGTGATGCGCGTGATGAGGGAAAACGGCCTCTCCGTGCGGGCACGTCGTCGCTTCGTTGTGACCACCGATAGCAATCACGACGGGCCGATATTTGCCAATCTGGCCCGCGACGTAACACCGACCTGCCCGAACCAGCTATGGGTCGCCGACATCAAACGCCTGCTTTGGAATGTGCGCGCAAGGCGGTCCTCCCCGGATGGGACCTTAATCCGGCCGCCCGCAGCGGCACAACGTTTGGAGAGCCGATGCCGGTTCGGCCGTCACGATGCGATCCTGACCCAAGATGCGCCGCTCCATCTCTGCCGCGTCGACTGCCCCCGATCATGCAGGCCGACTGGCAGCATTTTGTCGGATCAACGAACCAGCGCCACACCAACGTGATCGTGAAGCGGTTGAAAAAGGCCGAGCGCGATAGCAAGACGTTGCACGAAGCAGGATGGGCAGGTTTTGCTGCTCGTCTGACTGCTGGCATGGCCGACCCGTTCGTTTTGCTGCCAGGGAGCGCGATCGGTCTTTGCTACATGGCCGGCATGGCCTTCGCGACGCTCGGCATTATTGGTAGCCGCGCTTGGCGGCGTGAGCACGGCATTTTCCGAGGCCATGCTTGATATCGGAAACGAAACGCACACGCTGTATGTCTCTCTGCTTGGAGTTGGTTGTGCGACAATAGCCTGGGCCTTACTCGGTTGTCTGTTCACGCGCCGGTCGACGCGAACCAAGGTCCATCCCGACGACAAGTGCCAGACATCAATCCAGTAGGCATCACGTGTCGTGCCCCCTCGATGCGGAAGGACTCGCGAATATGACTGAAATCGCCTTACCCACCAGGATCAAAGATACACGTACGTTCGGAGACACCATGCGCTTGATCGTCATGCCCGGAGATGGCATTGGACCGGAGATTACTGCTGCAGCATTGGTTGTTGCCGAGGCCGCAAGCCGACGCTTCGGGCTCGACCTCGCATACGACCACGAGGATGTCGGATTCGTGAGCTTGGAGAAGCACGGCACGACGCTGCGACCGGCCGTGCTTGAAAGGGCAAAGTCCTACGACGGCATCATCCTTGGCACGCAGTCGCACGCCGACTATCCGCCCCGGGACAAGGGCGGTCGCAACATCTCGGCAAGCTTTCGGGTCGGGCTTGATTTGTTTGCCAACGTCCGGCCCGCGCGCACCAGAAACGGCGTACCGCATAACATGCGTCAAGGGCGCACGATGGACCTGGTGATCATGCGCGAGGCGACGGAAGGCTTTTATGCTGATCGCAACATGGCCCGGGGCATTGGCGAGTGCATGCCGACGCCGGATCTCGCGCTCGCCACCCGAAAGATCACGCGCCATAGCAGTGAGCGGATCGCAAGAGCTTCATTCGAGCTGGCACGGACGCGCCGCAAGAAAGTGACCGCAATTCACAAGGCTAATTGCTTCCACATGACAGACGGGCTGTTTCTCGAAGCCGTGCATCATGTGCATAAGGAATTTGCGGACATTGTCCTCGACGATCTGCTCGTAGACGCCTCGACCGCGCACATCGTGAAATCTCCGGAGCGCTTCGACGTTTTGTGCTGCACTAATTTCTTCGGAGACATTTTGTCCGATCTCGCCAGTGAACTGGCGGGCGGCCTAGGTCTCGCAGGCTCGATGAACGCAAGTTCGACGCACTGCTGCGCCCAGGCGCAGCACGGTTCGGCACCAGACATCGCCGGCAAGAACATCGCCAACCCGACATCGATGATCCTGTCGGTTGCCATGCTGCTCAACTGGATGGGCACGCGTTACCACAAGCCGGCCTTTCACACTGCGGCTGCCGCCATGGAGACGGCAATCGACACTGTCCTCGCCGATCCGAAGTCACGCACGCTCGATCTCGGCGGTACCATGAACTGCGATGCCTTCGGCCGCCGCGTCGCGTCCATTGTCGCCCCGTGAACCAAAAGAGTGCGCACGAAACGCACCGTCACCTGCATTCCTAGGAGGAAACCATGCAACTCTCTCGTCACCCTGTTCTTGCGCTTATTGCATCGGCAGGCTTAGCCGTCGCGTCCCTACCCGTCATGGCCCAGTCGGTTCCGGCCGGCTATCCGGCCAATTATGCCGACGTCATCGCCGCGGCGAAGAAGGAAGCGAAGCTGACGGTCTACACTTCGACCGATGCGGCGCAGGCGAAGGGTCTGCTCGATGCCTTCAAGAAAACATACCCCGGCATCGATATCGACTGGAACGACCTCGGCACCAACAATTCGTACAATCGTGCGATCAGCGAAGCAGCAGCGGGGCAAGTCACTGCTGACCTCGTTTGGACAAGCGCGATGGACCTCCTGGTCAACCTTGTCGAAAAGGGGTTGACCGCTCCGATCACGACACCGGAGGACGCTGCAATTCCGACCTGGGCCAAGTACAAAGGCCACGCTTTCGGCACCTCTATCGAGCCGGCGGCGATCATTTACAACAAGACACTGTTTCCGGCTGATGCTGTCCCGAAAACGCGCGCCGACCTGATCAAGGTGCTCCAAGAACGCAAGGAAGCCTTGAAAGGCAAGGTCGCAACGTTCGATCCGGAAAAGTCCGGCATGGGCTTTCTGTGGTCGACCAACGACAGCACGCAGACCACGACCTTCTGGGATCTTGCGAAGGCCTTTGGCGCGACCCAGGGCAAGACGTACTCGAGTTCCGGGCAGATGCGCGAGAAGGTTGTCTCCGGTGAACATACGATCGCGTTCAACGTGATCGGTTCTTACGCGATCGATTGGGCCCGCAAGAACCCAGCCATCGGCGTTGTCTTTCAAAGCGACTACACAGCGTCATTCGCGCGCGTTGTAGTCATGACCAAGGGTGCTCCGCACCCCAACGCCGCCCGCCTGTTCGTCGACTTCATGCTGTCGAAAGCCGGCCAGGAAGCGGCGGCGGCGAGCGGCATCCCGTCCGTTCGCACGGATGTCGCGGCAGGAACCGAGAATATCGACAGCCTCCAGAAGATGGTTGGCGGCAATCTCAAGCCGATCCCCCTCGATGGCAAACTTATCGATTGGCTAGAGCCGAAAAAGCGCTCAGATTTCTTGGCCGAGTGGAAAAAATCGATCGCCAACTGATCAATTGTCGAAATCAGGCTGAGGGGGATGGCGATGCGTACGCAGGGCGATGCCACGGCATTTCGACTAGCGGCGTTTGCCGTTCTTGCCATCGTGGTCCTCGCACCCGTGGGCCTGATCGTCTACCAGAGTTTCCTGACCGGGCCGTTCTTTGACAAATCGGCGCGGTACGGGCTCGACGCCTTTGCGTTCGTTTTTTCCGATCCTGATTTTTGGAAAGCGCTGCGCAATACGACAATCTTCGCCTTTGGAATGGTCGCGGTAGCCGTGCCGCTAGGCGCAATGGTCGCGTTTCTGCTGACGCGCACGGACCTTGCTGGACGGCGCTGGTTGGAACCCCTGGTTCTGATGCCGATGTTCTTGTCGGCGATCGTGCTCGGCTTCGGCTACACGGTTGCCATCGGACCAAGCGGATTTGTGTCGCTTGGCGCCAAGCGCCTATTCGGGTTCGTACCGTGGGACATCTACGGCCTGACCGGCCTAATTGTCATCGCCGGCCTCGGTCATGTGCCGCATGTCTATCTCTACGCCTCGTCAGCGATGAAGAATCTACCTGCCGACCTCGAAGAGGCGGCGCGCACCACAGGCGCGAGCGTCTGGCAAGTCGCCTGGCACGTGACGTGGCCGCTGATCATGCCCGCGCTCATCTTCGCGACAGCGCTCAATTTTCTGCTCGCTTTCGAAAGTTTCGGCCTGCCGCTGATCCTAGGCGATCCCGGCGGCGTGCTCGTGCTGACGACGTATATCTATAAGTTGACAACTCTGATGGGTGTGCCGTCGTACCATCTGATGGCCGTCGTCGCCGTCGTCCTGCTCGCCATCACGTTTCCGCTCGTCTGGCTGCAACGCCGGTTGTTGGCGCGCGCGCGGCGCTACGCGACGATCGGCGGCAAGGGGGCACGCGTGTCGCCGATCCGGCTTGGGCCCGCCAAGCAGATCACTTCGTGGATAGCCATCGGGACCTGGCTTCTCGTCTCCGTATTGCTGCCGGTTGGAGGCATTGCCGTGCGTGCCTTCGTCGACAGTTGGGGCGAGGGCGTCGATCTGACGAAGCATCTGACGCTCGCTAACTTCGAAGAACTGTTCCAGGTGCAGAGCTTAACGCGTGGGCTGATCAATACCGTGTTGATCGCTGTCGTCGGCGGCGCGCTCGCGGTCGCCGCTTATCTCGCTATTGCGCTGGCAGCACACCGCTGGACCGGACGGGTCGCTGGAACCCTGGATTATCTTGTGCTGTTGCCGCGTGCCTTGCCCGGGCTTGTCATCGGCCTGGCTTTCTTCTGGGTATTCCTGTTCGTGCCGTTGTTGACGCCCCTTCGACCGACCCTGTTCAGCATCTGGATTGCGTATATGGTCGTCGGCTTGTCCTATGGGCTGCGTCTCATCCAGGCGACGCTCATGCAGGTAGCCCCGGAATTGGAAGAAAGCGCGCGTGTCACAGGTGCCAGTATCGGTCGCGCCTGGGTTAGCATTGTCGTTCCGATCATCCGGCCGGGTCTCGTCGGCGCATGGACGCTGATCATGATCACGTTCCTGAAGGAATATGCTACCGGCGTCTACCTGATGTCGAATGGAACGGAAGTCATCGGCTCGCTGATCGTGTCGCTGCTGGCGACAGGTGCGCTCGATACCATCGCCGCACTTTCGCTCATCAGTATCGTTCTCACCACCGCCGGCATGGCCCTCGCCCTGCGTCTCGGAGCTCGCTCTCATGACTGATCTCGTCGTCGACAGCGTGCACAAAACACTGGGCAGTATGCAGATCCTCAAGGGTGCATCGTTCACCGCCGAAAAGGGCAAAATCATTGCGCTGCTGGGCGCCTCGGGCAGTGGTAAGACAACCTTGCTGCGCTGCATGGCGGGGCTCGAAGTTCCCGAACAAGGCCGTATCACCATCGGTGGCAAAACCGTATTCGACGGGCCCGAGAAGATCGCCGTGCCACCGGAACAGCGCAACATCGGCCTGGTTTTTCAATCCTACGCCCTCTGGCCGCATAAGACGGTCGTTGAGAATGTCGCCTTCGGTCTCAAGCTGCGCGGTGTCTCGCCGGCCGACATCGGCAAGCGCGTCCAAGCGACGCTTGACCAATTGGGTCTCGGGCATCTCGGTGAGCGCTATCCATTTCAACTTTCGGGTGGTCAGCAACAGCGGGTCGCCATCTGCCGTGCCCTGGTCTACGAGCCGAGTGTGATACTGCTCGACGAACCCTTGTCCAACCTGGATGCTAAGCTGCGCGAGGAAGCGCGGTTCTGGATCAGAAAGCTCATCCTCGATCTGGGTCTGTGTGCCGTCGTCGTGACGCATGACCAAGGCGAGGCATTGGCGATGTCCGACCGCGTGCTGCTTCTCAAGGACGGCGCTATCATTCAAGAGGGGACGCCTGTCGAGATCTATTCGAAACCCACCAACCGCTACACGGCCGAGTTCTTGGGGACTAACAATGTTCTCAAAGGGAAAGGACGATTGGATGCAGTTGGGGGGGTGTCACTCGCCGGCGACGGCTGGAGCATAGCTGGCACGCGCATGGGCGCCGATCCCATCGCAAACTCTGCGCCTGCCACTGCGATCGTGCGCATGGAACGCGTTCGCATTGGTGATGGTCCCGGTCCAGACCGCATCGAGATGAAGGTCGACGGTAGTATCTATCTCGGCGACCGTTGGGAATACAGACTAACTCGCGGGGATCTCACCTTGCGCGCGCAAGGAGACGAGGCGATTGCCGGCGGCACAGTGTGGTGCGCGATTAGTCCGGAGCACGTCTGGATCTTCGCCGACGGCGCGGCTTGAAGAAGGTCGCGTCACGTGACCCGCCGTACCCGCATCGCCGCTATCCATGCAGTCACGGTCGCAATGCCACCGATTACCGATGCCTTTGCGCAGCATTGGCCGGATGCTGAAGTCGTGAACCTTCCCGACGACTCCCTGGCGCTCGATCGGAGAACGTCGCAAGAGCTGCCGCCAGCAATGGTCAATCGATTTACTGATTTGATGGCCTATGCCGGCAGCATCGGCGTGCAAGGTGCACTATTTACTTGCTCCGCACTGGGTACGTTGCGGAACGGCTCAGACAGCTTAAGCAGCGGATTCAGCAGCGCCAGCTTGAAAAACAATTGAGAGACGCTCGGCAAACCTCCAGCTCCGACGATTGTCAGCGCCAATCTGAGGAGCGAGCGCGGCGTAGTGAGCACCACAAGCGGCTTTGCGGTGCAATGACGCGCGCCACCCATCCCTGCAAACGAAAGGCGCTTGGGCGTGGGGGGTTCAAGAGTAATTGTAGACAAGCTTCTAAGCTTTAGTGAAATTAAAAAAGGGAGACCTTATCTGGTTTGGATTGTTTGCGCTGATCAACTTGTGGAGTTCATAATAAGTAAGACTCTAATCATAATATTCAGAAGGGCTATTCTTTTTAATGCGCCGCTTATTCGCACTTGCGATCGCCCAGCGAAGCCGCTGCGCCGCTGCGATGCATTGTCGAATCGGCGGCGCCGGGCGATGCATGGCGTCATTACGCACGTGGGTAAGGACGGTTCCGGACATGGCGCACGAGATCATCACATCGGTCGAGCGGCGGCGGAAGTGGCCGGATGAGGAGAAGTTGCGGATCATGAGCGAGGCGCTCGTACCGGGTGCCACCGCTTCAGCTGTGGCCAATCGCAATGGGGTTTGCCGGTCGCTGCTCTATACGTGGCTGCGGCTTGCGCGCGAGGGGCGTTTGCCGGAAGCCCCCGCCGGGGACTGCTGACATAGCTCCAAGTTGCTCCAAAATTGCGTTGCCGGGCCCATTGGCCTAATTCTAGACTCGTCGGAGTTGGAGCAAAGAGACCAGCATGCTTGCACGAGTTGTTACGATCGTGGCCGTCGCCATGGCGCTTGCGGCACTCTGCACAGCTGCAGCGCGGGGCCAGGCCCCGAGCCTCGGGGTCGAGCCGATTGCACAGGGGCTGACGGCCCCGATCCAGCTGGTGGAGCTGCCCGACAGCAGCGGGCGTAAGCTCATTGTCCAGCAGGATGGTCTAGTGCGCATCCTGGGCAAAGGCGGTGAACTCGCGCCCGAGTTCTTCCTCGATCTGCGCAGCAGGCTCGTCGCCCTCGACCAGGGCTTCGAGGAGCGTGGGCTCCTCGGGCTCGCGCTTCATCCCGCGTTCGCCCGCAACGGACGCGTTCTCGTCACATACTCAGCACCGTTGCGCCAGGGCGCGCCTGCGAGCTGGAACCACACGCGGCGCGTCTCTGAGCTCACCGCCACGCTTGGCGAGACACCGGCGGCCGATCTCCGCTCCGAGCGAGTGCTCCTCGAACTCGATTGGCCAAGCCGCAAGCACAACGGCGGCGGCCTCGCCTTCGGTCCGGATGGCTTTCTCTACATCGGCTTCGGCGACAGCGGCGCCTCGCACGGCTTCGGCCCGAAGGTGATCTGGGAAGCATTCGAGGTGCCGGCACACGCGTTGTCCTGGGATTATCTCGCGCAGGATCGCAATTCGCTCTTTGGAAAGATCCTGCGCATCGACGTTGATCGAGGCTTTCCCGGCTACGCCATCCCCCGCAACAACCCGTTCGCTGGAGGCGGCGGCCGCCCAGAGGTGTGGTCCTGGGGCTGGCGCAACCCCTTCCGCATGACCTTCGACAGCAACGGCAGCGGGGATCTCTATGTGACGGCCGTCGCCGAGACGCTCTGGGAGGCGGTCTACCGCGTGCGCGGTGCCGGCAATTTTGGCTGGCCGCTCATGGAAGGCGTGCACTGCATCGACCGGCTGAAGCCGCGCGAGCCGCCGCAGGCCTGCGCCGATCGGGACGCCGAAGGAACCCGCTTAGAGCTGCCCGTCGTCGAGTATCCCAATATGCAAGCCTCCCATCCGGCGACGAAGCTTGGCATCAAGGGGGTGGGCACCGCCGTCACCGGTGCACGCGTTTACCGCGGCCGCGGCATTCCGGCCCTCGCGGGGAAGCTCGTGGTGGTCGACTGGAGCGCAGACTTCCGCAAGCCCTCGGGTCAGCTCTTCATTGCCGAGCCGATAGAAGCGGCCTCCACCCTCTGGCCGCTCGAGAAGCTCATGCAGCTCGAGACCCGCATCATTAGCCTCGAGGCCGACCGCGACGGGGAGCTGTACCTGCTCACCAACGACACGCTTGGTCCTCATGGCATGACCGGCCAGGTGCTCCGTCTTGTTGAGAAGCGCTGATCGGGTGCTTCCCCTGAGAGGCGTGTCGCGTGACGCCAGCGTGATGCACCGGAGGCGCCCCGTCCATCGCCTTGACCCAGTTGACGATATTGGGCAGGTCAGGATTGGAGGCGATAAGCCGACGAAACTTCGTCCGCCTCTGACTTCGCCCTTTCGTCTGCTTGGGGTCAGTTGCGCCTATCAGTCGGCTCTGGGCCGCGCGGTCGGTGCGCGTCAACAAGCTGACACTTGCTGCTGAAATTGATGCCGGACACGGTGCGTCGCAGCAATTTTCATTGCGGCGTTCGGACGAACGCGTGGCTCGAAGAACACTCAAACGCTGATCGTCTTTGCTCGTCTTAGAGCGTTACAACGTCCGGGTCGGCATAGTACCAACGCAATGAATTTAGTGCCGCGCCGACAATTATCTGTTTGCTCACAACAGGCGTGGGTCAACGACCTCAATTCGATCCCAAAATTTGACAAGATGCTGCCGCGGTGAAGATCGCAGCCAACTGGCTGTCTCTTTCATCCACACTCTGGACGAAGCGCTGAGACGTTATTTTTGCAGGTTGTGAACCTCGAATGCAGTTTCCTGGGGCGGCCCAACCAATCCCCCTTCGATACCTTGCTCCATTCTCGGCATGAGGATCTGTTCCCGGAACCGCTCCCAGCTCTCCTTCGAGTCGTGCACGGCGACGAGCAATCTCGCAATCGGTGCGGCTGATCCGATGCTAGAACTTGGAGCCTGGGTTCGAAGCTTCCGCTTACCCATCGGATGCAGATCAGATCACCACTTGCGTGCCGACCTCGATCACGCGGTCGGTTGGAATCTTGAAGTAGTTCGATGCATCGCTCGAATGCCGCGCGAGCCAGATGAAGAAGCGATCTTGCCACAGCGGCATCTGCGATCGCGCCGATGGACGCAGCGCGCGTCTGGAAAGAAAGTACGAGGTTTGCATCGGTTCGAGATCGAGGCCGAGGCGGCGGCGCATCATTGCGCGCGGCACGTCGGGCTCTTCCATGAAGCCGAAGTTCAGCCGTACGGTGGTGAACAACGGCGACAGCACCTTCGTCTTGCCGCGCTCGGCCTCGTCGACGCGGGGGCTGTCGGCCGTATCGATGCAAACGATGATGTTGCGATTATGCAGGATCTTGTTGTGCTTGATGTTGTGCATCAGCGCCGTCGGCACTGCATCGGGGTGGCTGGTCAGGAAGATCGCGGTGCCCTGAACGCGATCGATGATCCTTTGCTCCAGCATCGGCAGATGATCGGCGAGCGGCAGTTCCTCGCTCATCGATCGTCGTGTCAGCAGGTCGGTGCCGCGCCGCCATGTGAGCATCGTCAGCAGCAATGTGGCGCCGACCACCAGGGGCAGCCAGCCGCCTTCCAGGATCTTCAACATGTTGGCTCCCAGGAAAACGACGTCGACGACAAGGAACGGCAGCATCACGGCCGCAGTCCGCAGAACCGACCACTTCCAGTAGTAGCGCGCAACGATCGCGGCCAGGATCACGGTCACCACCATCGTGCCGGTAACCGCGATGCCGTAGGCCGAAGCGAGGGCGCTGGACGAGCGGAAGG
>JANMNO010000044.1:0-41343 GCA_031374115.1 Hyphomicrobiaceae bacterium | reverse complement strand
GCCAATGTAGTCGAGTGCCAGCGCTGCATCGGCGGCGGTCTCAACCTTGATCGCCTTCATGATCGTGGCACCGGTCCGCCGCTTGATCTCGGCAACGCGAGCTGGCGTTTCAGAGCCGTGCAGCTGCAGGATGTCGGGCGCGACGTAGGGCATGATGCGGTCGACCATGCCATCGCTTGCGTCGACGAGCAGCACGACCACTTTGGCACGCTCGCTCGCGAGGTCGGCGAGTTCGGCGGCGGTCTCGATCGACACGTTGCGCGGGCTTTTCTCGAAGAACACCAGGCCAACGTAGTCCGCGCCCGCATCGAGTGCTGCCTGCATCGTAGCGAGCGTTTTCAAGCCGCAGATTTTTACTTCGATGGCCATGGTGCCTGTTGGTGACGCCGACGATCAGGCGCTCTCATACACTGCAATTGCCGCAGCCAAATCCTCGATCGAGGCGCCGACCGATTTGAACATGGTGATTTCTTCGTTCGAAGTCCGCAGCGGCGCTTGGCCACGCGATAGTTCGTAGAGATCGCCAAGCACGTCCGCCTCGGTAATCACTCCAGCCTTCAGCGGCATCACGACGTCGCCGGCTTCGTTCATGCCGCCAACCCGTGTGTCGACCCAAAGGCTGGCGCGACGCACGCAGTCGTCGTCGGCCTCGCGCATATCCGGGCGAAAGGCGCCGACGAGATCGAGGTGGCAGCCCGCTTTCAGCCACGCGCCCTTGACGACCGGCGTCGAAGAAATCGTTGCTGTCGAGACGATATCGGCCGCACGCACCGCCGCTTCGAGATCGGTAGTCGCGGTGATATCGAGGCCGGTGTGGGCGAGCTTGGCTGCCATGGCTTCGGCGTTGGCCGGTGTCCGGTTCCAGATGGCGACGGACTTGATCGGGCGCACCGAGGCGTGCGCGCGGATCAGGTATTCAGCCAACGCGCCGGCGCCGATCATCACCATGCGGGACGCGTCCGGTCGGCTGAGGTACCGGCTCGCAAGTGCCGATGCACCAGCCGTGCGCCACACCGTCAGCGCCGGCCCGTCGATCAGCGCCAGTGGCTCGCCACTTTCCGACGACAGCAACAGGTAGATGCCCTGGATCGCGGGCTTGCCGAGGCGCGGTCCGTTGTCGGGGAACGCCGTCACGATCTTGATGCCGATGTACGGACCGGCGGTCGCTGCACCCGGCGTCGAAGCAGACCACGCCGGCATCAACAGCAGCATCGCCTCGGGACGATTTTCGAGCGCTATCTTGTGATGATGCCGTAACGGTGAAATCGCGCCAACGCGAAATGCCTGATCGAGGATGTCGATCAGGCCGGGATAGGAAAGCGCTTTCGAAACCTGCGCTGAATCGATGAAGCGCATGGCAAACCGTCCTCTCGGTTGATACAAAATCGATCAGCGCAACCGGGCTTGCGTGCCGCCCGCTACAGCCAGTTGTTTGCGCGGTTGATTGGCAGCTGCCGCTGCTTCCCGCTCCCGTGTCAGGCGCTCGGCTTCCGCACGCCACCGCGTCGTCTCATAGGTCCGGTTGCGCGCGGTGCGCCGCCATTTACCCTGGCTCATCCATGTTGTGAAGCCGCCCAGCATCACGCCGGCGATCAGCATGGCGAAGAGGTAGGCGTAGAACGGTAGCTCGGTCGATATCGCTGGGCTCTCTGGGTTGAACGGATCCAGCACCAGTCGCACCGCATGCCGGTTGGCAACGGCTAACGACACGAGGAAAATCGCGGCGAACAGCCCGCTGACCAGTCCAATGATACGCCCGAGCACGGGGGTCACTCCCAAATAGCTTCAATGGTTGAGGGCCAGCGCTTAACTGCTTCAGGCAGCGCCGGTGTTCAGCCGCTCGCGCAGTTCCTTGCCGGTCTTGAAGAACGGCACAAATTTTTCGTCGACCGGTACCGACGCTCCCGTGCGCGGATTGCGGCCGACACGAGGTGCACGATGCTTGACCGTGAATGCGCCGAACCCGCGCAGCTCGACCCGGTCACCACGTGCCAACGCCTCGATGATCTCGTCAAAGATGACGTTGACGATGCGTTCGACGTCGCGGTGAAACAAGTGCGGGTTCGTCGCCGCGATTTTTTGAATGAGTTCGGACTTGATCACGTGGCGGTCGCTCCAATGGGACCCCGAGCGGCCACAACACGGCCAACGCGAGAGGTTAAAGACCTTGTAATCCCTTAATTTTTCCCAGGGTGCCAAACCGAGACGAGGCCGTCAAGGCCAACGCTTCCTAGACTTGGATCTTGCGCCAGCCGGGCACCGAGGTCGCCGAACATGCGGCCGGCGAGCCAACCAAAGATGCCAGCCTCGCTCGTACCCAACGGCCAATCGGATTGCCGTTTCGGTTTCCAGTCGATTATCTTCAGATCTTTCGGCACGTTGCGCTTTTCCTGCAGATACCGCATCGCCTCTGTCTCGCCGCCGACCTCATCGACGAGTTTGTGCGTCTGGGCCTCGCGCCCCGAGAAAACGCGACCTTGCTCAAGCCCAGGTATCTCCGCAGTTTTCACATTGCGCCGCGTGGTCACGAGATCGAGGAACCAACGCTGACCTTCGCTGATCATCGCTTGTGCAACCTGTCGGCTTGGCTCGTCGATCGGCTGAAACGGCGATGGCGATGCCTTCAGCGGACCGCTTTTGATCTCGTTCATCTTGACCCCCAGCTTGGCCAGCAACTCAGACACTTCCGGCCACTGCATGATTACGCCGACCGAGCCGGTGATCGAATTTCCGCGCGCGACGATGTAATCGGTACCGAGGCCCGCGATGTAGGCGGCGGAAGCGGCAACGGTGCCGAATTGCGCGACCAGCGGCTTCTTCTCAGCCAATCGGCGTAGACCCTCGAAAAGGGCTTCCCCGCCCGTCGTCGTGCCACCGGGGCTGTTGACGAACAGGATCACACCATCGACGTGCTTGGCTTCCGCGACACGTCGCAACAGCTCCAGCTGTGCGCGGTCTTCGGTGATCATGCCCTCGATGCTGATCCGTGCAATCTGGCGCGGCTGCGCAAAGCCGACTTGGCCGTCGCGCATCGAGTACATCACGCCGAGCGCAAGGATACCGGCCACAACAGCGAGCGAGCGCCACACTGAAAGTTTCCGGCGCAAGCGGCGGCGATCGAGAACAGTCTCGGTTTCAAGGGTCATGCGGCAACCTGTGATTACAACAGCATCGAGTGCCATCTACTCCCGGAACACTAGGCGCTCGTCCGTCCAGCATCAATCCGCAACTCGCCGCAGAACGCAAACGGCGCGACCCTTTCGAGGCCGCGCCGCTCGTGCGGTGGTGTCTGGGATGGTGTCAGACCCTCCGGGTCAGACACCTAAGCTAGATCAGCTGTCGCTGCCTTCACGCTTCTTGATGGCAGCCTTGAAGATGTCGCCGAGCGAGGCACCCGAGTCGGACGAGCCGTACTGGGCCACGGCCTGCTTCTCTTCGGCAACTTCGAGCTGCTTGATCGAGACCGAGATGCGGCGGGCCGCACGATCCACGCTCAGGACCGAAGCGTCGACCTTGTCACCGATGTTAAACCGCTCCGGACGCTGTTCCGTGCGCTCGCGAGACAGGTCGGCGCGGCGGATGAAGGCTGTGAGCTCGCTGTCGGCGACCTTCACTTCGATGCCATTCTCTTCGACCTTGACGACCGTGCAGGTTACCGCATCGCCCTTCTTGTACTTGCCGAGCGCATCGGCAGGATCGCCGCTGAGTTGCTTGACGCCGAGCGAGATGCGCTCCTTCGAGCTATCCACGTCGAGCACCATGGCCTTGACGTTGTCGCCCTTCTTGAACTCCTTGATGAGCTCTTCGCCCGGCTTGTTCCAGTCCAGATCCGACAGATGGACCATGCCGTCCACGCCGTTGTCGAGCCCGATGAACAGGCCGAACTCGGTGATGTTGCGGATTGGGCCCTCGACGATCGAGCCCTTCGGATGCGTCGTCAGGAAGCTGTCCCATGGATTTTCCTGGGTCTGCTTCAAGCCGAGGCTGATGCGGCGCTTGTTGCTGTCGACTTCGAGGATCTGCACATCGACCTGTTGGCTGGTCGACACGATCTTGCCGGGGTGGATGTTCTTCTTGGTCCAGCTCATTTCGGAGACGTGGATCAGGCCCTCGACGCCTGGTTCGAGTTCGACGAACGCGCCGTAGTCGGCGATGTTCGTGACGGTGCCCTTGAAGCGGCCGCCGACCGGGTACTTGGCTTCGATGCCCGACCACGGATCCGACTGCAGTTGCTTCATGCCAAGCGAGATACGCTGCGTTTCCGGGTTGATGCGGATGATCTGGACCTTCACGGTGTCGCCGACGTTGACGATCTCGGACGGATGGTTGACGCGGCGCCAGGCCATGTCGGTCACGTGCAGCAGGCCGTCGATGCCGCCGAGGTCGATGAACGCACCGTAGTCGGTGATGTTCTTGACGAGGCCGTCGATCACCTGGCCATCGGCGAGGCGGGCGACGATCTCGGTCCGCTGCTCGGCGCGGCTTTCTTCGAGGACCGAACGGCGGGAGACGACGATGTTGCCACGGCGGCGATCCATCTTGAGGATCTGGAACGGCTGCGGCTGATGCATCAGCGGGCCGATGTCGCGCACCGGGCGGACGTCGACCTGGGAACCGGGGAGGAACGCCACGGCGCCGTCGAGGTCGACGGTGAAGCCGCCCTTGACCTTGTTGAAGATGACGCCGGTGACTTTTTCGCCAGCCGAGAACTGCTTTTCGAGGCGGGTCCAACTCTCTTCGCGCTTGGCCTTATCGCGGGACAAGACCGCTTCGCCGAGCGCGTTTTCGATGCGTTCGAGGTAGACCTCCACCTCGTCGCCGACCTTCAGTTCCGCCGGTTGGCCGGGGAGACCGAATTCTTTCAATGCGACGCGGCCCTCCATCTTGAGGCCAACGTCGATGATCGCCATGTCCTTTTCGATGCCGACGATCTTGCCGCGAACGACACTGCCTTCGAAGGCGTCGTCGGCGCCGAGTGTCTCGGTCAACATGGCCGCGAAGTCATCGCGAGTCGGATTGTATTCTTTCGAGGTTTGAGCGGTTGCGGTTGCCATTAAAGTTCCTGTTAGGGTTCATCGACTGCGGGGAGCGCCCGCGGTGGGTTTGGTTTCGAAATGCGAAGGCTACTTCCCTTGTGACAGCCATATGAGCGTGACGATCACATTCATCGTGACGACGACATTACCGGACACGCAAGCGTGGCCGGCTGGTTGGAGCCAGCGCGCATGTTGAGTTTGTTCGACTGCCGCCTGCGGAGGGTATTTCCCACCAACGAGATTGGAGCTTCGTGTCCTTCCAAGCTGCCGTTCGAGGCATCGAGTGAAGTAGAAACCCTATTGGCCAACCGTCCTCTTGATCAGTCCGATGGCGGCGTCGAGTGCGCTGTCTATATCTAAATTGCTGGTGTCGAGCAACAGTGCATCTGCTGCAGCCTTCATTGGAGCATCGGCACGGCCGGCATCGCGCTCATCGCGACCGCGAATGATTCCGAGCACGCGTTCATAGTCAACAACTTCGCCGCGGCTTAATAACTCGCTGTAACGGCGCTGGGCGCGGATCTCCAACGCGGCTGTCACGTACAACTTCACGTCGGCATCCGGACATACGACCGTGCCGATGTCGCGGCCGTCGAGCACGGCCCCCGGCGGGCAATGCGCGAACTCACGCTGAAATGCGAGCAGGGCCGAGCGGACCGACGGGAACTTTGCCACGATCGAAGCCTTATCGCCGACGCCCGGGGACCTCAAGCCGTCGTCGCCCAGCGTCTTCGGGTCGAGTGTGCGGGCAGCGTGCGCGGCCGCGGTTTCGTCGTCGAGGTCAGCGCCGGCGGCAATCACGTCGCGGGCAACTGCACGGTACAACAGACCGGTGTCGAGGCACGGAAAGCCGAAATGCAGGGCGATCAGCTTGGCAAGAGTACCTTTGCCGGAAGCGGCCGGTCCATCGATGGCAATAATCATATGCTCGACCTTAGCGCGCTGATGCGCGCGTTCGCGTGTGCTGTTGGAAACACAAAGTCGTCGCATGCGATCGCCGCGTCCGTCAAACGCGCAGTCGTCTTTATCAGCCCTACTTTACCGCGCCAGCGGTCAGGCCGGCGATGATCTGGCGCTGCGCGAACATGGTCAGCAGCAGTACCGGGAAGGTGACGAGCAGCGCGGCGGCGGCGAGCGGTCCCCAGCTCAGCTGGTCGAACGAGATCATGTTGTAGACGGCGACGGGGAGCGTGCGCGTCTCGCGTCCCGCCAGCACGATACCGAACACGAAATTGTTCCACGAAAAGATCACCGCCAGGATGAACGCCACGGCGATGCCGGGCTTGGCGATCGGCATCGCGACGTGGCGGAAGATTTGCCAGCGCGTTGCGCCATCGATGCGGGCCGCTTCCTCGAGTTCGAGCGGCGTCGTCTCGAAATAGCCGATCATGATCCAGATCACGATCGGCACCGTGACCACGAGATGGATGACGATCTGCGGCACCAGCGTGCCAAGAAGGCCCAGCCACTGGAACAACAGGAACAGCGGAATGAGATAGGACAGGCCCGGGGTGATCCGCGCGATCAAAATGACGATCGCCGACTTGTGCGCCTTCATGCGCGCGATACCATAGCCCGCCGGTACGCCGACGAGCAGCGCCAGAAGCGTCGCGGAGCCGGTCACAATCAAAGTGTTCATGAAGTACGTCAAGAAGCGGTTCGACGCCAAGACCTGCGCGTAGTTGTCCCAGGCGAAGCGCTCCGGGATCAGAATCGGCGGATAGGAAGCGTTGTCGATCTCATACTTCAGCGACAGCGAGATCATCCAGATGAAGAACAGGATCGCCGGCGAGACGATGACGAATATCGAGAACCACAGGCCGATCTTGCCGAGGAATTGCTTCAGGCTCATGCGCCGCCCCCGGCTTCGTTCCAATGCATGCGCTGGCGCGCGTAGAGCATGACTGCGGCAAGCATGATGATGATGATGAAGAACACCAGCGCGATCGCCGAACCGTAGCCGATGTCGTAGTAAACGAACGCCACGCTGTAGAGGTAGACGTTGATCGTCTCGGACGCGGATCCAGGCCCACCCTGGGTGATCGCGAAGATGATGTCGAATGCCTTGACAGCGTCGATCATGCGGATCATCGCGGCGATGAACAGGAACGGCGTGATCAGTGGCAGTGTGATGTAGCGGAACATCTGCCAGACGGTGGCACCGTCGATCAGGGCACTTTCATAGGGCTCCGAGGGAATAGCGGCGAGACCGCCGAGCACGATCAGCATGACGAGTGGGGTCCACTGCCAGGTCTCGACGAGGACCAGCGATGGGATCACGGTCGCGGGATGGAACGCCCACAGTTGCGGACCGATGCCGACGAGCGACAGCAGATAGTTGAGAACGCCCAGCTGCGGATGGAACATCATAGTCCAGATCAGCGCGATCGCGACCGGGGTTGCCATCATCGGCATGATGACGAGGCCGCGCAGAAGTCCGCGCAACGGAAATTTCTGATGGAACACCACGGCCGCGAACGTGCCGAGGATCATCGGCAGCACCACCGACAGCGTCGTGTAGACGAGCGTGTGCCAGATTGACTCGACAAAGCGCGGGTCGTTTGGCAGTCGCAGAAAGTTGGCGAGGCCGACGAATTTGGTCGCCTGGCCGACCTTCCATTCGTGCATGCTCATCCAGATCGTGAACACCCACGGGAATACGATGACCGCGAGCACGACGATCATCGCAGGCAGCACGAACGGCCAATACGACGGCGGCCGCCATCCGCCAGGCTGATCCTGCATGACGGCCGCAGGAGCTTGTGCGGCAGCCACGGGCTTTACGTCGGCATCCATATTTGAGAGCGCCTCGCGATTGAAAAATTGCCGGGCACCCCCCTACTGGGCGGCCCGGCAAGACCGTTCGTGCGGAAATCAAGCTTTCTCGCTGCGCTCCAGGATCGGCCGGAACTGCTCGTGCGCCTTTTTCAGCTCGGTTGCCGGATCGGCGCCCGAAAGTGTCGCGGTGACGGCGGCGCCGACGAGGTCGCGGAATTCGGCAACGGGAATGACGGTCGGCAGGCCGAGCTTGCTGATCTTGCCGGCGTCGATGACCGCCTGCAGCCACTCCTTCGGCAGTTTTACGCCGGCGCGCGTTTCCGCGTCGTTGAGCACCGAGTTGCGGAACGGCACGCCACCACCCGCCTGCAGCAGGCGCGAGCCCATCTGCTTGGAGACCGCCCATTGGCAATAGAGATAGGCCGCTTCCTTCTTGGTGCTGGCCGCCGCAATGCCGATGCCGTCGCCATAGGTCGCCGAGTACTGGCCCTTGGGGCCGGCCGGAACCATGGCGTAGCCGACCTTGCCGACAATGCGCGACGAGTTCGGGTTCTCGACGCCCGGCGCCCAGCCCACGCCGTCGACCCACATGGCCGCGCGGCCCTGCGCGAAGCTCGCGAGCGCCTCCATCCAGTTGAAGCCGGCGACGCCCGGTGGTGAGGATTTATTCGAGCGCACGTAACACTTGGTGGCCTCGATCGCCTCGGGGCCGTCGGTCAGGATGTTGCCCTTGGCGTCGAGGAACTCGCCGCCGTAGTTGAGGAAGTAGTTGGTCCATAGCGTCATGTTGGCGTTCTTCAGGCCGCGTCCGACATAGCCGTGGATGCCGGCCTTTTCGTCGGTGAGCTTGACCGCGAGCTCGTTCATTTCGTCGAGCGTCTTCGGCACCGAGACCTTGTTCTTCTCGAAGATTTCCTTGTTGTAGTAGAGGATGAAGTAGTCAACCGACCACGGCAGCGCCAGCATCTGACCTTTGTCGTTTTTCGCGTAGGAAAGGCCAGCGGCGGAAAAATCGCTCTCGGCGAGGTCCGCCGCAGTGAGGTTCGCGTCCTTCAAGAAGGGCGTGAGGTCGTGGAGCCATCCAGCCTTTTCGAACTGCCGCTTCTGCACGTGGAAGCTCAGATGCATGACGTCGAAGCTCGGCTTGCCAGAGGCAAGTTCGATTACGGCCTTCTGGCGCTGCTGCTGCTCCGGGATCGTTTCCGATTCAATGATGATGCCGGTAAGTTCGGTGAACTCCTTAGCGTGCTTTTGCAGCAGATCGCCGCGTGGACCCTTGATCAGGTTCGCCTCAAGCTTAGTACCAGCGTATTTTTTGTAGTCGACACCGGCCCAGGCTGCGGGGATCGGGACCAGGCCCGAACCGGCGGCAGCACCTGCACCTGCTACAAACGTGCGGCGCGATACGCCGTTCATGCTCGCCATTGTGTCTCTCCCTGCGGTCTCAGAATACGGGTCTCGACGCCCGCTGATGCCGAGTGTCAGACAATACGAATGGAAAGACAAGATGCTTCCGTGGCCTCCCCACGCATACCGGTTCTACGCAAACGCCAGCTGCACCTTCATCGATTTCGAGCGGTCCGCGGCGAGCTCGAACGCCTCGGTCGCGCGCTCGAACGGGAGGGTGGCGCTGATCAGCGGCTTCACGTCGATCAGGCTTTTGCCCATCAGTTCCACCGCCACGGCGAACTCCTCATGGAAGCGGAACGTGCCGCGCAGTTGGATTTCCTTGGCCACGATCGTATTGATCGGCAGCGTCACCGAACCTCCGAGGCCGACCTGCACGACGATGCCGCCAGGACGGAGCACGTCGAGCCCGGAAACCAGCGCCTGCTGATTGCCGGATGCCTCGAACAACACGTCGAATGTGCCCTTGCCGGCGCCATACGTGGCGAGCACGTCTGGTTCGGTGGCAACGTTTATCACCCGTTCGGCGCCGATTTTCGTCGCCACCGCCAAAGCGGCATCGGCGACGTCGGTTGCGACGATTTGGGCCGCACCGGCACGCCGTGCGGCCATCATGCAAAGCGCACCGATGGGGCCGGAACCGGTGACCAGTACGCGTTTGCCAAGTAGCGCCCCGGCTTGTCTGGCGGCATGCAGGCAAACGGCGAGCGGTTCGGCCATCGCAGCTTCGCCGGCAGTCAAGCCTTCGGCAACCGGGTGGCACTGGCTCGCGCTTGTCACCAGAAGTTCGCGGAACGCTCCCTGGACGTGGGGAAAGCGCATCGCACTCCCGTAGAATCGCATGTCAAGGCAATGCTGCTGCTGGCCCTCCTGGCAGTATCGGCACTGCCGGCAAGGCCGGCTCGGGCTAACCGCAACCCGCTGACCAGCCTTTAGATGAGCCACGGCACTTCCTGTCCGCGCGATGACACCTGCCACCTCGTGACCAAGGATCATCGGTTCCTTGATGCGGATCGTGCCGAAGCCGCCGTGCTGATAATAGTGCAGATCCGATCCGCAGATGCCGCCAGCCTCGACCCGGACCTCGACGTCATCGACGCCGAGCGCGGCCACCACGGATGTTTCGACGCGGAGATCTCGAGGTGCGTGGATGATGACGGCGCGCATGTCAAACCTTATGGCTGGAGGTCGGGATCACGCCATCAATATGACAGCACGCAGGTCAATGGTCCTCTCGACATGCATTGGTTCCGGCGTCGAGGCCATGCAATTTATTTATAAGGCATTTTGTGATCGTCAAGCGGCTTCGCTCATTTAGCGAAAAAGGCGCGGGGTATTGTGGATGGCTTGGGATACGAAAATCTTCGCCTACTGCGAACGTGGGTCCGATCCATCGTTGTGGGCTGAACCGTTGAATGCGGTTTCCAATTTTGCGTTTCTGATTGCAGCGGTTTCCGCATTGTCGCTTTGGATTTCGCCGCGCAGTAATTCGAAGGGGATGTCTGAGCTTGCTTTGATCGCCCTAGGCTTTTTAATCGCCGCTGGTAGCTTTCTCATGCACACGTTCGCAACGCGCTGGGCGATGCTCGCTGACACCGCGCCGATATTTCTCTTCATGATCGGCTACTTGGTTTTTGCCACGCAAAGATTTGCCGGTACGAATTGGTTTGTAACCTTCGTTTCTGTTGCAGCATTCATCGGCGCCGGCTTCGTGTCGGAAATTGATATCTGCGACGGCGGACGTTGCCTCAATGGTTCGCTTGGCTATATACCGGCGCTGGCCGCGATGATCATCATCGGTGGGGCCCTGCAGACGGCGGACCATCCGGCCGGTGGCTCTCTCCTGCTTGCCGCAGGCGTTTTCGCAGTATCGTTGGTTTTCCGCTCAATCGATCTACTCGTCTGTCCAGCGACCCTTATACAACCCGGGTGGCGGACGGGGACACACGCTATTTGGCATGTTTTAAATGCAACAGTTATCTACATTTTACTGCGGGCAGCGGTGTTTTACGGCCGTTTATCGGAGCACGGTATTAAAAGGAGGCAGGATTTGCGTATTTGATCCAAGTTTATGTCAGGCGATTGCTTTTCGTTTACCAGAAGTTGGTCAATTTCGCTTCTGATCGATTTCTGCATTTTTTGAGTAGTGGCATTTTCCAGTTACCGGAGAGAACCTATGACCGTCGGATTGCCTGCTGGGTTGGAGATATTCGGCATCGCGCTCGTGGTTTTGTGCGCCGTTGCGTTGTGGGCGACTGTTAAAGTGGTACCGCAAGGCTCCAATTGGACGGTTGAGACGTTCGGGCGCTACACCCGCACCTTGCAGCCCGGTCTGCACATCCTGGTGCCCGTCATGGAGCGGGTCGGCACCAAGATGAACATGAAAGAGCAGGTGATGGATATTCCTTCACAGGACATCATCACCCGCGACAACGCCATGGTCCGGGTCGACGGCGTTGCCTTCTATCAGGTGCTCAACGCTGCGAAAGCCGCCTACGAAGTCAACATGTTGGAAATCTCGATCATTCAGCTGACGATGACCAACATCCGTACCGTCATGGGGTCGATGGATCTCGACGAGTTGCTCTCCAATCGCGACAAGATCAATACGCGGCTGCTGCAGGTTGTCGATGCTGCAACCGAAGCGTGGGGCATCAAGGTCACCCGTATCGAAATCAAGGACATCGAGCCGCCACGCGATCTGGTCGACAGCATGGCACGCCAAATGAAGGCCGAGCGCGAGAAGCGCGCGCAGATACTCGAAGCCGAAGGCATGCGGGCCGCTGCGATTCTGAAAGCCGAAGGCGGCAAGCAAGCCGTCGTGCTCGAAGCCGAAGGCCGCAAGGAGGCAGCCTTCCGCGACGCCGAAGCACGTGAACGCGCAGCCCAGGCCGAAGCCGAAGCAACCCGCATGGTTTCGGCTGCGATCGCTGCCGGCAATGTTCAGGCGATCAACTATTTCGTCGCCAACAACTACGTGAAGGCGCTCGAATCGCTCGCGAAGGCGCCGAACTCGAAAATCATCATGATGCCACTCGAAGCATCGAGCGTAATCGGGTCATTGGCTGGCCTCGCGCAAATCACCGGCGAAGCGTTCGGTGGCGGAGGGGCAAGTGCGGATGGCAGCCTCAGACCAGCGTCAAAGCCCGCGCAGCGCGGTCACATTCCGCAGATTTAAGCGTTGCCGCCGATACGATGCGATCACCGTCACCCGCCTTTCGCGGCATCGCCCAGCACGATGCGGCATTCCTGTGGCAGCATATCCAGCGTCGTCTGCGGTGGCGGCGGAGCAGGCTTCGCCGGCACCTTGGGAACCGGCGGCGGTGGAGCGGGGCGGCTGATCAAGGCCAGCCAATCCGTCAGTTCCTTGCCGCAACCGTCGTCGTTTAGAGTTGCAACTTGCGCCTTGCACTCGGTGCTATCGGGCGGGCAACTCATGCGGGTGTGAAAATGATAGTGGTGCCCCCAATAGGGTCGCACTTTCCATAGCCAAGCGCGATCGTCGCCCAACGACGGCGCTGCTTCGCACAGCGCTTTCTTGATCGCTGGATGAACCAGGATGCGCTCGACTTCGGCGTAGTTCGCGGCCCGCCGGATCAACTTTGCGTGCCGCTCCGTCCACACCGCGGGATCGACCGTCACCGATTTTTCATTGCCGCCTGGCAGCATCGTGGTTGCGGCAAGCTCCTCGCGCTCCGATTGTGTGAGACGGCGGTCCGGCATCGGGGTGAGCCAGATATCGGCATCGAGCCCGATCTGGTGACTGGCATGCCCGGTGATCATCGGGCCGCCGCGTGGTTGAGACATATCGCCAACCAAAAGACCAGACCAACCTTCCAGTGATTGGGCATCGCGCGCGAAACGCTCCACCCAGGCGGTGAGATTTGGGTGTCCCCAGTTGCGATTGCGAGAAAGTCGCATCACCTGCCAAGCTGGCCCGTCAATCGGAACCGCCTTGGCACCGGCTAAACATCCCCTCGAATAAAAGCCAATTGCACGCGCTTCCAACGGGGCTGGCGTCTTCACGCCTCCAAACAAGAGCTTGGCCGCGATTTGCGGCTTTTTAGGTGAGGTCGGTTGAGAGGTCTCGGCCGGAGGTGAGCTGATCTCGACTGGCGGCAGCGATGCGTCACCGGAGCTGGCGGGCAACTCTTCAGCGGTGGCCTCAAGGCTCGGGTGCGGCGCCAACATCATCGGCGCGGCAAATCTGGCAGCCCCAGTCGATTGCGCAAAGCTGCTCGTGCTGCCGGTTGCGATCAACATGATAAGGCTGGCGACTAGCCGCATATCAATCCTGGTTTGATTTCCTGATCTGCTTTTATAACCAGCGGCCGTTGAATTGGGAATGTCACCCGTCGTGCTTGGCGACATTTTTGAAGGGCAACAATAGGCTCCACTTGAGCTTTACAGGTTCCGCCGATTGATACGAACTGAGGCCGATCGTCATTTCGGTATGACCCTTGCTCGGCTGGTCGATGTAGGTTCTGAACATGCGATCCCAGATCGACAAGTTGAAACCGTAGTTGCTGTCGTGCTCGCCCCGGATGACCGAATGGTGGACGCGGTGCATGTCGGGGGTCTCGATGATCGCGCGCAATCGGCGATCGAGCCATCCCGGTAGCGCAACATTGGCGTGGCTGAACATCGCGCCGGCGTTCAAGATCACCTCGAACAATAGTACCGCGACGGGTGCCGGTCCCAGCACCACGACCCAGACCATCTTGTACAGCATCGAAAGGGCGATTTCGACGGGATGGAAGCGGATCCCCGTCGTCAGGTCGATATCGACGTCGGCGTGGTGGACTTGATGGAGCCGCCAGAACATTGGGACCTTGTGCGATGCCACGTGCTGCACCCAAATTGCAAAGTCGAAGATGACCATTGCCGCGACGATCTCGAACCACGCTGGAAGATCGAGCCAATTGAACAAGCCGATGCCGCGGCCTTCGGCCCAGATTGCTGTCGCGACGGCCGCCAGGGGCACGATCACTGCACCAAGAAACTGCGGCGCCAAGGCCATGGCTCGGACGACCAAGCTATCGATGCCGACGATCGCCAGATTGGTGAACCAGCGGTGCGTTTTTGGTGCTGATAGTTGGCGCTTCGGGATGGCAAGCTCAAGCAGTGCCATGACGACGAACACACCGGCGAATACCGCGAATCGCAGCACCGGTTCTGATATCGTGCCAATCACTTGCATCATCTATCCTCGTAGGCGCCGATGACCGAACTCACCTTGCTCGAAGATGGTCCCACTGACGCGGAACGCCGCCTGCTGCTCGCCCACGGTGCGGGTGCGGCGATGGACAGTCTGTTCCTCAACACCTTCGTCGCGCTGCTGACCGAACGCGGTATTGCAACGGCACGCTTCGAGTTCGATTACATGGCATCGCGGCGGCTCAGCCCCAAGCGGAAACCGCCACCGAAAGCCGAACTTCTCGTTCAACAATACGAGAGTGCGGTGCAGTTGGTGCGCGGCCGAATGACGCCATCGGCAAAATTGTTTATCGGCGGCAAGTCGATGGGCGGGCGGGTCGCTAGCTTGATCGCCGATCGCCTGCATGCCGATGGCCAAATCAGCGGGCTCGTCTGCCTGGGCTATCCGTTCCACCCGCCGAAGAAGCCCGAGCAACTGCGCACCGCGCATCTACTCGTTATGTCTTGCCCGGCGCTCATTGTGCAAGGGGATCGGGATCCGTTCGGCTCGCGATTAGAGGTCGAGGCGATGGCGCTGTCGCAGCAAATCGACTTTCATTGGGCGCCCGACGGCGACCATGATCTGGCGCCACGTGGTGCATCGGGATTCACCCGCCGCGGCAATCTCGAAGCCGCAGCCGATGCCGTAGTAGCCTTCATGTCGTGACGGCTTGTGTCGCTTGCGCGGGCATTCGCAAAGGCAGCTGCCATACGGCAAGCAGGATCATCGCCGCCGCGAATGCCAACACGCGGAACAACGCGTCGAAACCCCAGCCTTCGTAGATGAACGCGATGAGCGGCAGGGCGGCGGCGAGCACCGTGAAGCTCACCACATACCTGATGCCGTAGATGCGGGCGCGCATATCGCCCTGGGCCATGCGGCCGATCATGTAGTCGTTGATCGGGATCTGTCCGAATGCCGCAAGCATGAATGCCATTGCACAGGCCAGCGCCGCATAGTCTTGCAATCCCGGCATGATCGAGAAAAACAGAAGCTGTAAACCGGCGGCCGCGATGAAGACGGTGCGCGGACCCAGCTTGTCGAGATAATGGCCAACGATCAGCTGGCCGATCGAGGCCATCGCAAACACCATGAATGCCAATTGCCCGAGCACGGTTGCCGACAGGTCGAGACCGGCAAGCTTCTCGGCAAACACCTTCGGCAGCGCGAATGTAGTCGACTGGAATACAATGCTGGAGATCGCCGTGGTCAGGAACACCACCACCGAGATGCGCAATAGCACCGCTTTCGCATCCAGCGTGAGAGCCGCGGCGGGTCCTGCGGCTTTGGCGGCAGGTCTTGGGTGCGCGATGCTGTCCCACCTCATGACGGTGTAGGCGATGCCGACCATGATCGATACCACGCCCGGCACGATGAAAGCCGTGCGCCAACCGCCGTGATCGATAAAGTAACCGGTGATCAGGGCAGCGCTCGCCACACCTAGATTGCCCCACACGCCATTGACCGCGAGGCGCATGCCGGTGCCGCGCCACTTCTCGACGACGATGGCGAGCCCCACCGGATGGTAGATCGCGGCGAACATACCGATGACGAAAAGACCGATGCCGACGTGTAGTGGCGTCATCGCATAGGCGGTGGCGATAGCGGACAACCCGATGCCTATGAAAAACACACTCATCATGCCATCGCGGCTCCACTTGTCGGCAAGCCAACCGGCCGGCAGCGCGAACACGCCGAACGCGAAGAAGCCCGGCGCCGCATACTTGAGCAGATCGCCATAGCCGAGGCCCCACTCCCGGCTCAAGGCGAGGGCCGCGACGGTCGCGAAAATCAGGGTGAAAAGGTGATCGAGGAAGTGCCCGATGTTGAGCAACAGGAAATGCAGCCGATCTCGCACCATTTGATTATTCCGGATCGTTGAGCAGCGTGCGTGCAGAGCCTAGGGGCGGCAGCTTGGCGGTCTGGCGAAAACTTTTCAAGAGTACGAGCGACACTAAGACCGGGCAATGGCTGGACGTTACTGCAAGCGGTGCGCTGGTCTCAGCGGCAAGATCCGTCGCGCCGAAGTGGCATCGAGCGATTTGTCGCGCACTACTCTTTGGGCTCGCGCCACTTTGGGTTCGCCCGAAACACGATCTGCGCACCGAAGATCACAATTGCCAGTCGCACCAGATGGTGGAGCGCCGTGTACGCTACATCGAGGTTGAGAATGTAGGCGATCAAATTGAGCTCCGATTGGCCGCCGGGCGCGTAGGCGAGCAGTACCGTCGTGCTGTCGAAGCCTGTCAGCCGCGCCACGCCGACAGCGACCAGGCCCGTCGCAACCAACAGCACGACGGCGAACCCTGCACCCCACACCATCGTCGATGAAAACTCACGCCAGGTCAGGCCGCGGAACTGTGCGCCGAGCAAGATTCCAAGCGTCACCTGGGCAATGATCAAGATCTCGAGCGGAATTTTAGCGGCAGTCAGTCCTAGCGCATGGGCCAATCCGCTCAGGATCATAGGACCTACGATCGGTGCGCCAGCGAGGCCGAAATACTCGGCGAGCCACCATCCGGCCCATCCCAATGTGACGAGCACCACCGCGTCGACCAGAAGAAACTCGTTGAGGTGAACAGCGCCGGGAACGAAGATCCCGATCGTGCGCCCACCGGCCCACTGCAGCCAGAACGGCAGCAGGAAACAGATCAGCGTGATCCGCGTCGCCTGGATCAACGTCACGGTCCGCGAATTGGCGCCGGCATCGGATGCCATCGTTACCATGTCCGTTAGTCCACCGGGCACGGCGCAGAAAAACGCTGTGGGCCGATCGTATTTCGCAAAGCGTTCGAAGTAGATCATGCCGAGATAAATAATGGTGATCATGAACGGCAGCAGCAGCGCCAGGCTCAAAGTCATGCTGCCGAAACGAGCGAGCAACTCGGGCGCAAACGCAGCGCCGATCGCAACGCCGAGCACTGCGCGCATCGGGATCGACAGCTGGACCGGCCGATCGATCGGCGCGGCCAAGATCGAGGCGATGATGCACGCGGTGAGAGAGCCCAGAAACCACGGCAACGGCAAGTGCAACAGGATGAACGTTATCGAGCCGCCAAAGCCGATCACGAATGCGAGGCACAGCCGCGCTGCGCTTACGCGCTCGAGGCCAACCTTGCTCAGCCAACGATCGAGATTGTTTCGCGACGCTTGGTTCCGCGGTTCTTCGCCCCCATCGGGCATTACGTTCATCCTCCAGAAATGACGCCGACGACCGCGCCAGACAGGCATGTCGCCAGCGCCCCGAACAGCATCGACTTCGGCGCCAATTCGACGATGACATCGCGACGGCCGGGCGCCATCGCCGTCAACCCGCCGATCATGATGCCAAGCGAAGCCGTATTGGCAAACCCGCACAGCGCGTAAGTCATAATCAATCTCGAGCGTGGCGAGAGCATCTCTGGCGGCATCTTTGCCATGTCGAGATAGGCGACGAACTCGTTCAGGACTATTTTCTCGGCGAGCAACCCTCCGGCCGCAGCCGCCTCGTTCCAGGGAATGCCGATCGCCCATGCGAGCGGCGAAGCGACCAGACCAAGGATGCCTTGCAATGTGAGGGTCAGGCCAAACGGCTTGCCGATCAGTCCCAGAAATCCGTTGAACAGCGTGACGAGCGCCACCATCACGACGAGCATCCCAATGACGTTGGCAAGCAGCCGTACGCCATCGCCGGTGCCCTGCACGATGGCGTCCATGCTCGAACGCGGGGGGTCATCCAACGTGACGTTTGCCGTCGATGGCCCGTCTTCGAAGCCGCGCGGAACGACCAGCCGGGCAAGCATCAAGGCGCCAGGAACGTTCATGATCGAGGCCGCCAGCACGTGACCGGAGGCACCCGGCACGAACGGTTCAAGGATTGCGCCGTAGAGTGCCATCACGGTGCCTGCGACCGTCGCCATGCCGACCACCATGATCGCGAAAATACCGCCGCGGCCCATGTCCTGCAGGTACGGGCGGATCAGCAACGGTGCTTCGACCATGCCGACGAACACTTTCGCGGCTGCCGCCGTCCCCAGCGGACCGCCGATGCCGAAGGTTCCCTGCAGCACTTTCGCAAATACCCGGACGATCGCTTGCAGCACGCCCCAATGGTACAGCAGCCGCGCGATGGCGCTCAGCACCATGATCAAAGGCAGGGCCTGGAAGCCCAGCAAGAACATGTTGTTTGGATACTTGACCTCGAACGGTGGTGGCGCACCGGCCAAATGGCCGAAAACGACTTGCATGCCGGATTCCGTCGCGGTTCGCAGGGCCAAGAACGCTTGACCGACAACATCGAAAAAGGCGCGCGCCGCCGGCAGCCGCAGAAGCAGAAGTGCGATGAAAAACTGCAGGGCCAGCGCCGCAAGGACCGTCGATACGGCGCGCCGCAACGGCAGATCAGACCTATTTTCGCAGCAGAACCAAGCCAGTAAAGGAATTGCAGCGATGCCGACGAGCCCCTGCAATGCCAGCATTAGCCATCCCCCGTGATGTCTCCGTAATCAGCCAACCGAGCATAGTCCAGAGTTTGAGCTTGTGCCACAGAGTGAGGCGTTTAGTGGAAAATGCAGGGAAGTTATCCACGCATCCCCCGCTCGTGACATAATCCCCCGGTAGACGCATGAACCCGAGATTCGCTGGATGAATTGGACCACATGACTGATCGAAAACCACCGCCGCTCCCACCTCGTCAGCCCACTCGGCCGCCGAGTTTGGAGGAATTACGGCCGCGCAACGAGCGTAGCGGTAGCCCGCTGCAGAAGCTGCGGCCGCCGGGCGGGAAGCCGCAGTCGGCGGCTGGACAGCGGCCGCTGCCGCAGGGTGAGTATCGATTCAGCCAGTTTCAAAACAAGCCGGAACGGCAGGGCCGTACATGGCTCATGTCATTTCTGATGTGGAGTGGCTTGGGCATCGCCGGTATGGCTGTCACCGCGGTCATCGGATTGACGATCTGGTCGCCAGCGAACCTGGTGCGTGACCAGCTGGTTGCTCGCGTCAAGGCACAGACCGGCCGTGATTTGCTGATTGCCGGGCCGACATCGCTTTCGTTTTTCCCGAGCGTCGCGATTTCGATGAACGATGTAACCTTGTCGGCGCCACCCGGTATGGCAGGAGCACCAGTCGCGACCATGCAAGCGCTGGAAGCCTCGGTACCGCTGCTGCCGCTGTTGCAGAAGCAGGTCAGCGTCGAACGGTTGATCCTGCGTAAGCCGGTTATCGATTTGCGTGTCGACGCGAAAGGCCGTCGCAGCTGGGATTTTGCCGCGCTTGAAGGGCCGCGCCGCCTTCAGCTCGCGCAAGCGGGGACCGGGCGGCCAGGACAAATCCCGCGCGAGCTGCAGGACTTCGTCAAATCAGCAAACCCGGACGCCCGAGAGGCTGTCGTATCGAAGGGACCGCTGGGGGCGCTCGAGACGTTATCGCTCGAAGATATTCGCATCGAAGGCGGATCGATCCGCTATGGCGATGAACGATCGGGCTTCAACGAAGAGATCCAGAGTCTAGATGCGCGCTTGTCTTTGAGCAGCATATCAAGTCCGCTCGATGCCCAGGGAAGTTTGCTGTGGCGCGGCGAGCCGATCGCGTTCGAGACGCGGTTGACTTCGCCCAAGCTGCTCAGCGAAGAGCGGTCCGCGCGGCTGACGTTGAAGGTGACGGGCCGCCCCGCCGACATCGATTATGACGGGGCGATAACGCTCGGCCGCACGCCGGAGGCAGAAGGCACGATCGCGCTCAAGGCACCTTCGCTAAAGGCGTTGCTGGCGCTGGTGGGAGCGAGCATCGCCGATGCGGGCAACGTCAATTCCGCCGCTCTAAGCGGTCGTTTGAAAGCCGGCGAAACCGCAGTGTCGGTTTCGGATATGACACTCGTGCTCGACGGCATGACGGCGCAAGGTGCGCTTGTCGTGGAGCCGCGCGCCGCTCGTCCGATGATCCGCGGCAATCTCCAGATCGCCGAATTGGATCTCAATCGTTTCGCTTTGCCGCGTGCCGACACACCAGCCGTCGCCAAAGCGCGACCGGTGACATCTCAAAAAATCGCACCAGCCGCCAGGCCGGCTCAGTCGATCGAAGATCTGCTTCGCAGCAATCCAGAGGCGCCGAAGGGAGCAGCGCGCGTGCAAGGCTATACGCGACGCGCCGGATGGAGCGACGAGCCGATCGACGTTTCCGGGTTTCGCTTGTTCGATGCCGATCTGAAGCTCGCGCTGGGAAAACTGATCTATCGCGGGATGAAGGCCGGCCAGACACAGATGCGGGTCGGCCTGAAGGATCGTGTGCTGACGGTCAATTTCGACGATATGCAACTCTATGACGGCCGCGGCCGCGGCCTGGTGACGATCGATGGGGCGGCGGCGGTTCCCGCCATCGGTGCCAACCTAGCCCTGGATGGTACATCGGCAGCACAGTTGCTCAAGGATGCGGCGGAATTCGAATGGCTTTCCGGAGCGGCGAGGATCAACCTTGCTGTGGCGGGCCAAGGTGTCACCGAGCATCAAGTGATGTCGTCGCTGCAGGGTAAGGCCGACGTGAGCTTCAAGGACGGCGCGGTGGTCGGCTACAACGTCGCTAACATGCTGCGTGGACTGTCGCAGGGTCGCTTCTCCGGGTTGGAGCGTTCACCAACCGAGAAGACAGATTTCAGCGAAATGGCCGCAAGCTTCACCATCCAAAACGGCGTTGCTCAAAACAAGGATCTTCGGTTGATCAGCCAGCAGTTGCGGATTACCGGCGCGGGCTCGGCGCATCTGGGCGATCGCACGATGGACTACATGCTGCGACCGAAATTGGTCAACCAGGGAGCGGCCGAAGGGGCGGGTCTCGAAATTCCGGTCAAGCTCACAGGCTCGTGGGACCGGCCGACGATTGCTCCCGATATCGATGGCGTCTTGAAAAACCCGGATCAGGCAGTCGATACGCTGAAACAGCTCGGCAAGCAGTTCAAGGACAACAATCCCGAGGCGATGAACAAGGCCAAGGATCTGCTGAACCAGTTCCTGAAACGCTGAGCTTGCCTGTGCCGCACAATGGCTCCCGTGGCCAAGCCACGGGATGACAGCGGTAGGGGTGAGCGATCTCGGTCGATCCACAAAAGGTGTCATCCCGGCATTCATTGCCGGGACCCATCGGGCAACGCCAGAACCATCGCGATTAATGAACGGATCAAATTGCGATCTTGCTGGTAGTAAACCCCTCCCGCAAACGCGTTCCCGGAAAGCCCCGCATAGGTGCCACGCGTTGAGCCTTGCTGTTGCGCGCGGGGCTTGTCCGGGATCTTTGCCTGTAGCGGCCGGGCGCTGATGCCTCCCCGCGAGAGGTAAAGATCCCGGCTCGCGCGCGACAAGGACTTCGCCATCCACCTCGCGATACGGGCCGCGCTTGGCCGGGAACGCGGCTGAGGGAGTTGGGCTGCGATCAACATCTAGTTGTTCAACGGCAAGCCACAGGATGACAGCGGTGGGTTGGTCCCTTTTCGCACTCGTAATGATTACTTACCCGCCCAGTCTTCCTTCACTTCCAGGCACTTCTTGTCGACGAAGTCGTTGATATCTTCGACGATGGTCGACTGCAGGACGTTGAAGGTGTTGTCGGTCGCGGTGGCGGTCCACATCGCACCCTTGACCAAGGTTGGCGCTTCGATCTTGCCCCAGTTGAGCGACGACTTTACGGCCTTGCCCTTCTCGAACATGACCTTCGGCGAGAAGTCAAAATTGATCTCGGCCTTCGCTTCCTTTTCACGGGCGATTTCACATTTGACCTGGTGCTTATCCAGCGCCATTTCGTATTTCGGCTCGGTCATCGCCTTGATGATGTCCGCGCGCTTCAGCTTCACATCGGCCACGCATTTGACTGCTCCCCAGGGCCACGACACCTTTGCTTTCGATACCATCTTGTCGAGCTGCTCCTTGCGCCAGCTCTTGAGCACGTTGCAGGAGACGTCCGGCCCCGCAGCGTTGCGATTGTGCAAGATCGCGCAAATCGCAACTTTGCATTCCTTGCGCGCATCGCGCTCCAGCCTCTCCTCCGGCGTCAGTTCCTCGATGGGGATCGACGACCCAGTGTTGCCTGGATTTTTTTCCTGCGCGATGAGCGGACCTGCGCCCAAAAAGCCGGCGAGGCACAAAAGCGCAATCTTCGCTGAGACGCTCGAAACTGACATGTGGGCATTGGTTCCTGTTTGATTGTTTCGGCAACGCCTATCGCAACTGAAGTGCGCAGGATTGTGACCGCAATCCGGATTAAAGATTGCCCCATAGCAAACTGATACCGGACAACAACAGGAGCGTCAGCACGACGTGATCGTAGCGCTTGGCTTCGAGCCGATGGTAAGCAACGGTGCCGAGCTTGGCGCCTATGATCGATGCCGGGATCGATATCAAAAGAGCACGGCCGAACTCCCAACTCAGCAGGCCCTGGATCGCCGAAGCAACGATCATCGCCGTCAGGATCACGCCGTTGAAGGTGAGGAACAGCACGCGCTTTTCGTCCTTGGCTAATCCGCGCAGCGATGCCCACATCGTGGGCAATGGGCCCGACATCCCCGCGAGCCCACCTAAGAACCCGGCAAGAAAGCCGACCCCCGCGTCTGCGATCCAGCCAACGTGGTTCATGCGCTGACGATTCGGCATGACCAGCTGGAACGCGCAGAAGAGGATAATGACACTGCCGACGGTCAGCTTGAAGAAGCGTGCGTCGAGCATTGGCAAAAGAGTTGTGCCGATCGGCACCCCGACCAGGCCAGCCAGAATGTAGGGCTGCACCTTTTGCCATTGCACGAGCGGCCAAATCGAAGGCAGGGCTTGTAAGTGTCCGACGATCCCGCCAGCCGCGCCAAGTTGCGCGGCGACTATTGGTGACACGGCGTACAACCAAAACGGCAATGCGACCAGCGTCGTTCCGAACCCGGACAAGCCGTTGACGAAGCCGCCAAGCGCGGCGCCAGCGAGGATCAGGAGGATTTCGGAGCTCAAGGTGGGAAGCGCTCGGGTCGCAAGGAACGAGTGTTAAGTTGAACAGCCGGCATACGCGGGAAGCCGTCTTGAAAGCGATGGCGCAAGCCCCATATCGTGGCTAAGCTCGCAAGGCCAGCGCCTAAATGGGTTGGCAGCCGGAATGCCCAGGTGGGGTTCCCGTTTGTGACGAACCGGTCGCTTAACATAAGGGCCAAAGAGAATGACCAGGATGTCTATGCTTTCAAGCCCGATGATGTTGGGCTTCGAGGAGATAGAGCGGCAGATCGAGCGGGCCGGTAAGGGCCCCGGCGATGCCTATCCACCCTACAACATCGAGCGGATGTCGCGTGCCAGCGGGAAGCAGGAACTGCTCCGCATAACCTTGGCCGTGGCTGGTTTCACACGCGAGCAGCTGGAAATCACTCTGGAAGACAGTCAGCTGATGGTTAGGGGGCGGCAAAAGGACGACGGCGCTCACGAATTTTTGTATCGCGGCATTGCCGCGCGCCAATTTCAAAAAACCTTCGTATTGGCCGAAGGAATCGAGGTTATGCAAGCCGATCTCGATAACGGTTTATTGACGATCGATCTCGTTCGGCATGAACCTGAACGCCTCACCAGGCGTATAGATATCGGGCAGACCAAGCCCAAAGTATAGGCTTGCTAAACAGTAGCAAAGAGCGACGAATCACACGACCATGGTTTCGTCTTGGTTTGGCCGCAGGAAGCGGCGATAGGCCAAGGTGAGCATGACGTGCTGGAACTCTGAGAAGGAGGTTTGCGTCATGGTAGAGCAGAAGCGCACTAAAAGTTCGAAGGCTGCCAACAAGCGCCGTTTGGCTGCGGCGCGGATCAGCGCGATCGAACTTGCGAAGCTCGGCGGTGGTAAAGTCGCCTACATCAAGATGCTGAGTTCGGATGAAGCAAACCGGATGTATCCGGCAGTGAAGGGTTTGCCAAAAGGCATCAGCCTGTATGCGTTGCACGCAGCCGATGGCACGCCGCTGGCTCTCACCGATAGCCGGCAGGCCGCGATCGGTCACGCCATGGGTGACAAGCTCCATGTTGAGAGCCTGCACTAAATAGCGTTTGTTTCGTCGCACTGGATCGAATGCCGAACGCCCCAGCCAGCCGGTTGGGGCGTTTGGTTTTGCCTCTCAACCGCGATAACGGAAATACTGTCCGCGCGCGCGGAAGCGTTCCAAATAGCCCGGCACGATGGACCCGACCGCATGCGGCGCCGTGACACCAAGCGCCGCGAGGGTTCGCCCCTCACGCTTTGCGGCGTCGCTGACAACGTTATCTGATTGCAACGAATTCACCTGGTCCAACGTGATCGGCCGAAGCGCGTTCGGCAACGGCGCCATGACAATGGCCTGCAGCTTTGCCGCCCAGAACGGCAGCCGCAGATACCGGCGCTTTCGCCCGGTCCAGTTCTGCGTCTGGTCGAGCAGCTGCTTGAATGAGAGCACTTCGGGCCCACCGATCTCGTAGATGTGCCCGGGTGTCCCCTTGCCGGCTGAGGCTGCCGCAAGTGCGTTCGCCAGATCACCGACGAATACCGGCTGGAATTTGGTCCGCCCGCCGCCGATCAGCGGGAGGACGGGTGAGATGCGCGCCATGGCGGCAAAGCGGTTGAAGAACTCGTCTTCGGGGCCGAACACGATCGACGGGCGCAGAATGATTGCGTCGGGGAATTCTTCCAATACGCCAGCTTCGCCTTCAGCCTTCGAGCGCGCATAGGCAGAGGCTGATTTCCGATCGGCGCCGATGGCCGAGACGTGGATGACGCGCTTTACGCCGGCGTCGCGCGCTGCCTTGGCAACCGCTCTTGCGCCGGCCGCGTGCACCGCGTCGAAGCTCTGATTGCCCCCCGCGACCAGTACGCCGACAAGATTGATGACAACGTCCGAGCCGGCGCAGGCTGCCGCCACCGAATCTGGGAAACGCAGGTTCGCCTGTACGGCATGGATTTGGCCAACAACACCCATTGGCTGCAAATGGCCGGCAAGATCGGGGCGTCTGACTGCCGCTCGCACGCGCCATCCAGCGTTTGCCATTGCACGCACAGTATGGCGTCCGACGAAGCCTGAGCCGCCGAATACTGTTACTAGACCGTCGCCATTCCGCATCGAATTCATCGCTCACGCCTTCTTGAAATCAAATTCTAATTCTAATTCTGCGTTAAGTTGCGAAGTCCTACACGACAGCCGTAGTGGCTGGAAAGCGCCGATTGCGGCACAGGGATGTTACGAAGTCGCGTAGGCCTCGCGGAACTCCCAACTGGGCGAGCGCTCTCCCCGACCTAGGGTCCGCTCGTTGCACCCTCGGCCACCTTCAAGGCTTCGACGCGGATCTCATCGACCAAGCGCTGTTTGAGCGCGACGAACTCCGGCGCGGTTTTGAGCGTGTACGGCCTTGGGTGTGGCAGATCGATCGCGATGTCGGCCTTGATCCGGCCCGGACGCGCCGTCATCACGACCACGCGCGACGCCATGAAGATCGCCTCCTCGATGTCGTGTGTGACGAACAGCACGGTCTTGCGCTCGCGCTCCCAGATGCCCAGCAGCATTTCCTGCATCAGCGAGCGCGTTTGATTGTCGAGTGCGCCGAACGGTTCATCCAGCAGCAAGATTTTGGGATCGTTGGCGAGTGCGCGGGCGATCGCGGTGCGTTGCTGCATGCCGCCCGACAGCTGCTTTGGCCAGTGGTTTTCGAAGCCGCGTAAGCCGACGCGGTCGATGTAGCCGCCCACAATTCCATTCACCTCCCGCTCGGGCATCCCTGTCTCGCGCAACCCAAAGCCTATGTTCTGCGCCACGGTCAGCCATGGGAACAGCGTATACGACTGAAACACCATGCCGCGATCCGGACCCGGCCCAACGACCTTGAGCCCATCGAGCAGCACCTGGCCCGCCGTCGGCCGGTCGAGGCCGGCGACGATGCGCAACAGCGTCGACTTTCCGCATCCGGATGGCCCGAGTATCGTCACGAAATCGTTGTGCTCGATGTCGAGGTCCGTCGGCTCCAATGCGCGGGTCGGTGATCCGCCTGTGTTGGCTGCCGGGAAGACCCGGGTCACCTGCCGGATGCTGAGCTGGCTCATGCGAGCGACCACGGGTAAAGCCGCCGGTTCACTTCTTTGAAGAAGAAATCCGACAGCAACCCGATCAGGCCGATGACGATGATGCCGAAAATGATCTGTCCGGTGTTGAGCAGCGCCTGACTGTCGGTGATCATGTGGCCGATGCCGGCTGACGATCCGATCAACTCGGCAACGATCACGTAGGTCCATGCCCATCCGAGCACGAGGCGCAGGATCTCGGCGATGGCCGGCGCCGATGATGGCATCAGCACGCGGCGGATGACGCCGTGATCGGTCGCACCGAGCGTGTACGCCGCCTCCACCAAATCGCGGCGGGTGCCACCCACGGTCACGGCGACCATCAGGATGATCTGAAACACCGAGCCGATGAAGATGACGAGCAGCTTTTGTAGCTCACCGATGCCGGCCCACAAGATCAGCAGTGGGATGAACGCCGATGCCGGCAAATAGCGCGCGAACGATACGAACGGCTCGAGCGCTGCTTCGATCGGCTTGTAAGCGCCCATCGCAATTCCAATCGGCACGGCAATGATCGCTGCGAGGAGGAAGCCGCCGGCCACCCGCCAAATCGTAATGGCGATGTCGTAGAGGAAGCCGTACTTGGTCAGCAGTAACCACCCCTCGTGCAGCATCGTGACGGGGTCGGCGAGAAACGTCTTCGATACGTAACCGCCAAAGGTCGCGACCGCCCACAGCCCCACGAACGCCGCGAAGAAGGCAAGCCCGTAGACGATGCGCTGGGCCGGCGAAACAGATTCTAGCGGGCGGGGCATGAGGTCGGTTCGATGTTACTGGGAAACGATTGACTGCGCAGCACCGCCAACAGCTTTGCAACCAAGGGCAATTGATGCTGCTGCCACTACCACAGATTTTAGACTGTCGGCTGAAAAACCGGCCAATCTTCCCACTACTGCGTCAACGGGATCGACAGCTCGAATTCGGTGCCTGGATTGCGGCGATGAACGGTGACGGTGGCGTTCAGCTCCTTTGCGAACGAGGTGATGATCCGCATCCCGAGCCCTTTTGCATTGCGAAGTTCGAATTCGGGAGCAAGCCCGCTGCCCTCGTCGCGTACCGAGATCGTAAATCGTTCACTGCCCGCCCTGGCGATGCTGATCCAGACTTTACCGGCGGCAGCTTCATCGTAGGCATACTTGGCGGCGATGGTGATCAACTCGTTGATGATCAATGCCGTCGAAATTGCACGATCGGTGGAGATCTCGATGCCAACGCCGAATTGGGTGATGATCTCGCAATTGGAGACGCTCGCGTCCAGATCTCTGCAAATCGCTTCGATGTACTTCCCAATGTCGAGTAATTCAACGTTGCTGCGATGATGCAATTGATCGTGCGCCCGGGCAATTGCAGTCACGCGCGCCGACGCCCCGTTCAAATGCGAGGTCAGTTCTTTGTTGTCGACATCACGCGCTTGTAATTTCAGCATGCTGGCCACAATCGAAAGGCTGTTCTTGACCCGATGGTTGGTTTCCTTGATCAGGAACTGCTGGCGCTCCAACGCAGCTTTGAGACTACGTTCGTGCCGGTCGCGCTCGATCGCCATGCCCAGGATATTGGCCGCCCCCTGCAAAAACGAAAGATCGTGTTCGATGAACTCGCTTTCCGACCGGCTGTCCACCTCCAGGACGCCGAACGGCTTTCCGTCACCCTGCAGGATGACATTCATCGCGCGCTTGATGCCGTGGCGTTGAAGCAACTCAGGCGTTCGGAAGCGCTCTTCGTTCTCGAGATGATTAGAGATCACCGGCTTGCCGGTACGCAAGGCGAAGCCAGCCGGCGACTCCAGATCCGCGCCGATGCTCGCGACCCCGACGATTCCGGGTTGCCAACCCACCCCCGCTCGAACAAGGAGCCGGTTTTCGGCGGCGATATACTCGAGCACCTTGCAAAATTCTGAATCCAGACCCTCCGCCGTGAGCCGGGCGGTTTCGGTCAGCAGTTGAGCGAAACTCGCACCTTGCAGAGCCGCGACACCCAGCTCAGCCAGTATCTCCTGTTGACGAATGCGGATTTGCAGAGCCTCGAACGTCACGACCGGCTCTTCGCCGTTGGGTTGTTCTTCAGTGATTGCCCCTTCACCAGTCTCGGGGGTACGCATTACGCCGGACCTCGCTGTATTCTTCGGCCCTGCCGAGATTAGAACAGGGCGACCAAACATCGCCCCGAATTCCGTTTATTTGACCGGTATTCCATGAGGCAGATGATCACAGGGAACAGTTTGACAGTTTCACGTACCCGTCGGGGTGACCCTTCCATGCCGTCGTCGATGGGGCGATCGTAGCCGTAATGGCGGCGGTTAGCGCGCCGAAAGGGAATGTAGTTAACAACGCCGCAAGCCTGAGGCATTAGCGCTGCCACCGGACGATCGCAAGCCCCCTGGCCAGTTGCCGATCGGTTTCGTAACATTGTGCCTTCGCTTGTCGTAGACCAACAGAGGCACCCAAATGCATCGAGTTCTCGTCACAGCTACGTTCGCTGCGCTGGCGGTATTTTCTCCCGCTGCTTTCGCTCAGGAAACCAAAGTCGCGATTGGTCTTTCCGGCTGGACCGGCTTTGCGCCGCTGACGCTCGCCAAGGAGGCTGGCATCTTCAAGAAGAACGGTCTTGATGTTTCATTGAAAAAGATCCCGCAAAAGGACCGTCACCTGGCGATCGCCTCTGGCGATGTTCAGTGTGCCGCAACCACGGTCGAGACATGGCTCGTGTGGAACGCCAGCGGCGTCGCCACCAAGCAGATCTTCCAGCTCGACAAGTCCTATGGCGCCGACGGCATGGCGGTGCGTAACGACATTGCATCGATCAAGGACCTGAAGGGCAAGACGGTTGCAGCTTCGGCCCCGGGTACCGCTCCTTACTTCACGCTCGCCTGGATGTTGAAGAAGAACGGCCTAACGGTAAAGGACGTCACAGTCGTCAACATGGAACCAGCTGCCGCGGCGCAGGCTTTCGTTGCCGGTCAAAACGATGTGGCGATGACGTATGAGCCGTACCTGTCGACGGTGCGTGCAGCCCCCGACAAGGGCAAGATCATCGCGACGACGCTCGACTATCCGATGATCATGGACACCTTCGGCTGCACGCCGAAGTTCCTGACCGAAAATCCGAAGGCCGCCAAAGCGCTGGCCGATAGCTACTTCGAGGCGATCGAAATGATCGGCAAGGAGCCGGCCAAGTCGAATGAGATCATGGGTGCCGATGTGAAGCAGTCAGGCGAGCAGTTCGCGGCGTCTTCGAAGTACCTGCGCTGGCAGGATAAAGCCGCCAATCAGAAGTTCTTCGCTGGCGAGCTGCAAGCGTTTTCCAAGGAAGCGGGCGAACTCCTGCTCGAAGTCGGCATCATCAAGCAAATGCCTAAGATCGAAGACGTGATGGATACGAGTTTCATCAAGTGAGAAATGGGGGTGTCAGGTACGCTACCTGCCACCTCCTTCGCGGCGCTAAAGCGCTCGTCGCAGGGTGTCGATCGGGAGCTTCCCTGTAACTGCGTTCGGACTATCTCACATGCAGATTTTCTGCTCGCCGCAATCGAGAACGGTGGCGGGGCCGGCCGGGTGCAGTGCGGCGTCACCGATGTAGCCGTTATCGGTCGCCACGCTAACGAGAGCGTGAACACTATGTTATTTCGTTCGCGTGCCGGCATCGTGGTAGTCTGAGTACGGTCGGGATCGTGCGGTCGCGTGCCTCACTGAGGGGGTAGGACTTGGACATAAGAACACGTGACGAAACCGATTTGATGCCGGCGACGGGGGGCTTATCAGCTAAATTCGTCAATCCCGACCTAACTGCGAAAGGCGAGCAACGGGCTACCGTGCCATTCGTCAGCCTCGAGACCTTGTGGATCAACACCGGCACGCTTTGCAATATCACCTGTCAAAACTGCTACATCCAATCTAGCCCGAGCAACGATCGGCTCGTGTATATCTCTGCCCGCGAGGTTGCAGCATATCTCGACGAGATCCGCGATCTCAGGCTTCGCACCAAGGAGATCGCATTCACCGGCGGCGAACCGTTTCTCAACCCCGACATGCTGGCGATGACGGGCGACGCGCTCGGGCGCGGGCACAGTGTGCTGATCCTAACTAACGCCATGCAGCCGATGCAGCGGCCGAAAATCAAAGCGGGTCTGCTGGCGCTGCAGAAGGAATACGGCTCGGCGTTGGCGCTGCGCGTGAGCCTCGATCATCACACCAAGGTGCTGCACGAAGCCGAGCGCGGGCCGAAGACTTGGGACAAGGCATTGATCGGTCTCGATTGGCTGAGCCAGAACAACTTCGAGATCGCCATCGCCGGGCGCACCTGCTGGGCTGAAGCCGAGCCTGCGTCCCGCGCCGGCTACGCCGCGTTGATCGCAGCCCACAAGTGGCGGATCAATCCGTCCGATAGCAAACAACTCATGCTGCTGCCGGAGATGGACGGGCATGCGGACGTGCCGGAGATCACCAGCGCCTGCTGGGGCATTCTCAACAAGCGGCCGGTCGATGTCATGTGCGCGACAAGCCGCATGGTGGTGAAGCGCAGGAACGCGGCCAGCCCCGTCGTGCTACCGTGCACGCTGCTACCTTACGAGCCGGCATTCGAGATGGCCGAGACCCTGGCAGCATCCTTGAAGGCCGATGGCGGCATGTTTTCGAATGGCGCCGTCAAACTGTGCCATTCGAATTGCGCCAAGTTCTGCGTCCTCGGCGGCGGCAGCTGCTCTTAAGACTCGCCTACAGCAAAAAAGGCCCCGCAGATTGTTCTGCGAGGCTTCGAGAGATTTCGAGTTGATAGAACTCAGCGCTTGGCGAGCTGGTCACGGATTTCCTTGAGGTAGATTTCGCTCTGCGCGGGCGGCGGCGGCACGACTGACACTTCGACCGGCTTCTTCTTCAGCCTGTTCATCGCCCTGATAACCATGAACAGCACGAACGCCACGATTGCAAAGTCGATGATCGACTGGATGAAAGCGCCGTACTTGATTAGCACTGGCTTTGCCGCGGTGCCGAGATTGATCCCCAAATCCTTGAAATCAACGCCGCTCATCAGGAACCCGATCGGTGGCATCAGGACAGTCTCAACGAGCGTCGAAACCACCTTGCCGAAAGCGGCACCGATGATCACGCCGACGGCGAGGTCCACGACATTGCCCTTCAGAGCAAACTCCTTGAATTCGTCAATCATGCTCATATGAATTCTCCCGGTTGTGTCAGTGAACGCCAAGCACGCCTTGACGAGTGATGAGGGCGCCATCGAATCGGCTGCGACAGCCTTAAAGTAACCCGTAAGCCCGGACAATCAATCCGCAGAAGGATTACTGTTTATCGATTTGGTAGATGACATTATCGTTGCATGCGCATGCTCGGAAGCCTGAGCCTTAGTGGACTTTGTTTGCTGGATCGCCGAACGTGACTTCTAACGATTGTTCGGCCCATAGGCGCAACAAGGTATGTTCCAAACCGGAGCCATAGTCGCATTAGCAATTGGCTACGTATGCGCACTATTTGCCGTGGCGTGGGCTGGCGACCGCATCATGCGATCGCGCAAGGGAACACGCGGGCGGCCGTTCATTTATGCGATGACGCTCGGCGTCTACTGCACGTCGTGGACCTTCTTCGGCAGCGTCGGTTTGGCTGGCTCCACGGGCTACGATTTCATTCCGGTGTATCTCGGACCGATCCTCATGTTCGCCATCGGCACGCCGTTGCTGGTGCGGATCGTCAGGTTGTCGAAAAGCCAAAATCTGACATCCGTCGCGGATTTCCTGGCGGCCCGGTATGGCAAGAGCCCGGCGGTGGCCGCGATCGTCACCATCGTGTCGGTAGTTGGCACGCTCCCCTATATCGCACTGCAGTTGAAGGCGATCGAAACTTCGACCGAAGTGCTGCTCGGCAATAGTCCGCTAATCCCAATTTCGTTGCCACAAATCGGAATCTTGGAAACTGCGTTCGTTGTAGCGCTCGCACTCGCGCTGTTCGCAGTGCTGTTTGGAACCCGCCATATCGATGCGACCGAACATCAGCATGGTTTGATGCTGGCGGTCGCCGCCGAATCGCTGGTGAAACTTGCTGCCTTTTTGACCGTCGGCATTTTCGTTTTGTATTCCGTTTTCGGCGGGATTAACGGCTTTGCCGAGCGGGCTAAATCCAGCGTCGAATTTCAAGCGCTGTTCGGGCGAGCCTTCAACGGTGGAACGTGGCTTACCGTCATGTTTCTGAGTTTCGTTTGTATCATCTTGCTGCCGCGCCAGTTTCACGTGACCGTCGTCGAAAACCATTCGGAACGGGAGATCAAGCGCGCGGCTTGGATGTTCCCGCTTTATCTGGTGCTGATCAATCTGTTCGTGGTGCCGATCGCAGCAGCGGGCCTCCTCACTTTGCCGCGCGGTCTTGTCGATGCCGACATGTTCGTCATCGCGCTGCCGATGTCACAAGGCGCCGATATCGTGACGACGCTCGCCTACGTCGGCGGCCTGTCGGCTGCGACCGCTATGGTGATCGTCGAGTCCGTCGCGCTCTCGATCATGATCTGCAACGGACTTGTCGTGCCGATACTGCTGCGGCGTCACAGTGCCGAGACGGATCCGCAGACCGAACTCGCCGGCCAATTGCTCGTGATCCGGCGCATCGCCATTTTCGCCATTGTGCTGGCCGGCTACTTGGTGCACCGGGCTCTTGGACAATCGCAAGGGCTGGCCGCGATCGGCCTCGTTTCGTTTGCCGCGATCGCCCAGCTGGCGCCGGCATTTTTCTTTGGGCTGATCTGGACCAAGGGTACCGCCCGCGGGGCCATCGCCGGTATCATCGCCGGTATCACCGTTTGGGCCTACACGCTGCTGCTGCCCTGGGTGGTGAAGGCTGGATGGCTGCCCGCGAGCCTCATCGATATTGGACCTTTCGGCATCGCCTGGTTGAAACCGCAAGCGCTGCTGCTGCTCAAGTTCGAGCCGCTCACGCACGGCGTGATCTGGAGCATGGCGGTGAACGTCGCAACTTACCTCACGGTTTCATTGTTGCGCACGCCTGAACCCGTCGAGCGCCTACAAGCACATCTGTTCGTCGACGGTGATGCCTCGCGCGCCGAATATCCAGCGACGCCGATCGCTTTTCGACTTTGGCGGACATCCATCACGATCGGCGATCTACAGGCGGCGGCCGCACGCTATCTGGGCGCCGAGCGGGCCGAGCGTTCGTTTGCCGAATATGCGGCCACGCAAAAGTCAGGTCCGGTCGTCGCACGGCTGAGGCTCGATGCGGAAGCAGATGTACAGTTCCTTCGCTTCACCGAAAGGCTGTTGACGAGCGCCATCGGCGCCGCCTCAGCCCGCCTTGTGCTGGCGCTTCTGCTGCGCCGGTCGAACGTCGGCAGCCAGGCCGCGCTTCGCTTGCTTGACGATGCCTCCGAAGCCTTGCAGTACAATCGCGACCTGCTCCAATCAGCGCTCGATCAGGTCCGGCATGGGCTGGGCGTGTTCGACAAGGACATGCAGCTGATCTGCTGGAACCGGCAGTTCAAGGAGCTGCTCGATCTGCCCGACGACATGGGACGCGTGGGCACGCCAATGTACGTCATCCTGAAACACTGCGCCGATCGAGGTGACTTCGGACCCGGCCCGCCCGAAAGCCTGGTGACCGATCGAATGTCGAAGCTTTCGCAAGGCAGAGAAACGCTCCTCGAGCGGTCCACCGCCAACACCCGGATCTTGGAAATACGCACCGCCGCGATGCCGCAAGGCGGGATCGTCGCTACCTACTCCGACATCACCGACAGGGTGGCGGCCGCGAACGCACTTGCCGCCGCCAACGAGTCGCTCGAACGGCGCGTTGCCGAACGCACGGCCGAACTAACCGCGGTCAACGTCGAACTGGCGATTGCCAAAACCGAGGCCGACGAAGCCAACCTCGACAAGACGCGTTTCCTCGCCGCCGCGAGCCACGATCTGTTGCAGCCGCTCAACGCGGCGCGGCTTTATGCTGCAAGTCTCGTCGAGCGCGCGCACGCCGGAGAAGAAGCGCAAATGGCGCGTAACATCGACACGTCGTTGAGCTCGGTGGAAGAGATTCTCAGCGCGTTGATCGATCTCTCACGCATGGACTCAGGCCGGCTGGAGCCGGAAATCATTCCGGTGTCGCTCGCCGAAATTATGCATCGGGTCCGGGTCGAGTTCGAACCGATGGCACGCGCGAAAGGTCTGGAATTGCGCGTCGTCGCGACGTCCGCCTGGGTCAAAACAGATCGGCGGCTTTTGCGCCGCCTGTTGCAGAACCTCGTTTCGAATGCGCTCAAGTACACTGAAACGGGCGGTGTTCTTGCCGGCGTGCGGCGGCGTGGCGGCCGGGTTTTCGTGCAAGTCATCGATACCGGCCCCGGCATCGCCGAAGCCAATCACGCTCTGATCTTCAAGGAGTTCCAACGGCTCAATGGTCACACTCAGCGGGAGCCCGGCCTGGGCCTTGGATTATCGATCGTCGAGCGCATCGGCCGGGTGTTGGATGTCGAGATCGGTTTGCGGTCAAAGCCGGGGGCCGGTTCGACCTTCTGGGTGGCCCTCCCCGCGACGACCGCTGCGCCCGCTCAAGCCGAAATCTCAGTTCTGCAGCCGATGGGCTCGATGGCCGGACTGGTCGTCATTTGCATCGACAATGAACCAGCCGTGCTGGATGGCATGCGGGCACTGCTGGCGGGCTGGGATTGCGTCGTCGTCACCGCGGCCGATGGTAGATCGGCGATTGCCAATGCGCGAGTAGGCGGCGCCATGCCCGATGTCATCCTCGCGGACTATCAACTCGATGAAGAAACCGGCCTCGACGCGATCGCCCAAGTCCGGTCCGCGTTTGGCGGCAACCCTGCCGGCGTCATCATCACTGCCAATCACTCGCCCGATGTGCAAAAAGAGGTCCGGATGCGTGGCCTGACGTTGATGCGCAAGCCGTTGAAGGCCGCGACGCTGCGCGCTTTTATGATGCAGATATATCTGCGACGGCAAGCGGCAGCGGAATAGTTTGGACACGCTCAGACGCCGGGCAGCCACTCGCCCTGGCCGATCTTGTTGATCGCGATTACCGCCTGGGTACGGCTGTCGACGCCAAGCTTTTGCAGGATCGCGGACACGTGCGCTTTGATCGTCGCCTCGGAAACGCTCAGGCGGAAGGCGATTTGCTTGTTCAACAAACCTTCACCAAGCATCATCAGCACACGCACTTGCTGTGGCGTCAACGTCGACAACCGCGCGACTGCACCGCCGGCACCTTGTTCGGTTTGCCCAATATCGATATCGGGCGGCACCCACACAGCACCGGCCAGAACTTGCGCGACCGCGAGCCGGATCTGGTCGACGGATTGAGACTTGGGCACGTAGCCGGAAGCGCCAAATTCAATGGCGCGGCGAATAGTGCGCACATCTTCGCTTGCCGACACGATCACGACCGGCACTTCCGGATGATCGGCACGCAAATAGAGCAGCCCTGACAGTCCCTGAACGCCCGGCATTGCCAGATCCAGCAGCACGAGATCGGTCGCCCTTCCCTGTGCGGTACCCTGGGCAAGTAATGCGATCAACTCGTCGAGCGACGCTGCTTCGACGATTTCGGCGGCATCGATCGAGGTGCTAAGGGCTTGTTTGAGTGCCCCACGAAAAAGCGGGTGATCATCGACGATGACGATCCGGGTCGTAGTCATGCCGCATCTCCGGTGAGAAACTGCGCTGGCGCCTGCCAGCCAAATTTCCGCGAGCCTCGCTCGTTCGAAAGGGATACCACTGCGGTTCCCTCATGTAAGCAAGTTGAGTAGTCTCGCACCAGAGATTCCCGAATACAATTTGAACAGCATACCTAATGACCGCTGGTTTGCCGCAATCAAGCGGCATGCCTGATAATTCTAGCACGAAGCCAGGGAGGATATGAGAAATGATCCAGCGGAAAGAACGCAAGCCGTACTGGCGCCATACCAAACTTCAGATGGTCGCAAGCCTAGTGCCTTTCCTGATGATCATGGTGATATTTCCACTTTACGCAGAGCCATTGAATTCAAAGCTCTTTATCGGCTTTCCGCTAGGTTACTTCCTGGCGGCGCATGGCCTCATCCTCATTGCGCTGTTCACGATCGCCTCGTTCGTCAACCGGCAGGATGCGATCGACCATTGGCACGGTGCCCACGAGGATAGCTGAGCAAAGCAGTTCCAGCGAAGCACTCGTCATCGATAGGCGCATCCCATGTCAACGACCCAGCGCAACCGTCTCGTCAATCCCAGGCTTGGCACCTACTTCGGCATTTTCGTCAGTGCGTTCGTCAGCTTGTTGTTGATTTCTGTGATCGCCGAACAGCTCGGCGTGCCCGATGTCGTCCTGCGGTGGTCGATGCTGCTCGCGCCATTGAGCCTTTACGCCGCCATCGGCATCGCCGCGCACACACAGGAAGTGCCTGATTTTTTCGCAGCTGGACGGCGGGTGCCGGCGTTCTTCACCGGGCTCGCAGTTGCGGTCACGGCAATCGGCGGCGTCGGCTTTGTATCCATCACCGGGCTTATGCTGCTGAATGGCTTCGACGCATTATGCATCGTCAACGGAGTCGTCGGCGGTTTCGTCGTGTGCGCAGTCGCTGTCGCCCCATACATTCGGAAGTTCGGCTCCTACTCGGTGCCAAGTTATCTCGGACGGCGGTTCGATAGCCGCCTGCTGCGCGTCGTCACGGCCACTCTTCTTTGTGCGCCGCTGCTTCTCTTCATTATTGCCGAGCTGAAAATCGGCTTGATCGCAGCCTCCTGGTTGACTGGCGCGAGCGAACAGACGATGGCCGTACTGTTTGCGCTGACGATCATTGTGTCGATCGGCCTGGGTGGCATGCGCTCGCTGAGTTGGTCGGGCACGGCCGCAGGCTTGGCGGTGATCATCGCGATCATCGTGCCGGCCGCGATCGCAGCCCTGGAGTTCACCAACCTGCCGATCGGCCAGTTCACGCACGGCCCGGTCATGCGCGCGATCGGAAAACTGGAGCATGCGCAAGGCATTCCAGTGCCAATTCTGTCGCCGTTCGTGTTCGATTTTGCAGGAACAGGGCTCGAGCCCGTTGCGCGGCGGATCGCGACACCGTTCACCAGCATCGGTTCGGCGAGTTACGTTCTCACTTCGCTCATGCTGATGATGGGTGTGGCAACAGCGCCCTGGCTGCTGCCGCGTATCGGCGCCACGCCCGGTGTGTTTGAGACGCGCAAGTCGCTCGGCTGGGCGGTATTTGCCTTTGGCAGCCTGATGTTGACGTTGGCTGCTGTTGCCGTATTCGAGCGCAGCGTCGTCATGAAGGAACTCGTCGGCCAGAGTACCAGCACATTACCCGAATGGTTTTCTAGCCTTGTCGCAGCCGGGCATGCAGCGGTCGACGGAAGATTGCCAAAACTGCCACTCTCGAGTTTCGCCTTCAAACGCGATGCAGCACTCTTCACGCTGCCGGTCTTTACCGAATACCCGGCAGCGCTTCTGTATCTCGGTCTCGCCGGCGGGGTAGCTGCGGCGTTTGCGAGTGCGTCCGCGACCATCTTCGCGCTCGGCTTGATCGTTGCCGAGGATGGCTTCAACGGAGGCCGGGGCGATGTTCCCGCCGCTAGGCCGCGCTTACTCGTGGCGCGGGCAGCGATCGTTTTCACGGCCGTTATCGGCGCGTTGCTGGCGGTAGCGTTGCCCGGCGACCCGCTGATGCTTGTGCTGTGGGCGCTTGGCTTGAGTGGGGCAACGTTATTCCCGGTTATCACGCTTTCGATCTGGTGGAAGCGCCTGAACGCCTGGGGCGCACTCGCAGGCGTCGTTGTCGGTTTCGTCGTGGCCTTCGCCGGCATACTGGCGGCACAGGCGAACTGGACCGGCATTCCGAGCGCGCTCGTGAGCATATTCGCCGTCCCGGCCGGTCTGCTCGCCGCCGCGATCGGCACCCGCATCGGTCCTGCCGCCAACCGGCAAGTGCTCGAACTCGTTCGCGACATGCGGGTTCCCGGCGGCGAAACAGTCTATGATCGCGAGCAGCGGCTGCTGCGCCTCAAGCAACGCCAGCGCGCCGTCTAGGCTTAATTCCACGATCCGGTTGCAGCGCTCACAGCGATACATATAGTGCGCTCGACAAATTCTTCAGTACAGGCGAGGCGACAATGGCGACGAAGACTGCGGCCAAGGGCGGCAAGGGCATCAACAAGGTGGTACTCGCCTATTCGGGCGGTCTCGATACGTCGATCATTTTGAAATGGCTACAGACCGAGTATGGTTGCGAGGTCATCACCTTCACCGCCGACCTCGGTCAGGGCGAGGAACTCGGGCCGGCGCGCGATAAGGCGCTGCAGCTCGGCATCAGGAAAGAAAACATCTTTATAGAGGATCTGCGCGAGGAGTTCGTTCGGGATTTCGTGTTTCCCATGTTCCGCGCCAACGCCGTCTACGAGGGCGTGTATCTGCTCGGCACCTCGATTGCGCGGCCGTTGATCGCCAAATCGCAGATCGAGATCGCTCGCAAGATGGGCGCCGACGCGGTCTGCCATGGCGCCACCGGCAAGGGCAACGACCAGGTTCGCTTCGAGCTCACGTACTACGCGCTGGAGCCCGGCATCAAGATCATCGCGCCCTGGCGCGAATGGGAGTTCAAGGGTCGCGCCGATCTGCTCGAGTTTGCCAAGACGCACGGCATTCCGATCGCCAAAGGCAAGGAGAACGACGCGCCATACTCGGTCGACGCCAATCTGTTGCATTCCTCGTCCGAGGGCAAAGTGCTGGAGGATCCGGCCAACGAAGCGCCGAGCATGGTCTATCAACGTACGATCTCGCCGATGGAAGCGCCCGACAAGGCAATCGACATCACAGTTGGCTTCAAAAACGGCGACGCGATCGGCGTCAACGGCCAAGCCATGAGCCCGGCCACCGTTTTGACGACGCTCAACAAACTTGGTCACGACAACGGCATCGGCCGCATCGATCTCGTCGAGAACCGCTTTGTCGGCATGAAGTCGCGCGGCATCTATGAGACGCCGGGTGGCACGATCCTACTCACCGCGCATCGCGCGATTGAGAGCATCACCCTCGACCGCGGCGCGGCCCATCTCAAGGACGAGATCATGCCGCGCTACGCCGAGCTGATCTACAACGGCTTTTGGTACGCGCCGGAACGCGAGATGCTGCAGGCCCTGATCGACCGGAGCCAGGAGCACGTCGAAGGCGAAGTAGCGCTCAAGCTCTACAAGGGCAACGTCATCGTCACCGGCCGTTCGAGCCCGAAATCGCTTTATTCCTCCACCCTTGTCACCTTTGAAGACGACAAAGGCGCCTACGACCAAAAAGATGCGCAGGGCTTCATCAAGCTCAACGCGTTGCGGTTGCGCACGCTGGCCGCGCGCAAGGCGAAGCAGGGGTGAACGGTTAGGGCGGCAACGGCTCGGTGCCCTCCTCGAGAATGTCCAGGTAGCGCTTGTACTTATAAATCCTACGGCGTTGCTTGCCGGTTATCTCTTCGAGGATCCCGAGTTCACACAAATTGTTGACTGCCGACTGAACCGTGGGTTGTGAAAGATTTGTTTGGGTTGCTGCAACAGAGACGGACAAGAACGGATTCTTCTGGACCTCGCCGTGTACGAGCAAGGATGTCGATGCGGCGCGCCGCGATGCACTTATTTTGGCGCGATCTTCTTCGAACAGCCTGAGCAGCCTCTTTGCCGTTGACACACCCTGTTGGGATGTTTCGATCACACCATCCAGGAAGAATTCGAGCCATGCCTCCCAGTCACCGGTCTTGCGGACAATCTGAAGTAGTTCGTAATATTGATTTCTGTGTGTTTTGAAATGCAAGCTCAGATACAGGATCGGTTCTTGAAGGGCCTTTTCCTCACAAAGCATGAGCGTGATCAACAGCCTTCCCAAACGCCCATTGCCGTCCAGAAATGGATGGATCGTCTCAAACTGCACGTGCGCAAGCGCAGCGCGAATAAGAACCGGATAAGTATCGCGGTCGTGGAGAAACAGCTCAAGAGGACCGAGACATTCAATGAGCCGTTCGGGCGGCGGCGGTACAAACAGTGCATTTCCGGGGCGCGAGCCGCCAATCCAATTTTGGCTCTTCCTGAATTCACCCGGTTGCTTCGCGCTGCCTCGCCCACCTGCGAGTAGTTTCTGGTGCATTTCGGTTATAAGGCGGAGCGACAGAGGAAACCCGCTAGCGAGGCGCGAAAGGCCATGATCCATGGCCGCTATGTAGTTGGAAACCTCTCCTACATCGTCGAACGCCGTGGCTGAAGGATTATCGCCCTCGAACAAAAGTAAATCTGACAACGAAGACTGGGTACCCTCGATCTGTGAGGATAGTAATGCTTCCTTGCGTACATACATGTAGACGAACAGGTTTGTAGACGGCAGCATTGCCGTCATCCCGTCGAGCCGACCAAGCGCCTGATCTGCTCGCGCAATGCGGCCAAGCAGTCGCGCAAGATCAAGGGGCGGGGTTGGCGGCAACGGCACTGGCAAGTAGGCGTTGACCATCTCTCCCAGGGTCGATGTTGTAAGGTATCGACCAATCCGCGGGGTCAAGTCGGGTTGCATGTCCTGCCTTTCGTTACGAACGTCACCTGTCCACGCCCTATTTGCAGCACATTTCCAGCTACGGCAGATGTCGTAACTAAACTTTATGGTCGTTTCCTTTAATAAGCCAGATCGCTGTTATAGAAACCTTTGCTTACGGGCTCCTACGTCCTGCAAACGAGCCATGGCATCACTGACGCGGCTCGGCTAAGGCAACGGCGTTAGCCATGAGGGATCTGCATGAACACGCGCATCGAGCTGGGGCGGATTGCGGGGATCGCGATCTACCTCGACATGTTCTTCGTGCTGGTTCTGGTGATCGTCTCGTCGCGCTACTTCACGAGCGGCG
>JANMNO010000127.1:0-2881 GCA_031374115.1 Hyphomicrobiaceae bacterium | reverse complement strand
ACGCAGCAATTGCCAGACGCCCTGCGCGAGATCTGATATCCTCGTCGGATGTCATTGCGGGATGAGAGGGTCGAGTGAGGCGGCGCGATTTCATAAGCAGGGTCGCCGCGACGATCGCTGTGCCAACTGTCGCGGCACGTGCCCAGCAGACGGTGAAAACGGCTCGGATCGGTTTCCTGATAACTGCACCAATTGCATCACCCGAGTTTCGAGCGACAGTCGATCCCTTCCGGCAAGGCATGAGCGAAGTCGGCTATGTCGAGGGTCGCAATCTGATCATCGAGTACAGATCGGCAGATGGTAAGCAGGAGCGATTCCCGAACCTGGCAAACGACCTAGTCCGGCTGAATGTCGACCTGATCCTGGCCGCGTCCACGCCGCATGCCCGAGCCGCGCAGCAAGCGACCCGCACGATCCCAATCGTCGTGCCAGTCATGGGTGATCCCGTTGCCGACGGGCTCGTGGCCAGCCTCGCGCGACCGGGCGGGAACATCACCGGTATGACATCTCTCGGCCCAGAACTCACGGCCAAGCGCCTGGACCTGCTCAAGGTCGCGCTTCCAGACCTAACTCGGGTCGCTATCCTCTGGCACCCTGGCGCTTTCAGCGAGTCCACGACGAGCAATATGTTGAATGCAACGGCGGCCGCGGCACGGACATTGCGAATGGAGGTTCCACTCTTGCGAGTAGACGGCGCTGATCAGCTCGACAGCGCCTTCTCCGCAATGACGAGCGAGCCCCCCGGGGGCCTGCTCATCTTCCCAAGTTCGATGTTTTTCACCGAGGGAAGACGTATCGTCGACCTCGTCGTGAAGCACCAACTGCCGTCGATGTTTCCCGCCAGGGAGTATGCGGAACTCGGCGGGCTCATGGCCTACGGAACCAACATTGCCGACCTGTTTCGACGCAGCGCCGTCTACGTGGACAAGATCCTCAAAGGCGCGAAGCCCGCCGACCTGCCCGTCGAGCAACCGACGAAGTTCGAGCTGGTCATCAACCTCAAGACGGCCAAGACACTCGGCCTCACAGTTCCTCCAACGCTGCTCTCGCGCGCCGACGAGGTGATTGAGTGAGTATTCTGTTGACGCACCTTGTTGCAGTTGCTCACAGCCGCTTGTGGCCGATTGCGTTGCAAAAGTCAGTTGCCAGCCTCTGGACGGCCTGCGCTCGTTTTTTGAAAATCGCAGCCGCCCTCCGTTTGACCGCTCGCTCCGAGGGAGCGGCGGCAGTGACACACCCGTATTGACGCAACCGACGCTACAAACGCTTACGCAACGCACGCTGCTACCTTGTCCGGTGGCGGGCGTGCGGTCAGTTTGGCGAGCCGTCGCAGGTTCTGGGCAATGGCTGCGAGTGTGAACTCGAACTGCGCGCCGCGTGGTCCGCGCAATCGCAACCGGCCTAACCGCAGAATCCGCTTCAGGTGCGCGAACAACATCTCAACTTTCTTCCGATCACGCCGCGTCCGCTCGAACGCTTCTGTCTTCGCCAGCGCACGAGCCACATCGCGGGCGGGCTCATAGATGCTGCGCGTGACTTTGCGTTGCGGCGTCTTCGGGCAGCACGTTATCTTCAAGGGGCAGTGGCGGCAGTCGTTCACGCTGGCCAGATACGAGAGCATGTGATTGTCGCGGATGCGGCCGCGCGTCGTTAAGTCTGCGCCCCGTGGGCAGACGTAGCAATCACGGCCCGCATCATAGGTGAAGTCGTCTCGGCTGAGCGTGCCATCCTCGCGCTTCGACTTGTCGATCACTGGGATGTGCGGCGCGATCGCCTTGTCAGTGACCAGCCAATCGAGATTGGGTGCCGAACCGTACGCCGTGTCGGCAGCGAGCCAATCGGGCTTGATGCCGAAGCATTGTTCTGTGCGTGCAATCATCGTGCGCGACGCGCCAACCTCGGCTTGCCGGATGGCGCGTGACGCCTCGACATCCATGATAACGCCGAACTTCACGTCGATCAGATAGTTGTCGGCATAGGCAAAGAACGCGGCGCTGCGCAGCGCGCCGGTCCACTGCGCCGCCGGGTCTGACGGGGAGATGAACTTCGGAACGACGTCGCTCGCGGCGCCGAAGGCCGGATCGTCGAGCGTCGCGAGATAGTCTTTGACCGCCCGTCCGGCCACCTCAGGCGCAATCTCCTTGTTCCACTCGTTGCCGGGGATCGAACGATGCTTGTTGGCGTCCGCCGCGATCAGGCTCGCGTCCACAGCAAAGCCCTTGCCGCCGACAAGATCGGCCGCGATGCAGGCCGAAACGACGCGCTCGAACACGCGGCGGAAAAGATCACCATCACGGAACCGTTCGTTGCGGGCGCGCGAAAACGCCGAGTGATCGGGCAGCTTGTGCTCGATGCTCAAACCACAGAACCAGCGATAGGCGAGATTGACCTGGATCTCGCGGCACAAGGCGCGCTCCGAGCGGATGGCGAACACATAGCCGACGATGAGCATCCGGATCATAAGCACCGGATCGATCGAGGGCCGGCCGATGGGCGAATAGTGCGGCGCGAGTTCTTTGTGGACCCAGGTCAGGTCGAGGACCCGGGCAATCGCGCGGACGAGATGGTCGTCCGGGACCGCCGCATCGAGATCAAACGAGTAGAAAAGCTGCCCTTGGTCCTGATTGCGCCGACCCATCATGGCCCGCCCCCGCAAACATTGACGTTACAGCAACGGAATCACTGTTCGCCCCAACCGACAACGCCCTTTTGCAACAATATCGGCCCATAGCAGGCATCGCTGCGTCGCAGCAAAATATGCCTGACTCGACCGCTTACTCGATCACCTCGTCGGCGCGCAGCAGGATGGCGGGCGGCATCGTGATCCCGAGCGCCTTGGCGGTCGCGAGGTTGATCATGAACTCGAACTTGGCCGATTGCT
>JANMNO010000125.1:0-1727 GCA_031374115.1 Hyphomicrobiaceae bacterium | reverse complement strand
GAGCTGCCGTATCATTTCACCGGTGATATCGAGGCCGATCAGAGGCCCGAGCACAGGGATGACGGTGGCAGCGGCGGTTATGATCGTACCCCACATGGTGATCGACTGGCCCCACCATTTGGCGGCCGGGGCAGGTGAAATAGTCTTGATATCGGTCACTGGTCTGTCTCCGTTGAGTTGACTGAGAGCGGGTGGAAGGGTGGACAAAGTGCCCGCAACATCCAGGGTGCGATCGACGCGGGCGAGCCAACCGCGGCCGAACCGCCAGAAATGGCCGAGCGCGCGATAACGGGCCCGCCTGATAGCGGCGTAGCGTTCGAGAATTTGAGCGGCTGGCATGACGGAACACGCGCCGATCGTCTCGGGACCAATTTCACCATCGATCGTCACGCCGGCGGCTTCTTGGAGGATGCGGGCAGCGGTGCCGGCACCGTGATTGACTGCAGCATCAAAGTGCATCAAGGCGATGGCAGGGGCGAGAGCATCGGCCTTCGCCGGCCGCCAATACCGTTCGAGATAAATCTGCCGAACCTGCGCCGCCGGGATTTGCCGCAAACTCTGTTTGAGTTCGGCGAACGATGCCGCCTCAACCCTGACGTTCCGGTGTGCTGCAAGCGTCGCAAGTGTAATGCCGAAGTTGGTCGGTCCACCCGGATCATATGGATCCTCGGTCCAGCCACCCTCCATCTGCAAAACGTGCGCAAGCGCCGTTTCGAAAACTGAGGCAACCGGCTCGACTTGCGTTGAATTGTCCGGCTGCGCCAGTTCCGTCGACGGCCATCGCAGACCGATCAAGCGCTCGCGATCGATCGCGGTGACTGTTACCGCATCGCCCTGATTGCCGCCGAGGACGAATACGCGGGTGCCGTCGTCATCGAGATAGAATGCAACGTGGCCAGAGCTTTCGTCGCCGCCGCGGGAAAAGATCGCGACCGCACCCAAGCGGCCGGTTTCAGCTTCATCGCCCCAGCTCAGGTATGATCTTGCAACAAGCGACCGCGTGCTGGCGACGCCAGCTCGCTCGAGCGAGGCGCCGACAAACGCCGCACACCAAGCGATCTCGTCGTGGGCCACGTCCGCGTAACCAAGCTCACGACAAAAAGACATGATGCGCGGATTGTCGGTGTGACCTGCTACCTCACGTTGACCGAGCTCGGCCCAGGCGCGATCCATCCAGGCTGGTTGAGCCATGGTGCGTCTCCCTTCGAGTAGTGAAAAACTAAAGGACCGCAGCTCGTGCGCCGCCCCGGCCGAAACTCGCGCTGAGTTGATAGACGCGCACGGAAACGGCCGCTTGAACCGCGCCGAAATCTTCGACCTGTTGCGCCGCCGTATAAAGAGCCGCGGGTGTCGAGATGCTGAGCGTCCGCTTTACGAGCGCACCCGCCATGATGTCGATCTCGTAAGCCTCACCGACTTCCGACAACGGCACTTCGGTCGCCGTCCAACCGTCACCGCCGCTGCGTGTCCGCCTGATCCAGGCAATTGAAAGATCGCCGGCGCTGCGTTGGCCACGCACGTGCACCACACTAAACGGTCGCGCACCGACGCCACGAAATGCATGCACCGATCCGATGTAGCTCTCGGCGCCGATGTCGCGCGAAGCTGGCCCAACCCGCCAGTTGTACGGCAAGCCGAGTTCGTCCGCGCCAAAATCGATGCGCGTCAGGCCAGCATCCAACAGCACGAACGAAGCACCTGTTGCGAGCGGCACCGCGCCGATTGCG
>JANMNO010000114.1:0-3436 GCA_031374115.1 Hyphomicrobiaceae bacterium | reverse complement strand
ATGGCTGCTCGCAGCCTAGTAATAGTGTGGTCTGCCACTTGCGACTTCGGACTACCAGCATCCGTGAATAGCGATTGTGGGAAGAGGGGGATGCCCCTCACCGGATACAAGTCGATGCGCTGGAGCGCATGGTCACGGCTGTGAGATCCAAGTTCGCGCCTCGAGTTGAGCAGCACGGCAAGCAGTCGATCTCGACACACGTCACGGTCTTAGGCTACCCTTGGTCCGTTGATGGAGGTGCTGCCGCCACGCTGTGGAGCAGCGCTGAGGAGCGTTATTGACCCATAAGAGAAGTCGCCGCACTGCAGCAAAATGCGGCTGAAGCTCATTCGATAAGCTCGCTTGCCAACGCCAGCAGCGTGGGTGGGATCGTGAGCCCGAGCGCTTTGGCGGTCTTCATGTTGATGACCAGATCCAAGCGCGTCGCCTGCTGCACGGGGAGGTCTGCCGGCTTGGTGCCTTTCAGGATCTTGTCGATGTAGGTAGCGGATTGCCGAGTGACATCGTTGCCGTTGGGCGAGTAGCTCATGAGGCCGCCAGCCAACACGTTCTCCCTGATCCCGAACATGCTCGGCAAACGGTGCTGCAATGCCAGCTCGGCGAGCAGCAGGGCCGCATTGCGGCCTCGAGCGGTGAGCGACGCTCCATGGACGAAGACGGCGTCGACGCGGTGCTGCGCCAAAGTCGCGAACGCGCCTTCGAATTCCTCGACGGTTCGCACCGATGCCAATTGGAGCTGAACCCCCAATCGTGCGCCGGTAATCTCGATCTGCTGCAAGACAGGTCGATGGGAGGGCGCAGTGGGAGTCCATAGCACGCCGATCTTTGTCGCGTGTGGCACGGTTTCCTTCAGCATCTGCAGCGCCTTTCCGGTAAGCTCCGTTAGCAGCGCCGAGAACCCGGTGATGTTGCCGCCGGGTCGGGCCAGACTTGCCACGTGGCCGCTGCCGATAGGGTCAAAGTGGGTGGCGAACACGATCGGGATGGTCTTGGTCGCCTGGTGCGCGGCTTCGACCTCGGTTGAAGACGAAGCGAAGATGACGTCGACATTCTCGCGCACCAGTTCGGCCGCAAGCTCGCGCAGCCGGTCCACCCCTTCTGCCCAGCGGAAATCGATGACAATGTTCTTGCCCTCGACATACCCGAGATCGCGAAGGCCGGCCCGCAGTGTCTCTACCCGGCTCGCGAAAGCGGCAGCGGTCCCGAAGCCCAGGTAGCCGATCCTCGCGACTCTGGCCGGCTGTTGCGCCTGGGCGGAAAGCGGCCCCCCGGCTGCCGCGCCCCCGAGGAGAGTGATGAACTCCCGCCGTCTCATTCGATCACCTCTCAGGCCTTTGGCAACGCCAAGCGTTGCCATCAGCGTGGAATTTCTGATGCGGCGTTCACTTGCGCGGGGCGATGTTCAGCGCCCGATGCGAGTAGAACCGCAATCTATGCCCCAAAGCATCCCTGCGATAGCGAAAAGCCGGGTGATCGCAGTGACGCCTCGGAAAGCGAGGGTGCATAGCACTTTGCAGCTTTGGCCGAGGGTCCGTTCATGGCCCGTCTCAACGTTATGCTGCAGTGCAACAGATTGGCAGCTATCGGAGGTAGTTCGTCAACGCGGTGACGTTCGCGCTGCGATCAGGCACGATGGTGCTTGACATCACCCTTCTCATACAAATCAATCTTGAACATGATACGCTGGCCGTCGACTTCGAACATCGCACAATCATGCTGCTGCCACGGGTCGTTGTCGTCGCTCCAGTCATCGAACGTGCGCACGGCGTCGAGCACCATGGCACGCATCGGCGCGTCAAGCTCAGCAATGCCGCGGGTAAGATAGGTCTCGCCGCCAACGCCGGTCTTGCGCAAGGTGTCGTTTAAGATGCGAATTCGGGTGTTGGTGTCTTCAAGTTCCGCGAGTGTGTAAGTCATATGGTAGGGGATTGGTCGGCGTCGTCGCCGAAGTAGCGGCTCAAGATGCGCACCCAATCATCAAGGTCGCCGTCGAGCTCGAAAAGAAATGCGCCGTACTCTTCAAGGTGGTCGCGGCGCTCGCGCAGGACATCGCATAGATTTTCGATGAAACGCCGGTCGACGGTGATGGTGTCGGTGGTCATAGGTTGGTGGATGATGCGAATAAGGTAGATGGGGGACAGGCGAGCGTTACCGGCTCGCTTTCGGGCGTCGTGATGGCCGATGTTCCCGTCGGCGAGCGAAGCGTTCTTGTGCTGCTTGCATGAGTTCGGTCTCCCGTTGGATGACTGCAGCAAACTCCGCTAGCCGCGCCGCCATCGTTGGAAGAGTGGTAGCGATGAAGGCGAGAGCGCGCTCGCGCTCAGGACACGTACGGTGATTTTTCATAATGGTGGAATGAACAGGTTAGTAAATCTCGACCAGCGCCGCGGCAGACCGGGTGCTGCTGCGCTTAGCCGGAGGCCCCACGGGCGATCCGCCAGGCTCCGTTCTGCGTCTGCGCAGAATGGACGGGTCAAGGGGCCTGTCCCCTTGACGCGAGGCGGGCGCCCGTACAATGGGCCTCGGCCGCAGCTGCACCCTTTCATTCTGCATTTTTGTATTTTGGGCGGGGTTTTGGGCGCGACTGATCGTGCGCGGCTTGCCGCGCTCTAAGGGCTGGTGGGCTTGCATCGTGGGGGACTCTTGAACAGTGCGCGCTTTTGCGCGAACCGAATTGTCTTAGCGTGGGCTGAATTTGTAAGCGCAACGCTCTCGCGAGTCAGGAGTCGATAACTTGATTGTCGCTCTTGTGTTGCAACCGCTGCGCATGGCGGTATTCGCGTTGTGGTATGATGAAGGTATGAAGCTCCTACTAGCCACACTTGTCGTAATTACCGCACCACTATGGATACCTCTCGCGATCCTGTTCGCAGCCATTGCCACGGTATACGGCCACATCGTTGGCGTACACTCAACGTACCGCAATATGCGGCAGTAAGGTCCCGAGCCTCCGCGCTACAAGCCGTGTCACGGCGTGCCTGCCGCGCGGCGCACACCGCGAATACGGCGCGTAATGTGCGTGCCGAAAAAGTGGCGAGCCGCCAGTCAGGAAAGTCCAAGATGACTGATTTTCCTTCGGACGGCCGCAGCAATAATCCACCAGTCTCGAACGAAGAAAGTCCCAACGCGCGGGGCCTTCTGCGTTCAAGTGTCATTTTTGAGTAGCGTCGTCGGCTGGGGTCTCAACTTTGGGCTTGGAAAACTGCGTGATTGGTCAATTGCGTTCGCCCGATGAAGGCGCGTTGAACGCTCGCTTCAGACCTGGTTCAAGTGGCGCGCTCTAGAACGGCATGATCCACTTCATACGGAGTGGAAAGGCAAAGCCTCACACTGGAGCAAAAAATATGATGACGCGCAATATTCTTCGGGTCAGTGCCATCGTGTTGACGATGGGTGCTGGTCTCGCCCAGGCACACGCGGGCGGTTCGACCGTATC
>JANMNO010000036.1:0-96761 GCA_031374115.1 Hyphomicrobiaceae bacterium | reverse complement strand
ATGGGATCGAGGCGGCCACGTAGCCTCCTCACCGGCGCGACTGGTACCGCGCGCGAAGCGGTTACTATGCCCCCAGCAACCAATACGCAAGGAGATATTTTAGTTGTCCCAATCGTTTGAGCGGTCGCAGGTGGCGGGCTCCAGCGAAGCGGCGTCGCCTGCGACAACTAAAAATGGATTAGACTTCCTCGCCCCCCTCGACCGGACCGCCGATGATACCGGAGACGTCGCCGCCCTCTTCCTCTTCTTCCTCGAGGAAAGTCTCATCGCCCTCGGCCGCAATCGGCTCCTCGGCGACTTCGAGGTCGGCGAGCGCTTCCTCACCGTCACTTGGCACCACCTCGGCGGCAGCGTCATCGGCAAGCTTCTTGGCCTTACGAGCAGCTTTCTCTTCGGCCGCAGCAGCGGCTGCAGCTGCCGCCGGGGAAAGCGACTGGTGTGCGATCACGTAGGCGCTTTCACAAATCGGGCATGTGATTGGTTCGCGGTTTAAATCGTAGAAGCGGGCGCCGCATTCCTGATTCTGGCAGGTGCGCTTCGTCCCACGGGCTGCTTTAGTCGCCATGGCGGTCCTCAAATGGTCATTCGAATGTCATTGGTTGGCGACGCATCTGCCACGAGCAACGCTCGTTGTCAAAAGTTATGGCTGACACGTTGACAGGGCCTGTTGGCGGTTGTTGATGGGTCACGTCCTCCTCAATTGCGCAACCGGGGCGAGAAAATCAATGTCCAATGCTGACGTGCGCCCACTTACCGCCCATCGCTCCGGGCCACTTACCGGCCACGTGAGCGTGCCCGGCGACAAGTCAATATCGCACCGGGCGTTGATGTTCGGAGCCTTGGCGACCGGCCGGACGCGCATCACCGGACTGCTGGAGGCCGAGGATGTGCTCAATACCGCCCGTATCGTCACCCAGCTCGGAGCCCGGGCTCATCGCACCGCCACCGGTTATGAAGTGATCGGTCGCGGCACGGGTGGATTGTCACAACCGGATGCCGCGCTCGACTTCGGCAACGCGGGCACCGGCACGCGCCTGATGATGGGCGTGATTGCAGGCCACGACATGACCGCCGAGATGATTGGCGATGCGTCCCTCAGTCGGCGGCCGATGGCACGCGTGCTGACACCCTTGAAGCAGATGGGTGTCACCGTCATGCCCGCCGATCGCGATCGGCTGCCGCTGCATTTTCGCGGCACGTCCAATCTGGTTCCGATCGAGTACACCCTCCCCGTTCCATCGGCGCAGGTAAAATCGGCAATTCTGATCGCGGGGATCCAGGCCGCCGGCAAGACGACCGTCATCGAACCTGAGGCCACGCGCGATCATACCGAGCGGATGCTGAGCTATTTCGGTGCGATGGTCACGCGCGAAACGAGAGGCGATGCGGCTGCGATCACCGTCACCGGTCACGCCGAACTCGAAGGTCGCGATGTGGTCGTGCCGACCGATCCAAGCTCCGCAGCTTTTCTCACTGCAGCCGCTTTGCTGGTGCCGGGTTCAGATGTGACCATCGCGGGCGTACTGATCAACCCGACCCGCACCGGCTTCTATACGACGGTACGCGAAATGGGTGGTAACGTCGTTTTCCTCAACGAGCGCACCGCGGGTGGCGAGCCGATCGCCGATATTCGCGTTCGAGCATCGAAGTTGAAGGGCATCACCGTTCCACCGCAGCGCGCACCGAGTATGATCGACGAATACCCAGTGCTTGCGGTGTTGGCATCGTTCGCCGACGGCGACACGCGCATGGAAGGTCTCGCCGAATTGAAAGCCAAGGAGAGCGACCGCCTAGCGGCAACCGCTGCGGGGTTGGCTACAAACGGCGTGGAGTCAAAGGTCGATGGCGACACGCTGACTGTGACCGGCGCAAAAGTCGTGCGTGGTGGTGGCACCGTCGCGACCCATCTCGATCATCGCATTGCCATGGCGTTTCTGACGATGGGGTTGGCCAGCGATCGGCCGGTGACCGTCGACGATGCAACGATGATCGCGACCAGCTTTCCAACCTTCCGTTCGTTGCTGGAAAAGCTCGGAGCACGTTACGAGGACTGACGTTCCAACAGCTTGCGACCTGGGATCGAAGCGAGCAAAGCGCGCGTGTAAGCGTGTTTGGGTGCGCCAAACACGTCGGCGGTAACGCCGGCTTCGACGACGCGGCCGTCCTTCATGATGACAATGCGGTCGCACACTTGTGCTGCCACGCGCAGATCGTGGGTGATGAACACGATCGACAGTCCGAGCTGTTCGCGCAAATCGACGAGCAACCGCAAAACTTGCGCTTGCACCGAGACGTCGAGCGCGGAGACCGGCTCGTCCGCCACCAGCACTTGCGGGTTCATCGCCAGCGCGCGCGCAATCCCGATGCGTTGGCGCTGCCCACCCGAGAACTCATGTGGATAGCGGTCGATCGACGATGGATCGAGACCGACAAGCGCGAACAGCTCAGCTGCCCGAGCGATCGCCTGCGAGCGTGGGACGCCATGCGCGATCGGTCCTTGGGCGACGAGATCGCCAGCTTTGCGCCGTGGATTGAGCGACGCAAAAGGGTCCTGGAACACCATTTGAACTTTCGAGCTCGCCGCCCGCAGTTGTGCACCGCGCAGTTTCGCTAGATCAAGATTTTCGACTTTAATGCTGCCGCCATCGGGCGCGATCAACCGGACGATCGCTTTCGCGAGCGTAGACTTGCCAGAGCCGCTTTCACCGACGACGCCCAGCGTACCGCCCTTCGGCAGCTGCATCGACACATCGTCGAGCGCTTTGGTTACCCGCGCACGCCGGCCGAGAAATCCGCCGGAGCGATAGGTTTTCGACACGCCTACGATATCGAGTGCAACGTCACTGGAAAGAATACGCGGAGGCGGTGCCGTCAGCGGTGGTACAGCCGCGATCAGGCTTTTCGTGTACTCGTGCCTTGGTGCGTGCAGCACCTGGGCAACGGCGCCGGTCTCGACAACGCGGCCATGCTGCATCACCACGATGCGATTGGCGATCTCCGCCACGACACCGAAGTCGTGTGTGATGAAGAGCACCGCCGTACCTTTCTTCGGCTGAAGATCACGAACAAGTTTCAGGATCTGCGCCTGCGTCGTCACGTCGAGCGCCGTTGTCGGCTCGTCGGCGATCAGCACCTTGGGTTCGAGCGCCAGTGCCATCGCGATCATCGCACGCTGCCGCTGCCCGCCAGAAAGCTCGTGTGGATACACGGCAAATGCGCCGGCCGGATCGGGAATGCGCACCTCGTCCAACAGCCCGAGCACCTTCTCGCGAATGGTATCTTTCGATAGGTCCGTGTGCTCGCGAAACATTTCGCCTATCTGATCACCAATCGTGCGCAGCGGGTTGAGCGCGGTCATCGGCTCCTGAAAGATCATCGCGATGCGATTTCCTCGCACCTTGCGAAGTTGCGCTTCGGTCATCGTGAGCAGATCGACGCCGTCAAATAGGATGCGGCCTTGGTTGGCGCGCACATCTTCCGGCAGCAATCCCATGACGGCGTTGGCCGCCATCGATTTACCCGATCCGCTCTCGCCGACGACGCATAGAATTTCACTCGGGCCGAGGCTCAACGAGACGTTATCGAGCGCCAACGCACGATCCGCACCTTCGGGCAACGCAACGGAAAGATTTTCGATCTCCAACAACGGCGTCATCGTTTTTTCAGCCGCGGGTTGAGCGCGTCATTGAGACCTTGGCCGACCAGCGAGACCGCGAGCACAGTGACGATGATCGCCACGCCCGGTATCGCCGACACGTACCATTGCGTGCGTAATACGCCCCGCCCGGCGCCGATCAGATTGCCCCAGGAGGCAACGTTTGGATCCGACAGATTTAGGAACGCCAGCGCGCTTTCGAGCAGGATCGACACCGCCATGACGACGCTCGCGTAGACGATCACGGGTGGCAAAGCGTTCGGCAGAATTTCCCGGAAGATGATTTGCAGATCGCGCAGGCCCAATACGCGTGTCGCCTGCACGAACTCGCGTCCCCTTAAGCTCATGAACTCGGCTCGCGTCAGACGCGCGGGCGCTGGCCACGAGACGATGCCAATGGCAAGCGTCACGACCCACAATGTCGAGCCAAACACGGCGACAAGAACAAGCAAGAGAAGAAAGTTGGGCAAAGTCTGGAATGCTTCCGTGACGCGCATCAAGATGTCATCGACGAGGCCACCGTAGTAGCCGGCGATCGCGCCCACGACGATGCCGATCAGAATCGCGACTGAAGTCGCGAAAAAGCCGATCAATAGAGAAACACGAGCGCCGTGGAATATCTGCGCGGCGATGTCGCGTCCCGAACTGTCGGTGCCGAGTGGAAATCCCGATCCCTCCATCGGCCATTGCAGCGGCCGGCCGGCAAGTCCCAACGGATCACGCGGAAAGAACAGCCCGGCAGTTGCTGCCATAAAAATCACCAGCAGCAGAAGGCCAAGACCAGCCACGGCCGATGGGCTTTTGAGGTATCGCTCGAATACCGCCTTCATGTGCGACCGCCAGCCGTTTCAGCCGAGATGCGTGGATCGAGGCGCGCATAGACTAGGTCGACGATGAAGTTGATGAGGATGACCAGTAGGGCCGACACAAACACGATGCCGAGCAGCGTATTGAGATCGCGCTGCACCACGCTCTCGTAGGCAAGGCGCCCGAGACCTGGCAGCGCGAACACGCTTTCGACCACGACCGATCCGCCGAGCATGGTGCCGGCCTGCAGCCCGACGAGCGTCACGACCGGAAGTAGCGCATTGCGCAGCACATGACGCACGACGATCGCGGTTTCGGACAGGCCTTTAGAACGCGCCGTTTTCACGTAGTCAAGCGTCATTACCTCAAGCATCGAGGCCCGCATGATGCGCAAATAGATAGCGAGAAAGATCAAGCCCAGCGTCAGCGTCGGCAGTACGAGGTACTTCGCAATGTCGAGAACGTGCCAGATGCCGGTGAGGCCCGATCCAATAGTACCGAAACCTCCCGGCGGCAGCCAGCTGAGCTTCACCGCGAATACGACAATACCCATCAATCCCAACCAGAATGACGGCGTCGCGTAAAACAGCAAGCCGACCGTCGAGATCAGCGTATCCGGCCACTTATTGACGCGCCGAGCCGCCAGCACACCGAGGATCATGCCGCCGCTCAGTGCGAGCGACAGTGACGAGCCCATCAGCAGCAGCGTTGCCGGTAGCCGCTCCCAAATCACGGTTGCAACCGGCTTGCCATAGATCGCCGAAAAGCCGAGGTCGAACTGAACTAACCGCAGTAGATAGCGCGCAAGTTGGGCTGCTATGCCGACGTCGAGCCCATAGAATTTGCGCAAGTCAGCAGCCATTTTCGCGTCGCCACCGCCCATCTGCGCCAGCATCGCATCCACGGTGTCGCCGGGTGCCAGCTGTAGTAGCAAAAACAGCCCGGCAATCAGGATGAGAAGTGTGGGAATGCTAGCCGCCAGTCGCCGGCCCGCGAGGGCGAGGATGCGCATCTATGCCTTCCGGGGTCGGAATATGATCCGGGGTAGGCCTGAGGTGGCGAGCGCCATCCCAATGACAGCTTTGGAGCGTGGATCGAAAGCGTCGGGTCTCGTGCCTCTACCCGACCTACGGCCAGAACAAGCCTGCCGAGCGGCGTAGGTCGGGTAGAGCGTCTTCGCGAGACCCGACGCCCCCAGAATACGCGTTCGGGTACGACGGACGCTTGGCCAAATGAGGTGGAAGCATCCAGCCATCAGCCCGCGATCCACAGATCGGCCCACGAGCTCGATGGCCAGCGCGGGGTGTTCGAATGGTTGCGCAGCGTCTTGTTGATCACCGAGACGAACTGGCGCTCGATCGCCATCCAGATCGGCAGCTCGGTGTTTACCTGAGTGACGAATTCGGCATACAGGGCCTTGCGCTTGCCTGGATCCAACTCGCTCGCCGCATCGTCGATCGTCTTGTCGACGGGTTCCGACGTCCAGCCCCATTGGTTAGACCATGGTGTCCCTCTAGATTGCCCCGAGCGATACCACACCGTGGTCGAGACCGCTGGATCGTTGCGGTATTGATGCCAGCCGGTCGCCAGATCGAAGTTCCAATCCTTATAGACGTTGGTCAGGAAGCCCGGCGCATCGAGGCGCACCACCTCGACTTTGATGCCGACCGCCGACAGCGATTGTTGAACAAATGTTGCCCAAAGTGCGATATCTTCGCCCCATGGCGCGGGCAGCAATCGGATCGAGAAGCGCGTGCCATCCGCACCCTTCTTGAACCCGGCCTCCTCCAACAACGCGTCGGCTTTGGCCTTGTCGAAAGCATATTGCGGCGTACCGGTTGGATAGAAGTCGGGCGACGAGGTCGGGATCGGACCGGTGCCGCGCTTGCCAAGACCGTAGAGAAAGTTCGAGCAAAAGAAATCGACGTCGAGCGCGTGGGCGATGGCGCGCCGCACTCTAACGTCACTCAACTCCTTACGGCGCAGATTGAACTCGATCGTATTGTTGACGGCGTTACCCTCGTTGCCCTTGGTCGTCACTTCGAAACGCGCATCCTTTTTCAGGCGATCGAGATCGGAGAGCGGCAAAGACGAATAGGGGCTTATCTGCACCTGGCCCGCCTCCATCGCAGCGGTGGAGGCGGCCTTATCGGTGATGAAACGCCAGACGATGCGATCAAGATGCGGGAAGCCCTTCATCCAGTAATTCGGGTTCTTCTCGGCAATGATGAATTGGCCGCGCTCGTACTGCACGAACTTGAACGGGCCGGTGCCGATAGGCGCGGTATTGGCCGGATTTTCCAGCACGTTTGTTCCCTCAAAAACGTGCTTCGGCGCGATATAGCCAAGATCGGGCATCGCGCGCAGCAGCAGGCCGAGAGGCATCGGCCTCGAGTACTTGAAGATCGCGGTTGTGGCATCCGGGGTTTCAACTGCATCGAGATAGAGCTGTAAGGTCGAGCCATAGTTGAGATGTTTCTTCCACAGCTCCAACGCGGTGTAGGCAACATCAGCCGACGTGAACGGCTTGCCGTCGTGCCAAGTGACGCCCTCGCGCAACTTGAAGGTGATCGTTTTCCCATCCGGCGTCGTTGTCCAGTTGGTCGCCAGGACACCGACCGGTTTGCCTTCCGCGTCGAGATCGACCAGCGGCTCCATGATCTTTGACGTGATTACGTAGACCCCGGTCGAGGCACGCAGAGCCGGGTTCAGGATGCGCTGCTCAGCGCCCATGTGCACCGTTACGATGCCACCCTTCTTGGGCTGTTCTTGAGCAAACAAATCTGCCGTCATCGCTCCAGTGAAGCCAGTGGTCAACGCGACTGCAGTCGACGACATCAGCAACTCGCGGCGGGTCGTTGTCATGGAACCAATGCCTCTCCAGGGTTGAACGTCAAATTTTCAGGCGTCGCATTATCCGATCGCCAATTCGACCAAAACGCCAGTTGCCGCCGATGGCGGAACAGCAACCCGGCCAGGAGCCAGAACGACTGCCGCCGGACCGGCGGCTGCAAGCGCTGCTTCATCATCACCGACGCGAATGCATAGCGCGATTGCACCCTCGACTGGGACCGACCCAAGTTGGACGCCGGGGTAGCGCGCCTCAAGCTGGGTCTTGCTCAAGAACACCAATGCGGCCCGAGTCGATCCGGACGGAACGCGATAAGCGCCATCAGGTTCCAGTCTAACTTCCTGATCGATCAACCGCGCCATATGCTCAGCTGCTTTACGTGGATCGGCACTCAATATCTCGACGCGATCGATACGCTTGGCGGTATTCTTGTGGACCTGCAGCTCGCGGATCCAGACGGCATCGCGGGTCAGATGCTGGCAGGCGAAGATCCGCATGCCGCCTGGCTTTTCGTCAGCGGGCCAGTGCATTGTGCTGAAGCGAGCTTCCGCCTTCCCGCCATTTGGCAGATCGACCGGCCGGCTGAAATCCAACGGGCCGGTAGCAGCGATCCCCTTCGAATGCAGCTCGGCGACGCCTTTAGTGGCATCTACCGCTGTAAAAGCCGAGCGCTCGATACCTTCCCGGCCATCTAGGAAGGCGCGGGTGCCAGCGTTGTGCTCGGTCGGCGTCACGATACCGAGCAGTTCGATGTAATCCGACCCGAACATGATCGTATAGTTGCCTGAACCCAGATGCGCGCTATGCAGCCCGCGGGGCGAAATTGTAAATCCGAGCGCCGACCAGTCTCGCGCGGAAGCATCCAGATCGCGTACCGCGACCACGACGTGATCGAGACCGATGACTTGAGCAAGAGGCATGGACGGGCCTTTCAAGCTTGATCGCAGTCACCCAGAGTGGCCAACGATGCGGCACATGACAAGTAGTGTTCGTCGATATCAATCGCAACCCGCTAACTATCAGCTAAGTGAACGTCCACATTTTCGCGAACTCCCTGCGAAGGAGAGCCGGCGTCACGACAATAGGTCATCGCCCGTTTAGGACAATGCATCAGCGAGCCCCAACTCATGCCCAATGCAACAGCTGCCCCGAATGTCTTCTGGCCACCTTCTTTATGGCGCGCAGTTACGCCAGAACTTGACGCCCTGCCATCGCTCGAAGGCTCAGTCGATACCGAAGTCGTGATAGTCGGCGCAGGCTTTACCGGGCTTTCGACCGCACTGCATTTGCGCAACGCTGGCGTTGATGTAATCGTGATCGAAGCGCAGGAGCCCGGCTGGGGCGCATCTGGTCGAAACAACGGCCAGGTTATTCCGACAATGTCGCGCGCCGATCCAGAGTTGCTGATCAAAATGCACGGCGAAGCTGGCGAACGCTTTGTAGCTTTGATCCGCGATAGCGCTTCTATTTTGTTTGATTTGGTCCGCAGCCACGATTTGAAAGTCGAGGCGGAGCAAACAGGTTGGATACAGCCCGCTCATTCGATTGGCCGAATGAAAATCGCGGAGCGCCGTGTTCGCGAGTGGTCCAAGTATGGCGCACCAGTGGAATTATTGACGGCAGAACGCGTTCAGCGAATGACCGGCTCTGATATTTGGCACGGTGGTTTTTGGAATCCAACAGGTGGGCATATCAATCCACTTGCTCTCAGCCGCGAACTGGCGCGTGCCGTGGTGGAGCGGAAAGGTCGTATATATTCGCGCTCACCTGCAATGCAGTATCAGCGCAAGAACGATTTCTGGGTCGTCGATACGGCGAGGGGCCAGGTTAAAGCCCGCGCCCTGGTACTCGCGACGAATGCCTATACAGGAGAATTCTCGAAAACGCTGGCGCCTGAAATCGCACAGGAATTGGTCCCGGTTCTGTCATGGCAAATGTCGACCCAACCCTTGAGCGGCAATGTCCGGCGTTCGATTATACCCGGGCGGCAAGCTGTCTCCGACACTCACGGTGAACTGTACTTCGGCCGCTTCGATGCGCGTCATCGTCTAGTGACGGGTGGGGCGCTTGCACTTCCTTACAAGCGGGCCGAGCGCTTGAAACCGTTTATCGCTGCTCGATTGCAAAGAATTTTTCCACAAATTGGCGACATTGCATTTGATCATGTTTGGAATGGTTATGTAGGAATGACTAGGGACTACACGCCTCGGGTGCACAAGCTCGGGCCGAATGCCTATGCCTGGGCTGGCTGCAATGGACGCGGCGTGGCGCTTTCGATTGCGCTTGGTCGCGAGCTCGCCGCTGCAGTTCAAGGCATAGCCGAAGAAACACTGGCGCTCCCCTTTAGTTCACCAGCCCCATTACCTATGCACAGGGTAATTCGGCGAATTGCACCGTTGATGCTGTTGGAATATCGGCGGCGCGACGCTCGCGAGATTTGATGCGACAGCGATGCACGCAGCGTGGCTTATCTATTACGCCGCCGATGCCTTCTCTGTGCAGAATGTCGCAGACGAGCTCTAATGGGAAATGGTTGTGAACTACCAGAACATATGCAGCACGGGCAGGAAGTTAAATTGACTTAATAGCGGGAATTAGGACGGGGAATACGTTTATTGTGGGCGGAACTCCCATTTACTCTTGTGTTTCGTGAAAATTTGTAGCAGAGAAAATTTCCAAAGTTTGCAAGCTCACGTAAGGAAAGATCTACACCATGGCTGTTCCGCAAGTTGATAAACTAACATTGAAAGAACTTCAAGAATTGCGGACTCGCGTTGAAAAGGCTATTGCCACCGCTCATGATCGCGAAAGAACAGCGCTTAGGGCTAAGTTCGAAACCATGGCGCAGGACGCTGGTTTTGGCATCAACGACCTTTTTGGAAGTCGCTCCACCAAAGGCAAGTCTGTCGCTGCGAAGTACATGAACCCTGATAACCCCAGCGAAACGTGGACTGGCCGTGGCCGCAAGCCGAATTGGCTGGTCGCAAAGCTCGACAAAGGTAAGAAGATGACCGACTTTGCGATTTGAAGCGATTGAATATTCAACCGCTTTCGTTTGCGAACCGAGCCCGGCATCTCGACTGATCGCAGTGCCGGGTTTCTGTTTTCAAACTACTGAACCAGTTTCAATTTAGCCAAAACTCGGGGCAACAACTCCGGCAAATCTTCGGCGATCAACCCAGGACCAAACTCTACTGCACACGCCCCGTGCATCCACACAGACGCACAGGCAGCCTCGAACGGCTTCATACCTTGGGCCAGCAGCCCGGTGACGAAACCAGCAAGCACATCACCGGATCCGGCCGTCGCAAGCGCCGGCGGTGCGTTGTCGTTGATCGCAGCCCTGCCGTCTGGGGATGTGATGACGGTGTCGGCGCCCTTCAGAATGATCATTGCGCCAGAAAGGCTAGCTGCATAGCGGGCTTTTTGGAGCTTCGATGTGTGTTCAGGCAACCGGCCAAAAAGCCTCTCGAACTCACCCTCATGTGGCGTCAAGACCACCGCGGCGCAGCGTCCCTTGATCGCGGTAAAAAGCTGATCACGTTGCGACGGCTCGGCAAAACTCGTCAGCGCATCGGCATCCATCACGATGGCAGCGGGGCTGGCCATTAATTGATCAACGTGCCTGCGTGTGGCGTCGCCCACGCCTGCACCTGGACCAATCAAGTATGCATTTAACCTGGTATCGCTGAGCAATGGTGCCAACCCGCCGGCGTCGTCGAAAGGGCGAACCATGATGGCGGTGAGATGCGCCGCATTGGCCAATACGGATGCCGGCGATGCTGCAACGCTCACCAAGCCCGCACCGATCCGCAAAGCGCCTCGCGCACCAAGCCGCGCCGCGCCGGTCGCATGGAGCGGCCCTGACACCACGACCGCGTGGCCGCGTTCGTACTTATGCCCAGCTTGCGATGCCGGCGGCAACTCGCCCATCCAAAGCTCAGGACGATTGGCGAAAGCGGGCGGACAAATGTCGTCCAGGACACGACAAGGTATTCCAATATCGGCGACGACCAGCCGACCGCAATAGCTGCGGCCAGGCAGTAGCAGGTGGCCAGGCTTGGCGCGAAAGAATGTGACAGTGGACGCTGCCTGCAGTGGCTTACCAAGTGGTGCGCCAGTGTTGCCGTTGATGCCGCTCGGCACGTCGACCGCCAGCACGCGCACGCCGCTCCGCCGTACGATGTCGAATACGCCTTCCAGCTCGGCAGACAGATGCCGATCAAGTCCCGCTCCGAAAACGGCATCGATGACGAGATCGCTCTTTTGCAAATCGAAATGACAAACCGCAGTTTCGTCAAGTTTGGTGATCGCACCATTCCATTTAGCTGCCACCAGTGCAGCGTCGCCCCTCAAGTACTGCCGTTGCCGAAGCAGGGCGATTTCAACTCGGTAGCCAGCTTCGGCCAAAAATCGCGCAGCGACAAACCCATCTCCACCGTTATTGCCAGGGCCGCACATCACGTAAATGCGCGCGTTCGCGGACACCGTCCCTGCCGCCTCGGTAGCGACGGCTCGACCAGCCGCCTCCATCAAAGCAGCTCCGGTTACGCCCGATGCTATTGCCAGCGCATCGGCCTTCGCCATTTCCGAAGTCGTGAGAAGCGCGCAATCGTGCATTCAATCAGCCTGCTAATATTTTAACCGATTTGCCTAATTTTTAAACTTGCGCCTTGGCTCTCGATGCCACAACTTGCGGCAGCACTGGTCCAAGGTCTTGATACTAGAAGGCTCAAGCGTCTCTTATCAACTGGCACAAGCCGTGCTTAATGGAAGTTGTAGCGAGCCAAATGGGGCCCGGAAGCAGTCCGGTCGGAACGACGCATGAAAAAGATCGAAGCGATTATCAAGCCGTTCAAGCTGGACGAGGTCAAGGAAGCGCTTCAGGAGATTGGCCTGCAAGGCATCACCGTGATCGAAGCCAAGGGTTTTGGCCGTCAGAAGGGTCACACGGAGCTCTATAGGGGCGCTGAATACGTCGTCGACTTCCTGCCAAAGGTAAAAATAGAGGTCGTCCTCGCGGATGAGATGCTGGACAAAGCCCTCGAGGCGATCCAGAAGGCCGCCAAGACCGGCCGCATCGGCGATGGCAAGATTTTCGTCTCCACCATCGAAGAAGCGATCCGCATTCGTACCGGCGAGACCGGCGCGGACGCGATCTGAAGGCATTCCGGGGGAACCAGCAGCAGCGGGACGTGCGTGCTCGTCAGCGCGAAGTTTTCACACGAATAAGTTTCATCTGAAGAATAACCAAGCCAAAGCAGGGGAGCTGCAATGACCAAGAGTGCCGACGTCCTTAAGATGATGAAGGACAAGGATGTAAAGTTCGTCGATCTGCGTTTCACCGACACCAGAGGTAAAATGCAGCACGTGACGGCCGACGCCAGCTGCATCGATGAAGGCGTGTTTACGGACGGCTATGCTTTCGACGGTTCATCGATCGCTGGTTGGAAGGGCATTGAAGCCTCAGACATGACATTGATGTTGGACCCGGAGACAGCCCACCTCGATCCATTTTTTGCGCAAACAACGCTGGCAATTTTCTGCGACGTTATCGAGCCTTCCACCGGCGAGCTATACGAACGCGACCCGCGCGGTATCGCCAAGAAGGCGGAAGCCTACATGAAGTCGACCGGCGTCGGCGACACCGTGTTCTTCGGCCCGGAAGCCGAGTTCTTTATTTTCGACGACGTTCGTTTCACGTCGGAGCCACATCACGTTTCCTATAAGCTCGACTCGAACGAATTGCCGTCCAATACCGGCACCGAGTACGAAATGGGCAACTTGGGGCATCGTCCGCGCACGAAGGGTGGCTACTTCCCGGTGCCCCCGATCGACAGCTGCCAGGACATCCGCTCCGAGATGCTCTCGGTCATGTCCGAGATGGGCGTCTCCGTCGAAAAGCATCACCACGAAGTGGCGGCCGCCCAGCACGAGCTCGGCGTCAAGTTTGGCCCGATGCTGAAGATGGCGGACGGCATGCAGATCTATAAGTATGTCGCTCACAACGTTGCTCAAGCGTACGGCAAGTCGGTCACCTTCATGCCGAAGCCGATGTACGGCGACAACGGTTCGGGTATGCACGTTCATCAATCGATCTGGAAGGGCGGCCAGCCGATGTTTGCTGGTAACAAGTACGCCGACCTGTCGGAGACATGCCTGTTCTACATCGGCGGCATCCTGAAGCACGCGAAGGCGCTCAACGCGTTCACCAATCCGCTGACCAACTCGTACAAGCGCCTGGTGCCGGGCTATGAAGCTCCTGTGTTGCTCGCCTACTCCGCTCGCAACCGGTCTGCATCCTGCCGGATCCCGCACGTGACCAGCCCGAAGGCGAAGCGCATCGAGATCCGTTTCCCTGATCCAGGCGCCAACCCCTACCTCGCGTTCGCCGCGATGTTGATGGCCGGACTCGATGGCATCCAGAACAAGATCCATCCGGGAGAGCCGATGGACAAGAATCTTTATGATCTTCCGCCAGCGGAGCTCGCGAAGATCCCGACGGTTGCCGCCTCGTTGCGTGAAGCGTTGCACAACCTCGACAAGGACCGCGCGTTCTTGAAGGCAGGCGGCGTGTTCTCCGACGATATGATCGATGCTTTTATCGAGCTCAAGATGCAGGAAGTGGCGCGCACCGACATGACGCCACACCCGGTCGAGTTCGACATGTACTACTCGGTCTGATCGATCACTTGATCAGGATTGAAATGCGAGGGGCGGCCGACAAGGCTGCCCCTTCGTGGTTTGCCATGGCAAGACTCTTCTGTTTTGGCAATCCCGTCGTGCCGCAGATTCTGCGCTCCGAATGCTTCACTAACGCGCTTCGCAAATGCGACCGCGCGGCTTATATGCTCCTTTCGCGACCCAGATCGGAGCCTCAATGAACGCCGCCGCCATCAACCCGCTGCTTGCGCCATGGACAACACCATTCGAGGCGCCCCCGTTCAACGAGATCCGATCCGAGCACTTTGCTCCAGCGTTCGAGATTGCCTTCAATGCACACAACGCCGAGATCGACGCCATCGCCGGGAATGCGGACGAACCGAACTTCGCAAATACGATCGAAGCGATGGAGCGGGCGGGCGACACGCTCGACCGCGTGGCGGCGGTGTTCTGGAATCTAACGGGCAGCAATACGAACGACGCGCTGCAGGCGTTAGAGCGCGAGTGGTCGCCAAAATTCGCGGCACATTCGACCGGCATCACGACCAACGCCGCGCTGTTCCAACGCATCGATACCTTGTTCGCCGGGAAAGAGACGCTTGGCCTCGATGCCGAACAACTTCGGCTGCTGGAGAAAACACATAAAGCGTTCGTGCGCTCGGGTGCGAAGCTCGAAGGCGCGGCCCAAGAACGCTACAAGACCCTGTCCAAACAGCGGGCAAACCTCGCGACGAAGTTCGGGCAGAATGTACTTGCCGACGAGAGGGCCTACGCGCTCGAACTCAAGAACGAGGCTGATCTCGAAGGACTGCCTGAGTTCGTGCGTGCAACAGCAGCTGCCGCGGCAACCGAGCGCGGCTTGAACAGCACGCACGTCGTCACGCTGTCGCGCTCGCTGATTGAACCGTTCCTCACGTTTTCCACGCGTCGCGATCTGCGCGAGCAAGCCTGGAAGGCTTGGACCGCGCGCGGCGAGAACGTGGGCGCAACCGACAACCGGCAGGCGATCACAGATCTCGTCGCGCTTCGCATCGAGGTGGCGAACCTACTGGGCCATAAGACATACGCTGACTATGCGCTTGAAGAAACCATGGCCAAGACATCCGCGCGCGTGCGCGAGCTGCTCGATCGCGTGTGGGCGCCGGGTGTTGCCCGCGCTCAAGCCGAGCTTGCAAAACTCCAGGATATGGCCGCAAGCGAAGGCGCCAATATCAAGATCGAGCCGTGGGACTGGCGCTTCTACGCCGAAAAGGTGCGCGCGGCCGAGTTCAACCTTGATGAGGCCGGGATCAAACCCTACCTGCCGCTCGACCGTATGATCGAGGCCGCGTTCTATACCGCGACGCAACTGTTCGGCGTGACGTTCAAGGAGCGCACCGACGTTCCAGTCTATCACCCGGATGTGCGCGCGTTCGAGGTGACTGATCGCGAAGGCCAGCACGTGGGATTATTTCTCGGCGACTATTTCGCCCGATCCGCGAAGCGTTCGGGTGCTTGGATGAGCGCCTATCGCCGCCAAGATAAACTCGATGGCGCCGAGACCCGACCCATCATCGTCAACGTGATGAACTTCGCCAAAGGAGCTGCGCGGGAACCTACGCTCCTGTCGTTCGACGATGCCCGCACACTGTTTCACGAATTCGGACATGGCCTGCACGGCTTGCTGTCGAATGTCATCTATCCCTCTCTCGCCTGCACATCGGTGGTTCGTGACTTCGTCGAGCTGCCGTCACAACTCTTCGAGCATTGGCTGGGCACGCCGGAGATCATGAGCCGCTTTGCCCGGCACGCGACGACGGGTGAGCCGATGCCAGCCGCGTTAATGGCGAAGTTGAAGGCTGCGCGCACGTTCAACCAAGGTTTCGACACGGTGGCTTTCCTCGGCAGCGCGATTGTGGACATGGATATCCACACGCTGACGAGCTCGGAAAACTTCGATCCGGCATCGCTAGAAGCTGCAACACTCGCGCGTATCGGCATGCCGCGCGAAGTTGGCATGCGCCACCGCTCGGCACACTTCCAGCATATCTTCTCGGGTGGCTATGCGGCTGGCTACTATAGCTATTTGTGGTCGGAAGTTCTTGATGCCGACGCCTTCGCCGCATTTGAAGAAACCGGCAACGTGTTCGATCCAGTAACCGCCGATAAGCTCAAGCGCTACGTCTATTCCGCCGGCGGCTTGCGGAAGGAAGATGAGGCCTACACTCTATTCCGTGGCAAGATGCCAAGCGTCGATGGCCTCCTGAAAAAGCGCGGACTGGCGGCGTAATCCAACGATCGAACCGTGGGTCGGGTAGAGCGATTTCGCGAGACCCGGCATCAACGGTGCAGCTCAAAGTTGTCGGGTCCCGCAAGTGTTTTAGCCGACCTACATCGCCGCTATCATTCGAGGATAGTTTTCCATGACCCAATCCGTACTTGGCATTATCGGCGGCAGTGGTTTTTATGACTTGCCGGGCTTCGAGAAGCCCGAGTGGAAAACGATCGAAAGCCCGTGGGGCGATGCCTCCGATCAAATCCTGCATGCGCATGTCGATGGGCTGCCGGTGCGCTTTCTTCCTCGTCATGGCCGCGGCCACAAGATCCCACCGTCGGCGATCAACTACCGCGCTAACATCGACGCCTTGAAGCGCACCGGCGTAACCGATCTCGTATCGATCTCCGCTTGCGGATCGTTTCGCGAGGAATACCCGCCCGGCCACTTCGTGCTACCCGACCAGTTCATCGACCGAACGTTCGCTCGAGAAAAAAGCTTCTTCGGAACCGGCCTCGTCGCGCACGTGTCTGTCGCCGATCCGGTTAGCCCTGGTCTGGTCGATGAAGTCGCGAAGGCGATGGCCGCAGAGAAAATTTCAGGTACGCGCGGCGGTACCTACCTCGTGATGGAAGGCCCACAGTTCTCAACACGGGCTGAGAGCAACCTTTACCGCGCGTGGGGATGCGCCGTCATCGGTATGACCAACATGCCCGAAGCCAAACTCGCGCGGGAGGCTGAGATTTGCTACGCGACCGTGGCAATGGTCACCGACTTCGACTGTTGGCACGAGGAGCACGCCCACGTTGACGTTTCATCCGTTATAAAGGTGATGACCGGCAACACGGCGATGGCGCAACGGCTGGTAATGCGGCTGGCGAAATCGTTTCCGAAGCAGCACCCCGCCTGTCCGATCGGTTCGGACAAAGCACTAGAGTTCGCGCTGATCACACCGCCCGGCGCACGCGATCACGCGTTGCTTGCCAAGCTCGATGCGGTGGCAGGCCGGGTGCTAAAGACGGGCACTTGATTTCACGGTCTGCGGGCCAGAATGTTAGTGGCGAGGCTCGCGGCCAGCATGTGGACAACGTCGTCGGAGTCTTCCTCGCTGTATTCCTGGATGGCAAGCGCTTTGTACTCCAAGTCCGCGTCTTGAAACATACCTATCCGTGAGGCGCACCAGCTTTTAAAGGTACGCGATGAAGCGCCCTAGACCCGCGACAGTCAGCCAAAGAGCAAGCGACAGGCCAGCCGTAAACTTGAACGCGAACGGGATGGGTTCGAAAGGAACAGCCTCCTGCAGGAATCGCGACAACGGACGGTGCGTCAGCAATGCCAGCAAGATCCCAAGTGTGACGAGCGAGATCTTGGTGAGAAAGACGGGATTCTGCGAAATGTGACTTGCCTCGGCGATAAAGAGGCCGCTGCCCGACAGCAACATGAGTGTCAAGGCAGCGATAGCAAAGCGTCTCGCCGGGAAGATAACATCTACTGGTCGGGTCGCAGCAAAGGCACCCAGCAATCGCAGGTCCATCACGACGAGCGCGCCGGCAAATAGAGCAAGGCCAAGGACATGCGCCACGTTTGCGGCCGGGTAAAACCATATCGACTGGCGGATCGAATTGCCGATGCCTGATTGTTCGATCGCGAGCAGCCAGGCTGAAGCGCCGTCGGCCGCCATCAACGCAACTCGACGGTTTTACCATCGATCGTGATCCGCTCGGCCCGCATCTCGTCCTTTTCGGCGGTGGACGGATAGCCAAACGCGACAACCTGCTTGCCGACTGCTACCAGTTCCGCCAGTGCGCCTCGACTGATCATGCGCGATGTCGGCGCCAACGTCAGTGTCCAGATCTTGTCTGAGTCCTGGACGGTGATCGTGGCGTGCGGGTTGGAGAAGACCGACGAGAGGATGGGGCCCTTCACGGTCACCGGGTTTGCAGCATTATAGTTGCCCCAACCGTGATGCGCGATGGCAGCAGATGTCATCACGACGAGCGCTACTATGGCAAGAACTGAACGTCTCATGGCGATCGCTCTCCTCAAAAATCAAAGAAGCGCATCGGTGATCCTGAATGCGCCTGTCAGGCCTTGGTTCCTTGTTCGGGGTAAAGCCGGTGCAGGTCCTCAGCCGTCGCGGCAGCAACACCGCGCTCGGTAATGAACCCCGTTACTAGCCGCGCCGGCGTGATGTCGAACCCAGGGTTTGCTGCCGGCGAACCAGGAGCCGCAATCTCGACGGTTACCACCGATCCGTCCGGCAACCGGCCTGGCATCTTCAGGACTTCGTCCGCCGACCGTTGTTCGATGGGAATCTTGAAACCATCGTCCAGCGTCCAGTCGATTGTCGAGTGCGGCAATGCGACGTAGAACGGCACGTTGTTGTCGCGGGCCGCCAGCGCCTTGAGATAGGTACCGATCTTGTTGGCAACGTCACCTCGCGCCGTCACTCGGTCGGTGCCAACAATGCATAGATCGACCCGTCCAGCTTGCATGTAATGACCGCCTGCATTGTCGACGATGATCGTGTGCGGCACACCGTGCGCGCCAAGCTCGAATGCCGTCAGCGATGCTCCTTGATTGCGCGGCCGGGTTTCGTCCACCCACACGTGGACTTTGATGCCGGCATCGTGGGCTTGGTAGATCGGGGCTGTCGCCGTACCCCAGTCAACGCAAGCAATCCAACCGGCGTTGCAGTGCGTCAGGATGTTCACGGCCTCGCCTCGTTCTTTGCGAGCCGCGACTTCTTCAATAAGTTCGAGCCCGTGAACGCCGATCATGCGGCACGTCTCCACATCGTCATCGCACAATTGAGCGGCGCGCGCGTAGGCAGCAGCCACACGGCCTGCCACCGGTAGCGGCGCCAGCGATTTACGCATCTCTTCGAGCGCCCAGCGCAAATTCACAGCCGTCGGCCGCTGTTCCGCCAACAACGCAATCGTGCGTGCGAGCGACGCATCACTCGCGTCCTCACGCAGCGCGAGGCAAATACCGTATGCGGCCGTCGCTCCGATAAGAGGCGCACCGCGCACTTGCATCGACTTGATGGCTTCCGCCGCTTGCGCCGACGACGTCAGCGGGATCGTCACGAGTTTGTGCGGCAGCTGCGTTTGATCGATAATTTCGACCGACCACCCGTCCGGCCGGACCCAGATCGTGCGATAGTGACGTCCTTTGATCTTCAAGCGCGCAACTCCCTTATCGCAAGCGCCATCCCTGATCCATCAATGGCCATCGAAGGTCACGAGAGCGTGACTGTCGACACCATGTGACTTCAGTAATTTCATGCCACCGAGTTCCGGCAGGTCGATAACGAACGTCGCGCCGACAATAATGCCGTTGACCCTGGTGATGAGCTTCACCGCCGCCTCTGCAGTACCGCCGGTCGCGATCAGATCATCGACAATGAGAATGCGATCGCCGCTTTTCACTGCGTCAAGATGAACCTCGATTGTATCAACACCGTATTCAAGAGTGTATTGCTGCCCGATCGTGGTCCACGGGAGTTTGCCCTTCTTGCGGATCGGAATAAACCCGCAGCCAAGCTTATCGGCAACCGCGCCGCCAAAAATAAAGCCGCGCGCTTCGATCGCGGCGACGGCGTCGATTTTTTGGTCCGCGAAAGGCTTGGTCATTTCGGTTACAGCCGCTTTGAACCCATTGGCATCCCGCATCAAAGTCGTCACATCACGGAACATGATCCCCGGCTTCGGATAATCCGGGATTGTCCTTATGAGTTTTTTAACGTTGTCCAAAACGATCACAATCCACCTCGCCTCCGTCAAATTCACAGCACAAAATAGCAATATCATCCGATCGGCGATAGAAGGCGTGGATGACAGACACGCGAATCACTGATCCACGATTATCCAGCGCGATTGCCCGCCAGCGCGGGGAAGAGCCTCCACGTGAGCCAAATGCGACAACAGGAGCTGCTCCGATGACGGACGCAAGTATGGCCATGGCGGATGGCGGTCCGGATGATCTGCCTCGTACCTTCCGCCGCGAGCGCGATGCTCAGCGCGAAGCGCGGGAGCGAGAGGCTCGCGAACGCGCTGCAGCCGAACTGGCCTTTGCACCGTTGCCTGAACCGTCATTTTCGCACGAACCCACGATGCCGGCATTCGAAGCGCCATACCCGAGCCATGCAGTATCTGGCACCGTAACAGCTTTGGAAATTCCATTCAGGCGCCTTGTCACGTTTTTCATGAAGGCGGTTTTCGCCGCGATCCCGGCGATCTTGCTACTCGGCGTCATTTTATGGGTGTTCGGCCAGTTTCTATCGGCATATTTCCCGTGGCTTTTGAAAATGAAGATCCTGATCACCTTCCCGAACTGACGCATGGTCCGGCCGGCATCTTTCACGTCGCGCCGCCCTCGACGGGACCGCCTGCTTTTTTCCATGCGCCAAAGCCACCGACCACATGCGCGACGGGTTTCAAACCCATGTCCTGAGCAACTTTAGTGGCCAGCGCGGACCTCAATCCGCCGGCGCAAAAGAAAATGAACTCCTTGTCTTCACCGAAGATCGGTTTGAAATAGGAACTGGCCGGATCGATCCAGAATTCGACCATCCCGCGCGTACAGGGGAATGCACCAGGTACGCGGCCTTCGCGCTCTAATTCGCGCGGATCGCGAATATCGACCAACACCACCTCACCGCTGCGGGCACGCTCGATCGCTTCTTCGGCGGAGTATTCCTTGATCTGCGATTTGGCTTCGTCGACCATCGATTTGACGCTGCGCGTAATGGTTTGCGGCATGACATATCTCCTGTGGAGAAGCAAAAAACGGGTCCATCCAATTGTGGTATGAGCGGTGAATATTTATCAGCCCTCACGCGTTTTGCCAAACATTCGCCTGTATGCGGCGGCCAAGCTTCAGCACAATGTCAAACAGCACACGCTTTTTCCTCACGATATTGGTAGCCATCGTCTCAGTTGTTGCCGGCGGCTGCGCTCAGAATGGCGCCGACAGCCTGATACCGCAGGTGGGGCAGAAGGTTACGGATCGCCACAGGGCAGGCGAAGTCTTCGAGCTCAGCGCGCAAGAAAAATCGCTCAGCTGCAAGCAACTGACTGGCCGCATGCAGCTGCGTATCTTGCAAGCCCGCGACACGATGGCGCGCAACGACAGCAGCGCGCTCGGCCGTGGCTTGCAATCGGTCGCGGTTCCGGTTTTTGGCGGGACGTCACATGGCACGGATCCGGCCGCGGACTTCGCTAGAGACCGGGCGATGCTCGAGGCCTATAATCAGCAACTCACCGCGAAGAAGTGTCCGGCGTACGATCTCGAAGCCGAGATGCAGCCGCGTCCGGTCCGGGATACGCCGACGCCAGTTCCCAATCCAGCGATTGCGGCGAAACCGAAATAGCCGGTCATCCAGCTTCCGCACGATGACAAACCGCCTCGAGGCAATTGCCATCGGGATCAAGCAGGAAGGCGGCATAGTAAGTCTTGTGATATACTGGCCGCAATCCGGGTGGGCCATCACACTGGCCACCTGTCGCCAAGCCCGTCTGGTGAAACGCGTCCACCGCGGCACGCGAGGGTGCACGAAAACACCAGTGGCAGCCGGGTGCATCGGCCATCACGCCGGACTTTCCGGTAGAGCGGATTGTTAGGTACGAGAGGCCGTCATCTTGCGCCGAATTGCGTGGCCCGTAGCCTATCGCACTCTCCTCGCGCCACACGCACGGCACGCCCAAAGCTTGCGTAATCGCATCGTAGAACTTGGCTGCGCGGGACAAGTCGCCAACGGCGATCGAAACATGGTCCAGCATCTCGGTTGATCTCTGCAGGTGACGACGCCAACTATTCGCACTAGACCAAATTAGCGGCCAATTTGGCTTATCGCCACGAATCAATCGAGGAAAAACGCGGTGCTCACGCTCTCAGTTCTCGACCAGTCGATCGCGCTTGCCGGACGGCCACAGGGTGAGGCGATCCGCAATACCATTGCGCTGGCCAAGATGACCGAGGATATGGGCTATAAACGCTTCTGGGTATCGGAGCACCACAGCAACGAAACGATCGTCGGCACCGCGCCGGAGGTTCTAATCGCAGCGATCGCAGCCACCACCTCGCGCATTCGGGTCGGCAGCGCCGGGGTGATGCTGCCGCACTATTCGCCGCTTAAGGTGGCGGAGCAGTTCCGTATCCTCGAAGCCATCGCGCCGGGCCGCATCGACCTTGGCCTTGGACGTGCACCCGGCTCCGACGGCCGCACCGCATACGCGCTTAATCCGCAGGCGAACGAGAGACCCGCCCAGTTCCCCAACGACATTCGCGATCTGCAAGCGTGGCTCACCAACACGCCGTTGCGCGAGGGCCATCCGTTCGCCAGCGTGCGTGCCTATCCCGCTGGCGACACGTCGCCGGAGATTTGGATCCTCGGCAGCTCCGACTACGGCGCCCAGGTCGCGGCCTACTTCGGATTGCCCTATGCGTTTGCGTGGTTCTTCACCGATGGCGCGGGCGGCGCCGAGGCCTTGCGCATCTATCGCGACAACTATCAGCCAAGCGCCAGGCATCCCGAACCCAAACCGGCGCTGTGCGTGTGGGCACTCGCAGCTGGCACCGACGAGGAAGCGCAATATCATTTCATGTCACGCGCGCGATTCCGCCTATTTCGCGACCGTGGCGTGTTCTTGCCCCTGGAATCACCGAACGCTGCGGCCGCTCACGACTATTGCGAGGCCGACCGCGCGCGCATGGACGGCTATCGCCGCAACGCCTTCATCGGCACCGGTCCCGCCGTCGCCCAGCGCATCCGCGATCTCGCAGCGCAAACCGGCGCCGTCGAAATGGCCATCGTCACCTGGGCCTACGACGAGGCGGTCCGGGTGCACAGCTACCAACTGATCGCCGATGCTTTTGGGACGGGAGCCGGGGTTGTGAGAGGATGTGGCAGCCCGCAGTGCCGGCCCAAGTTACCGGGCTAGGCAATCAAGGACTTCGCGTGAATAGGCCTTCACAACTGGCGCGCGGATGATCATGTAAAACCGGTTCATAGCCTCGTCGGATCAGACAGCTGCACCGGCATGTATCGATATGTTATCCGCTTGCATACCGCATCTTCGCTGACCCGATTCTACAAACCAAGCAAACAAGGAGCGCCTAATGTCTGCCAATTCGATCAAGCCTCTCGTTACCGCGACAGCAACTGCCACAGGTGGACGCAATGGCCATACGGAGTCGACCGATGGTCTGGTATCGGCAAATCTCTCTGTTCCAAAAGAGATGGGTGGGCCCGGAAAGCCTGGAACGACCACGCCGGAGCACCTATTTGCCGCCGGGTACGCCGCGTGTTTCGGCGGAGCGCTCGACTTCGTCGCCAAACAGCACAAGAAAGATGCAAGCAAAGCGAAAATTCAATGCGCCGTTTCAGTCGGCCCGCGCGAAGGCGGTGGCTTTGGCCTCGAGGTCAAAATGCGTGTTGAAGAACCGGGCATCGCTCAAGCCGAACTCGCCCAACTGGTGCGGGAAGCGCACGAGAAGATCTGCCCCTACTCCCATGCCACACGCGGCAACATAGATGTCGCGTTCGATGTCGCCGGTGCGAACGCATGACGACATGAGCAGTTGTAAGGCGGTTAACGGCCCGTAGATTGATGAAATGGTGCCCAGAAAAGGACTCGAACCTTCACGCCTTGCGGCGCTGCTACCTGAAAGCAGTGCGTCTACCAATTCCGCCATCTGGGCAAGCGACCCGTGCTTAGAGTGCGCACGGGTCGATGTCAATCTTAGTTGCCGCATCCGACTCCACTGCGCGGAGCCGGCCGGATGCGGCGGTAACAATCTTAGTTGCCGCATCCGACGCCACTGCGCGGAGCCGGCCGGATGCGACCGTGATTCAACCCATATAGCTGACGAACTTCGTCGCCATGTAGGCATTGAGACCTTCGATACCGCCTTCGTGGCCGTAGCCTGAATCCTTGACGCCGCCGAACGGCGTCTCAGGCAGGGCTAAGCCCTGGTGGTTGATCGTCACCATGCCGTGGTCGAGCGTATCTGCGACCTGGGCAGCGGTCTTGCCGTTGTGCGTGAAGGCATAGCTGGCGAGGCCGAACGGAAGGCTGTTCGCCTCGGCCAGCATCTTGTCGGTATCCTTGAAACGGATCATGATCGCCACGGGGCCGAACGGCTCCTGGGTCATGATATTGGCGTTGGCTGGCACATCGGTCAGCACTGTCGGCTCGAAGAAATTGCCCTGATTGCCGATGCGTTTGCCGCCGGTCGCGACCTTGGCACCCTTTTCCTGCGCATCCATGATGATCGATTCCATGGCGTTGATGCGGCGCGGATTAGCGAGCGCACCCATCGTACTCTTTGGATCGAGGCCATCGCCGACCTTGAGGCCCTTGGCGTTGGACGTGAACTGCGCAACGAACTTGTCGTAGACCTTGTCGTGCAGGAAGAACCGGGTCGGCGAGATGCAGACCTGACCGGCGTTACGGAATTTTAAGCCAGTCGTCAGGTTGGCGACTTCTTCCGCATTAGCGTCGTCGAAGACGAGCACCGGTGCATGGCCGCCAAGTTCCATCGTCGCACGCTTCATGTGCATGCCAGCGAGGGCGGCGAGGTGCTTGCCGACTGGCACCGAGCCGGTGAACGAGATCTTGCGGATAATCGGCGAGGGGATCAGATACTCGGAAATTTCGGCGGGGACGCCGTAGACGAGGTTGATCACGCCAGCCGGGACGCCGGCATCGATGAAGCACTTGAGCATCGCGATCGGCGAGCCTGGCGTTTCTTCCGGGCACTTGACGATGATTGAACAACCGGCGGCCAAAGCAGCAGCAATCTTGCGCACCGCCTGGGTTACGGGAAAGTTCCACGGGCTGAAGCCTGCGACCGGACCGACCGGCTCGAGGATTACCATGTTGCGCACGCCGTCGGCACGCGCGGGAATGATGCGGCCGTAGGCGCGGCGGCCTTCTTCAGCAAACCAATCACAGATGTCGGCGGAACCTTGCACTTCCATCTTAGCTTCGGCGAGGATCTTGCCCTGCTCTTGGCTCAGGATGGTCGCGATAGCATCCGCGCGGGTACGGATGAGATCGCCGGCTTTTCGCAGAATTTTCGAGCGCTCGAAGGCGGAAATCTTGCGCCACTGCTGGAAACCTCGCTCGGCCGAGGCAAGCGCTGCATCGAGATCTTCCTTCGAAGCGTGCGGCAATGAACCGAGCACGGCGTTCGTCGAGGGGTTCATGACGTCCTGAGCCTTGGACGATGTGCCCTTCGTCCACTTGCCATCGATATAATGCTGCAGCGTTTCGTACATGGGGGTCCTTCCCGGCAGGTTGAGTGTCCTTGAAGCCGTATAAAGGACGCCTTGGGACGCGCGGCAAGTGGAATTGCGTGCGCAGCTGTCATGCGAAGTGCCACAGTTACAGGCCGGTGGACGCTTACGACGAGTGTCGCGCCGCATCTTCGCGCTTCGAGCTCAGCGAACCCGTCGCCGAACTTCGCGAAAGATTGTCTGCGTTGGCACTTCCGTCCGGTTAGATTTGCAGACGGCTGCTGCACCTAATGCAGACATGCGCTGCAAGCTGGGAGGCACTTTCGACCCAGCACAGAAAACCCGCACTAGAAACCCATTGCAGGGGCGGGTACGCGCTGCAGCCCAACATGCACCCGCATTCCCGCTATGCGCCGCCTAGAGACGTCTATCAACGCGAGCAGCATGGCACATCATAAGAGAACGGATGGTTTGAAACGAAACGATTGATATCACAGGCGCATTCTTCTTCGCTGCATCTTCGTCTCTTGAAAAGCTGCAGCTTCATTCCCCGCAATCTGCTTTCTAGTAACATCAACATTAATGCAAATTACAATAAGCAGGTACACGGCAGCTGAAACGCAATCGAACGAATAAACCCCGCGATGCATTCGCACGCGCGGGGTTGTAATCATTCAGATCTCTGCCCAGCCACGCCGGGCTTGTTTACGAGCATTACCTCGTTTAAAATCCAGGTATTTTGGGTGCGTTCGACTTGGTCTGATCAGTTTGCGCTGCCAAATCGTGCCTTCGCTCTTCAGCTTAGGCTCACTGGGTGCTGAGGTGGCGTCATTCGGCCTCCACTCGCTGTTGATCCGCGTAACGATCGCATTGTGCGTTAGAGCGTGATGTCAACGATGAGCGGTCTCATCTCAAAATCGCTCAAATAATAGCACGACGAACGTCACCCCATAAACGTTGTCCTTATCAGCGATAATGTCAAGGGACGCTAAGTCTAATTACGGCACATGTGACTTTCCGTTGAAAGGTAGAGTGAGGGACGAAACGTTGCGGTTAGCCACATCCGGTTTCGGCAAATGCCTCGCCACCAGCCAGCGCGCTACTGCTTATTGCACAGTCGATCGTTTGGTCGGCACGAGACGCTGAACGCTGATGGACGGACGATCGATAAGCTCACCGACAATCGGCGACATCATGTTCTTCCAATGATCGCTCTCGTACACTGCCTTATAGAGACGCTCGCGCTCCGCTTCGCTCTCGAACCGCCGTGTCCATACGTACACGGAATCGTCGGTTTCGCCACGATAACTACCGGTGATCACCATGCCCTTGGCGACCTGAAAAGGAATGATCTCTTCTTCCATGTACTTGAGCCAAGCTTCCATCTTGCCTGGCTTGATCTTGTATTGACGCAGTTCGTAAAACGCCATTGTGGTGATCCTCCTAAACTTTTAACGGTAAAGCGAAACACGGGAGTTGCTCGAAAAATTCTGCCGTCGATCGCAGCCAAGCTAAACTGGTAATTCACTTTAGAGCGAACAATTTCGATGAGGAACACAATGCGAGCTTTCCCACGCGCGATCGTCCTGCTAGCAGCCGGCGTTGTATTCGCATCAGCCAGCATCTATGTGTTCGGCCAAACAAACACAGCTGCGGCACAGGCCGCCGGGAGCACCATGACCACCACACCTTCGGGCTTGAAGATCACCGACACGACGGTCGGCTCTGGCGCCAGCCCCAAAACCGGTCAGATCTGCATCATGCATTACACCGGCTGGCTTTATAACAACGGCGTCAAAGGCCAGAAATTCGACAGTTCACTCGATCGCGGTCAGCCGTTCGAGTTCTCGATTGGCAAGCGGCAGGTCATCGGCGGCTGGGACGAGGGCGTGGCGAGCATGAAGGTGGGCGGGAAGCGTACACTGATCATCCCGCCCGAACTGGGCTACGGCGCTCGCGGCGCCGGTGGCGTAATCCCGCCGAACGCGACGTTGATGTTCGATGTAGAATTGCTCGACGTGAAGGGTTGAATTGGACTGCGCCGCAACTTTCGATCGTTACCAGCTGTCGATAATTCGCTGGCTTCCGCTTGACTATCGGGCGCGGCTTGCGGATTGTTCGGGCGCTTTGTCGCATCACTATACGAACCAACCATACCCCTGAAGCAACCTGAGGAGAACGAACATCCGCCGTCCAGCTACACGAGACAACCAAGAGCGCGAGCCCAAAGGTCCTAAGATCAACGAATTGATCCGGGCCCGCGAAGTTAGACTGATCGACGAGACCGGCGCCAACGTCGGTGTTGTCGCCACGTCCGATGCGCTTGAGCGCGCAGCCGCTGCCGGCGTCGACCTGGTGGAGATTTCTCCTGACGCGAACCCACCGGTCTGCAAAATCATGGACTACGGCAAATTCAAATACCAGGAACAAAAGAAAGCCGCCGAAGCCCGCAAGAACCAGAAAGTGGTCGAGTTGAAGGAGATCAAGATGCGCCCCAGCATCGACGATCACGACTACGACGTTAAGATGCGCTCGATGCGCCGGTTCTTCGAGGAAGGCGACAAGGTCAAGGTTACCCTGCGATTTCGCGGCCGTGAAATGGCCCACCAGGAACTCGGCATGAACGTGCTGAAGCGCGTGAAGGTCGACATCGAGAGCTTCGCCAAAGTCGAGACCGAGCCCCGCTTCGAAGCGCGTCAGCTGATCATGATCCTCGCCCCCAAATGAACTAAGTGAGGTTTAGGCGGCCAACGGGTACAGTCGCCGGGCGCATTCACCATCAACGCTGTTGCATTGAAGCACGCTCCTAAGTATACCCACTCTCGAAGCCGCCCGGCAGGGCATGCCGTGGCGGCTTTATGCTGTTTGCAACACTCTTCGACCTCCCCCGAAGCGACGACGTTTCGGGCGCGCCGATGCCGACCGGCATGGCAATTGGGATCGACCAAAAATAGGAGCAACCAAATGCCCAAGCTGAAGACTAAGAGCGGCGCCAAAAAGCGCTTCAAGATGACGGGTTCGGGCAAGGTGAAGGCCGCCGCCCAGGGTAAGAGGCACGGGATGATCAAGCGGACAGCGAAGTTCGTCCGCTCGGCGCGCGGCACCATGGTGCTGAACGACAGCGACGCCAAGATCGTGAAAAAGTACATGCCCTACAATCGCTAAGGCAGCGCTTTTGCATCCAATCCTATCTCATTTGTCATCTAACGGAGCAATTTCATGGCACGCGTAAAACGCGGCGTTACAGCCCACGCCAAGCATAAAAAAATCCTGAAGGCCGCTAAGGGTTTTTATGGCCGTCGCAAGAATACTATCCGCATCGCCAAGCAAGCCGTCGAGAAATCGATGCAGTACGCGACGCGCGACCGGCGTCGCAAGAAGCGGACGTTCCGCGCCTTATGGATCCAGCGCATCAATGCTGCCGTCCGCGAGCACGGCATGACCTACGGCCGCTTCATCGAAGGCTTAACGAAAGCCGGCATCGAGATCGATCGCAAAGTATTGGCTGACCTTGCCGTTAAGGACCCGGCTGGCTTCAAGGCGCTGGTCGATCAAGCAGCCCAGCATGCCACCGTGCAGAAGGCGGCAGCGTAAGACGCGCCAGCTAGCATCAAGAGACCGCACATGCAGGCGGACACGCTCAAGACGCTTCAAATGTCACTTCTCGCTGAGATTGCCAACGCGGGCGACCTCGGCACGATCGAGGCCGTGCGAATTTCCGCGCTCGGCAGACGCGGTCGCATCCCTGAGTTGATGCAAAAGCTCGGCGGCCTACCGGCCGATGAGCGCAAGCCGTTCGGTGCGGCCGTCAATGCACTGAAGTCGGTCGTTGGCGAGGCACTCGAAATCCGCAAATCGGAACTGGAAGTAAGCGCACTTTCGACTCGCCTTTCGTCCGAGCGTGCCGACATCACGTTGCCGGTTCGTCCAGGTCCACCCGCGAACGGCCGAATCCACCCGGTTTCGCAAGTGTTCGACGAAATCATTGAGATCTTCGCCGACATGGGCTTCTCGGTCGCCGAAGGTCCAGACATCGAGACCGACGATCTCAACTTCACGAAACTGAACATCCCGCCCGAGCACCCCTCACGGCAGGACCACGACACGTTCTATCTTCGCCCGGGGCCGGACGGGTCGCGCATGGTCCTGCGCACGCATACGAGCCCGGTGCAAATCCGCACGATGCTGCGCGAGAAACCGCCGATCCGGATCATCGCGCCGGGCCGTGTATACCGCAGCGACAGCGACCAGACGCACACACCGATGTTTCACCAGATCGAAGGTCTGGTCATCGACGAGACCACTCACATGGGCCACCTCAAGTGGTGCCTAGAGGAATTCTGCAAGGCGATCTTCGAGGTCGACAATGTGAAGATGCGGTTCCGGGCGTCGCACTTTCCGTTCACCGAGCCCAGCATGGAAGTCGACATCGACGCGGCAGCCATCGGTAAGCCCGGCAAGTGGCTCGAGATCCTCGGCGCTGGCATGGTGCATCCGAAGGTGATCGCCAACTGCGGGCTCGATCCCGAGAAATACCAGGGCTTCGCCTTCGGTATGGGCCTCGACCGTATTACCATGTTGAAATACGGCATTCCCGATCTGCGCGACATGTTCACCGGCGATCTGCGCTGGATGAAGCATTACGGATTCCTGCCGCTGGATGTGCCAACGCTGGCCGGTGGCCTGTCGAGTTGACGTATTAGGGTGCGCGATCGGGCGCACCTTGAGCTGACTGCAAATACCGCGTACCTCCCACCGTCAGTCTCATACGGAGATGGAGACACATCGGCGTATGCTGGCAGCCGCAAATATCTCGTTCTCAATCTTGCTCGCAATCGTCCTCACGGTCGCGATGTCGATCATGTCGATCTACATCGTGTTCACGCATCAGGAGCGTCAGGAGGAAATCGACAGCTGGGTCGACTACTCGTTCTCACGCGAGACGTTGCGGCGCGCCTTCTTCTACTACCGCTGGATCGGCGTATCGATGATCGTGTTTTACGTCCTATTCACGATCAGTTGCCTGCTGTTGCAGGCGGAGGGTTATTCAATCTTCTCCGATGGTAAAACACCGGTCATCGCCGGCCCGATCGCGACATCATTCTTCACAATCGATTTGATGCTGCGTGGCGGGCTGTTCGATTTCATGCAACATTTCGACATGCGCGTGACGCACCTGTACCTCAACCGGCAGAACCCGTGGTTCGTGTGGTACAGCTTCATTTTTCGCATGTTCTACGGCTTGACGCTGATCCGCCTGCTGTTTTCACTCGCTTGGGTCTTGGCGAAAATTCGGGTGATGCGCCAACGCCAGCGCGCTGCTGACGCGCAGGTGAAGCTTTTCGAATAGCCGGCCGGTGCATGTTCTAAGTGCCATAGAAGAATTCCGGGCCCGCTCCGACGATTTTCGGATCCGGCTTGCCGATGAGATTGGTATTGCGCCCCTCATAGTCGACCGAAGTCAAAATCGACCGCATCGCCTCCAGGCGCGCTCGACGTTGATCATTGGCGCGGATCACGGTCCATGGGCACGTTGGCGTGTGGGTGAAACGAAACATCTCATGCTGGGCCGCCGTGTACTCGTCCCATTTGGCAAGTGCTGCCATGTCGATGTCCGACAACTTCCACTGCTTTAGCGGGTTGTGACGGCGCTCGTGAAAACGCTTCAGTTGCATCTCGCGGCCAATCGTCAAATAGAACTTGAACAACCGGATGCCGTCGCGCACCAGCATCTCCTCGAGTTCCGGCGCCTCACGCAGAAAATTGGCCACTTGATCGGCAGTGGCGAAACCCATCACGCGTTCCACGCCCGCGCGATTGTACCAGGAGCGATCGAACAGCACGATGTTGCCGCTCGACGGCACGTGCGCGAGGTAGCGTTGGAAGTACCACTGACCGCGCTCGGTTTCCGTCGGCTTGGTCAGCGCGATCGAGTGGGCATAACGTGGATTGAGAAATTCGAGGATGCTAGCGATGCAGCCGCCTTTGCCGGCACTGTCTCGCCCTTCGAACAGGATCAGCAACCGGCCGCCGGTCCCCTGCAAATGCGCCTGCATTTTGACAAGCTCGATTTGCAGCGCTTGAAGATCTTCCTCGTAGGGCTGCCGCTTGAGCTTCTTGTCGTAAGGATAGCCGCCCGACCTCAAAGCCGCCTCCTCGATTTCGCGAGGCAGCGTCTCCGCGTTAATGTCGAATTTCGGCATCCGCATCTGCGATCCTTCGCCAGCCATCGTTCGTCGTCCCTATCGCTAAGGGTATGTTGCGGAGGCAAAACATGCGCGGGCTGCATCGGCAGAGCAATGAAAACTGGAAAACAAGGTTTCGATTTGGTGCTTCGTGAGCGCCCAGTAAGCAGCACAAAAAAATGGCCGGAGCGATCCCCCGATCGCGTCCGGCCTCCCCCTTACAGACCTGCTTTCGCGGGTCTGCTCGTAACTCAGATGCTCAGGCGTCTGCTGGTTCGACCTTGCTAGCCGGACGTGGCACGTAGGCTGGCGAAACTTCGCCCGGCTCACGCTGATCGCGACGGCGGACTTGCGGCGGCTGGAACGCGCGACGCGCGTGAAATTCACAATAGGGCAATGCTGGAACCTTGTCGCGATTACAGAAGTGGAACTCCGGTGTCTGCGGATCACCGATCGGCCAGCGGCAGCTGCAATCGGTCAACGTCGCGATGGTACGGCGCTCGTTCAGTGGAATATCCAGCTCTTCGACGGTCGGCACGAACGGCTCGGCATCCATCGGATAGAGACTGCGAACCGCCGGGTTTCCCTGGGACTGGAACCGTGGCTTTGCGAGGCGCTTCGGCTGCATTTGCGTTTGCGCAACGCGAGCGCGTGGCCGATGGCTCTTCATGCGGGATGTCGTTGCGCGCCCCGACAGGCCGAGACGATGAACCTTGCCGATCACTGCGTTGCGGGTGACGCCACCAAGACGCCCGGCGATCTGACTGGCGCTAAGTCCTTCGGCCCAAAGTTTTTTCAGAAGCTCGACGCGCTCATCGTTCCAAGCCATGTTGTTCGCTCCAAACAAAAGTACTGGCGATCGCTCGCACCTGCTGGCGCGAACGTCGGCGAGATCGACCGCGGGAGCCGACACGAACACGAGCTCACGCTGGTTCGGGCTGCGCACACGCAGGTCGACGGACTACGGACGCTGGACTGGAGAACGCTTCACTGGGGACTGGCGCGGGGCCCGGCAAGGTATACAAACCAAGACAGAACAGTGCTTACTCGTGCACTAAACGCGCCTTACTGGAACTACTGGCAGCAGAGCTGCCACGACACACTACGCAGCTGGAAAAGCTGCCACAACTCAAGATGTAGAGCACAGCAACAACTGCCCTCTAGGTCTAGACATTACCGCAGATCAGATTTCGCATACAAGCCAATGCCATCAATCGGTCGGCTATTGACACCTTCTCGTGTCTGATCAGCCACAGACGATTCGTGTTCGCTGTATGTTTCTGTACACGCCACGTCCGCCGCTCACGGATGAATTTTGATAATGGCCTCGATCTCGACCGAAATGTTGCCCGGTAGTGATCCCATGCCGACAGCCGAGCGTGCGTGACGGCCGCGTTCGCCGAGTATCTCGACGAACAAATCCGAGCAGCCGTTGATCACCTTCGGTTGGTCTGCGAAATCTGGAACGCCGTTGACCATGCCGAGAACCTTCAGAATTTCGATTCTGCCGAGATCGCCGGCGGCCAGTTTTGCGGCACCCAATAGCCCCAGTCCGACCAACTTTGCGTGCTCATAGGCTTCCTCGATTGTGACGTCGCGCCCGACCTTGCCCGTGCACATGCTGCCATCGGGCCGACGTGGCCCTTGGCCCGACAAGTATACGGTGTTGCCGTCGCGTTTGAACGGCACGTAATTAGCGACAGGTACCGGCACTGATGGAAGGGCGAGGCCGAGTTTCGCGAGTTTTTCTTCAGGTGTCATAGCCGGTACTCCGGGATCGCTGTGGTTATGTCGCGCATCATTGGTTAGTACGAAATGGCTGTCGCCGCAATTTGCGAGGCGGCACGTCAACCAGTGGGAAATCCAAGTCGACATGCCGTTCCGACGCGCCGAGACCGCAGCCCAAGAAACAGAGCCGTTATTTGCGCTGTTGGCGCTGACCACCGCGGTGCAGGCATTGGCGACGTTTTCTGTCTTTGCCCTGCCGACACTCGCGCCGAAAGCCGCTTTAGCGTTCGGCGTTGCGCCACAATGGATCGGCTATCAAGTGAGCGTCATCTATATCGCGGCAGCCTCTGTCTCTGGTTACGCGGGCATGGTGGTGCGCCGCTACGGGCCATGTTCCGCCAGTCTGGCGGCCTTGGCTGCGTGCACCTTGGGCCTACTGTCATTGAGTACCGGTAATCTGGTGATCACCATTGCGGGCTCGGCGTTGGTCGGGATCGGGTACGGATTGACCAATCCGGCCGCAGCCCACTTGCTTTTCAAATATGCACCGCCAGGGCGCAGAAACTTGATCTTTGCGATCAAACAGGCCGGCGTCCCGATCGGCGCAATGCTGGCGGCAACATTGCTGCCCCGCCTCAGCGAAAGCATCGGTTGGGAGGCAGCGATCGGCGTCAGTTCATTGATGCTCACGGTGCTCGCCATCCCACTGCTTGCGCGGCGGTCACGTTGGGACAACGATGCCGACCCTACCGCCGACCTGAAGGCGGGCGGCCTCGCAGGCTTGAAACTCGTTTGGCACAATCAAGTGCTGCGATCATTGGCATTCACCGGCATGTGTTTCGCGGGCTTTCAGGTATGTCTGATCGCCTTCGCGGTGACTATGCTCGCAACCGAATTCGGTTGGAGCCTGATCGACGCTGGGATGATCGCAGCCCTCATGCAAGTAGCCGGCGTCGCGGGTAGGCTCAGCTGGAGCTTACTGGCCGATCGGTTCGGCCACGGCCTCGCAATCTTGGCGATCGTCGGGGCAATGGCGACCTTATTCGCGCTGATGACGTCGGCAATGACACCTCTGTGGCCGGTGTTGGCGCTCATCGTCGTCTTGGCTGGCTTCGGCTTCAGCATCATCGGATGGAACGGCGTGTACATGGCGCAAACTGCGCGGATCAGCGGCGCGCGCGATGTCGGTATCGCGACTGGCGGTGTGCTGATGTTTAATTTCGCCGGTGTGATCGTCGCTCCGGCAACGTTCGGCGTGGTCGCGAAACTGACGGGCAGTATCGCGACCACTTTCGGACTGTTCGCACTGTTACCGTTCGCCGGTACGTTGCTGTTGATACCAGCAATTCGCCAATTGGCGCGCGGCGACCGATCCTAGCGTGTCGAAGGCTTGAAGCCGCTACCGGCTGTTGCGGGTACCGAGGCGGTCGTTATGTTTGCAACCCAAACGCCGGCCGGCCTCCCTCCGTCTTGAGCGGGTACGCGGACCATCTGCCGGACGTACTCAACGTTGGCTGCGGCGTTCTCGACTGGGATATCCTTGGCGGATACGATGCGAGCCTCGTCGTACTTGCCCTGCAGGCCAAGCACGAGTGATAGGTTTTGCCGCACCTTGGGGTCGCTATCGGGCGCTTCGGATACGGTGCGCAGCATTGCTTCGGCGCGAGGGGCGTCGCCATTGGCGGCATGCGCCATGGCAAGATTACTGACGACGGAAGGCTGGTTCGGCGACAATACGAGCGCGCGCTCATAAAGCGGGATCGCGAGCTTGTACTGGCCTTGTTTGGCGAAGGCCGTGCCGCGGGCCGAGATGATCTTCCAATCCGGGTTTGCTGGATCGTCGGCCGCCTCGAGCAGTTTCTGCGCAAGGCTTGTCTGGCCTGCATCAAGGGCAAGGCGGCCATATTCCGACGCCAGCTCGCGATTGGAGCCGTGATAGACCGAAGCAGATTGGAGAACCGCAAGCGCCTTTTCTTTTTGCCCAGCGGCCTTTAGGTTCTTCGAATAGCTGATGGCAGCCTTGAGATCGCGTGGGCTCTTGGCGTTTTCCTTGCCCCAATAGGTCAGAGCCTTTTCCAGTTCCGTTTGCACAGGCTTGCTGGGATCGTCCTTGTCGGCGTCCTTCGCATCGGCCAGCATGAAGCTATCTCCGAGCTTCGGCACGTTGGCGCATGCCCCCAGCATCAGGGCCACGAGCGTAGCGGCCACGACCGGCACCGAGGAGCGCTTCACTGTTGCTGCAATCCGCTTGGAATAAAAATCTGATCGGCACATGACCGAGTATCCCCGCAATAAAAGGTTGGGACATGCACTGTCCCGCAACCGTCATTATCCGGCACAGCGGTCAACAAACATTTAACCTTGGACGCCAACTGAGCACATTTCATGTTTACGCGCGGCCGCGTTGGACATGGCGCACTGAACATGCGATCGGAGCACGGCTAGGGACAAGGAACGCTTTAATGATGGAACCGGTCGAACTATTGCCGCTTGCAAACTCGCGTAGTTGCTTCGAGGCACCGCGCGCGGGGCCACCTGCGCGCACGATCTGGCTCGTCCGCCAAGGTACTGATCTCGCGACGATTGATCAATTGTCACTGGTTCACCAGAAGTGGCTCGCGAGCCAGGGTTTCACTGGCCAGGCCAAGCGCTTCGTGCTGCTGCCGGGTGCCAATGGCGAGCCGGCCGGCGCGGTGCTAGGCATCGGTGACGGCGCGGCGGGTGAGCCATGTGGCCCATCCGAGTTGCTGCTCGGACTTTTGCCGGGATTGCTCCCAGCCGGCATCTGGACGCTTGCCGGCGGTTCGCTCAACGTCGAGCTCGCAGCCATCGCTTGGGGGCTAGGAGCCTACAATTTCCGGCGCTACAAATCACGCGAAGACAACGGACCGTCACCCGTCCTGCGATTGTCGACGGGTGTCCACATCGATGCTGTGACGGCGATTGTCGATGGGATCTGGCGCGCGCGCGACTTCATCAACACGCCGGCGAACGACATGGGACCGGCTGAACTAGAGGCAGCCACCCGCGCGATCGCAGCCGGACACTCCGTTTCAGCGACATCGGTCGTTGGCGACGCATTGCTCGATCACGGTTGCCGCCTGTTGCATGCGGTCGGCCGGGCCAGCACGCGCGCGCCCCGGCTGATCGACTTCAACTGGGGCCGCGCCGGTGCACCGAAAGTCACGCTTGTCGGCAAGGGCATCTGTTTCGACACTGGTGGGCTCGATATCAAGCCATCGAGCGGCATGCTGATCATGAAAAAAGACATGGGCGGCGCAGCCAGCGTCTTGGCGCTCGCTCACATGATCATGTCGGCGAAGCTCGATGTGCGCCTCCGCGTCCTGATCGCCGCCGCCGAGAACAGCATTGCCGGCAATGCCTTCCGTCCCGGCGACGTAATAAAAAGCCGATCCGGCAAATCCGTGGAGATCGGCAATACCGATGCAGAAGGCCGTCTCGTGCTCGCCGACGCGTTGTCGATCGCGGACGAAGAGGCGCCTGATCTGTTACTCACCTTCGCCACACTGACCGGTGCCGCCCGGGTCGCGCTCGGGGCCGAACTGCCGCCGTTGTTTTGTGATGACGATGCTTTCGCCAGCGAAATCCACTCCGCCGGACTAGCGGTTGGAGATCCAGTCTGGCGCATGCCATTCTGGCCGGGCTATGAACGGCATCTCGATAGCGAAGTGGCGGATATCAACAATGTCTCCGACGGCGCGTTCGGCGGTGCGATCACGGCAGCGCTGTTCCTTCGCCGGTTCGTCTCCAAGTCGAAGTGCTATGCTCACATCGATATGTACGGCTGGCGGCAGGCGTCGCGGGCACTCGGACCAAAAGGTGGCGAGGCGCACGCCGCACGCGCCGTGTTTGAAGCGCTTCGCCGCCGCGTCTGGACTTAAGGACGACTAAGCAAACCCATGCCCACGAAACCTCCCGTTTTACCTGTGCAGTATCCGCCCGGACCGCCAGACCCCAGGGTCAATGCCTGGCGTGGCGACATGGCCGCAGTCTCGCTTCGAGGCGTGGTTGAGGCGCCGCACTTCGTCGAAGGTAACAGCCAGCAGATCTTGTGGCCGTTGGCGCCACTGCGCCGCAATCCTGTTGCAGCAGGCCGACTCGAGACCGAATTGCTGTTTGGCGAGACCGTCACTGTTTACGACGAGGCCGAGGGTTGGTGTTGGGTGCAGGCTGCGCTCGACCGTTACGTCGGTTATGTCCCGTCGGGCGCCTTGCACGCGAAATCTGGAGCGGCAAGCCATAGCGTCAGTGCGCTCGGCACGTTCGTGTATCCGGTGCCCGACATTAAGTCGCCGCCGCTTATGCACCTAAGCCTTGGCAGCCAGCTCAAGATCGAGGACCGGGATGACCGTTTTAGCCGCTTAGCGAGCGGCGGTTACGTGATCAACCGTCACATTGCCGAGAAGGGCCGCCACGCCCGCGATTTCGTCGAGATCGCCGAACGCTTTATCGGCACACCCTACCTGTGGGGTGGACGCACGCGGATCGGACTCGATTGCTCGGGGTTGCTGCAAATCTGCCTACAGGCTGCTGGTCAGTTGGCGCCCCGCGACAGCGACATGCAGGAGATCCAGCTCGGCCTGCGCATCAAAACCAAGGACGGACTCGACGGTCTCGAGCGCGGCGACCTAGTGTTCTGGAAGGGTCACGTCGGCATCATGCTCGACGGTGTCATGATGATCCACGCCAACGCGCACCACATGGCCGTTTCAGTGGAGCCACTGCACGAGGCGGCGACGCGCATAGGCAAGACCGGCGCGCAGATCACATCGATCAAGCGCCTCGGGAAGAAACAACCGGGCAGGACCGCATGATCAAGCCGCGCATTCCTTACGGCCCAGAGCCAAAACCTCTAACCGATGTGGAGCTCGCTCGTGTGCGCGAATGGCAAAGGCGGATGTACTGGTTCTATGGCGTCGCCATGACCTTGATAACCACCGGTTTTTACATGATGGTTCGGTTTGGCGAAACCGCCTGGGTCCGCCCGCTGCTGCTCGTCATGCTGATCGGATTGATGGCGGCTGGCGCTTATGTGCAATTTCGTGAACGATGCCCTCGCTGCCAAACACTCCTCGGGCGGCAATCGCGATTCGTGCTGGGCGCCAAGTGCAAGAGCTGCGGCGTCGCCTTTCCGCGCGACAATGATGGCGGTCACGCGCCGCGCGAATAGGGAACGTAATGATGGTCCCGGCGTAGCAGGCCATCGCCAGCGTCTGACTTAGAAGCGAGAAGCCTGCGTTCGGCCGACCAACAGGCGCGACCTTGAGGCGCGATGTGGGTCTCCGTTGCGGTGCGCAGACCCGTTGCTGTGGTCGACCAGGTCGACGTCACGACCCTGCCGCCAACGATCGCGGCCAACAGCGGTTTGAACATGTTGAGCGATGGGATCAGTTGATCCTCATACGTTTCCGGTCCGACGGTCAAATCGAAACGCTGGTCGCGCCGGAGCATCAATTCGAATGGGCAGGCCTGCGGGGAGTGTGGGACGAAAGCAACGCGCCAGCAGCTTTCCTCGCGGTCGGTTTCGATCGCGGCAACGTCTGACAAGGTCGCGGCCCACGCCTCGAGCTCGGCAACGGTCGCGCGAAAGTTCGCAAGATAGACATCATCGGAAAGCATAAATGCTGCGTAATCTGCGTCGGGCCGATCTGTCGAGTGTGAAAACGAAGTCCAACAGCAGCTCTAGTGGTGCACCAACTCCTCACTGCGCTGTAAAAATTAATCTAACCCTCAATGAGCGTGCACGAATAGGGCACTTGTCTTGAATAAACCAGCATTTCGTGACAACTGCGGAAGCCGGAATGTTGAACTTACCAACCAATCCGCAACAAAACGCAAGGTGCAGGACGTGAATGAGGTACAGCTCGACAACTTGTCATTGAAGGAACTTCAGGAACTCAGCGCGAATATTGATACCGCCATCCGGGCACAAATCCGGGCACGATCTGAAATGAAAGCCAAACCCGCCGGATTTGCCGTCGCGGCACCCGCCAAAGTCGATTTGGAACGTGAGCGCGATGCCTGGATCGCGGCGAAACGGTCATCGAAGCTGATTTCAACTCCATAATATTGCCGCTAGTTTATCCTGGCACGACCACGATATGCACGCCCAATCCCTCGGCGGCATCGATAAGCAGATGCGGCGCTCCCAGTGAGCCAGGCCGCAAGCCATTCGACAAGAATACATCGCGTGTACGATCGATATCGGACGACGTCAGAGTGATCGCCGCCACGCTTGGGTTAGGCGGCAACCGCGTTGCACCGAACAGTTGTGCCGCACTTCGGCGTGTAACGAAGCGGATTCGCCCGCGATCGAGCAGGATGAGGCGATCGTCCTTGTCCGGCATGACGCTGCGGCCCAAAAACTTTGAAAAGTGCGATGCCGTCTCCGCCGGATTGTCGACCACCATTGCTGCTTCAATCAAACCACTGATGCAGCTCTCCTGAGGCAGATAGCGCTGCTGCCACATATGCTCTGGCGTATGATGAGTGAGGATCTGGACCCGCGCCTCCGGAAACACATCGTAGCCGGTGCGGATGACCGTGAACGCAACCTCGGCCTGCGAACCATCCCCGGCTTCGATGCTTCGGCGCAGATGCACGGTCGGTTGCAGCTCGAAACCGTTGGTGCGCAGGCGGGCGGCATCGGCTTCTGCATCAGCAACGGTAAAAGCCAACAGATGAATGCCGATGTGCCGGGCAATGGATTTTTGCAGGTGTTGCACAGTCGAATTGTCGATATCGCCATGCGGTGTCAGGATCTCGAGGTATCCCGCCGGCAACATCGCCAATCTATTAGCGGTGCCGGTGGGTTTGCGTTCTCCCGTTACAGGGTCGGTGACGCCGTGGATCGAAAGCGGTGTCAGGGGTAGCCCTAAGTTGTCGAAAGCGATTGCTGCCGCCGTCATGTCCTGCACCATCCAACCGACATGATCGAGAAAGATCTGGCCGTGTCGCGGCAGCTGCATTGGACTAGGTACTGTTGGCGCACCCGGCATGCGGACATACTCCCGGTTTATGACTGACGCGTCGACACACTATCCTGCACTGCAGCAATTTGCACATGCATCTTGCGTCGAACCTGGCTCTGCATGAGCGTGCCCTTGCTGCCCGCTCTATTGCTGACAGTGGTTGAACCAGCCTCCTTGACTTGCAACAGTGGGCGTAGCCTGCCTCGAATTCTAAAGAGCGAAAATGAAAGGCCCAAGCATATGAAAGTAGGCATAGTTGGTGCGGGCGCGATGGGACGCGGCATAGCGCAAGTCTCTTGCGAGGGTAGGCTCGATGTCGTGCTGTTCGATGTGCAGCACGGTGCCGCCGCCAAAGCACAAGCTTTCATCGCATCAATGATTGAGCGCAGTGTCGCCAAGGGCACCCGGACCGCCGATCAAGCAGAGCAAGTAATGGCGCGGGTCGCGATTGCAGAAAGCATCGAAGGGCTTGCCGGCTGCGATATCATCGTCGAAGCAATCGTTGAAAAACTCGACGCAAAGCAGGCCTTGTTTGCGCAGCTCGACGCCCTGTGCGGGCCACAGACGATCCTCGCCTCCAACACGTCTTCGCTGCCGATTACGGCGATTGCCGCATACTGCAAGCATCCAGAGCGCGTGGCGGGTTTGCATTTCTTCAATCCGGTCCCGTTGATGAAGCTGGTCGAGGTCATTCCTGGTCTAAAAACCGCACCCCAAGTCATCGCGCAATTGATGGACATTTCGCGCTCGATGACGCGTGAGCCCGTGCTTTGTACCGATAGCCCCGGTTTCATCGTCAATCATATCGGCCGCGCTTACGTGCCCGAGGCAGCCCGCATCGTGTCCGAGGGCATCGCCACGTTCGATGAGATCGATCGCATCATGACGCAGACCGCGGGCATGCGGATGGGGCCGTTCCAGCTACTCGACCTGGTCGGCGCCGATGTGTCTGTCGCGGTAATGGAAAGCCTTTACAGCCAGTTCTATCAGGAGCCAATGTATGCGCCGCAGCCGGTGCTGCGTGCCCGCGTCGATGGCGGCATGTTCGGGCAGAAGTCAGGGGCGGGCTGGTACGCCTACAAGGACGGCAAGCGTGCCGATCCGGTCCAAAATGCCTCACCAACGGCAATGCCTAAGTCGGTGTGGGTATCGCCGAGCCCCGCTCACGCAGACCTGCAGGCGCCGCTGATCGCGCTCTTCCATAAGGCCGGCGTTGAGGTTGAAACGGCCGAGAAGCCGAGTGCCGATGCCCTGGTCGTGCTGACGCCGGTCGGCAATGATTTAACCACCACCATTTGCGAGTTGAAGCTCGACGCCGCCCGCACCGTCGCGGTCGACGTGTTGTTCGGGCTCGGTGGGCCGCGCACGTTGATGGTGACGCCCGCAATCAGTCCCGGCATACGCGACGCAGCGCACGGACTACTCGCGGCAGATGGCAGCGGCGTAGTCGTCATCAACGATAGCCCTGGCTTTATCGCCCAGCGCATCGTCGCCCACATCGTCAATGTCGGTTGCCAAATCGCCCAGCGCGGCGTGGCTTCGCCCGACGATATCGACAAGGGCGCGAGGCTGGGATTGGCGTATCCGATGGGTCCGCTGGCCTGGGGTGACAAGCTTCAGCCGGGCCGCGTCAATTTTATCCTCGGGCGGCTGCACGCTTTCTACGGCGAACCGCGTTATCGCCCATCGCCTTGGTTGAAGCGTCGCGCAAATCTTGGGTTGTCACTGCTTACACCCGATGGAAAGGCTTAAGTCTCGATGAGCTTCCACCGTCTTTTTCACCCGCGTGGCATTGCGATCATTGGCGCATCGGCTGATGCGACACGGATCGGTGGTCACCCGCTGCGTGCGTTGCAGAAGGCTGGCTACAAGGGTGGGATCTTTCCCGTAAATCCGCGCTATCGGGAAATCAATGGGCTCGCCTGCTACCCATCATGCAGCGCGATCGGCGCGCAATGCGACGTCGCCATCATCGCCGTCCCCGCCGCGCTCGTCGCCCAAGCCGTGCAAGATTGCGGCGATGCAGGCATTGGTTTCGCGATCATCTTGACCGCCGGGTTCCGCGAGACGGGACCGGAAGGTGCCAAGCTTGAAGCCGATCTTAAACAGGTTGCGGTTGAGGCCAAGGTGCGCCTGATCGGGCCTAACTGCCAGGGGTTGATTTCGCTCGAAGAGCGGGTGTGGGCGGTATTTGGATCAGTATCGGAAGAAACCGAGCTACGGCCGGGCCGCGTGTCCTGTGCGTTCCAATCCGGCGGCTTTGGCTATGCCATCGTCAATCTCGCTGAAGCACAGGGCGTCGGCTTTCGCTACTGCGTCTCGTCGGGCAACGAGACCGACATTGCCATGCCCGAATTGCTCTCGGCATTTCTCGACGATCCAGGCACGGATATCGTGATTGGGGTCATGGAAGGTACACCCGACGCACGCGGGCTGATCGAACTCGGCCGCAAGTCGCTTCGTCTCGGCAAGCCGGTGCTGATTTGGAAAAGTGCCATCACCGAAGCCGGCGCAAAGGCAGCGCAATCACACACGGCCAACATGACCGGACGCTCCGATCTCTATCGGGCAGCCTTCCGTCAGTCCGGCATAATCGAGGTTGGCGATGTCGAGCCGATCGTCGATATCGCGAAGTTGGTGTCGCATGGACGACTGCCAACGGGTGCTAACGTCGGCGTGCTGTCGATCTCGGGCGGCTCTGGCATCGTGTTCGCCGATCGAGCGATCGCCAACGGCTTGAACCTGCCGTCGTTCAGCGAAACGACCCTCGCAGCCTTGCGCGAGATCATCCCGGCATTTGGCTCGATTGAAAATCCCGCCGACGTTACAGCCGGTATTTTCAACGACATGACCCTGCTTACCCGCACGATCGAGATCGTGCTGCAGGACGCAAGCGTCGATCAACTGTGCGTGCTCCTGGCCTCGATCCCGGGAGCACCAGCGGCCCGCGCCGCCGAGGCGATCGTGGCGGCGGCAAAGACCACGACCAAACCGATCAGCGTCGGTTGGTCTGGCAGGCGCGCAAAATCCGCGGAAGCTTACGCGCTTCTCGAGGCGGCTCAGATCGCGGTCATTCCGACGCCGGTACGGCTCGCCGAAGCAGCATCGCGGCTGGCGAAGTTTGCAATCGACCGGCAACGCTTGTTGCCCCGTGTTGCTCCGGCCGTCCCGCCGCTTCCTCCTGGTCTCGTACTTCCATTGCAGGCCGGTGCGCTTAGTGAACTCGACAGCAAGGCCGTGCTGGCTCGGTTCGGCATTGCGTCGACCCGCGAAGTGCTCGTTGCCACAGGTGCCGATATTGACGCAGCAACAGCAGGGCTCAACCCACCGTTTGCGGTCAAGGTCCTTGCGTCGGCGATCTCGCACAAGAGTGACGTCGGAGGCGTCAAACTCGGCGTCGGTGCTGGTCCGGCGCTTGCGAAAGCCGCTGCCGCAGTTGTTGCCAACGCACGCGCCGCCGTTCCGGAAGCCCAGATCGACGGCGTGCTCGTTGCCGAGATGGCTTCTGGCCTCGAACTCCTTGTTGGCGTTATCAACGACCCGGTATTTGGCCCCGTGGTTGCATTCGGTCTTGGCGGCGTGATGACTGAAATCCTGGGCGATGTCACATACCGCATCGCGCCATTCGATCTCGAAACCGCAAACGACATGATCGCCGAACTTAAAGGTGCGCGTCTGTTCGACGGCTATCGCGGCTCACCAATGACCGACAAGCAGGCGCTAGCGCGCTTACTCGTCGAGGTATCGAGAATGGCGATGGCATTGCAAGAGCGGATCGGCGAAATCGATATCAATCCTGTGTTCGTCGGCAGCACCGGCAATGGCGTAATTGCCGCCGATGCATTGATCGTTTTACGCTGAGGCGATAAACGGCTATCTAGCGACTTTACTTACGAACTTGGTTCATTCCTGATTGCGCGCTGATTTTCCAACAGAAATACGCTCGACGGCGTGTGGTAACACGCGATAGTCTGATGCAACGGTATTTATATTACCGGCACCGACAGAGACGAGCGCCTCGGAAGTAAAAATGATCGATTCTCAAGGTACCGAGCGACCGCTGAACATTCCGAACTTTATCACGGTCGGCAGGGTTATCCTTGTGCCCGTCGTCTTCTGGCTGTTGGTATCGGGCCGCGTCCAGGCTGCTTTTTACACGTTCGTTCTCGCCGGAATTAGCGACGCCGTCGATGGCTATCTGGCAAAACGATTTGGCTGGACCACCGAGCTTGGCGCCTACCTCGATCCGCTGGCCGACAAACTGCTGCTGGTCTCAATTTTTGTCGCCATGGGCGTGATGGGCGAGATGCCCTCGTGGCTCGTCATTGGCGTAGTGACGCGCGACATCATGATCATCGCAGCGGTTATGGTGTCTTGGCTGATGGACAATCCGGTGCGCATTCGCCCACTGGCGGTGAGCAAGGCGAATACCGCGGCGCAGCTGGTGCTAGCCTCGACTGTCCTTGCCGATGTCGGATTCGATCTGGGTCTCGGCACCCTGAGGTCAATCCTCGTTTGGACGACGGCGGTGCTGACACTTGCCTCGCTTGCAGCCTACATGCGCGCCTGGCTACAACATATGACCGGCCATGTTCCCACCGACACCGGCGGGTAAAATCTGCTAGGATCTTAATCGGGCAGATGCTTCGAAAAGGGGGAAAAACACATGCGTGTCGAACGCCAGGTGCTATTCTGGCTTGCAGCGCTATTGGCGGTGGTGCTGGCGCTTCTGGCGTTGAAAGATGTGTTGTTGCCGTTTTTAATCGGCATCGTGATCGCCTACGCGCTGAACCCGCTCGCCGATCGCCTTTCGAAAATGGGCTTCAATCGCACATTTGGCTCCGGTTTGATCGTGGCTGGCCTTATCGTCGTGATCGTAGTGCTGCTCGTATTTCTGGTGCCGCTGCTTGCCAATCAGCTTCAGCAGATGGGGCTTTCGCTGCCTGGCGAATTGAACCGCCTGCGCGGCGTCGTCGAATCCTGGGCGCAGGAACGCCTGGGTGACCGATTTCCCGACTTCAAAGCCGCGCTGGACCGCACCGTGGCCGATTTTTCAGGCAATTGGTCAGCGGTAGCCGGAACGATTGCGAAATCTGTTTGGTCGCAAGGCTTGGCCATCGTCAATTTTTTGTCGTTGTTGCTGATTACACCCCTTGTTGTGTTCTATTTGCTGGTCGATTGGCACCCCATGCTCGAGCGAGTTGAAACCTGGCTGCCGCGCGATCACAAGGCGACGATCGTGCGGCTTGCAGGCGAAATCAACGATGCTATTTCGGCATTCATTCGAGGGCAGGGGCTGGTGTGTCTGGCGCTTGGGGCTATCTACGCCATTGGTCTGTCATTCATCGGCCTGCGCTACGGCTTACTGATCGGACTAGCGACCGGGCTGTTAAGTTTCGTGCCATTCGTCGGCTGGGCGCTCGGTTTGCTGACCGCGTCCACGCTTGCAGTTTTGCAGTTCTGGCCGGACAGCGTGCCCTTAGTGCAAGTGCTCGGAGTGTTTGCACTAGGACAAGTGATCGATGCCGCCTTGTTGTCGCCGAAGATCGTTGGTTCGAAAATTGGCCTGCACCCGGTTTGGCTAATCGCTGCGCTGTTCGTTTTCAGCTACCTGTTCGGCTTCGCCGGCGTGCTCGTAGCTGTACCGGTCGCGGCTGCGATTGCCGTGCTGGTGCGATTTGCACTTGAAGTCTACCTAGGCTCGACGATCTACAAAGGCCGCAACAATTCACCGTCGGCGGACACGCTTTGACACATCAAAGTCCACAGCAGCTGGTCCTCGATCTGCCGCATCGAACGGCGCTCGATGCCGAGGATTTCCTGGTTTCTGACGCCAATGCTGCTGCCGTCGCGATGATCGATCGCTGGCCGGATTGGCCGCATTGGGCCGTCATGGTCACCGGGCCAGAGGGCGCTGGAAAGAGCCATCTAGCGAACGTGTGGCGTCAGCGCTCGGGCGCAGCGCGGATCGATGCCAGCTCGTTCGAAGAGACATCGTTGGATCAATTCCGCCGAACTGGTGCCCTGTCACTCGAAAATCTTGAAGCCGGCATCGGCGACGAAAAGGCCTTGTTCCATGCATTGAACCTGGCGCGCGAACATAAGTTGTCGCTGCTACTGACATCCCGAATTGCACCTGGTGATCTCGAAGTCAGCCTGCCCGATTTGCGCTCGAGGTTGCGTGCCCTGCCGATGGTGGTGATCGAACCGCCAGATCACAGGCTTTTGCAAGGCTTATTGATAAAACTGTTCGAGGACCGTCAACTTGCCGTCGAACCAGCGGTTATTACCCATCTCGCCCGTCACATGGATCGGTCTGCGCGCGCGGCGCAGCGCCTGGTAGCGGCCATCGATCAGCGTGCATTATCCACCCACAGGAAAGTCACCCGGCCACTCGCCGCAGAAGCGCTTGCTGCAGAAGCCATTGTTTTGGAGGCTGAAAACCGCTTCTCCACTGCGCAATAACCTGTTGCTGCAAAGTTATCCCCGCGTCATGAAGTTGTCGTAAACTGACAGTCAGGCGCTTCTTGCGAGCAGCTGCGGGAGATCACCATGAGCACGACAAAGACGCGAACCAAGGAGCCGAGCAAACGGCCGGAAGCCGCACCTGTAGCGGTCGTGCCGCAAGGCCCGGACCGATTCTATAATCGCGAGTTGTCATGGCTTCAATTCAACCGGCGCGTGCTGGAGGAAGCGCAGAACCCGCGGCATCCGGTTCTGGAGAGGCTGCGATTCCTGTCGATCTCGGCCTCGAACTTGGACGAATTCTACATGGTACGCGCAGCCGGTCTTTATGGGCAGGTTGCAGCCGGCGTCACCACCCTGAGTAACGACGGGAAATCCGCCGCCGTGCAGCTAGCTGAGATCAACAAATTCGCTGCCCGACTCGTCGCCGATGAGCAAAAGTGCTGGAGCGGCATAAAAACCGAACTTGCACAGGCGGGGGTCCGAATTGTCGGTGCGAACGAACTGAGTGGTGCCGACCTGACGTGGCTCGAAGCCGAGTTCATGAGCCACGTCTTCCCAATTCTGACGCCGATGAATGTCGATCCGGCGCACCCATTCCCTTTTATCCAGAACAAGGGACTAACTCTTGCGATCGAGATGGCGAACCGCGAAAACAAAGCGATGAGCGGGCTGATCCCTATTCCTGCGCAAGTCGACCGTTTCATCCGACTGCCCGCCGATGCCGAAGCGCCGAAGCTGATCCGCTTCATCCGCATGGAAACGGTGATCGGACTTTTCATCTCGGAGCTGTATCCGAACTTCGAGATCAGAAGCCAAGGTGCATTCCGAGTGCTGCGTGATAGCGACGTCGAGTTCCAGGAGGAAGCGGAGGATCTCACGCGCGCTTATGAAACGCAGCTGAAGCGTCGCCGTCGCGGCACTGTGATCCGCCTCGAAATCGACGCGGCAATGCCAGAGCATCTGCGCCGTTTCGTCATCGAGGAACTCGAAGTTAAGGACGAGTCGCTGTTTGTGAAAGAGGGTCTCCTGGGCCTATCCGATACGACGCAGCTGATCGTCAACGATCGCCCCGACCTTCTGTTCAAACCGTTTCACCCACGTTTCCCCGAGCGCATCCGCGAATTCAACGGCGACGTATTTGCGGCCGTGCGCGCAAAGGATCTGATTGTTCATCACCCTTACGAGTCGTTCGACGTGGTGCTCCAGTACCTGCGGCAGGCCGTCGCCGACCCGAACGTGATGGCGATTAAGTGGACGCTTTATCGAACATCCCGCGAAAACAGTCCGATCGTCGCGGCGTTGAAAGAGGCTGCCGACATGGGCAAGTCGGTCACCGCTGTCGTCGAGCTCAAGGCGCGCTTCGATGAGACGACGAACATTACGCTTGCACGTGACATGGAGAAGGTCGGCGTCCATGTGGTGTACGGTTTCATCGAGCTGAAAACGCATGCCAAGCTCGGCATGGTGGTGCGCAAGGAAGGCAACAACATCGCCACCTACTGCCACATCGGCACCGGCAACTACCACCCGCAAACGGCGCGCATCTACACCGACCTTTCATTCTTCACCGCCGACCCAGCCGTTGGACGCGATGTCGCTCGCATCTTCAACTTCGTAACCGGTTATGGCGAACCCACCGAGCTGGAAGCGATCGCTGCCAGCCCGCACGGCATCAGAAAACGCATCATCAGTCATATCGACGAAGAAATCGTACACGCCAAGGCTGGTCGCGCCGGCGCGATCTGGGCAAAGATGAATGCCCTCGTCGATACGAAAATCATCGAGAAATTGTACGAGGCGAGCCAAGCCGGCGTCGAGATCGATTTGATCGTGCGAGGTATCTGTTGCCTGCGGCCTGGCATTACCGGCCTATCGGAGAACATTCGTGTCAAGAGTGTGGTCGGCCGCTTCCTCGAGCACGCACGCATCTATTGCTTCGGTCAAGGCGACGGACTGCCGTCGCCTGCCGCCGCTGTATACATCAGCTCCGCGGACATGATGCCTCGAAATCTCGACCGCCGCGTAGAAGCCATGGTACCGATCAAGAATCCAACGGTGTTAGCCCAGGTATTGGATCAGATCATGGTCGCAAACTTGAAGGACAACCAGCAGAGTTGGCGGATCGCCGGCGATGGTTCTTCCACCCGCATCGAACCCGAGGCCGGCGAGGCGCCGTTCAACGCACACCAGTACTTCATGACCAACCCCAGCTTGTCAGGTCGCGGACAAGCGCTCAAAGAACACATGCCGCCACGCTTCGAGATGCCACGGGACGAGTGATACAGAAAGTAATCGGGTACAATTGAGTGATCGAACTTCTGCAAAATCATAGTGATCGAGGCCGTTTCGGCGACCTGGAACCGTTGGGCGTCATCGACATCGGGTCCAACTCGGTGCGCCTCGTGGTGTACGAGGGAGCAGTTCGGGCCCCAACACCGCTCTTCAACGAGAAGGTACTCTGCGGGCTTGGACGCTCGGTCGCGACGACAGGCAAACTTGGCGAAGAAGCGATCGAACGCGCACTTTCGGCGCTGGCACGCTTTCGCGCCGTCGCCCGCATCCTGCGCGTCAAGCATCTGCGCGCTATTGCAACAGCAGCGGTGCGCGACGCTGTCGACGGGGCTGCATTCATCGAACGCGGCGAGCGGGCGTGCGGCGTGCCGATCCAAGTTTTATCTGGCGAGCGAGAAGCCGAGCTTGCCGCGCAAGGCATTCGCATGGGCTTTTCTGACGCCGACGGGATTGCGGGAGATCTTGGCGGCGGCAGCTTGGAACTCGTTGACGTCCGCGGTGAGGCCATGAAGGACGCCGTCACATTGCCGCTCGGCGGCTTGCGGCTGATCGATACGACGGGCAACAAAATTGAAAAGGCGCTGGAGTTCACCGATCAGCAGTTGCAGCGCGTCGAGTGGCTGCCGAGAGGCCGAGGACGCACGTTCTATGCGGTTGGCGGCTCATGGCGCGCGCTCGCCAAACTGCACATGGAGATGACCAACTATCCGTTGCGTGTAATGCACGGATATTCGCTGCCCGCCAAGGAGGCGATCGAATTTTGCGAGACGGTGCGCAAGGGCCGCAAACTTCCCGGACTGGAAGAGATCTCCCGGGCCCGCCGCGAAACGCTGCCTTACGGCGCGCTCGTAATGGAACGGGCGTTGAAGCGGATGGAGCCGAAGGCTGTCATGTTTTCAGTCTTCGGCATTCGCGAGGGTTTGCTCTTCAGTTTTCTGTCGGCACACGAGAAGGCGAAAGATCCGCTACTGAGTTTCTGCGAGGACTATGCCCGCTTGCGGTCACGCTCGGTTTTACATGCGCGCGAATTGTGTAACTGGACGGACGCTATCTTTTCCGAGCCCGGGCCAAAGGAAACGCCGGAGGATCGCCGGTTGCGTTATGCTGCCTGCCTGCTGTCGGATATCGGTTGGCGTGCCCACCCCGACTATCGCGGCGAGCAGAGCCTCAACGTAATCGCCCATGCCGCGCTTGCCGGCGTCGATCATCCCGGCCGGTTGTTTCTGGCGCTTGCGATATTCTTCCGCCACGTCGGTCCAGGCGACAAGTCGACGGATGAATTTTCAACCCGCCTGCAGCGCGTGATCGACAAACGTTCGCTGAAGCGCGCGCGCATTATCGGCGCCGCGATCCGTGCCGCGCATATGATCTCGATCGGCATGCCCGGAATCATAGACGAGACCCAACTGTTGTACGATAAGGGCAAGCTTGTGCTCATCGTACCCGCCGCCTATGCAGCGATGGACGGCGAGCGGCTGACCCGGCGCTTCGAGACATTGGGGGCGTTGCTCGAAAAGCCGACGGAAATCCGGGTGAAAGCCTGATATATAACGCAGCTCGATAAGTACGACGAATAAGCGAGCCCTTCAGGAACCGGAACCCAGATGGCGGACGACCCCTACATTGTGCTGGGCGTGGGCAAAGCTGCGACGCAGGAAGAGATTACGCGCGCGTTCCGCAAACTGGCGAAGGAACTGCACCCGGACGTCAATCCGAACAATAAAGCTGCGACCGAGCGTTTTAAGAAAGCGTCGGCGGCTAATGAACTGCTGAGCGACCCCGACAAAAGGCGCAAATACGATCGCGGCGAGATCGATGCAAGCGGTGAGCCGCGCCGCGCGTATTATCCGCAGGGAAACACGTACGGAGCCGGCGCGCGCCGGCCGGCCGGTGCCTATGGGCAGGCCGCTGACGATGGCAGCTTCGGCGACATTTTCGATGGGCTTTTCGGCTCACGCGGCCGCCCGGCCACCCACATGCGCGGGCAAGATCTGCGTTACACTCTGGAGGTCGACCTTCTCGAAGCGGTCACCGGCACGAAGAAGCGCGTGACCTTGCCTGATGGGGGCGTGCTCGATCTGAACGTACCGGAGGGTGTCGACGATGGTCAGGTCTTGCGTCTCAAGGGCAAAGGTGCAGGCGCCATGCGTGGGATCGAGCCGGGCGACGCGCTGGTCGAGATCCGTGTGCGGCCGCATCCGAACTTCAAGCGGACCGGCGACGATCTGGCGATGGAGCTGCCGATCAGTCTCGACGAGGCGGTGCTCGGCGCGAAGATCGAAGTCCAGACCGCCACCGGTCGAGTTCAATTGACGATCCCGAAGGGCACCAGTTCGGGCCGGGTGTTCCGCCTCAAGGGCAAGGGCGTCGTCAACCGCGCCACTGGCAACACCGGTGATCAGCTCGTCACCGTGCGCATCGACCTCCCCGAAAAGATCGACGACGGGCTGGCGTACTTTCTTTCCGAATGGCGGCAGAAGAATGGTTACGATCCGCGGAAGAAGTGAGCGCAATCGCGGTCCCTTCCCAGCGCCCCTGCGACGAGTCCACGAAAGATCGCAGGCCTTCAAACCTCAGGTGATCAATCCGCCTGACGCTGCCAACCGCGCGAGATGGTAATCGGTATCGCCGAACACACGGTCGATCATCGTCATACGTTTGAAGGCGTGGCCGACGTTATATTCCATCGTCATGGCGATGCCGCCGTGCAGCTGGACCGCCTCGTGACTGATGTGCCGGCCTGACTTGCCGATCTGCACCTTGGCAGCCGACATCGCCTTGGCCCGCTCTTTCGCATCGGGCTCGGCTGCCATCATGGTTGCGAACATCGCCATGCTGCGCGCCTGCTCCAGCGCGACAAACATGTCGGCGGCGCGATGTTGAACGGCCTGGAACGACCCGATCGTCACGCCGAATTGCTTGCGGGTTTTCAGATAGTCGAGCGTAATCGTGTGCATCATCGACATCACGCCGATCGCCTCGGCACAAAGTGCTGCGATGGCTTCGTCGACGACGCGCTCCACGAGCGGTAACCCGTTCGCCGGATCGCCGATGACGTTGGCCGCATCGACCCGCACGCCGGCGAGGGTTATTTGCGCCGCTCGCTGACCGTCCTGATTTGAATACCCACGCCGCGACAACCCAGGGGACCGCGCATCGACGAGAAACACGCCGATGCCTGTGCGGTCGCGGCCGCGGCCCGACGTTCGCGCAGTGACCAGAATGTGGTCCGCGCTGTCACCGCCTAGAACCACGCCTTTTTCGCCATCGAGAACCCAACCGCTGCCGTCCTTGCGCGCGCTCGTTGAGACATCGGCGAGGTCGTAGCGCGATTGCTTCTCTTGATGAGCCAACGCAAATTTCGCTTCACCCGATGCGATGCCCGGAATGAACCGCGCGCGCTGTTCGGCCGATGCACCGTGACGAATGATGCCACCGCCGAGGACCACGGTCGCTAAGTACGGCTCAAGCGCCATCGCGCCGCCCAACGCTTCCATCACGAGCATCGTCTCAACTGGTCCACCGCCGATGCCGCCGTCGGCCTCGGCGAATGGCAGCGCTAGAATGCCAAGCTCGGCATACTTCGCCCATAACGCATTGCTGTGGCCGTGCGCTGAGGACGCGTAGACCCTGCGTTTATCAAAGCCGTATTCGGTCGCCATCAGCCGGTCGACGCTGTCTTTCAGCAACCGCTGCTCATCGTTTAGATCGAAATCCATCTTCCATCCCCTAGCAAAACGCGAGTGCTCAAAGCCCCAAAACAGCCTTGGCGATAATGTTGCGCTGGATTTCGTTCGAACCACCGTAGATCGAAATTTTGCGCCAGTTGAAATAGGCCGGCGCTATGCCAGCCGCGTAGTCGGGGGCAACCGGCGTTTCATTCGATCCATCGAGGTCTTCATCGGCAAAGGGGGCTGAGTAAGGGCCGATGATGTCCATCAGCAATTCGGTTGTCGCCTGCTGGATCTCCGAGCCTTTGATCTTCAGCACAGACGATGCCGGATCCGGCTTGCCGGTGCCGCGATTGCGTTCGGCGGCGACGACCCGGAGCTGGGTGATCTCCAACGCTTTCAATTCGATCTCGACGGCGGCGAGCTTCTCGGCGAAGCGGGCGTTCTCGATGATTGGCCGGTCGCCATCGCGTTCGAGCCGGGCCAGCTGTTTAATCCGCCGGATGCGTTCCTTCGAAACGCCGACGCGGGCGATGCCGATGCGCTCGTTCCCGAGCAGGAACTTGGCGTAGTCCCAGCCCTTGTTTTCCTGGCCCACCAGATTGTCGACCGGCACGCGCACGTCGTCGAAGAACACTTCATTGACTTCTGCACTGCCGTCGATCGTCTGGATCGGACGCACCGTAATGCCTGGTGTTTTCATGTCGATAAGCAGGAACGAAATGCCCTCCTGCTTTTTGGCGGCGATATCGGTGCGCACGAGGCAGAAGATCCAGTCGGCGTGTTGCGCGAGCGTGGTCCAGGTCTTCTGGCCATTTACGACATAAAACTCACCTTCGCGCTTTGCCGTCGTTTTGAGCGACGCCAGATCCGACCCGGCGCCTGGTTCCGAGAAGCCCTGGCACCACCAGTCGTCGAGCGCGGCCATGCGCGGTAGGAAGCGCTTCTTATGGGCTTCCGACGCGAACTGCAGCAGCACCGGGCCGCACATATTGACGTTGAATGGCAGCGGTTGCGGCGTACCCGACGCCTGTAGTTCTTCGTTGAAGATATACTGTTGAATCGGGCTCCAGCCGGTGCCACCCCATTCCTTCGGCCAGTTCGGAGTGGCCCATCCCTTGGCATGCAAGATTTTATGCGATGCGACCCAATCTTCTTTGCTGAGCTTGCGGGCTTCGATTGTTTTTTGCCGGATGGCGGCCGGAATTTGAGTATTGAAGAAGTGGCGAACCTCGTCGCGAAAGGCGATTTCTTGCGGGCTAAAACTCAGGTCCATGTGTTTTCCTTCAAACGATTTCGAACAGGCCGGCAGCGCCCTGGCCACCACCAATGCACATCGTGACGACCGCATACTTCACGCCGCGCCGCTTGCCCTCGATAAGGGCATGGCCGGTGAGGCGCGCACCGCTCATGCCGTACGGATGCCCAATCGAAATCGCGCCGCCGTTGACGTTGAGGCGCTCTTGCGGAATGCCGAGTTTGTCGCGGCAGTAGAGTACCTGGCTCGCAAATGCCTCGTTGAGTTCCCACAGGCCGATGTCCTCGATCTTGAGCCCGGCGCGTTTCAGCAGTCGGGGCACGGCGAACACAGGGCCGATGCCCATCTCGTCCGGCTCACAACCGGCGACGACAAAACCGCGGAACACCCCCATTGGCTTGAGGCCGCGCTTCTGGGCTTCCTTGTCGGACATCACGACGCTTGCCGATGCACCATCGGACAGCTGGCTGGCGTTACCGGCGGTGATGAACTGATCCTCGCCCCGCACCGGCTTCAACTTGGTCAGGCCATCCAGCGTCGTCTCGGGGCGGTTGCCCTCGTCCTTGGCGAGCGTCACTGGCTTGTGGCTGATCGCCTTGGTCTCTTTGTCTTCGACAGCCATGGTCGTCGGCAGCGCTACGATCTCGTCGTTGAAGAAACCTGCCGCTTGGGCAGCCGCCGTTCGTTGCTGGCTATGGAAGGCGTACTCGTCCTGCGCTGCCCGCGAGATGCCGTAGCGCTTGGCGACGTTGTCGGCGGTCTCGATCATCGCCATGTAGATCGCCGGCTTGTTCGTCTCGACCCACGGATCCTTGTAGAACTTCTGGTTCGTGTTGGGTCCGACGAGGCTTATCGACTCGAGACCACCGGCAACCGCGATCGGCGCGCTGTCATTGCGGATGGCATTCGCAGCAAGTGCGATCGCCTGCAAACCGGATGAACAGAAGCGGTTGATTGTCATCGCCGCGGCTGTCACGGGCACGCCCGCATGGATTGCGGCGACCCGCGCAATGTTGCCGCCGGTTGCGCCCTCTGGGAAGCCGCAACCCATCACAACATCCTCGACGCTATCCGGTTCGATCTTAGCGCGTTCGATCGCGTGCTTGATCACATGGCCCGCGAGCTCGCCGCCATGCGTCATGTTGAACGCACCGCGAAAAGCGCGGCCGATCGGCGTTCTGGCTGTCGAGACGATCACTGCGTCGGTCATGACGGGGTTCCTCCAGAAGGTTTCGGATCCAATTTGCTGCGTTCTTCGTCGCGCAGTTGCAGTCGCGACAGCTTACCGACAGGAGTACGGGGAAGGCTATGGCGGAATTCGACGGAAGCCGGTAATTCGTGCCGGCCAAGCTTGCCGGTGAGAAATGCGCGTAGGTCGTCAACGGTAAAATCGGCGGCGCCTTTGCGCAGTCTAACGAACGCCTTGGCCGCCTCGCCCCGGTAGGCATCGGGTATGCCGATGACAATCACCTCCTCGACGCCCGGGTGCTCGTAAATCGCCTGCTCGATCATCTGCGGGTAGACGTTGAAACCGCCCGAAATGATCAAATCCTTCTTGCGGTCGACCAGGAAGAAGAAACCGTCTTCGTCCATGTGGCCGATGTCGCCGGTCAGAAAGAAGCCGCCAGCAAACTCACGGGCATTGTCTTCGGGCGACCGGTTCCAGTAACCGCGCGTGACGTTCGGGCCCTTGATGCGCAGTTCGCCGATCTGGCCGGCTGGCAGTATGCGATCAGGATCGTCGATGTCGACGACTTGGATGAAAACGCCCGGCACCGGCAGTCCAATGGTGCCGGACTTGGTGGGTGCGGCAGCCGGGATGAGGGTGCCGGCTGGGCAGGTTTCAGTCATTCCCCAACCGCCCCCAAGTCTGCGACCGGTTAATCGTTCGGCGCGCGCTTGGATTTCGACTGGCAGCGGCGCGCCACCGGAAGAGCACGACTGCAGCGATGAAAAATCGCAGCGCTCGACGCCTGGGTGGTTCGCCAACGCGATCCACATCGTGGGAACACCGGGAAAGCTCGTCGCTCGCAGGTGTTCGATGTCAGCCATCGTCTGGGCGACATCGAAGCGCTGCCGCAAAAGGATCTCGTTACCGTTGACGATCTGCTTGATGAGGATCGTCGTCAGCGCATAAATGTGGAACAGCGGCAGCACGCAGATGATGCGCTCTTCTCCTGGTCGCGTGATGCCTTGGCCGCCGTACCAGGCTTCGTACATTTGAATCGCGGATGTCATATTCGCGTGGGTGAGAATTGCGGCTTTCGGCATGCCTGTCGTACCGCCAGTGTACTGCAGGAGCGCGATGTCGCCGGGTGAAACGCGAGGCCAGGCCGTCGGGATTTGCGCGCCTTCGAGCTTGCGCACATTTGGCCGTTGCGGAATGTCCAGAGGCGCGGCCGGCGCTCCGCCCCAGCGCGCATCGTCACCAACATAGAGTGTATCGATCAGTCCGGCATCGAGCAGCTTCAATGCCATCGGCAGCATCGGCGCGAGGTTGGTCGTCACCAGCGTGCGCGCACCACTGTCGCGCAGCTTGTGGATCAGCGTGCGTTCGGCGTCGAGCGGCGATAGGTGGATCAGGTAAGTGCCGGCTTTGAGTCCGGCGAAGAACGCAATCGGGTGATACGGCGTGTTCGGAAGGTACAGAGCCACGCCGTTCCGGATTGCGGCGGCGTCGGACAACATTGCCGCCGCCACACCATTGATGTCGCGGCCGAGTTCAGCATAGGAAATCTTGCGCCCACGGAAATCGATCGCCGGTTTGGCGGAATTGAGCTGCAAAGACCCATCGATCAGTACCGGAATGGTCCCCGGCTCCATTTCGACATCCCATGACACGCCCGGCGGGTAACTCTTTTCCCACGGATGCGCGTCGCGCTCCATTAGCCTTTGCTCACTGGGGGAAGCGACGCGAATGTCTGACCAGCGGCGGCGAGACGCGCCAGCAACGGCGCAGGCTCGAGCGATAGATCGCCGGCTTGCGTTGCGTAGACCGATAAGCGCTCCGCAATGTGCTTGAGGCCGACAGCATCGGCGTAGTGCATCGGGCCGCCGCGCCAGGCCGGCCAGCCGTAGCCATAGACCCACACCACGTCGATATCGCTGGCGCGAAGCGCGATGCCGTCTTCGAGGATGCGCGCCGCTTCGTTGATCATTGGATAGAGCATGCGCTCGACGATCTCGGTCTCGCCAATGGCGCGCCGGGTCATGCCGGCTGCCTTGGCGGCGGCTTCGATGACGGCAGTTACTTCAGGATCGGACGTCGGCGTGCGCGAACCGGCCTCGTAGATGAAATAACCCTTCCCGGTCTTTTGGCCGAAGCGGCCGGCCTCGCATAGTGCATCCGATACCGGCGCCTTCTGCCCGCGCGCCTTACGAATCCGCCAACCGACATCGAGCCCAGCGAGATCGGACATCGCGTACGGTCCCATCGGAAAACCGAACGCGACCACGGCAGCATCGACCGCCATCGGGTCGGCACCTTCGAGCATCAAGCGTTCCGCTTCGACCGAACGGCGGGCCAGCATGCGATTGCCGATAAAGCCGTCACAAACGCCCGAGACGACCGGCACCTTGGCGATCTTGCGCGCTACCACCATCGCGGTCGCCAGCGCCTCAGCCGACGTTGCCTTTCCACGCACGATTTCGAGTAACCGCATGATGTTTGCTGGCGAGAAGAAGTGCATGCCGAGCACGTCGCCGGGCCCTTTCGTGGCGGCGGCGATAGCATCGACATCGAGCGTCGAGGTGTTGGTCGCGAGGACAGCACCGGGCTTTGCCAGCCGGTCGAGTTCGGCGAACAGCTTTTGTTTGATCTCCATCTCTTCGAACACGGCTTCGATGATCAGATCGGCGTTTGCGACCTGGTCCATGGCCGTCGCGGTAGATATCAACCCCAACCGCTTCGCGGCTTCTCCCTCGGTCAATCCGCCGCGCGAGACGGTGTTGCGATAGTTGGCTTCGATGACGCTGCGCCCGCGCTGAACTGCCTCCCCGGTGACGTCGATCATCACCACCGGTATGCCGGCGTTGGCAAAGCACATGGTAATGCCACCACCCATCGTGCCAGCACCGATGACGGCGGCCTGAGTCACGTTGCGGGGTCTCACATCTGCCCCCAAACCGGGGATCTTGTTGGCTTCACGCTCGGCAAAGAAGATATGACGCAGCGCCTTCGATTGGTTGCCGGCGACGAGCTCGCGGAAGAAGGCGCGTTCGGCGGCAATACCCTCATCGAAACTGAGCATCAATGAATTGGCGACCGACTTAGCGCACGCCGCGGGGGCATGCTGGCCCTGTTTGCGCTTGAGGAGGTTGGCGACTGTCGCGTCGAACGCTGATCGGTCGGCGCGGACGGACGCGAGCTTATCATCCCGGTTGCGCGCAAGCTCCGGCAGCTTGGGGCTCGACGCCAGCCGTCGGGCGAGCGCGACCGCCGCCTCGACAAGATTGCCCGAAGCTATTTCAGCTACAAGCCCATCGGCCAACGCCTCCTGCGCCGGCATGGGTTCTCCGGTGACGATGCGCTCGACGGCCTTGAGCGGACCGATCAGCCGCGGCAGCCGCTGCGTGCCGCCCCCACCCGGTAAAATTCCAAGCTTGACCTCGGGCAAGCCGAGACGCGTTGCAGGCGCCGCGACCCGCTCGTGGCAAGCCATCGCCAGTTCCAGGCCGCCGCCCAGCGTAGTTCCGTGAACTGCCGCAACGACTGGCTTCCCGCCGTTCTCGATGCCGGCGATCACATCGTGCAGGCTGGGTGATCTTGGTGGCTTGCCGAACTCGGTGATGTCAGCGCCCGCGCAGAACGTTCGACCGGCACAGGCGATGACGATCGCCTTCACGCCAGGGTTGATTTTCGCGGCAGCAAGCGCTTCGGCGAGGCCGGCCCGCACAGCAGCCGAGAGCGCGTTGACCGGGGGATTGTCAATCGTAATGACGGCAACATCGGCGGCCGGAACCGAACTGACGATTGTGTTGCGCGCCTCGGTCATGACCGTGTTCCTTCATCCGAGCGAAAAGGTCCCGAGGCCGAGCCTCGGGACGATTAGATCAATTACTTGATCAATCCAGCTTCCTTGTAAAACTTTTCGGCGCCGGGATGGAGTGGCACGGCGAGGCCCTTCAAGGCGTTCGTCGTGGTGATCAACTTGCCCTTGGCGTGACCGGCGTCGAGCACCGCGCGGGTCTTGTCCGACCACAGCGCCTTGACGACGGCGTAAACGGTATCGTTAGACACCTTCGATGACGTTACCCACTGAGCGCCAACGGCAAGCGTCTTTACCGCACCGATATCCTTGTAGGTGTTGGCCGGGATCTCATCGACCGCGAAGAAGGGTGCGGTTTTCATCAAGGCATCGGCTTCCGGCCCGGTGACTGCCAGGATTTCAACGCCACCGGCTGCGGTCACTAGCTCCGACACGGCTGCCAGTGGATAGCCACCAGTGATGAAGAACGCATCGATCGAGCCGTCCTTGAGCTTGTCGGCTGCCTGGTTCGGCTTCACGTACTCGGGCTTGATGTCCTTCTCGGAGATCCCATAAGCGGCGAGGATCGCCTTTGCGTTGATCAGCGTCCCGGAGCCCGGTTCGTCGAGCGAAACGCGCTTACCCTTGAGGTCGGCTACTGATTTCGCGACACCCTTCTTGACGACGATGTGCACGCTTTCCGGATATAAATTGGCGATGGCCCGGAGGTCCTCGACTTTGGGCTTGCCATCGAACGAGCCGGTGCCGGTGAATGCCCAGTAAGCGACGTCGGCCTGGCTGAAACCAGACTCCATGTTGCCGCCGACAATCGCATTCACATTGGCGACCGAACCGTTGGTTGCGACGGCGGTCGAGACCAGCCCTGGCGGGTTCGAAATGGCGTTCGCGATCATGCCGCCGACGGGATAATAGGTGCCGGCCGTGCCGCCGGTGCCGATGCGGAAGAATGCCGGCGTCTGCGCGATGGCCGCTGTCACACCTGCAAAAACGAGGAGTGCCGCTCCAACGATTTTGGTTTTGGTTCTCATACTCATGCTTGGGTTCCTCTTGCATCTGAATCGGCCGCTCCGGGGCAGCTTGGTCAGGACCGTAGAAGGCTGTACGGCGGCCTGTCAAACGTCAGAAAGAAAGCGTCGCATTCACGAGGAACCTAAAAACTCGAATGCCCCGGGGATGATTGGAACCCGAAATCGAACGTCGAGATTCGCTCCTGGCAAGCGTTGCGATTGGAGGAGCAGAGAAATGGCCGGCAGAACGACTTTGAAAAAGATGCACCTTGGGTTCGGCGGAACCCAAAATCAACATCCGAAAAAAAGCGTCTTTCACCAAATGAGACGGCGGCCGCCAAAGCGAGTGCGCGAAAGGCCGGTCGTCCCTATCCAAATCTCGTCGACAACATGCGGGTGGCAGCAAAGAAAAAGAAGAAATGAACCTAATCATGCAGAAGAAACCTGAGAAAGATCCGCGGGTGGTCCGCTTGGGGCGAACCCGTTCCTAAAACGGTTGCCGCCGGTCGTAAGATTGCCGCAACCGCCTATTGCAGCTTTATAATCAGCGCAAGAGGAACGGCGCGAAGTGAGTGCGCCGGGGCGACGGTAACAGCGCCTCTCGTCAATTGTTATTCCTGCTCTCGCAACCGTGACGCAAAACGCCTTGCCGCTGTCACGCCGAGCTGTTTTCATGCAAGAGTTGTCGTTCAACAGACGCAAGGAGCAACCGTCCATGAGTGTCGTTACGTTACGTTGCGCCGCACTCGCAGCCGCAATCGGCATGTCGACAGCCGCCGCACTGTTCGTTGCACCTGCTGCCCGCGCTGACGCGATCCCGGGCAAGCCAGCCCCAGAATTTACGGCGGTCGACAGCAATGGAAAATCGCACAAACTTTCGGACTACAAGGGCAAGACCGTCGTTCTCGAGTGGACCAACGATGGCTGCCCCTACGTGCGCAAGCACTACGGTGCCGGCAACATGCAGGCATTGCAGCAGGAAGCAGCCGACAAAGGGATCGTCTGGTTGACCGTCATCTCATCGGCCAAGGGCGAACAAGGCTACGTCGACGGTGCCGGGGCCAACAAGCTGAGCGTTGATCGTCAGGCCAAACCGGCGGCGGTGTTGCTTGATCCGACGGGTGCGGTTGGTAAAGCATACGGCGCCAAGACCACGCCGCATATGTATGTGATCAAGGCCGACGGACAGCTGGCTTATAACGGCGCGATCGACGACAAGCCCACCTCGAACGCAGCCGATATCAAGGGGGCGCGACCGTTTGTGAAGGAAGCGCTGGCAGCGGTCGCCGAGGGCCGCCCGGTGCAGGTTGCGGCGACGCGCGCTTATGGATGCTCGGTGAAGTATCGGTAATTGATGAGGTCAAGCACTCACTGCGGCTTCGGTGCATCCGAAGTTGGCGGAGAGACCGGCGGCGGATTAGCTGGCGCGGTCGCCGGCTCGTCGCGCTTGCGCATCGGCATTGCCGCGAGTGCTTGAATGCATGCTGGTGAAACCTTCGCCTCGTTCTGGCGAAGGCACTGCACACGGTCTCTTCCCTTGGCTGCATCCGCACAGAGCGACACGACGTCGGACCGGCAATCAGCAAGGCGGCCAAGTTTGGCACCCTTGGCTTGGCGAACGGCCATCCGCTCTTGCATCGCACCCATCGCGGACTGGCATTCGGTCGAGGCCTTGGCCTTATTCTCAACGAGACACTGCATCTTGGCGCCTTTGCCGCGCTCGACCGAGGCACACAGCGCCTTCATATCGGCGCGGCAAGCGGCCATCGGATTAGACGTGGCCGCAGCCTTTGGCGCCGGTTGTGGAACGGCAGGAGCCGGTTGCGGTGCCGTCTGCGCTATCACTGCCAGTGAAACAGCGCTCATTGCCGCCAACGAATATCCTGCAATCTTGAGCGTATGAGCGATCATTGAGCGAGACCCCGTGAAGATGAGTTGGAGGGTCTGGCATGTCGCCGGCCCACGATTATGCCTGTCTAACGCTGGAAGCGCCTACGTTCCGTCGCGGCTAAGATGCTTCAGTTCGCGGGCGTGCGAACGCGCGGCACGGGCACAACTTCACCGCCATCGATCGCGAGCGCGATCTCGCCGCGCTTGAGCCGAAGAGCGGTCTCACCGAACACCTCATAGCGCCACCCCTTAAGGGCCTGGATATCCGGATTGTCCTCGGTGGCAATGCGCTCGAGTTCATCCCCATTGGCGATCAGCCTGGAGGCGACACCTTTTTGTGCGGCGAGCGACTTCAGTAGAACTTTCAGAAATTCGACGAGGGCCGCTGCTTCCGGCGAAATCGCCTGGCCCTTCGGCAATGGTGGCACGGTCTTGAGATCGCGCTGCAGGCCCAGATTCACGGCATCGATGATTTCTCGGGCCCGGCCCGAGCGGGCGAAACCTTCAGACAATGTGCGCAGCTCACCGAGCTTGGCCGCGTCAGTCGGCGCCTGGTTTGCAATATCGTAAAGCGCTTCGTCGCGCAGGATGCGGGCGCGTGGCACATCTTGCGCTTGCGCGAGGCGCTCGCGCCAAGCCGCTAACTCCATCAATACGGCGAACGATCGGCGACTCTTGACGCGCACTTTCAAACGCTGCCACGCCTCCTCAGGCACCTGCCTATAGGTTTCGGGCGTCGTCAGCTCCGCCATTTCCTCGTTCAGCCACTCTGTCCGGCCACTCTGCTTCAAAGCGCCCTTGAGATGGTGATAGACATCGCGGAGATGCGTGACATCACCGAGTGCGTAAGTCAGCTGCGGCGTGCTGAGCGGCCGGCGGCTCCAATCGGTGAAGCGTGAGGACTTGTCGAGGTCGGCGCCGGTGATGCGCTTGACGAGGTTGACGTAGCTGATGCTGTCGCCAAAGCCACAAACCATAGCCGCGATCTGCGTGTCGAACAAAGGGGCAGGGATCACTCCCGCCTGCACGAAGACGATCTCGACGTCCTGCCGGCCGGCGTGGAATACCTTCTCAATGCTGCGATTGGCCATTAGGTCATAAAATGGCTGTAGGCTGATCCCGGTTGCCATCGGGTCAACGAGGAATTCGCAATTAGGCCCCGCCATCTGGATCAGGCACAACCTCGACCAGAACGTCTGCTCACGAAGGAACTCGGTGTCGACCGTCACATAGGCGTGCTTACTAAGTTCCGAGCAAGCCGCGGCCAGATCATCGGTAGTGGCAATTAACTTCATCAGGCCGATATAGCTCAGAGATGTTGTCCTGTCGCCGCATTGCTGTGTAGTTTATGCAACAGTGGACGGTAAACGGCCGCCCCGAAGAGCGGCCATTCTATTGTGGTCGCATCCGACTCCCCTGCTGGGAGCCGGCCGGATGCAACGAGTTAGCTACGTTCGCGGCGCGGCGGACGGCGATCACCACCGCTACCGCCCTCACGACGCGGCGGACGGCTTTCCATCACTTCTTCCGGCTCGCCTTCGGCACGCGGGATCTCGAGGCCAGTGTCTTGATCGACGATCTTCATCGACAGCTTGGTCTTGCCGCGATCATCGAAGCCAAGGAGCTTCACCCAAACTTCCTGGCCCTCCTTGACCACTTCATTCGGGTGGTTTGGACGCATCTTCGAGGTCAGTTGCGACACGTGCACGAGGCCGTCCTTGGCGCCGAAGAAGTTCACGAACGCGCCGAACTCCATCAGCTTGACGACCTTGCCCTTGTAGATCGTGCCGACTTCAGGCTCCGACGTGATCTCCCGGATCATCCGTAACGCCTTTTCGATCGAGTCCTTCTTGGCGGCAGCAACCTTGATCGTGCCGTCATCGTCGATGTCGACCTTGGCGCCGCTCACTTCTACAATGTTGCGGATCACCGAACCGCCCGAGCCGATTACTTCACGGATCTTGTCGGTCGGAATCTTTATGGTCTCGATGCGCGGAGCATGCTCGCCGAGTTCCGCGCGCGCGCCGCCTAGACCCTTGGCCATTTCGCCGAGGATGTGGATCCGGCCCTCTCGTGCCTGATCAAGCGCGATGCGCATGATCTCTTCGGTGATACCGGCGATCTTGATGTCCATTTGCAGCGAGGTCACGCCGTTCGCGGTGCCGGCCACCTTAAAGTCCATGTCGCCGAGATGATCTTCGTCACCCAGGATGTCTGACAGGATGGCGAACTGGTTGCCCTCCTTGATCAGACCCATTGCAATGCCCGCCACCGGTGCTTTCAGCGGGACGCCCGCATCCATCAGCGCCAGCGACGTGCCGCAGACGGTCGCCATCGACGACGAACCGTTCGACTCGGTGATCTCGGACACGACGCGGACCGTGTATGGGAACTCGTCCGGTCCGGGGATCAGCGGGTTGAGCGCGCGCCAGGCGAGCTTGCCGTGACCAATTTCGCGGCGGCCGGGCGAACCCATGCGGCCGGTCTCGCCGACCGAGTAGGGAGGAAAATTGTAGTGCAGCATGAAGCGGGCCTTCTTGGTCCCCTCAAGGCTGTCGATGTACTGCTCGTCTTCGCCGGTGCCAAGGGTGGCAACGACCAGGGCTTGAGTTTCACCGCGCGTGAATAGCGCCGAGCCGTGGGTCCGCGGCAACACGTGCACGAGCGACTGGATCGGACGAACGGTTTTCAAATCGCGACCGTCGATGCGCTTGGATGTGCGCAGGATATCGCCACGCACGACGTCAGCTTCGAGTTCCTTGAACACGGTGCCGAGAAGCACCTGCTCGTCGGGGCTCGCGCCCTCAGGCAGCAACGTCTTGACCTTGGCCTTGGCAGCGGCGACCAGATCCTGGCGCTCCTGCTTCTTCGGTGTCGCAAAAGCGGCGCGTAGATCGGCTTCGACCATCTCCTTGACCTTGGCCTGATACTTGGCCTTATCGGGCAGCTTGATGTCGACCGGCTCTTTCGCTGCCTTCTCGGCGAGCTTGATGATCGCCTGGATCACCGGCTGCACGTGACGATGGCCGAACATGACGGCCTCGAGCATCTGTGTTTCGGACAGCTCGTGCGCTTCGCTTTCGACCATCATGACGGCATCGTGCGTGCCGGCCATCACGAGATCGAGCTTGGTCTTGGGCATCTCGTCGGTGAGCGGGTTCAGAACATATTGACCATCGATCATGCCGACGCGGGCAGCAGCGATCGGGCCAAGGAACGGCACGCCGGAAAGGGTCAGTGCAGCGGATGCCGCAACCAAGCCGACGATGTCGGCATCGTTCTCGTTATCGAACGACAACACTGTGACGACAACTTGGGTTTCGTTCTTGAAGCCATCGACGAACAGCGGGCGGATCGGGCGATCGATCAGGCGGGAGGTCAGCGTCTCCTTCTCGGTCGGGCGGCCTTCGCGCTTGAAATAGCCGCCGGGGATCTTGCCTGCAGCGTACGTGCGTTCTTGGTAATTTACGGTGAGAGGAAAGAAATCAATGCCGGACTTGGCAGTCTTGGCGGCAACGACTGTCGCAAGCACGCTCGTTTCGCCATACTGCGCGACGACGGCTGCGTCTGCCTGACGGGCCATGTGCCCGGTTTCGAGGCTAAGCTTGCGGCCGCCCCATTCAATTTCAACGCGGTGAATATCAAACATGAGTTTCGTCTTTCGTTCGGTTACGTACGGATTACGTCTTGCGCTCGCGGATCGAGCACAAACGCCGACTGCGCCGGCCCCCGATTGTCGGGACCAGCGCAGTCGCTAGTGATAAAGCGCGAAGCAGACACAGCCCCGCGGGGCGCCCAGCCTCGACCACAATCGGCTTGCCAGGGCTGGCGGCTTGCCATCAACGGCGGATGCCGAGCTTATCGATGATCTTCTGATAGCGGGGCTCGTCCTTGCGCTTTACGTAGTCGAGCAACTGGCGACGCTTGCTGACCATCTTGAGTAGGCCGCGGCGCGAGTGGTTGTCTTTCTTGTGCAGCTTGAAATGATCGGTCAGATAATTGATCCGCTCGGTGAGGATCGCGACCTGAACTTCCGGCGAGCCGGTATCGTTGGCTTTCGTCGCATTCTCTTTGATAACAGCAGTCTTTGCGTCCTTGCGGACGGGTCTAATCAGCGACATCGGGCATCCTTTCAGAATCGAGTTTAAGGACGGGGCCCGCGTGCGGGCGCCCAAATGCGGCCATAGCCGGGATGTCGTCCAGCCGGGTCGCTAGTTCGCGCCGGCCCCTGAGGACCGGCAGCAAGCGGACCTATAGCTGAAACGGCGGGAAATACGAGATAATTCGTCGTAGTGGTTGTCATGCCACTTAATCGAGGTTGAACACCCTCGTCGGGCGCAACTCGCCGCGCTCGATTTCACCGATCGCGATCAACTGACCTTTGCAGACGGCATAGACCCCACCTTGCATGATCGGCGCGTCGCGGCCGCGTATCAGCACTGGTTGGCCGAGGCGCAGCCGGCTCGCATCAGACAAGGTAATGTTCAGCTCGGTCATATCTGCAAGCGCCGTTTCGATCGGCATCAGGCAACGCGTCAGCTCGACCCCGCCATCATCGAGCGCATGCAACGCTTCGAGCTGGGCGAGCGTGATTGACGATGCGTCGTCGAACGGGCCAACGCGCGTGCGCCGGAGAGAGATTACATGACCGAAACAACCCAGTTTGCGGCCGAGATCGCGCGCAATTGCCCGCACATAGGTGCCCTTCCCGCATTCGGCCTCGAACACGGTAGTTGCCTCGTCCGGCGTATCGACGATGCGGACTAAATCGATGAACACCGGACGCGGCTCCAGAATTACATGCTCGCCCTCGCGCGCCAAATCGTAGGCGCGTTGACCGTCGATCTTGATCGCGGAAAAGGCTGGCGGTGTCTGCATGATCTCGCCGGTGAACTGCGGCAGCAAAGCTTCGATTTCGCCAAGTGCCGGCCGGTATTCGCTCGTGCGTACCGCCGCGCCTTCGGTATCGTCGGTGGTCGTCTCGACACCCCATCTGACGGCGAACCGGTAGGCTTTTTGGCCATCCACGGCGAATGAAACAGTCTTCGTCGCCTCGCCCAGCGCGATCGGGAGGACCCCCGTCGCGAGCGGATCGAGTGTGCCGGCGTGACCAGCCTTTTGCGCCTGATAGAGCCAGCGGATCTTGCCCACCGCCTGGGTCGAGGTCATCTCCAATGGCTTGTCTAGGATCAACCAGCCGTTGACCCGATTGCCTTTTTTGCGGCGTGCCATGGGCGGTTATTTCTTGTCCGTATCCTGGCGCACCTTCGGGCTCGCCAGCAGCTGCTCGATGCGCATCACCTCACTGAAGGTCTCGTCGTGACGAAAACGCACCTCGGGCGAGAACTGCAGGCTGAGCCTACCCGCGACATGGCCACGAATGAACCGGGCATGGCGATTGAGCGCCGCGATCACTTCCGGAATGTCCTCGCCGCCCAACGGCATGACGTATGCGGTCGCCATCCGCAGATCAGGCGACATGCGCACCTGCGGGATCGTGATCACGTGGGACGCGATCACCTGGTCGTGGATTTCGCCACGCGAGAGCAATTCCGCCAGCACGTGGCGGATCTGCTCGCCGACGCGCAACATGCGCTGCGTCGGCCCCTTTGCAGCCATTTTCTTCTTACGAGGCACTGGCCTAAACCTTCATTGCCGTCTGCCCACGGCGACACGGCTTATGCCAGTCGCCGTCCGAACCTGGCGCCGCTTACAGGCTCCGCTTGATCGTCTCGACGTTAAAGCACTCGATCACGTCGCCGACGCGGATGTCCTGGTAATTGGCGAAGCTCGCCCCGCATTCCTGGCCGGCCGGGACCTCCTTCACATCGTCCTTGAAGCGCTTCAGGATCGACAACGTGCCTTCGTGGATGACGACGTTATCGCGGATCAGGCGCACCTTGCCGCCGCGCTCCAACTTACCATCCGTAACCTGGCAACCGGCGACCTTGCCGAACTTGGTGATGTTGAAGACTTCCTTGATCGTCGCATTGCCGAGGAACACTTCGCGCAGGGTCGGCGCTAGCAGACCCGACATCGCAGCTTTCACGTCATCCACGAGATCGTAGATGATGTTGTAGTAGCGAATCTCGACGCCCTGCACGTCGGCTGCGAGTTTGGCTTGGGCGTTGGCGCGGACGTTGAAGCCGATGACGACGGCCTTGGAGGCGCTCGCCAATGCAATGTCGGATTCGGTGATGCCACCGACGCCGGTATGCACGATCCGTGCGATCACCTCATCGGTGCCAAGCTTCTTTAGCGAGCCAAGGATCGCTTCGACCGAGCCCTGCACATCGCCCTTGATCAAGAGCGTGAACTCCTTTTGACCGGCGGCATCCTTTAGCGACTGCATCATCTGCTCGAGCGTGCGCGGCGTACCGGCCGAGCCCATCGCATCGCGACGCTTGCGGACGCGATAGTCGGTGATCTCGCGGGCACGGGCCTCGCTTTCGACGACGGCGAACTGGTCGCCGGCATCAGGTGCACTATCGAACCCCAGCACTTCGGCTGGCACCGATGGTCCGGCTTCCTTGATGACACCACCCTTGTCGTCGAGAAGCGCGCGGACGCGCCCCCAGGCCATGCCGGCCACGACGATATCGCCGACACGGAGCGTGCCACGTTGAACAAGCAGCGTTCCGACCGGTCCACGGCCGCGTTCCAACTTGGCCTCGATGACGAAACCTTCGGCCGAGCGCGAGGCGTTGGCTTTCAATTCGAGAACTTCAGCCTGCAACGTGATCGCTTCAAGCAACTTGTCGAGGCCGGTCCGCTTGAGAGCCGAAACCGGTACGTCCTGGACGTCGCCAGACAGACTTTCGACAACGATGCCATGCTGAAGTAGATCGGTGCGCACCCGCATCGGATCGGCATCCGGCTTATCGATTTTGTTGATCGCGACGATGATGGGCACGTTGGCTGCCTTGGCGTGATTGATCGCCTCAACGGTTTGCGGCATGACGCCGTCGTCGGCGGCGACCACCAGGATCACGATGTCAGTGACCTTGGCGCCGCGAGCACGCATGGCGGTAAAGGCTTCGTGGCCCGGCGTGTCGATGAAGGTGACGTGTTCACCCAGCGGTGTCGTCACCTGGTAGGCGCCGATGTGCTGGGTAATGCCACCGGCTTCGCCACTGGCGACATTGGCTTTGCGGATGGCATCGAGCAGCGACGTTTTGCCGTGGTCGACGTGGCCCATGATGGTCACGACCGGCGCGCGTGGCTGCCGGTTGTCGTCCTCATCCTTGGCGCCGATAAAGCCGTCGAGGACGTCCGCATCAGTCACCCGCTTGGAGACGTGGCCGAATTCGGCGACCAACAGTTCGGCGGTGTCGGCGTCGATCACATCGGTGATCTTGTGCATCGCGCCTTCCTTCATCAAAACCTTGATGAGGTCGACGGCCCGCTCGGTCATGCGGTTGGAAAGCTCTTGGATCGTGATCGCCTCGGGGATGATCACCTCGCGCACGACTTTCTCGCGCGCCTGGGAAATACCCATGGCTTTCAGTTTTTCGCGTTCGCGCTTGCGCTTCAGCGAAGCCAGCGACCGCTCGCGCTGACGCTCGTCGAACGCGTTCGTAATCGTCAGCTTGCCGCGCACGCGGCCTTCTTCGCTGCCGGGCTTGGCAACGGTGCTGCGAACGATCTTGCCGCCCTTTTTCTTGGCACGATCGTCGTCTTCGACCTCCGGCGTCATGACGAGCTTGCCGGCGCGGCGGGCGACTTCGCCCTCGCCCTTCTTGGCTGTGCTGTCTGGCGGCTTGGGAGCCGCCCGATCGCCACGCGAGACGATCATTGGGCGGGTCATGCCGCCGGAGCGGGCCGACGTGGCATCTTCCGCGACGGGAGCAGCTGAACCGCCGGCGAACGCTGTGGCACTGGCTGCAGGAGCTAATTCGGCGGCGGGGGGCGGCGCCTCGATAACAATTTCAGCCACCGGCTCCGGTTCGGGAGCGGGTGGTGCCTCCGGCTCTGGCTCAGGCAAGCCTTGCGCCTTGGCCTCGGCCTTGGCCAACTCATCGCGCGCTGCGCGCTCGGCCGCCTCGACGGCCGCCAATCGCTCTTTTTCGGCGCGTTCGCGCGCTTCTTCAACGCTGCGCTCTTGGGCGGCGGCGAGCGCCTTTGACCGGGCAATGCGCTCCTCATCGGAAAGCGTACGGAGGAGCGCGCCGGGTTTCGGCTGCTCGGCCCGTGCACTGGCTGCCGGCTTCGCCGCTTGGGGACGCGGCGCGGGCGCTGCGGGCGACAACGGCCGCGCTGCCACAGGCTCCTCGCCCTCCTTGAAAGAGCGCGAACGCTTCTTCTCGACCACGACCGTTTTGGAGCGACCGTGGCTGAATTTTTGCTGCACATGGCCCGACTCGACGCGGCTCACGAGGCTCAAAGGCTTACGCCCGCTCGCGCCTGCGGTCTTTTCGGTGGTCTCTTTCGGTTCGCTCATACCTGATCCGTTTTCCCGACATTCTACAGGCCTTCCCATCATCTTCCGCCAACACGGCTCGACAGGCTGGTCCGCCTATTGAAAACTAACGACAACAATTCTGCCTCGCATCGCGGAGCGAGAGCAGCAGCAGCAAGTTCCAAACAATCAGCAGATCACTCCGCCTTAGCTTCTCGTGCACGCGAGGAAGAGGGCAAGCGATAGCGGCCGAGACGCTCGACTTCGATCGAGAACCTGCTCGTCGCGCCTCCTGCGCTCAACCCTGCATGTACCACATTTTCCCTACCTGTAGCCAAATCCAATTGTGCAATCGTCAATTCGTTTACGATTACCGGTACTTTTCCAAGGTCGGCGGCTACCGCCCGCCATTTGCGATCGAGCTTACCGGAGCCGTCGGCCGATGCTTCGCGACCGTGCACCAGTACGACGAGGTTGCCGCGCGCCAATTCGGTATCGATTTTCGAGAAGCCCGTGACCAGACATCCAGCTTTATTGGCGAGCGATAGCGCCTCGATGACACGTTTAATCATGAGTTGCTCGACCTGGTCGACCAAACCGCCGGGCTCAGTTACCTTACGTTTCAAACTCTTGGCAAAAGCCCTGGAGCGTACCGCTTCGCCCAATACCTCGGCGTTGCATGTCACCCATACGCCACGTCCGGGAAGTTTCCGAGCCAGATCCGGCGTGACCAAGCCATCGGGCGCGGGAACGAAGCGGATGAGTTCGGACGGCGGCAACTCGGCACGCGTGACGATGCATGTCCGCAAACTGGGTTTTCCCGGCTTACGAATATCGATCGTCTGCGCGACTGCCGGCTCCGTCTCCATACCTCGTCCTTCTTATCCTCACGGCACTTGGTGCGGGACCGGTGTTTCTGATTCGTCCTCAGCCGCCTCGGCGACCACCAGGTCTTCCGCCTTTATCCAACCGGCAAGTACGCGCGCCGACATGACCAAATCTTCCGCACCCTTGCGGTCGATTTCGAAACCGTCGAGGAAGCCCTTGTGACGGATGGTTTCGCCGTCCTTTTCCTTCTTACGCTCGGTCCAACCGGTGAGGTCGTCGGTCGCGCAATCGGCAAGATCCTCGAGGGTCTTCACACCATTTTCGCCGAAGGCCACGAGCATCGCGGTCGTAACACCTTCGACTTGCGCCAGCTCGTCGGCAACGCCTAATTCCCGACGGCGATCGTCTTTGATCTTTTCCTGCTTCTCGAGATATTCGCGAGCGCGGGTCTGGATTTCTTCTGCGGTATTCTCGTCGAAACCTTCGATATGCGCCACTTCCGACGAATCTACGAATGCAACTTCCTCGACGCTGGCAAAGCCCTCGGTCACGAGTAGCTGAGCGATGACTTCATCGACATCGAGGCACTCCATGAACATGGCTGAGCGCTCGGTAAATTCTTTCTGCCGCCGCTCGCTCTCCTCCTGCTCGGTCAGGATGTCGATATCCCAGCCGGTCAACTGAGACGCGAGCCGCACGTTTTGCCCGCGCCGGCCGATCGCGAGCGATAGCTGGGCTTCAGGCACCACGACCTCAATTCGAGCGGCGTCCTCGTCGAGCACGACCTTTGAGACTTCAGCAGGCGCCAAAGCGTTGACGATGAAGGTCGCCGCATCCGCATTCCACTGAATGATGTCGACCTTCTCGCCCTGTAATTCGTTGACGACGGCCTGCACACGCGCGCCGCGCATACCAACGCACGCGCCAACGGGGTCGATCGAGCTGTCTTTGGAGATCACGGCGATCTTTGCACGCGAACCGGGATCACGCGCGACAGACTTGATTTCGACGACGTTGTCGTAAATCTCTGGCACTTCCATCGCGAACAATTTGGACATGAACTCTGGTTTTGCGCGCGACAGAAAGATCTGCGGGCCGCGCGGCTCGCGACGAACATCGTATATATAGGAGCGAATACGATCGCCGTAACGCGGCGTTTCGCGTGGGATCATTTCGTCGCGGCGAATGATGCCTTCGGCGCGTCCTAGGTCAACGATGACGTTGCCATACTCGACGCGCTTCACGGTGCCGTTGATGATCTCACCGACGCGGTCCTTGTATTCGCCGTACTGACGCTCGCGCTCGGCTTCACGCACCTTTTGCACGATGACTTGCTTGGCGTTTTGTGCAGCGACACGACCGAAGTCGAGGGGTGGCAAGCCCTCGGCGATGAAGTCGCCGATCTTGGCGTCGGGGTTGCGTCGCTTGGCATCCGCGAGATTGATCTGCGTCGAGTCGTTCTCGACCTCCTCGACGACTGCCATCACGCGAGAAAGCCTGGTCTCGCCCGTTTTCGGGTCAATCTCGCAGCGGATATCATTTTCGGCGCCGTATCGAGATTTGGCAGCCTTTTGGATGGCGTCTTCCATTGCCTCGATCACGATTTTACGATCGATGGTTTTTTCACGTGCGACGCTGTCGGCGATCTGGAGAAGCTCCAACCGGTTTGCACTAACGCCTGCGACTGCCATGGCCATCACCCTTATTCTTGTGTCGAACCTTCATCGGAGACGGCACCGATGCCGCGCTCCTTTAATTTCTTTGCCCGCCGCAATGTCTCGCGGATGAGATCGTCGCTGAGAACGAGTTTAGCCTCGCCGATCAACGCCATCGGGAAACCCAATACCTGCTTGCCGACCTGATCTATATCGCACTCGACGCGAACTTCGCCACTCTCGAAGCCGTCCAGCACGCCGCGAAAACGTTTGCGGCCATTGACCGGCTGTTTTAATTCGATCTTGGCTTCGAATCCGGACCAATCCTCGAAATCCGACGGGCGAACCAGCGGCCGATCGATGCCTGGCGAAGAGACTTCGAGCCGATAGGCATTCGACAGCGGATCGCAGGCATCGAGGACCGGCGATACTTGGCGCGACACAGTCTCGCAGTCGCCGACGGACATCGAGCCATCCGGCCGCTCGGCCATGATCTGCAGCGTTTGACTATCCGATCCGGTCAGCTGGACCCGAACAAGACGAAAGCCGAGATCATTGAGCACAGGCTCCACGAGCGTTGCAATGCCCGCGGCAAGCCCGGTCTCCTGAATGAAGCGCTCCTCGGAAGGGGCGCCGTCGCCAATCGCGTCCATACAGTCTGCAGTCCCAACATATCGGGCAAACTTAAGTTCATCAAAACAAAAAGAGCGGATCCTTTCGGACCCACCCCAAAGTTGAGATGATCATGAGCAAAGTATGCGTAGTCAACGTGCGACGGCACGTCAAGAAAAAACTGCAGCGTTATCAGCTGATTCGACGAGCGCGTTCGTGACTTAGTAAACGTCGCTGCCTCGAACAAGATCAGGTACACGCACAAACCGGAAGAAATAACTGCAGCGGCCCTCGCGGTAAGCCTTTTGCTGATAGCGCGTCACCGGCCAATCGCCGTCTTGCACTCGCCAATCCTGCGGCCCTGTCGCGGTCCAGTGAAACGCGCTCTGGTGGCTGATGGCTTCGAGGATCGTACGCGCGTAGTCGCCGATATCTGTCGCGACGCGCAGCTCGGCGCCGGGCTTCATGACGCGAGCCAACAGCGCAAGCGTCGGTGCGGAAACAAGCCGCCGTTTGCGATGGCGCGTCTTCGGCCACGGATCGGGAAACAGAACGAACGCCCGATCGATTGATGCGCGCGGCAGCCATCGCAAAACGTCGCGGGCATCGTCGTCGTGCAGACGGATATTCTTGATCGACTGCTCTTCAATGGCGGCAAGCACTTTCACGACGCCATCGATGAAAGGCTCGCAGCCGATGATTGCCCGGTCGGGGTGAGCCTGGGCCTGAGCAAGCAGGTGTTCGCCGCCGCCAAATCCGATCTCGAGCCAAGCTTCCACGGCGCGTGGTACCAAGGTGAGGGCGAGCGACGCGGCCTCAGGCGCAGGCTGATCGATCCGCAACCGGTTCGGCGGGAGCACTTTATCGATCAGATGCTGCTGCCGAGCTGTCAGTGTGCGACCACGCCGACGGCCAAACGAGCGGAGTTCGCCGCGCAGGTCGTCGTAGTCATGCTCACTGATCATGGCCGAGCCACAAATGAAAACGACCGCGAGAACCGTTCAGTCCATCGCCTTGCGGATGGTGTCGGCAAGATCGATCCGCTCCCACGAGAAGCCACCGTCCTTCTCCGGCGCGCGCCCAAAGTGACCGTACGATGCAGTACGCCGGTAGATCGGCTTGTTGAGTTCGAGCTTGCGGCGAATGTCCGTTGGGCGCAGCGGGAACAGCTCTGCCAAGATACGCTCCAACTTCGCCTCGTCGCACTTGCCGGTGCCTTGTGTGTCGACCAGCAACGACATCGGCTCGGCAACGCCGATGGCGTAGGCGACCTGGATCATGCAGCGCTCGGCGAGGCCAGCTGCAACAACGTTCTTCGCGAGATAACGGGCAGCGTAAGCAGCGGATCGATCGACCTTCGTCGGATCCTTGCCGGAGAAAGCGCCGCCCCCGTGTGGCGCATACCCACCGTAGGTGTCGACGATGATCTTGCGACCAGTCAGACCACAATCGCCATCGGGACCGCCGACGACGAAGTTACCTGTCGGGTTGACCAGGAAATCGAGTTCGTTCTTCGGCATCCAACCTTTGGGCAACGAAGAAGAAACGGCCGCCGTGATCATCTCCTTGACCATTGCCGGCGTATATTCCTTGCCCGTCGATGTGCGCGCATTATGCTGAGTCGATACCACGACCTTGGTGCAACCGACCGGCTTGCCATCGACATACTGGACGGTCACTTGGCTCTTGGCGTCGGGCTGCAGATCCGGCAACTCCTTCGAGCGCCGCTTGTCGGAAAGCACTTTCAGAAGCTTGTGCGCGAAAAAGATCGGCGCCGGCATGAATGAATTCTTCTCGTAGACTTCACTCTCGGTGCAAGCGAAGCCGAACATCATGCCTTGATCGCCTGCACCTTCCTGATCACCGGTGTTGCCAGCCTTCTTGGGATCGACGCCCATGGCGATGTCAGGCGACTGCCCGTGCAGTAACACTTCGATATCGAGACCGTGATAGGAGAATCCATCCTGATCGTAACCGATATCGCGAACCACATCGCGAGCGATTTGCGATATCAACTCGCGGTTGACCAGTGCTTCTTTCTTGCCCTCGTAATTCTTGAACAATGGCGCTTGGCCGCGCCCCTCACCCGCAATAACGATCTTGTTGGTCGTGGCGAGCGTCTCGCAACCAAGACGGGTATTGATGCGGCTGTCGTCAGAAATGCCAAGGCGAGCATCGTTCTCGAGGAAAGCGTCCAGGATGGCGTCTGAAATTTGATCGCAGACCTTATCCGGATGGCCCTCGGATACAGATTCGCTGGTAAACTGAAAAGATTGGCGTGCCACTGTACAACCCCGTGAAGAGAATGCCGCGTCAATTGCGACCGTTGCGTTGGCGCTGCTGTTTATAGTCTTTGGTGGCAGGGTCAAGCCGAGGCACAGTCAAGACGCAGTAATAACAGCAGCTATTGTTTGACGTCTTCACCGGCCAAAGATCGAACCAAATCGACAATTGTCCGCCTGACTTTCGGATCACTGATACGGGCAAACGCCTTATTCAGTTCCAAGCCTTCGCGGCTCGACAAAAAATCGGACGCATAGCTTTCAGCGGGCATTTCAGCAAACCCACGCACGGCGCCAACTTCCAGAGGCGCCGCCATATGATCTGGAGCTTCGTCGTAAAAGAAACTCACGCTCACGCCGAGCACGCGAGAAAGCTCGAACAGCCGGCTTGCGCCAATTCGGTTGACGCCCTTTTCGTACTTCTGCACCTGCTGAAAGGTAAGTCCGAGCTTCTCACCCAAACGCTCCTGGCTCATCCCGAGGAGCATGCGCCGAAATCGCACCCGGCTGCCGACGTGGATATCGACGGGATTCGGTCTTCTGGAGCCCTTTTCTTCGTTGCCCGACTCGCTCACAAGCGCTCTTTCTGTTCAGTCGTCATGAATGACTACTTTTACCTGTCGCACAAAACGGAAGCGGTGTCGTATTTATCCGTCCGGCGGGCGTCAACGGGGGCGACCGGTGCGCAGGGTAAAGAAAACGCCAGCCACTAGCGACATCAATCCCAGAAAAATCCAATCCCCTAGTCGCGCATAAAGGGGAGGCGCGAGTGCCCGTGGCAGATCCGCATCTACGCTTCCTTTTTCGTTCAGGGCGAGAAAGGCCGTCATTCGGCCAGAGGGCGCAATAACGCCTGAAATGCCGTTGTTAGCGGCGCGCACCAGGGGCACGCCCTCCTCGACGGCGCGCACGCGCGCTTGATGCAGATGCTGACGTGGACCGGTCGTATTGCCGAACCAGCCGTCATTAGTGACGTTCACGAAGACGCCTGGACGTTGGCCATTCCCATGCACGAGCGTGGCCGGAAAGATTGCTTCGTAGCAGATCAGCGGTCCCACAGGCGGCAGCCCAGCAATCTTCATCGTCGCGCGCGGCCGCCGCCCAATACCGAAACCGCCGCGCTGACGCGCCAGCTGCTCGAGCCCAATTTTTTCCAAAACCGTTTGGAACGGCAGATACTCGCCAAACGGGACCAAATGTATCTTATCGTAGATCCCCTCGACCACCCCGCCCGATCCGAAAACCATCAGGCTGTTACGTGCTTCGATCTCGCCCGGCGCCGGTTCGACAGTTCGCAGCCCACCGGAGATCAAGAACTTCCCCGCAGGAAGCATCTCGCCAATCGCTGCCAGCGCTTCAGGGCTCTGCAGCGGACGAAATGGCATCGCAGCTTCCGGCCAGATCACGTGCGTAACACCAGCCACATCATCGGCTATTCCATCGGGTAGCTGTTTTGATAGCCGAATATGATCGAAGAAGATCTGCCGCTGGTTTTCAGGCCGCCATTTCTCGCGCTGAGCAATGCTTGGCTGAACGATACGCAGGCGAACGCCGGGCACTGAAGCATCGTCTAGAGATGCGAGCCTTACTGCCCCGAACGCTGCCATTGCCGCGAGTGGCGCCACTGCGATCACCGAGGCAAGCGCTGCTTGTCCGCGCGCCAACAGCACACCTGGTGCCGCAAAGACCAACACTGCCACAAGTGTTAGCCCATAAATGCCGATCAACCCCGAAGATTGCATCAGCGCAAGCGGCATAGTCAGGGCGTACCCGATCGTGTTCCAAGGAAAGCCCGTAAGAATATGCCCGCGCAACCATTCGGCAATCGACAGGGTCATGGCGAGCGCTAGAACACGCTCGATGCCGGGACGTGCCATCAGACCAGCAATTGAAGTTGCGGCCCCAAAAAACAAAGCGAGGCCCGCTGGCAATAACGTAACGGCGAAGGGTAGCGCCCACAGGAACCGCTCCGACTCGACGAGAAAGGCTTCGCCGATCCAGAACAAGCCGAACATGAAATAGCCAAAACCAAACCACCAGCCCGGCACGGCCGCGGTCAGTGCTTGCCGCCACGAAGATGTCGTCGGCTGCGCAGATGCGCGATCCATCAGCCAGACGAGTACTGGCAGCGTAAAAAAGAGAATCGGCCATAGGAAAAAAGGCGCCATCGACAGCACCGAAAGGGCGCCGGCAGCGAAAGCCGCCCACTTCGATTTGCGCCCGCTGCTCTCACGACACCACGTTGCAATCTGCTGCAGCAGAGCGACCAGCGGTGCGCCGGGCTCCAACGCCGAAACGTTCATGATTTTGTAGCAGTCGCGTTGGACAACGCCTGAACAATGTTACGTGACGCACGCGCATCGATAATGCGCAACCGCTTTACACGCCGTGGATCCGCATCGAGAACTTCGAACTCGATACCTGCCTGGTGCAAAACGATCTCGCCCCGGGTGGGGATGCGTCCAACCAGAGCGAACATCAACCCACCCAACGTATCGATCGCCGCCTCTTCCTCCGGCGTGAGCAACTTGAGATCGAGCAGCTCCTCAAGCTCCTTCACCGGCGTTCGTGCCGATGCCACTAACCCGAGTTTCGGGTCCTGACTGATATGCGCGTCTTCGAATTCATCGTGCTCATCTTCGATGTCGCCGACGATCTGTTCGACCAAGTCCTCGATCGTCACCAGGCCATCCGTGCCACCATACTCATCTACGACCAGCGCCATGTGGATGCGCGTCGATTGCATGCGGATCAACAGGTTCATGGCCGGCATAGATGGCGGCACATAGAGCACCTGGCGGCGGATTTTGGTTGCTAGGACAGATTTCGTCAGATCGATCTTGACGAGGTCCGGAAGCGGACGATCGGTGCCATCGGGGGTTTTGCCCGCGTCACCGGTCATCCACTGCAGTAGATCCTTGACGTGGATCATGCCGCGTGGATCGTCGAGTGTTTCGTTAAACAGAGGAATTCGTGAAACACCTGCGTCTTGGAAGACACGCAGAATTTCGCCCATTGAGTCGCTCTCGTCGGCCGCGATGATATCGGCGCGTGGCACCATCACATCCTCGACACGCAGCGCGCCGAAGCGAAGGAGACGGAGCAACATGCTGCGCTCTTCGGCGGTGAACGCGTCGGGCGACTTATCGTCGGACTTCAGCGCATCCTCGATGGTCTCTCGCAGGGAAGGGCCCCCAGGCAGGCCGAGGCGGGCACGCAGAGTGGCGAACCAGCCTAACGCATTGGTGTTGCTGGCGGCTTCTTTGGAAAGCTGGTCCAGCGACTCGGGACTGCCCCGGGGGGGCTGCGTTACCGGTTGCGCTGTCATTGAGCAGTCCCCGACGCAATCGGGGCGGCGTCTTCATCGTATGGATTGGCAATTCCGAGTTGCGCCAAGATCTCGATCTCGAGCGCTTCCATTGCGGCCGCATCGGCGCCGGTTTCGTGGTCGTAACCCAAGAGATGAAGCAAGCCGTGCAGCGTCAGATGGCGGATGTGATCGCCGATAGCGATATCTTGCTCGGCCGCTTCTGCGGCCACCGTCTCAAACCCAAGTATAAGATCACCTAGCTGACGCGGCCGATCGCCATTGATCGGCAAACCGGATGGAAAAGACAGCACGTTCGTCGGCTTGTCCTTCGATCGGAACGTCGCATTCAACTTACGCACTGAAGCATCGTCGGCAAGCGCGAGACAGGCTTCGGCCGGCAGGTGTGCCTGCACCGACCGATGCCGGCCCATCGCGTCCAGCAGCGGGGCCAGCAGGCCCTCCACATCGCTAATCGACGTCCAATCACCGCTTTGGTGAACGATCTCCAGCGCGATCCCTCGCTGAGGTTCAGGCTCTTCGGCCGCAGTCAAACCTGCGGACTCAACGGTCTCGACCTTTGGCATTCTCAAACTTTCTTCACCGGTAGGGCCCGTTCATAGGCCTCGACGATGCGGGCCACAAGATCGCGGCGTACGACATCGCCCGCGGTAAATCTAATGGCCTCGATTCCGGGTACACCATCCAGCAGGCCGACCGCCTCCTCGAGCCCCGATTTCTGACCAGGCGGCAAATCGATCTGGCTAGGATCGCCGGTGATGACCATTTTCGAGCCCTCACCAAGCCGGGTCAGGAACATCTTCATTTGCATGGTCGTGGTATTTTGCGCCTCATCGAGTATGACGAATGCATTGGCGAGCGTCCGTCCGCGCATGAAAGCCAGCGGCGCGATTTCGATAATGCCCGCTTCCAGGTCGCGCTCCACTTTCTCTGGCGGCAGCACGTCGTACAATGCATCATAGAGGGGACGCAGGTAAGGGTCGACCTTGTCGCGCATATCGCCGGGAAGGAAGCCCAACCGCTCGCCCGCTTCGACGGCCGGGCGCGATAGAATGATGCGTTCGACCATGCCTTTTTCGAGGCAGTGCGCGGCGAAGGCTACCGCAATGTATGTTTTGCCGGTGCCCGCTGGCCCGATCCCGAAGACAAGATCGGTCTTCTCTATTGCTCGCATGTAGGCACTTTGCGCGGGCGTGCGGGCATTGACGCTTTTGCGACGGGTCGAGACCTGCGCCCGTCCGTCGCTCACCGCGGCTGGATCATCCTGTTTGACGTGGCGGATCAACCCATCGATGTCGCCGGCGCTTACCTCGCCGCCCTTTTGCAGGCGCGTATAAAGTTCCTCCAGCACGTCGCGCGCCAGATCGCAGCCGCTTTCCGATCCTTCGAGGATGATGACGTTGCCATGAGCCCGCGCCTGGAGATCGAGCCGATCCTCAATTAATGCCAGATGCGCATCATGCTCGCCCAGTAGACGGGGTAGAAATCGATTGTCCTCGAAGGGAACTACGACCCGCTTTTTCGGGCCGACTGTCTTCTTGTTCCGCGCTGCTCCGCCAGTGGCGGTCGGTCCGCGATATACTGTCAAATCGATAGGCTCCAGGTCGATCGAAATTTACGCCGGATTTCATCCTAGCATAGTGAATCGAGCGGTGCGATGACAGCCTTCAGCCATCAACTGCAATGAAAAGATTTTCAAGCAGCCTCGAGCGTTCCGGTCAGGCTGTTCTGACTTGCCGATGCGATTGCGACGGGCAAGACCTGCCCCAGCGCAGCTTCGGCTGCCTCGACGTGGACAAGTTGCAAATAAGGGGTGCGGCCAACCAAATGGCCGGCGCGCCGCCCGGTGCGCTCAAACAATACCGGTAATACGCGGCCAATGAAGCCGGCGTTGAATAACTTCTGTTGTGATTCCAAAAGGTCTTGGAGCTGCGACAGCCGTTCGATCTTGACGTCTTCGGGTACCTGCCCGTCCATCGTCGCAGCTGGCGTTCCCGGGCGCCCGCTGTACTTGAACGAGTAAGCCTGCGCAAAGCCTATTTCCCGAACGAGATCGAGGGTTTGGGCGAATTCCTGATCGGTCTCGCCTGGGAATCCGACGATAATGTCCGTCGACAAAGCAATATCGGGGCGGGCCGCCCGAATGCGTTTAATGATGCGGCGGTAATCATTGGCCGTGTGCTTGCGGTTCATCGCGGCCAGAATGCGGTCGGCACCCGCCTGAAACGGCAGATGCAGATACGGCATCAATTTTGGCATATCGCGGTGTGCTTCAATCAGCTCGTCGCTCATGTCGCGGGGATGGCTCGTGACATAGCGCAGACGTTCGAGATCTCGAATGTCCGCCAGGCGGGTCAGCAAAGCCGACAGCGACTGCGGCTGTCCGTCCTGGCCGATACCATGGTAGCCATTCACGTTTTGACCCAGCAGGGTCAGTTCGCGAACCCCGCGACCGACCAAGGCCTTGGCTTCTGTCATGATATCTTCGACGGGTCGCGAAAATTCCACACCACGCGTATAGGGCACAACGCAGAATGTGCAGAATTTGTCACAACCTTCTTGAACCGTGAGAAAAGCCGCGGTCGGGCGAGGTCCGCTTCGGGCCGGAAGTTGCGAAAACTTGTCTACATCTGGGAATGCCGTCTCGACAATTCGCCGGCCGGCGCGCGCCGTTGTCAGCAAGTCTGGCAGGCGATGATAGCTTTGCGGTCCGACAACGATATCGACGACCGGGGCGCGGCGAGAGATTTCTTGCCCCTCGGCTTGCGCAACGCAGCCAGCGACCGTTACGATTGTGGACTTGCCTAATGCCGTCCGTTCGGCCTTTACGTCGCGAATACGACCGAGATCGGAGTAGACCTTTTCGGCAGCCTTTTCGCGGATATGACACGTGTTCAGAACGACCAAGTCGGCCTCGGACATTTCTGCCGTCTCGGTGAAACCGGCAGGAGCGAGCGCTTCGATCATGCGTTCGCTGTCGTAGACGTTCATCTGACAACCAAACGTGCGCACAAACACCTTTTTCGCGACCGGCAAAGTTGGTTCGGACTTGTCTGACATCAGCCTCTCGCGGTCGCAACCATCAAGCGTTTTCTATGACAGCAGTGTTCCTGCAAAGTTACGATAGTGCTCAAAACTCCGAATGTCATCATTTTGTTGCATTGCAGCAAAGCAGCGCCGCAGTCCGACGGAGCTAGATGGCTTCACGTCCATCTCGCCGAGATTTTCGTTTGCTGCGCTAGCGATACCTGATTGCCGGCGGCCGCCGCCGTCACGGCTACCGGCTCGTCGGAAGGCTTATTGCGCAAAAGTCGCACCACCGACTCGCGCAGTTGATTTTCAGTGTGACGGGCGAGCTCTTTGCGCCGCGCGAAGGTGCTGAGAGGAACCGGTGCTCCTATGCGGATACTGACATCGAGTGGGCCTGCTTTCAGCCGTTCCCAAGCATGACGCCCCATCTCCATATCGCCATACCAGCCGACGAGCGATCGCCCTGCTCTGTCGAGCGGTAGCCCATGTAGATGGCCGAAAACAATGGCGCAGGTTTGCACGACCGCTCGCGATGAGGGCATTTCGTTACCGTCACCTGGCATGACCGCGCCAAAGAGCGACGTGCGCAGCGGCAACACCCGGTTACCGTCGGTCGAGGTACCTTCCGCGAACAGTACCAGTGCATCGCCCGAACGGAACCGCTGCGCCATCTCGGACGTGGTGCCAGCCACCGCCGTACGCCGGGTTCTATCGACGAAGACGCTCCGTTGTAGGCGTGCGAGTTGGGAAACGAACGGCCAACCGCCGACTTCCTTTTTTGCGATGAACGACACCGGCGCCACCGCCGACAACACCGGGATATCGAGCCACGAGGAATGGTTGGCAACAACCAGAACTGGCCTATCACGCTCGATCGCCCCTTCGATATGGAGCCTTATGCCGAGCAGTCGGCATAGCTGGCGATGATACCAATGTGGAAAGACCCGGGCGCCACGCTGGCTTGTGCGCAATAACAGAGCCTGCACCGGCATCAATGGCAGCGTCAACAGCGCGAAACCTAGCAGCACGGCACAGGCGCGCCAACGACCGGTCGATGACGAAACTTGCTCTTGCATCCGAGGTATGCCCTCGCGTCAAAGAACGTGCTGGTTAACACCTCATTAACATTATGCCGCAGACTGTTGCCATGAATAGCATTGATTCGTCCCAGTCGGCGGTGTCGCTCGAAATCAGAAAAAAACAGTCATGACAGCATTGTCGGACCTACTGAGGCAGGATTGCGAGCTGCCAATGGATGGGGAACTTGCGAGCACGGTCGAAGCGTGGCTTACCCACATGGTGCGCGACCGCGGCCTTTCCGAAGGCACCCGCGAGGCCTACGCCCGCGATCTCATTCAATTCCTGCGGCATCTCAAGTCCGAGCGTGGTCGTACGCCCGTGATGGCCGATCTCGCCAAGCTCGATGCCCGCGTTTTTCGAGGATTTCTTGCGCGACGCCGCAGGCAGGGCACAGCCGGCCGAACGCTTGCCGGATCGATGTCGGCGCTGCGCATGTTCTTCCGCTGGCTCGAGGCCGAAGAAACGCTGACCAATCGCGCGGTGTTGACGGTCGCCATTCCGAAAGTGCCGCATGGCGTTCCGAAGCCGCTCACAGTCGCTCATGCGGCGGCTGTCGCCACGGTCGCGAGCATCAACGACATCGAATGGATGGCCGCGCGCGACACTGCGGTTCTGCTGCTTCTTTACGGCTCAGGCCTGCGTATCTCGGAAGCCTTGGGACTACTCGTAAAAGACGCCCCGACCGCGCACCGTGATGTCTTGCGCATCATCGGCAAGGGTTCGAAGGAGCGCGCGGTGCCTGTGATCCCGGTGACGATCGCCGCGATTGCGAATTATATCAAATTGTGCCCCTTCCCGCTCGAACGTAACGATATTCTATTTCGTGGCGCAAAGGGTGGCCCGCTCTCGCCACGCATCATCCAATTGGTGATGGAGCGGATGCGCGGTCAACTGAAGCTACCGGTGAGCGCGACGCCGCACGCGCTACGCCATTCGTTCGCAACCCACTTGCTGTCGGCGGGCGCGGACCTTCGTCAGATCCAGGAGTTGCTTGGTCACGCCTCACTGTCGACGACACAGGTCTATACCGAAGTCGATCGCGATCGGCTGCTCGCCGTATATGACAAAGCCCATCCACGAGCCTAGCCAGCAACCCGCATGAAGGTTGCCTGCAGAAGCGCCACCACCGTTGCTTGACCGTTCTCGATTGCAGCCACATCTACCCGGCAGACGGTGAGCGATCTTCCGGCCCGCAATACTTGGCCCTCGGCGCGAAGCAAGTTCCCTAGGGCTGGCCGAATAAAGTTGACCTTGTACTCGACGGTGACGACCTCGCTACGCGCCGGCATCAATGACAGCGCAGCGTAGCCGCCCGCCACGTCACCGATGGCGCCAATCCCGGCGCCGTGAAACAGGCTCTGTTGCTGCGCGACCGCGTCCGAATACGGCAGCTCGATCACCACGCGGCCGGGCGCGACCGATCGCAACCGCGCGCCGATCGTACTCATCAATCCTTGAGCTTCAAAGCTGGTGCGGATCACCGCCTCGAACGCAAGGTTCATCGGCTTCAGGCTTGTGAGTTCAGTCATGAGGTGGGGTCCTTAGTGAACAGTGCGGCTCAAAACGAACTACCCGGCTGTTGCAGGAACGCGATTTCTTCCGGCGTCGATACGCGGCCGAGGATTGAGTTGCGGTGAGGAAAACGGCCGAACTGCTGGATGATGACTTGATGCTCCAACGCGAACTTGGTGAGAAAATCATCTGCGAGAGCCGAGATCAGCGCGACGCTGCGCGCTTGCAAAGCACTATCCTCGGCGTGCTCGAAGGGCAGGTAGACGAACAGGCGCTCGGACTTGCTCAGTCCCTGTTCCCAACGGCACGCGAGCACCTCGCCGGCAAGCTTCAGTGCCTTGTCGTCGCCGGCAAACGCACGCGCCGTGCCGCGAAACATGTTCCGCGAAAATTGATCGAGCACGAGGATGGCGGCACGCGCTGTGTCGACATTCGACATCAGAGCTGCGATTTCTGCTCCATCGACGACAGCGTGCGTGCCGGCAAATCGAGCGGCGATCGCTGCGTCGACATCGTCGTCCTTCTTGAACCACTGTTCCGGTTTCAACTCTTGAAACCAAAACCGCAGCACGTCATCCGCCCATGTTTGCGGGATTGGCAAAGCCATCGTCAGTGATTCCCGCCTGGTTCAAAATGGGCGTAAAACAACTGCTGTCCGATCCCGAGCGCCTTTGCCTTCGCGAGCATCGCGCCCCCCAGCGCAATGTCGGACAGCGACAATCCGCGATGCCAGAACAAGATCGTCTCGTCATCGCGCTCGCGGCCAGGTTTCATGCCCGCCACGATCTGCCCGATCTCGGCATGCAGATTATCTTTGTTGAGGCTGCCGTTGTCGATCTGGCGGCGCAGTGCCCCGAACTTGCCGGCATGCGCCTGGCCGAAATCGTCCATCACCCATTTGTCGATGATGTCCGGCAGGTTTTCTTCAACGACGCTCATGGTGCCGTACGGCATGAGCAGTGCGCCTTTCTTGATCCACGCGTTCTTGAGTACAGGCTCGGGCGCTTCGAGGCGCGAAGCGTCGACGACGATGTCGGCGCCTTCGACGCAGCTTTGCCAATTGTCGGTGGCGATCACTTTCTTGCCCAGTGCCTCGCTCATTTTGGCCGCGAACGCATTCCGGCTTTCGCGGCGGCGAGAATGCACACGGATCTCATCGAAGCCGTAAAGCCCGTCCATCAGCTTGATGTTCCAGAAAGCGGTGCCGCGCGCACCGACGTGGCCTAAAATTTTGGATCCCTTTCGCGCTAGAAATTTGGCGCCGATTGCCGTTACTGCACCGGTGCGCATGGTCGTGATGGCGGTTGCATCCATCATTGCGATCGGCCGGCCGGTTTGCGGATCGGCAAGGTAGAGCATCGCCATCTCAGATGGCAGGTCGTGTTTGTAGTTGTCGAAGAAATCGCCAACGACTTTTACGCCAGCCAGTCCCAACGGTTGTACAACGCCGCGCAGCACGTTGAAGTGTCCGCGCGTGGAACCTTTCTCCGGCACCAGATGCGTGCGCGGCTCGATCACTGCTTTGCCGGTTGCCTGCGCAATCATCGCTCCTTCGACCGCCGCAATGATCTCGCCGTCGGTCATCGCAAGCTGCGCGATATCGCGTGCGTGAAGATAGTGGATATGGATATCGGTCATCTGACGGTGTGGCTCCGGGGTGGGCGGACGTCTACAGATAAGCTACATCACATAACGGGTGCGTGGAACGGAGGATGTTGCGCATGGAGGATGCACGGATGATGACAGGCGGCGCTGCAATCGTCGATGCACTCATTGCCAATGGCGTGACTTCGTTGTTCGGATTGCCCGGCGTGCAGATGTATCCATTGTTCGACGCCTTGCAGCAACGTAGTGACAAGATCCGCACCTACGGTGCCCGGCACGAACAAACATGCGCCTACATGGCATTCGGTTATGCCCGCTCAACCGGTCGACCGGGAGTATACTCGGTGGTGCCCGGCCCTGGTGTGCTCAACACATCGGCGGCATTGTGCACCGCGCTAGGCGCCAACGCGCCCGTGCTATGCATTACCGGACAAGTGCCTTCTGCATTTATCGGCCGAGGACGTGGGCACTTGCACGAGCTGCCCGATCAGCTGGCGACATTGCGCACTTTGACGAAATGGTCGGCGCGGATCGAGCGAACGGCTGACGCGCCCGAGATCATCAATGAAGCTTTTCGCCAAATGCTGACGGGGCGGCCCGGGCCGGTCACTGTCGAAATGGCGTGGGATGCAATGGCGACCGAAGGCTACGTCACGCCGCTACCTCCCGCCTCCTTTGCACCACCTCATCCAGCATCGCCCGCCGAAATCGCAGCCGCCGCGGCAATCCTCGTCAAAGCCAAACGGCCGATGATCATGCTTGGTAGCGGCGCGCAGCACGCAAGCGATGCCATTCGGGCCTTGGCCGAAGAACTCGACGCTCCGGTCGCTGCTTTTCGGGGTGGCCGTGGCGTAATGCCGGAAGACCATGACCTGGGTATTTCGTGCTTTGTAGCGCATGAGCTCTGGCCCGAAACCGACGCCGTAGTCGGCATCGGCACGCGGCTCGAAATGCCGATGATGCGGTGGACCGGAATGATGACATTGATCGAGCGGCCGTCAGGCCTCCCGCACATCATCCGCATCGATATCGATCCGGTTGAGATGCGACGCCTCGTGCCCCAGGCCGGCATTGTCGCCGACGCGGCGGTTGGTGCAACCGCACTTCTCGACGAACTGCGCCGATTGAAGTCTCGAAAGACTGCCGCTGCGTCGTTCAAGATTCGATCGAACGTTGCGGCGGCTAAGCAAGCGGCGCGCGTAGGGATCGAAAAGGTGCAGCCTCAGCTCGCTTATCTAGATGTCATCCGCGAGGTACTCCCGCGGGATGGGATCTTCGTGAACGAAGTATCTCAGGTGGGCTTCACGTCATACTTTGGCTACCCCGTGTACGAACCTCGCACCTACATCACCGAGGGCCATCAGGGTACACTTGGCTACGGCTTCCCGACAGCGCTTGGTGTGAAGGCCGCCCACCCCGGCAAGCCGGTGGTATCGATTACCGGAGACGGTGGTTTCATGTTCGCTGTGCAGGAGTTGGCGACGGCAAAGCAAGAGAACATTCCGCTCGTTACATTGCTCTTCAACAACGCATCTTTCGGCAACGTCATGCGAGATCAAAAGACGAACTTCGGTAATCGAATAATTGGAGCCGCTCTCGATAATCCGGACTTCATGATGCTCGCTAGCGCATTTGGCATCGAGGGCCATCGCGTTTCATCGCCAGAAGCATTGAAACCAATTTTGGCCGAGGCCATTAGGGCAAAACACCCGGTGCTTATAGAGATACAAATCCCACAAGGCAGTGAGACCAGTCCCTGGGAATTCATCCATTTCAAGCGTAAATAAGGAAAAATCAGTGCTCGTGACAGCCGGTTCCCGCTCAATCTGGACGCGATTGGTTCATCATGACGCGGCAGGCGGCATCGTGTTGCTGGCGGCCGCCGTCATCGCGCTGGTCCTGGATAATTCACCCTTCAGCACAATCTACGATAGACTTCTAGGGACGCCGGTGGTCCTGCGCGTGGGCGCGCTAAATCTCGACAAGCCTCTGCTGCTGTGGATTAACGACGGTCTAATGGCGATCTTCTTTTTTTATGTCGGTCTCGAGATCAAAAGAGAGATGCTGGCCGGCGCGTTGGCGAGCTGGCAGCAGGCGGCGCTACCGATCATCGCCGCCATTGGCGGAATGCTGGTTCCAGCTTTGTTGTACACCGCGATCAACGCCGGTGATGCGATAGCCATGCGAGGCTGGGCGATACCTGCGGCCACCGACATCGCATTTGCCGTCGGTATCGTGGCGTTGCTCGGTTCTCGCGTGCCCCCGGCACTCAAGGTATTCCTGCTCGCCCTGGCGATCATCGACGACCTCGGTGCGATCCTCATCATTGCCTTGTTCTACACGGCGCAGCTGTCCGTCTACTCATTAAGTTTAGCCGCCATCGGAATTGCGATTCTCGGCGCACTCAACCTGCGCGGCGTCACGCGCCTTGCGCCTTATGTGCTGGTTGGGATCTTTATCTGGGTTTGCGTGCTCAAATCCGGCGTGCATGCGACGCTTGCCGGTGTCGCTGTCGCATTGGCGATCCCACTGCGGGCTGAGGGCTCCGCTCCCTACTCGCCGCTCGATAAGGTGATGAAGGACTTGCACCCTTGGGTCACTTTCGGGATCTTGCCGCTGTTCGCATTCGCCAACGCGGGCGTCGCGCTTGGGGACTTCACGCTGATGAAATTGATCGCGCCCATTCCGCTTGGCATCGCGCTTGGTTTGTTCGCCGGCAAGCAGATCGGCATCTTCGGGGCGTCGTGGCTCGCGATCAAATCCGGGTTCTGCCGGATGCCGGAGGGCGCAAACTGGGCGCAAATCTACGCGGTTTCCATTATCGCGGGCGTCGGTTTCACCATGAGTTTGTTCATCGGCATGCTGGCATTTACCGATCCTGCCTATGCAGCCGATGTGCGGATCGGCGTGCTCAGCGGATCGCTGCTTTCGGCAATTATTGGATACCTGGTGCTTCGCGCGGCGAGCCCTATTCGCCAAACAATCGCGCCCATGCGCGCCTGACTTTGTGGCGCACCAAAAAGTGCCAATTGATCAGCACAGATATGGTACCTGGCTTCACCACTGCGCACTCCGCAACCTTCGTGCCAGCCGACGCTACTTGCAACCGCCGCTGATCGCCTGCACGGCCTGGGCAATCCCGGACAGCGAATATGTATCCTTGCTGATGACGCCCTGCTCGTTCTGCGCCAAGACCGTAACCGTCGAGCCTTTTTTCATCGCTTCGAGCAGCTTCAACTCGTCGGTAGCGTCGATCACGAACGCGCGGTCACCTTTCGAGAACAGCTTGTAGAAGGTCTGATCGAGCTGAATTGACGCTGGCGCGCCAGGCTTTAGGGCCGCGCTGGTCTTCACGCTTATTTCTGCACGCACTCCTTCTTTCGGCCAAGCCGAGATATAGAAAAACGCACCGCTGCTCGCGTCCGGCGGATCGCTAATCCGGGGTGAGGCCATGGCGAAGCAGATCCGTGTATCTGCTGCCTCGTGTGCCATCACACGCCACTCCCCGAACTTTTTGATATTCCGGGTTTGCGCCGTGGCGGCGTGCCCCGACACCAAGGTGAATATCAAGGTCAGAATTGTGAGGATTGGTCTGCGCATGACGCCGGTATACGGAATTAGCCCCTCCCTTGTCACCGGCCCGTTGTGTTGCGGCCGTGCACATGCGGTTGAAGTGCTGCTTTCGGGCCACCTTCGCTAACCGGTCGATCGGCGAATCGGGCTAACGTCTTAACGCGGTCGTACATGACGATCGCTCCTGCCATCGCAACGTTGATGCAGAAGCTGGTTGGAATTTTGACCACATGGTCGCATGCTTCGAGCAACTCCTGCGAGATCGATCCTTGTTCGGGTCCCAAGATGTAAGCTGCACGCAACGGATGCCTGAAGCTCGGCAGATCAATCGCATCATCGGTCAATTCGACGCCGACTAAGCTGCACCCCTGCGGTAGGACCATGTCCTGACTTGTCGCCCAGTTGTAGTGGGGCAGATGGAGCCGGCCTTTGGATGTGTCAGCGCGCGCTTCAAGCGCTTGATAGGTTGCCCCGACCGTAAACGTGAACGCCGCGCCAAACCCGTGCGCCGAGCGCATCAGGTTGCCGAGGTTGAGTGCTTTCGACGTTCGTTCGGCGCCGATCGCGAAGTACCCGCGCGCAGCCGGCGGCCAGTTGACCTTGAAAGTCATTGCGTGTTCGTCCATTTATCTGTGCGAACCACCTTCACTAGGCATCCTTCTGAGGCGACGACAATGACCCACTTTCCAGAGATTCTGGCCGATCGCTTCCGTAGATTCAAGTTCCGCCACTTCGCGCCGAACCAGGATCGATACGAAGAACTCGCCAGCAACGGCCAAAATCCCGAGGTGATGATCGTGTCGTGCTGTGACAGCCGCGTCGATCCGGAGACCATTTTTGGCGCAATGCCGGGTGAATTGTTTGTCGTTCGCAACGTCGCAAACCTAGTGCCGCCCTACGAGACGACCGGTAAGTATCACGGCGTCAGCGCGGCATTGGAGTTCGCCGCATTGAACCTGCGTGTGAAACATATCGTCGTGATCGGCCACTCTGGTTGCGGTGGCGTTCGCGCATGTCTCGAGCACGATGCTGCACGCCAGAGCGAAGCGCAGTTTATCACCAACTGGATGTCGATCCTGGATGAAGGCCGCGCGCGAATCATGACGGCTTTCGCCGGCAAGCCGCTGGCTGAGATCCGCGCAGCCTTGGAGCGCGAATCCGTCATTGCTTCGCTCGACAATCTGCGCACATTCCCATGCATCAAGATCCTTGAGGGGAAGGGTCGTCTGGCATTGCACGGCGCTTACTTCGATATAGGATCAGGGACATTGTCCGCTTACAACCAGGCGACGGCTGAGTTCGTGCCGCTGTAGTTTTCGCCACGAAGCAAGATGAGTTCGCGTGTCACATCCTGAACACGCCGAACTTGGGCGCTTCGATCGGCGCGTTGAGGGCGGCACTCAGAGACAACCCAACAACCCGGCGTGTTTCGCTTGGCGTGATGATGCCGTCGTCCCACAGGCGGGAGGAAGCATAGTACGGGTGTCCCTCGCGCTCGAATTGCTCGAGGATTGGTTGCTTGAACGCAGCCTCATCGGCTGCCGTCCATGACCCGCCCTCAGCCTCAATATTGTCGCGCCGCACTGTTGCCAGCACGCCTGCTGCTTGGGGTCCGCCCATGACCGAGATGCGGGCGTTGGGCCACGTGAACAAGAAGCGCGGCCCGTAGGCGCGGCCGCACATCGCGTAGTTTCCGGCTCCATAAGAGCCGCCGATAATAACGGTGATCTTCGGCACGCGAGCAGTCGCGACCGCGGTCACCATCTTCGCGCCGTGCCGCGCAATACCACCGGCCTCCGCTTCGCGCCCGACCATGAAGCCGGTAATGTTCTGTAGGAAAAGCAGCGGAATACGACGATGCCCGCACAGCTCAATAAAGTGGGCAGCTTTTTGTGCGGTTTCCGAATAGAGGATGCCATTGTTCGCGATGACGCCGACCGGCAACCCTTCGATGTGCGCAAAGCCCGTTACGATCGTTGTCGCATACAGGGCCTTGAATTCATCGAATTCGGAGCCGTCAGCCAATCGGGCAATCACCTCGCGGGTATCGTATTGCGTCATAAGCGAGGCTGGAACGACGCCGTCCAACTCGTTGATATCGTATTTCGGAGCACGTGGCTCGCGCGTGGCCACATGTATCTTCTTTACGGTGTTTAGATTGCCCACGATCGACCGCGCGATTTCCAACGCATGATGATCGTTGAGCGCGTAGTGATCGGCGACCCCTGAAAGACGCGTGTGAACGTCTGCGCCACCAAGATCTTCAGCCGTCACCGTCTCGCCGGTCGCAGCCTTCACCAGTGGCGGTCCGCCGAGGAAGATCGTCCCCTGCTTACGGACGATCACGCTCTCGTCCGACATTGCCGGCACGTAGGCGCCGCCCGCGGTACAACTGCCCATGACGACGGCCACCTGCGGGATGCCGTCGGCCGACATGCGCGCCTGATTGTAGAAGATCCGGCCGAAATGTTCCTTATCGGGGAACACTTCCGTATGGTGCGGCAGGTTCGCGCCTCCGCTATCGACGAGATAGACGCACGGCAGCCGGTTTTCCCAGGCGATCTCCTGCGCACGCACGTGTTTCTTCACGGTGATTGGATAGTAGGTGCCGCCCTTGATCGTCGCATCATTGCAAACGATCATGACCTCACGGCCCGATACACGCCCGACACCCGTGATCAAACCAGCGCCGTGGATATCGCCGGAATATTGTCCGAACGCTGCGAACTGCGATAGCTCAAGGAAGGGCGATCCGGGATCGAGTAGTCCAAGAACCCGATCACGCGGCAGGAGTTTCCCCCGCGCGACGTGGCGTTCGCGTAGCTTGGCTGGTCCGCCTACTGCGATTTCGGCTCGCTTGACGTTGAGATCGTCAGTGAGCACACGCATTGCCGCAGCGTTGGCGAGAAATTCTTCGGAGGATGTATCGACGTTGGATCTCAGGATCGGCATGGCACCTCGCAGTTGCGGGCAGCTAAGCAGCGAGCGGGGCTGGACGCAAGATTGCTGCCAAACAGAGACAGGCATAGGTAAGCCCTTCCGCTTCTACGCCTGCTCACCCATATAAGCCGTCGAGCAGGTGCGGGTGCTGCGTTGGGCTTGGCCATGCTCGATATTTGACCGGGCGATTTTCCGCGCCTTCGGGGCGGTTGGGCGCAGCTAGGAGAGCAACAATGAACTTTGAGAAATACACTGACCGCGCGAAGGGGTTCATCCAATCGGCACAAGGACTTGCGGTTCGCGAAGGCCACCAGCAATTTTCTGCCGAACACCTTTTGAAAGTATTGCTCGATGACGAAGAGGGCCTTGCCAGCGGGCTGGTGAACCGTTCTGGCGGCCGGGCCAAGGACGCCCTGAAGGCGCTCGAAATCAGCCTCGCCAAGCGTCCTAAGGTTTCCGGTGGCGGCTCTGGGCAGTTGTACGTTGCGCCAGATTTGGCGCGCGTGTTCGATGCCGCGGAGAAGATTGCTGAAAAAGCGGGTGACAGTTTTGTAACCGCAGAACGCCTTTTGGTTGCGATTGCGTTGGAAAAAGGCTCCGAGGCCAGTCGTATCTTGGCCGATGCCGGCGTGACGCCTCAGGGCCTGAATGGCGCCATCAATGACCTGCGCAAAGGTCGTACCGCCGACTCGGCCTCGGCCGAACAGTCGTACGACGCGTTGAAAAAATATGCGCGTGACCTGACCGAGGCAGCTGCGAACGGCAAGCTCGATCCCGTGATCGGCCGGGACGATGAAATCCGCCGGACCATTCAGGTGCTGTCGCGGCGCACCAAAAATAATCCGGTCCTAATCGGCGAGCCCGGCGTTGGAAAAACGGCAATAGCGGAAGGCTTGGCTCAGCGCATCGTCAAGGGTGACGTACCCGAAAGCTTAAAAGATAAAAAGTTGTTGTCACTCGACATGGGTGCGTTGATTGCCGGTGCGAAGTATCGCGGCGAATTCGAAGAGCGGCTAAAGGCCGTTCTTTCCGAAGTCACGGCTGAAGCCGGTAAAATCATCCTATTCATCGACGAGATGCACACCATCGTCGGCGCCGGCAAGTCCGAGGGATCGATGGACGCCGGCAACTTGCTGAAACCGGCACTGGCACGCGGCGAATTGCACTGCGTCGGCGCGACCACGCTCGACGAGTACCGCAAACACGTCGAGAAAGATGCGGCGCTTGCCCGTCGCTTCCAGCCCATCTTCGTCAATGAACCGACCGTGGAGGACACGATTTCGATCCTGCGCGGCTTGAAGGAAAAGTACGAACTCCATCACGGCGTACGCATAACCGACTCGGCGATCGTCGCTGCGGCAACCCTATCGAACCGATATATCTCAGATCGATTTCTGCCCGACAAAGCCATCGATCTTGTTGATGAGGCTTCATCGCGGCTACGTATGCAGGTCGATTCCAAACCCGAAGAGCTCGACGAGATCGATCGCCGCCTGATGCAATTGCGCATCGAACGTGAGGCTTTGAAAAAGGAAAGCGACACCGCATCTCGCGACCGCCTCTCCAAGCTCGAAAAAGAACTGGCCGATCTCGAAGAACGTTCGCAAAGCATGACAGCCCGTTGGCAAGCGGAGAAGAACAAGCTCGGCGATGCGCAAAAACTCAAGGAGGAGTTGGAAGCGCGACGGAACGAGTTGGAACAAGTTCAGCGCAAGGGCCAGTATCAGCGCGCGGGCGAGCTGACCTACGGCGTCATTCCAGAGTTGGAGAAGAAACTGAGGACGCTCGAAGCCGGCGACGGCAGGAACGTCCCGATGATGGAAGAAGCGGTGACCCCCGACCACATCGCGCAAGTGGTCTCGCGCTGGACCGGCATTCCGGACGATCGCATGCTGGAAGGCGAGCGCGCCAAACTTCTCAAAATGGAAGAGGCGTTGGCCAAGCGCGTCATCGGCCAATGGGAAGCCGTGGAAGCGGTGTCGACTGCGGTGCGCCGCGCGCGTGCCGGACTGCAGGATCCAAATCGCCCGATCGGTTCGTTCATGTTCCTCGGGCCGACCGGCGTCGGCAAGACCGAGCTGACGAAAGCCCTGGCTGCGTTCTTGTTCGATGACGAGACGGCGCTCATCCGCATGGATATGAGCGAGTACATGGAAAAGCACTCGGTCTCGCGCATGATCGGCGCACCGCCGGGCTACGTCGGGTATGACGAGGGTGGCGCGCTGACCGAAGCTGTTCGGCGCCGTCCCTATCAAGTTGTGCTGTTCGACGAAATCGAGAAAGCCCACCCAGACGTGTTTAACGTGCTGCTGCAGGTGCTCGACGATGGGCGACTGACCGATGGCCAAGGGCGTACCGTCGACTTCAAGAACACGCTAATCATCATGACGTCCAACATCGGTGCCGAATATCTCGTCAACCAGAAGGAGGGCGAGGATTCCGAGGCGGTGCGCGATTACGTGATGGCCGAGGTGCGTTTGAAGTTCAGGCCTGAATTCCTCAATCGATTGGACGATATTATCCTGTTCCATCGTCTGCAGCGTGATCAGATGGGCGCGATTGTCGACATTCAACTGGCGCGGTTGGCCAAATTACTGGTCGATCGCAAAATCACGGTCAAGCTGGAGGCTGCAGCCCGCGAATGGCTCGCGAACCGAGGCTACGATCCAGCCTATGGCGCGCGACCATTGAAACGTGTGATCCAACGCAACGTTCAGGACAAGTTAGCGGAGGCGATCCTATCCGGGCGGATTGCCGACGGCGCCACGGTCCATGTGAACGTGGGCGATGGCGAACTCTTGCTCGATGCAACGGCAGCAGAGGCGGAAACACCAAAAGCCGCAGAGTAAAAGCCAAGTCGATACGTAGGCAACAAGGCTAAGACTGAGCTGCCAAACTGTCTCAACGTGACGATGCTTGCATTCTCGCGCGTCCCTTGAGACGGGGGCCGATTTAAGGTTTCTGGATCGTGACGGAGGGAAGTTTGATCTCGACGGTGTTTCGCTGCCGGTCCCAATAAAGGTATCCTACGACGGCAAGGGCGACGAGTAACCCGCCAACTAGCAAAGATTTAAGATCCATCGTGCTCACTATTTCCCCTTCGGCCAAGCTTGCGCAAGCAAAGCTCAGAACCACCTGCCTCTGCCATAAAAGCCGCCGCCGCCAAGCACGATCAGGACCAACAGAATAATAAGAAGAGTATTCGTGTCCATGACTACATTCCTTTTTGCAAGCTACGCCCATACGAATGCGTATCGACAACGCATTTCCCGCTGGTTCGTTCCCTATGTTACAATAATTATGTTGTACTTTGACGAGTTATTGCTCGTTGGCGTTTGACAAATGCCGATTGCAATTGGCCTTCTGTCGGGTGCCCGCATATCCTGACGCCTCGGTTAATTCTACAGATTCTCACGATCGATCCGAGCGAACGCAAAAAAGCCGCCCGACAGAGCCGGGCGGCTTTTTGTATCCAACAACATCAAAAAGAGGAGCAATTGACTCAATCCATCACTGTTTTGCAGACCTGGCAACGACCTACTCTCCCACGTCTTGAGACGGAGTACCATCGGCGCTGGGGCGTTTCACGGCCGAGTTCGGAATGGGATCGGGTGCAGCCACCCCGCCATAGCCACCAGGTCAGCGAAACAGTGACGGACTTCTGGTCTAGTGCAACATCAACGCTAGCGAAGCGCGATGAGCATTGCTTAATGAGAGCGTTCAAGTCAATCGAGCTATTAGTACCTGTAAGCTACACGCCTTGCAGCGCTTCCACACCAGGCCTATCAACGAGGTGGTCTTCCTCGGCTCTCAAGGGAGTACTCGTTTTGAGGAAGGTTTCCCGCTTAGATGCCTTCAGCGGTTATCCCGACCGTACATAGCTACCCTGCTGTGCCGTTGGCACGACAACAGGTCCACCAGAGGTACGTCCATCCCGGTCCTCTCGTACTAGGGACAGATCCTCT